>JADYYS010000059.1 GCA_020853525.1 Ardenticatenales bacterium | reverse complement strand
CCCGCCGGAGGATCGCCACGATCTGCTCCTCGGTAAATCGTCGCCTGCGCATCTGAGGTCTCCTTTCCTACCCAGTGTAGGCCGAGACCCTCTTATCCGCTGGACCAGTTCTTGGGGGGCACGTCAGCCGCGCCCCCTGGCCGGGGTGCAGGGGCCAAGCGGCCCCTGCGAACAAAATGCACGAACCCAAACCCACCCGACCCCAACCCTCCCCGCCCGCCGGCTCAGCACCTCCCTCCCCCCCGCCAACGCCCCCCACGCGCGCGCAACACACTGCTCGCCGGCACCACAACCAAGCTATCCCCCAACCACCGTCCCCCCCGCGTCCGCCGCACCCCTCAACGCCGCCCCGACCGCCCCCACGCGCAGCCCGGACACGATCCGCACCGTCACCCCCGGCCGCCGCGCCGCAAGTGCCAGCGCCGCCCCGACCTTGCTGGCCATCCCGCCCGTGACGTCCGTTGCGCCGGCCCGGGCGCCGCCGAGCGACAGGTCGGCCAGGTTCGGGTCGCCGGGGGACAGCCGGTCGAAGCGGCGTGCGTGCGGGTCGGCGGTCGGGTCGCGGTCGTACACGCCGTCGACGTCCGTCGCGAACACCAGGCGCACCGCGTCGAGCGCCTCGGCAAGGGCCACCAGGAGCGGCTCGGTCGACACGATCCCGCCGCCCCGCGAGCGATCGAGCGCGGCGTCGCCGTACGTCACCGGCACCACGCCGAGCGCCAGGAGCTCGCCCACGAGGTCCGCGCGCACGGCGACGATCCGGCCGGCGTCCAGCGTCGCCAGCGCCCCGCCGGGCACACCGACCGCGGGCAGGCCGGCCTCGATCAGCGCATCGACCACATGGCGGTGCAGCCGGGCCGCGGACGCCGCCACCACGGCAAACGCATTCGGATCGCCCGGCAGGTCGAGAAAGCGCGTTCGCCGTGCGGCCACGTGGGCGAAGCTGCCGCTGCCGTGGGCGATGACGAGCGGTGCGCCGTCGGGATCACCCGCGCGCCACGCCGCCACCTCGGCCGCGACGCGCGTCAGTACGTCGGAACGCACCGACTCGATGCCGTCCTTGTCCGTAAGGAGCGCACCACCGAGCTTGAGGAGGACGGGCGCACGGTCGCTCATCCGCCGCCCAGCGTCGCCGCAGGACCATCCGCCTCAAGCCGCGCCTCACACGTCCACGGCGCGCCGGCCGCCCGGCAAGCCGCGGCGATGCGCGCTGCGTCCTGCGGCGGACAGACGGCCACGATCACACCACCGCCTCCGCTGCCCGCCAGCTTCGCGCCGAACGCCCCGGCCCGAGCTGCCGCTTCCGCCAGTCGGTCGAGGTCCGGCGTCGAGACGCCCAGCCGCCGGAGGCTGTCGTGCGCTGCGGTCATCGCCCGGCCGAGGGCCGCGCCGTCGCCCACGGCCAGCGCCGCCGCGCCGCGGACCGTCAGATCGCCCAACGCCGACAGCACTGCGTCGATGCCCGCCGGGTCGGCCGTCCGCGCGGCGCGCACCGCCTCGACCATCGCCCGCGTGCTGCTGAAGCGACCGCTGTCGGCCACGACGAGCCCGAGCGTCCGCCCGACCGGCGCGCGCCGGATCGCGCCGGCCTCGAACCAGATCGGCCGCCCGATCGCGACGCAGGCATTGTCGATCCCGCTCGGCCGACCGTGGACGATCCGCTCGCTCTCCATCGCGAGCTCGGACACCGCCGCGTCGTCCAGCACGATGCCGGCGGCAGCGGCGACGGCGCGGACGAGCGCCACGGCCACGGCCGCGCTCGACCCCATGCCGCGCCCCGGCGGGATCGTGCTCTGCACCGTGATTCGCCAGCTCGGCAGGTCCTCGACGTTCAGTCGAGCGAAGGTGGCCCGAACGGCCGCCGCCATCGGCACGCCATCGCCCGCCAGCGCCACGTCGACGTCCGTCCACCCGTCCGGCCACCGCGAGGCGATGGACAGCCCCGCGCCGTCGCCCGGCCACACCGTCGCCTCGACGCCGACGGCGGTGATCGGCGCGGCGAGCGCGGGGTGACCATAGACGACGGCATGCTCGCCGAGGAGGATGACCTTGGCGGGGGCGGCGGCGTGGGCGAGGGGGGGCGGGGAGGCGTTTGTCACTTGGAGTCCGCGGGTCCAGCGGGTAGATCAGGACCCATGGCATCGTCACTTGGTGCGCCGGAACCGGCACCGCTAACCCGCGGCAGCAGCAGTGACTCCCGAAGCATTCGTACTTCGTCCGCGAGCGCATCCAGCCGTCCCAGAACCGTGTCCTCCTCGCTCCGCTGGCTGCGCTTGCTCAAGTACGCGGCCAGCTCCGCGGTCAACAACGATGTGTAAGCGATTCCAAGCACCATGACCGCCGCACCGACGAGGCGGCCGGCAGTGGACCTCGGCACGATATCGCCGTACCCAACGGTGGTTACGGTTGTTATCGCCCACCACAAGGCGTCACCGAGTCGGAACTGGCCCTCGGGCTGCAGCTCCACCAAGTAGAGCGCCGCACCGCCGACCGTGACCACACCGATCGTGGCTAGCGTCACAAAAGGCAACGCCTCGAGTCGAACGAGCCGGTCAAAGCCTTGCCGCGCTCGACCGGCCGCGAACGCGAGCCTTGCGAAACGTCCCAGCCTGCCGATTCGAGCGAGGCGCCCAAGCCGGGCCGTACGCGCGAGGCGGGCTGCAGCGAAGCCGGTTGGCAGCACGGGCACGCTGACTACTACGATGCCGATCGCCAGCCAAGCGGACGGGCGGCGCAACCAGCGAGTACGAAACGCGCCCAACTTTGCAACGACATCAACTACGAACACTAGCCAAGTCGTCCAGTTCAAGACGACGGTCGCGGTGACCCAGGGGGGCGCTTCCGCCAGGATCTCCATCGCCATCAGCGGAAGTACGGCCACCGCCGCGATCGTGGCGGCCCTATCGGTTCGGGCTTCGAGTAGCGACCACCGATCCACGAACACACCCCCATTCGAAGCAACGACGGTCGACGAAGCGACCGGCGGAGTATCGCCGCGCCACCGCTCCGCGGCAAGCGTTCGCCCTGCAAGCGATCGGCCAGACGCCCGCCCATCGATCCGCCGCCGTCCCCGCAACCCCGCGTGAATTGCCATCGTAGTGATATCATGTTGATAGCCCGCTCTTGCACACAGGAGGTCTTCGATGATCCGCGAGATTCGCCGCACGCCCCTTGCCGGGATCCCCATGCTCGTCGCGTTGCCCTTGGCCATCATCCTGACGGGATTGGCGATGATCTGGGCGTTCAGCGGCGGTCAGATCGTCGTTGGTTTGATCCTCACGGCCGCCGTTATCGTCGAGTGCATCATGCTCGGCGGCTTCTTCATGGTCGCCCCGAACGAAGCGCAGGTGCTGCAGCTCTTCGGCCGCTACGTCGGCACGGCCCGCGAGCCCGGCCTGCGGTGGGCGAACCCGTTCTACGGCAAGCGCAAGGTCTCGGTCCGGGTTCGGAACTTCGAGACCCCCAAGCTCAAGGTGAACGACAACCACAGCAACCCGATCGAGATCGCCGCCGTCGTCGTCTGGCGCGTCGTCGACACCGCCGAGGCGATGTTCGAGGTGGACGACTACAAGAACTACGTCGGCGTGCAGAGCGAGTCGGCGCTGCGCAGCCTGGCCACGGGCTACCCGTACGATGCGCACGACTCCAGCCAGCAGTCGCTGTCCGGCAACACGGCCGAGGTCTCCGAGAAGCTCAAGGACGAGATCCAGGAGCGCCTCGGCAAGGCCGGCGTCGAGGTGATCGAAGCCCGGATCAGCCACCTGGCCTACGCACAGGAGATCGCCGCCGCCATGCTGCAGCGCCAGCAGGCCAGCGCGATCGTGGCCGCGCGCTACAAGATCGTCGAGGGCGCGGTCGGGATGGTGGAGCACGCGCTCGAGATGCTCTCCAAGGGCAAGATCGTCGAGCTGGACGACGAGCGCAAGGCGGCGATGGTCAGCAATCTCCTGGTGGTGCTGTGCAGCGACCGGCATGCGCAGCCGGTCGTGAACACGGGGACGCTGCACAACTAGAAGGGTGGGCTGAACGATGCGCCGCATCGTCCCTCCCTTCAACCCGTGATCCTCCCCCTCCCCCAGACTGTTCGATGGGGTCCCCGCCGCGCCGAAAGCGCGGTGGGGTTCGGGAGGGGGCCGGGGGGTGAGGGCCGTAGGCCGAACGACCGTGCGATGCTCGTCGCCCGCGACGCCGACACTCCAGGAGGCGCTGACGATGGCTGAACGAAAGACCTTCCCGCTGCGCATGGACCCGGCGCTGTTCGCCGCGCTCCAGCGCTGGGCGGACGACGAGCTGCGCAGCCTGAACGGGCAGATCGAGTATGTGCTGCGGGATGCGCTGCGGCGGGCCGGCCGGCTTGCGCCGCGCGACCTGCCGCCGGATGGTGAGCGGCCGGCGAACACCCCGTGAGGTCGATGGGCGAGACGTCGGCAAGATCCCCGTGATCCGCGCGCCGATGGCTGGGGATCCGCGCGCAAATCACGGTGATCTTCCGCGAGCAAGCCCGCGCCAACCGAAGGTAGGGTCGCGACTCCCTTGCCCCGCCCCCGCCCCGCCCTTATCATCCCGCCCCATGCCTGCCCTCCACTCGCACGCCCAGCCCTCGTCGCCCGAGTTCAAGGCCAACGACGCGCACAACCGCGCGCTCGCGGCCGAGCTGCACGCGCGCCAGGCCCGCGTCGCCGCGGACCGCAACCCGCGGGTCGTGGCGCTCAGCCGCGAGCGCGGCAAGCTGCCCGTCCGAGAACGGATCGAGGCAGTGCTCGATCCGGACACGCCGTTCCTCGAGCTCTCGCCGCTGGCCGCGTGGGGCGTGTACGACGACGAGTCGCCCGGCGCCGGCATCGTCACGGGCGTCGGGCGGGTGCACGGGCGGGAGTGCCTGATCGTGGCCAACGACCCGACGGTCAAGGGGGGGACGTACTACCCGCTGACCGTGAAGAAGCACGTCCGGGCGCAGGATGTGGCCCGCGAGAACCATTTGCCGTGCATCTATCTCGTCGACTCGGGCGGGGCGTTCCTGCCGCGCCAGGACGAGGTCTTCCCGGACCGCGAGCACTTCGGTCGGATCTTCTACAACCAAGCCCGGATGAGCGCCCTCGGCATTCCGCAGATCGCCGCCGTCCTCGGCAGCTGCACGGCCGGCGGCGCCTACGTGCCGGCGATGAGCGACGAGGCGATCATCGTCAAGGGCAACGGCACGATCTTCCTCGGCGGCCCGCCGCTCGTGAAGGCCGCCACCGGCGAGGTCGTCAGCGCCGAGGACCTGGGCGGCGCGGACGTCCACACGCGCCTGTCGGGTGTGGCGGACCACTTCGCCGAGGACGAGCCGCACGCGCTCGAGCTCGTGCGCAGCGTCGTCGGCAACCTGAACCGCCGGCCGCCGCCGTACGCCGTGGAGCGGCAATCGCCCGAGCCGCCGCTGTACGATCCGGCCGAGCTGTACGGCATCGTCCCCTCCGACGCTCGGGTCAGCTACGACGTCCGCGAGGTGATCGCGCGCGTCGTCGACGGCTCGCGGTTCGACGAGTTCAAGGCGCGCTACGGCCCGACGGTCGTGTGCGGCTTCGCCCACATCTGGGGGATGCCGGTCGGGATCGTCGCCAACAACGGGCTGCTGTTCAGCGAGGCGGCCACCAAGGTGGCGCACTTCGTCCAACTGTGCGGGCAGCGCGGCACGCCGCTCGTCTTCCTGCAGAACATCGCCGGCTTCATGGTCGGGCGGGCGTACGAGACGGGCGGTATCGCCAAGGACGGCGCCAAGATGGTCACGGCCGTCAGCACCGTGCCCGTCCCGCGGCTGACGGTCTTCATCGGCGTCTCGCACGGCGCCGGAAATTACGCCATGGTCGGCCGCGGCTACGACCCGCGCTTCCTGTTCACGTGGCCGAACAGCCGGATCAGCGTCATGGGCGGCGAGCAGGCCGCCACCGTGCTCTGGACGGTCAACCAGGACGGGCGCGACCCGCTGCCGCCCGATCAGGAAGCCGCGTTCAAGCAGCCGATCCTCGACAAGTACGCCGTCGAAGGCAGTCCGTACTACGCCACCGCCCGGCTCTGGGACGACGGGATCATCGACCCCGTCGACACGCACGCCGTGCTCGGGCTGGCGCTGTCCGCCACGCTGAACGCGCCGCGGCCGGACGGCGGCTACGGCGTCTTCCGGATGTGATCGCCGTGCGACCGCGCGGGGCCGCCCCGAAGGCACGGACGCTGCGGACGATCGATGCGCGCGGGGCGGCGCGATGATCGACGCGCCCTTTCAGCACATCCGCGTCGATCTCGAAGGCGACGTCGCGACGGTCGTCGTCGACCGCCCCGATGTCCACAACGCGCTGTCCGACCAGACGATCTTCGAGCTGACGCATGCGTTCGTGCACCTCGGGTCCGATGCTGCGGTGCGGTTCGTCGTCCTGCGCGGTGCCGGCAAGCACTTTTCAGCCGGCGCCGACCTGACCTACATGCGCGCGATCGCGCACCAGGGCCGCGACGCGAACGTCGCCGGCGCCTACGCGCTGGCCGACATGCTGGCCGCCATCCGGGACTGCCCGAAGCCCGTCGTCGCCCGCGTCCACGGGGCGTGCATGGGCGGCGGCGTCGGGCTCGTGGCGGCGTGCGACATCGCGGTGGCGGCCGAGGACGCCAAGTTCGCGCTGTCCGAGGCCAAGCTCGGCATCGTCCCGGCCGTCATCTCGCCGTTCGTCCTGCCGCGGATCGGCGTGGCTGCGGCGCGCGAGCTGTTCCTGACCGCGGAGGTGTTCGATGCCGAGCGGGCTTGCGCGATCGGACTCGTCAGCCGTGTCGTCCCGGCCGCCCTCCTCGACGCGGCGGTCGCCGAGCGGATCGCCGCGCTGCGCGTCGCCGGGCCCGAGGCGCAGGCGACCGTCAAGCGGTTGATCTGGGCGGTCTGGAACGATCCGGCCGGCGCGCGCGAGCGCACGGCGCACATCATCGCCGACCGCCGCGCCTCGGCCGAGGGACAGGAGGGCATGGCGGCGTTCCTCGAGCGCCGGCCGCCGCGCTGGGTCGAGGACGGCGATGCCTGACCGCCCGCTCCGCACCGTCCTGATCGCGAACCGCGGCGAGATCGCCCGGCGGATCGTCCACGCCGCGCACCAGCTCGGCTTGCGCGCGGCGTGCGTCGCGTCCGACGCGGACCGGGACGCGGTCTGGCACCAGGCTGCCGACGTCGTCGTGCCGCTCGCCGGTTCGACCGCCACCGAGACGTACCTGCGCGCCGACCTCATCCTGGACGCCGCGCGGCGTGTCGGCGCGGACGCGATCCACCCGGGCTACGGGTTTCTGTCCGAGCGGCCGTCGTTCGCCGAAGCGTGCGAGGCCGCCGGGATCGCCTTCGTGGGCCCGACCGCCGATGCGATGCGCCGCATGGGCGGCAAGGTGCCGGCGGTCGAGCTGGCGCGGTCGGTGGGCGTGCCGACGGTGCCGGGCGTGAGCGGCGTCGGGCTCGGCGACGACGACCTCGCCGCGGCGGCCGCCGGGATCGGCTTCCCGGTCCTCATCAAGGCCTCGGCCGGCGGCGGCGGCCGGGGGATGCGGCGCGTCGACGACGCCGCATCGTTCGGCGACGCGCTGGCCGCGGCCAAGGCGGAGGCGCTGTCGGCGTTCGGCGACGACACCGTGCTCCTCGAGCGCTACTTCCCGCTCGCCCGGCACGTCGAGGTCCAGGTCCTCGGCGACGGCCGCGGCAAGGTGATCCACCTCTTCGAGCGCGACTGCTCGATCCAACGCCGCTACCAGAAGATCATCGAGGAAGCGCCGGCCCCTGGTCTTGACCCGGCCCAGCGCGCGGCGATCACGGCCGCGGCCGCCAAGCTCGCGATGGCCGTCGACTACCGCTCCGCCGGCACGGTCGAGTTCCTCGTCGACCCGACGGCCGAGCCGCCGGGCGGCTTCTACTTCCTGGAGATGAACACCCGCCTCCAGGTCGAGCACCCGGTGAGCGAGCTCGTGACCGGCCTCGACCTGGCGGCCTGGCAGCTCCGGCTGGCCGGCGGCGAGCCGCTGTCCATCGACCAAGCCGACGTGACGCTGCGCGGGCATGCGTTCGAGGCGCGGCTGTACGCCGAGGACCCGGCGGCCGGCTTCCTGCCGTCCATCGGCCGCCTGGCGGCCTACCGACCTCCATCCGGCCCCGGCATCCGCGTTGACGACGGCGTGGCCGCGGGCAGCGAGATCACGCCGCACTACGATGCGATGATCGCCAAGGTCATCGCGTCCGGCGCCGACCGGTCCGAGGCGCTGGCGCGGCTGCAGCGCGCGCTCCGCGACACCGTCGTTCTCGGCGTGGCGACGAACATCGACTATCTGCAGGCGATCGTCGGCCACACCGCGTTCCGCGCGGGCGACGTCCACACGCGGTTCCTCGACGAGCACCTGCCCGCGTGGCCCGGCGCGCTCATCGCCAACGACGACAACGCCTGGCTGGCGGCGGCGGCGTTCGAGCTGCTCGGCGCGGCCGGAGCCGCGGGCTCGGACGGCGTCGGAACGACCGGTGGTGCGGCGACCGGCGACGGCATCGCGACCGCAGCGAACGATCCGTGGACCCGCCTCGGCGGCTGGCGCAACGTCCGGGAGGCGGGCCGATGAAGGTGACGCTCCGGATCGGCGGCGCCGAGCGCGCGGCCGAGGTCACGCGCCGCGACGGGCGGATCGTCGTCCGGCTCGGGCCGATCATTGCCAGCGACGGCGCAACGACCACGGCGCCGCCCGCCGTGCCGGACGACGCGCCGTCCACCGCCTACATCGTCCGCCCGGAGCGCGACGGCACCTGGACGCTCGTCGACGCGGCCGACGAGGCGCGCCGGATCCCGCTGGCCGGGACGGCGCATGGCACGGATCGACAGGTCTGGACGGCCGGACGGACGGTGCGCTACCGCCGCGTCGTCGCCGGCGGCGCCGCGCGCCATGTGGCGGACGCGGCGGGGCTTGCGGCGGTGATCCCGTCGGTGGTCCTCGACGTCCTCGTGGCGCCGGGCGACACCGTGGCCGACGGGCAGAAGCTGATCCTGCTCGAGTCGATGAAGATGGTCGTGGCCATCCAGGCGCCGTTCGCCGGCGTCGTGACGGCCGTGCACTGCAACAAGGGCGATGCGGTGCAGCCGGGCACGGCGCTGCTCGCGATGGAGCCTATCGCCGCGGCGACGGCGACGGCGACGGCGACGATATGATGCCGCCGTCTAGCATCGAACCGGTCGCGCAGCTGTCGCCCGCGGAGCGCGCAGCGCTGTCGGCCGTCCCGGCACCCTGCGACCTTCCAACGCACGTCGAGGTCTTCGAGGTCGGCCCGCGGGACGGGCTGCAGAACATCGCGAGCGTCGTGCCGGCGGCGGTGAAGATCGACCTCATCAACCGGCTGTGCACGCTCGGCTTCCGGCGGATCGAGGCCGTCAGCTTCGTCCACCCGCACGCCGTGCCGCAGATGGCCGATGCGGAAGCCGTGATGGCGGGCATCGACAAGGGCACGGCGCAGATCGTCGGCCTCGTGCCGAACGTGCGCGGCGTCGAGCGCGCGCTCGCGTGCGGCGGCATCGACGCGCTCAACTTCGTCCTGTCGGCCACCGAGTCGCAGAACCAGCGCAACCTGCGCCAGTCGATCGCCGAGTCGCTCGACGCCCTCGGCGAATCCGCCGCGCTGGCGCGATCCGCGGGCCTGCCGCTGCGGGCGACGATCTCGACGGCCTTCGGCTGCCCGTTCGAGGGCTACGTCCCGCCGGAGCGCGTTTTGGACATCGCCGAACGCTGCGCGGCGCTGGGCGCGGGCGAGATCTGCCTGGGCGACACCACGGGGATGGCCGTGCCGACGCAGGTCTATCGCCTGTTCCGCGCGCTCGCCCTGCGCGTGCCCGCGCTGCCGCTGGCCGTCCACCTGCACAACACGCGCGGCTCCGGCGCCGCCAACCTGATGGCCGCGCTGCACGCCGGCGTGGCGATCGCCGACGCGTCGATCGGCGGCCTCGGCGGCTGTCCCTTCGCGCCGGGGGCCACGGGCAACATCTGCAGCGAGGACACCGTCCACATGCTCAGCGGCGTTGGGATCTCGACCGGGATCGACCTGGAAGGGCTGATCGTGGCGGCGCGCGCGTTCGAGCCGCGGATCGGGGTGCACTTGCCGGGGCAGGTGATGCGGGCAGGGTCGTCGCTGGGGGCGCTGCGGCGCTAGATGGGGCGGTCGGCCGTTGCGGGGACGAACGGCCTGCGGCCCTCACCTCCCGACCCCCTCCCCCAAATTTGGGGGAGGGGGAGAATCACGGGTTGGAGGACGGGATTGCCCTGCGTCAGGGTCACCGTTCGCACCGCGCGATCGGCAGGTAGACGCGCCCCACCGTCACTCCGCCCGGCGTCCCATCGCTCGCCGGGGTCGTTGGCGCCACCGGCGTCGGCTCGTCCGTCGCGCGCGCTGTGGCCGTCGGCTGCGGCGTCGGCGACGGGCCGGCGATGACGTCGATTTCGGGGATCGGGAAGACAACCTCCTGCGGCTTGCCCCAGGCGTCCGTGAACCGGGCCACGGCGCGTGCGTTTGTGGGCCAGTGGCCGACTTGCTGGGGCCGAACCTGCAGGCGGAACACGGTCGGGCCGAAGGGCAGCTCGGGCTGCGACCACGCGATGTCGTCTCCGGCGACGGCGGCGCCGGCGGGCTGCGGACTGCCGGGGACGAGGACCATGTTGGACGGGAGCGTGTCGGTCAGGACGAGGTTTGTGCCTAGCGCCGCGGGGATGATCGTCTGGACGAGGCGCGAGTAGGCGCTCTGGCCGTACGGGATGATGTCGTCCGAACTGGAGGCCAGCATGTAGCCGCTGGACGAGCCCCCCACCCAGGTGTCGGGACGACGGCTCGGCGGAGCGATGACCAGCCGAACCCCGGCGGCGTCCAGCTCGGCGGCGGCCTCCTCGCACTTCGCCGCGTCCTCTTCGTAACAGCCGCCGCCGTCGACGAACAGGATCACGTGGCGGCGCCCGTCCGCGTGGTCGAACAACTTCCCGGCCTGTTTGAGGGCCGCGAACATGTCGCTGCGTGGGTAGCCGGCGTGACGGTCGCTGTCGAGTCGCCGGATGGCGGACATCAGATCGTCGCGGTCGTGGGTCAACGGCAACTTTGGCGCGGCAATCGGCAGGATCTTCACGAGACCGACGCGATGCCGGCCGAGATCCAGCCGTGCCACTTGGTCGAGCACGTGATGGAGGTACTTCATCGTCCCGACGCGAGCCGCCCTGATCGCCTCTCGCGACTCAGACATGTCGCGTCCGAGCCCCGCCACGACGAGCACGACATCGGTCGGCGGCTCGCCGGTGCCGCACGTTCCGCCGAGGGTAAACACGACGTCGGCGGATCCGCCGAGGACGATGCGTGACGGTGCGGCCGTCTTGGCAGCGTGCACCTTGCACGAGGCATCGCTCGGCACGGCATCGCTTGCGTCGCCGGGCGCGAACACCGAGACGATGCTCGACAGGCGATCGGCCACGTAGACCTGGCCGGCGTCATCGACCTCCAGGCTGGTCAGCGTGATCGGATCGGCGCCGGGCAGGGGGCGCCCGTCGAACCGAGCGGTCAGCATGCTGTCCGTCAGGTTGCGCCGCTCCACGTAGCCGCTGTCACCGAGGGTGAAAAGGGTGCCGTCCGGACCGCCGGCCACCGCCTTCGCGTCGGCCGACACGGCCACGACCGCGCCCGGCGCGCCGTCGTGGTCGAGCGTCACGACGAGATCGCTCAGATCGTCGAGCGCATAGATCCGTCCGTCCGGGCCGACGTCGAGGTCGACGTACGGGTTGATCTGCGCCGAGCCGATCGCGAAGCCGGCAAGCGTCCAGTTGCGCAGCCGTCCCGTGCCGTCGCTGCGCATCGCGGCGATCCGCGGCTCCTCGTCGACGCCGGAGGTTGCCTGTTCGCTCACGAGGATGTCGAGCTCGTCGATCGTCCGGTTGTAGGCCAGATCCACCGTGGTGAGGTACCCCTTGTTGCCCTGCGGATTGTTCTGCTCGACGGACTCCGGCGAGTCCAGCGACCACGGCCGGGGGTCCGGCCACACGGATTCGATCACGTCGACGGAGCGCTCGTGGATTCGCTGCGGCGTGCCGCGATAGCGATCGATGCCGTGCTCGCGTTCGGAGTAGAACCAGGGCTGGCCGGCTCCGAATGAGGTTCGGATCTCCCGCCGGTAGTAGCCGAACGCCTCGCCGTCGACCGGGCTGCCGGCCGCGAGGTCGATCCAGGTGCGCGCCGGCCGGCCGTTCTGCCAGATGTCGCGCTTCGGCGTCGCCGCCTTGAACGAGCCGTCCAGGCCGAACGCGTGCGAGTACGCGCTGTCGTCCTGCACGAACACCACGCCCGGCACCGGAATGTCGATGCGCTGCGGCCCGAGGAGGCGGTCCGGCGGCAGGTCATTGGTCACCAGCGTGTACGACTCGAACTGTCGAAGATCGGCATCGCGATACCACACAACCGCCGGCGAGGCTTCGAGCCGCGTATCCTTGGTGTACGTGACGTTGCCACCCTTCCGGCACGGCCCGACGTTGGGGTTGTACGTCGCCAGCGCCGCGTACTGGCCCGTCGCCGGCCGCAGGCGTGGCAGCCGCACGAAGTACTTGCAGATGCTCGTCGCGGCGGCGATCGCGGCGATCGTGTAGTGCCAGCCGTCGGCCTCGATGATGCACGCGCCGGTGCCGTCGCCGACCCAGACCGCGTCCTCGCCGAGCGGCTGGACGACGCCGGCGTGGCAGCGCATGTAGATCGGCATCGCCGTCCGTACCCGATACTCGTTGTATCGCTGTAGGTCGAGGTCGATCGACCGGCGGAACTTCAGGCCACCGGCCTCGAGATCGAAGAGCTGCACCCGGTAGCCGTCGAGGTCGCTCACGGCGACGACCTTGCCGGCGGCGTCCACGCCGACATCCACCGGGTGCACGAACCGGCCGTTTTCGGTGCCGGTCGAACCGAACCGCCAGCGCAGCGAGCCGTCCGCCGCGAAGGCCGTGACCTCGTCGGCGGCGCTGCCCGCAGCGTACACCGTGCCGTCCGGCCCGACGGCGATCGCCACCGCGGCGGCGGACCACGCCGTCTGGAACACGCCCTCGAGGTCGAACGCGACGACGCGGTCCGTCCCGCGGTCGAGCACGTACAGGCGCTCGCGCATCTGGTCGATCGCCAGCCGTCCCGGTGACGCCAGCCGCTCCGGGCCGCTGCCCGTCGCCCCGAAGGGCGGCAGCAGGATGCCGTTCGGCAGCAGCGTGACGACGCCGCCGGCCGTCCGGTCGCTGACGAAGACGCGGTCGTCGGCGTCGACGTCGAGGCCCTGGGGATCGCCGATGAGGGGCGTAGGCGCGCCCACATCGCGCGGCCACTGGTCGACGAGGACGTAGGGCGTCAGGCCCTGGGCGCGAGCGCGCAAGGCACCTTGCGGGGCGGCGCTTGCGGTGACGACGGCCAATACGACGAGCACAAGGCGGCGGGCACGTAACGGGGACGGCATCGGCGGTGCTCCTCGCGCGGTTCGACGGCGTCCAATGTACGCAACGGACCGCGACGCAAGCAAGCCAGCGCACGCACATCGGTGCATCCGCTGCGCCAACAAAGCGACAGGGGCACGGCGTCTCGGCCGTGCCCCTGTCGTGAGATCAATCGATTGCGCCGGAAGCGTGCACTCCGTCGACCACTATCGCAAGCAGGGCGCCACCGCCATCGGCCAGGCGGTGTACCGCCCGACGAGGCGCCGATTGCCGCTGCCCGCCAGGAACGTGTAGTTCCCGTGTGCCGCGTCGGATGCGTCGAAGAAGCCGCGGATCATGATCTCGTTCACGCGGAGGGTGTCGCAGTTGGCCGGCAGGCAGGGCGGACGGTTGCACCGGATCGGGTTGCGGCCGTGCGGCGGGTCCGTCGGGCGGCGGTCGCCGCGGTTGTCGCAACGGACCTCCTCGCGGTCGCGCCGGAAGATCCACATCCCGTCGGCGACGCCGGTGGACGAGTTCGAGATGCCCTCGTTCCCGGAGATGCCGCTGCCGGTGCCGTGGTTGACGGTGATCCCGCCGATGTAGCGACCGTCCGCCGAGACGTCGAAGCGGATCGAGCCGCCGCTGTCGGTGATGCCGCACCACGCGCCCGCGATCGGCACGGGCGCCGGCTGGCGAGCGGCGGAAGCGTTCTGCACCGCGAAGCCGAGAGCGGTGCACACGGCAAAGGCAGCGGCGAACCGGAACAGGGTTCGACGTGACGGTGCGGTGCGAGGATTGATGTAGATGGTCATCGGGCACTCCTGATCTGCGCGGCGTCGACGAGCAGCTTGCAAGACTCTCCGAATGAAACGGCTTTCGAACTGCTCCCGGTTCAAGATTAGCACCGCCGCCGCCCGGCGTCGACCCGGGCGGCGATCGCTCCGAGGTCGGACAATGATGGAAGTGCGGTGCGGGTCGGTGGCGAGCGGCGGCGGTTGAAGGTCTAGACCCGCGAGGTGACCGAATCGTTCCACCTCGCGATCCGCATGGCGCGGGCGTATCCTGTCATCGCCGTGCGCCGATATAATACGCACGCCATGATGCGCGATGCGTCGCGTGCCCAAGGAGTCGAACATGGACCTCTCGCTCGGGTTCCGCCGGGCCGCTACCGCCGCCGTCGTGCTTTGCAGCACGCTCATCGTCGGCGGCACGCAGCCTGCAGTCCGTGCGGCGTCACCGCCGCGCGACCAGAAGATGCCGACGCTGGCCTACATGACGGACGCGGCGGCCGAACTCGACGACTACTTTGCCGTCTGGATCGAGGACCGCGGCAGCGGCGGCGAGTTGTACGGCAAGCGGTTGTTCGGCAACGGTCTGCCGAACGGCGGACCGGATCGCCAGGGCATCGCCGTCGTGCGCGAGGTGCAGGGGCCGGGCCGCAACAGCGAACCGCATGGCGAGCGGGTCGACCCCGACCTGGTCTGGAACGGCCCGCAGCTCGAGTTGCTGCTCGTCTGGTCGGAGTTTACCGGCGACGAGAACGGCTGGGACATCTTCGGGGTCCGCGTCAGCCCGGCCGGCTACTCGGTCGGCGCGCCCAAAGTGCTCGTCAGCGGGCCCGGCGATCAGCAGCATCCGGATATCGCGATACAGGCGTCGGAGCACGACACGGTCGGCTATATCCTGGTGTACGACGACAACCAGCGGGACCTCGACCGCATCATGGCCCGCAAGATCCGGTTCAACGCGATCCCGAACGGCAAGCCGTTCCAGGTGTTCGCCGGCGAGACATGGAACGCCACCGACCCGACGACGAACGGCGCCGCCGTCGCCTGGGTGGACGACCGCGGCGAGACGACCGAGATCTACACGATCCGACTGCGCAACGGGTTGCCGAACGGAACGGACGAGCGGCTGGCCGGCACCGAGGACGATGACTTCAACCCGAACTACGGCTCGGGCGGCCTGGTCTGGAACGTGTACGACCCGGCCACGGCCAACGATATCGTCGGCCTGCAGGTGTACGACAACAACCGCACGCGCGGCCCGTCGTTCGGCATCCGCGTCCCGCCGGCCAACCAGTCGTGGCCGATCCTGGTGAACGGCCTGCTGCTCTACAGCGATGACCGCTCGGGCAACCTGGACCTCTATGCCATCCGCACGGCCAACGTCCGGTACCAGCGCGGCAACGAGATCCCGATCGTCAAGGAGTAGGGGAGCCGCAGGCTGGCGGGCGTCGGAGAGCGGTTGACAGGTTTTGGCAGGGCGATGCAGCGACAATGTCGTGCGACCCGCCTCGTCGGCCACCCGAGTGGGCCGGCGGACGGTGCACGAAGGGGATCCGCACGATGACGCTGCATTTGGCTCGACCGACCGCCCAACGCCGAACGATGACGACCACGACCGTGTCGACGCGCGCGCCGGCCGCGACGCTGTCCACGCCGCCCAATCCGACGACCGCCAGCCTCGAGCGGGCCATCGAGGATCGCTCCAGCCGCCTGCCCGGCTTCCATCGGCTTTCGGCGCGGGCCCGTCAGGCGGTACTGGTGCGCTGGGCCGGCTTGGACGAGGCCGAGACGGCGCTGCTCGGGGGCACGGGCGCGCTCACGCTGGAGCGGGCCGACGCGATGATCGAGAACGCCGCCGGCGTGTTCGGCCTGCCGCTCGGCATCGCGACGAACTTCCGCATCGATGGGCGCGATGTGCTCGTGCCGATGGCCGTCGAGGAACCGTCCGTCGTGGCGGCCGCCAGCTTTGGGGCGCTTCTCGCCCGCGCCGGCGGCGGCTTCACGACATCCGCCGACGCTCCGGTGATGATCGGCCAGGTTCAGTTGCTGGACCTGCCGGACGACGACCTCGATCGAGCCGCGGCGCGGATTCTGGCCGCTCGCGACGGGATCCTCGATGTCGCCCATCGCCAGAGCGAGACGCTGCCGCGGCTCGGCGGCGGCGCGAAGGACCTCGTCGTCCGGCCGTTCCGAGACACGCCGGTCGGGCCGATGCTCGTCGTGCACATCCATTACGACACGCGCGACGCGATGGGCGCCAACGCCGTCAACACCGCGTGCGAGGCCGTCGCTCCGCTGCTGGCCGAGGTCACCGGCGGGCGCGTTCTGCTGCGCATCCTCTCCAACCTGGCCACCGAGCGCCGCGCCACCGCTCGCTGCCGGATCCCGGCCGCGGCGCTGGCGCGCGACGGACGCGATGGGCACGAGGTGGCACAGCGGATCGTCGAGGCGAACGCGCTGGCGGTCGTCGACCCGTGGCGTGCGGCAACGCACAACAAGGGTATCCTGAACGGCATCGATCCGGTCGTCATCGCCACGGGCAACGACTGGCGCGGCGTCGAAGCGGGCGCGCATGCCTTTGCCGCGCGCGACGGCCGCTACGGCAGCCTGACGGACTGGCACCTCGACGCGAGCGGCGATCTGGAGGGTTCGCTCGAGCTGCCCTTGGCCGTGGGGATCGTGGGCGGCGGTACGCGGGCGCATCCGCAGGCGGCGCTCGGCCTGAAGATCATCGGCGCCGAATCCGCGCAAGGCTTGGCGCGGGTCATCGCCGCCGTCGGCCTGGCCCAGAACCTGTCGGCACTGCGAGCGCTCGTGTGCGAGGGCATCCAGGACGGCCACATGGCGCTGCACGCACGCCAGCTCGCCCTGTCGGCCGGCGCCGAAACGCACGAGGCCGAGGCCGTCGCGATGGTGCTCGTGGCGGAGGGCGCGATCCGCGCCGGGCGGGCGGCCGAGGTGCTGGGCGAACTGCGGGGGGGAATCAGCGGGCGCCCAACGTCGGGTTAGACCAACGTCGGGTTAGACCAACGTCGGGTTAGACCAACGTCCGGTTAACGGACGGTAGGGGCACTGCATGCCGTGCCCATCATTCGCATCGCGTGGCACGCCGCCAAGAGATCACCGTCCGCCCAACCACAGCTCCAACCGCTCCAGCGTCCGCACCGGCTCGAAGCCCGCCGCTTCCAGCGCCGCGCGAAGCGGACCTTCCTGGCCCGTGGCGTCGGTCTCGACGGCGGCCGGCGGCACGCCGATGAGGCGCTCGAGGCAGGCGCGGACGATCTGCAGCTCGACGCGGCCGCGCCAAGCGGGGTCGATGACGATGTCGAGCCTGTGCGGGCCGCCGTGGTCGTATGCGTCGACGACGGCAATCGCACGGTGTTCGCCGTTCGTGCTCACGGCCAAGCGGTGGCGCGTGCGGCTGTGCAGCCAATCGTCCATCCGTCCCTTGAACCGTCCGCGGCGCGCCGTCCCGCGGACGAGCGACGGCGGTCCGGCTCGGCCGATCTCGCCGGCGCGCGCAAGCAGGCGCGTCGTGCGCGCGTCGCCCGGCGAGCGCCACGGCCGGACGGCGAGGATCGGGGCCGCCTCCGCGGCTCCGGAGCCGGCGCGCGCGCGCCCTTCCTCGGGCGTCGGCGCGAGGACGGCGGACGACGGCAGACGGTAGAGCGTCGACGACCCGACGGGTCCGAAGCCGAGGCCGGTGTACAGCGTCTTGGCGGCGTCGTTCGTGTCGCGTACCTGGAGCTGGATGCGGCGGGCGCCCCGAGCGCGCGCCGCGTCGAGCGCGCTGTCCATCAGTCGGCCGGCGATGCCTTGACGGCGGTAGCTCGGATGCGTCACGACGTTGGCGATGACCCAGGTGTCCGGCCCGGCCCGCAGCAGGCTGGCGTTGGCGATCAGGCGCCCTGCGTCATACCACACGAAGCCGCCGAGGCCGTCGACCGCGCCGGGGATGACGTGGAGGAGCATGTTCATCAGCGGGCCGGCGGCGGACAGCGCGGCAAGGTCCTTCAACCAGCGCCGGTCGCGGGCCTCGAGGTCGTCGCCGAACCCGAGCTCGAGCAGCTCGATCACGGCCGCCAAGTCACGCCGCACGTCGAATCGAAGCAGTCCGTCCGGCGCGCGCTGCATGTGGTCCGCGGCGCCAACGCTGGTCATGACTGGGGCGTGCCGGACCGTTCAGCAGCCACCGGCAACGCCCCGGACGGTCCGACGACGTAGCGATAGCTGCGGCCGCCCGCCATCAGCCAGACGTCGAGCGCTCCCGGCGAGCCCGCTCCGTGGTCGTCGGCACGCGTGACCGCTACAGCCGTGCGCGGTACGTCGAGGCGAACGGCGAGGTGGGCCATGGCCTGCTCGACGGCCGACTGCCAGGCGGCGGGCACGGGCAGCTTGGCGCGCGCGCTCACGCGTCGCCTCCGCGCTCGGACGCATCGGCCCCGGGCATGTCGTCCTCGTCGTCGGGTTCATCCGCCTCCCACGAGATGATCCAGGCGCACAGTCCGGCCACGAGGACCGTCGCGAACGCCAGCCAGAACCATTGGCGGCCGGCGAGCGTGTCCACACCTCGGGCCGAGTAGCCGACGATCGCAACCATCCCGATCGAGAGCACGGCCCACGTGACCAGGTTCGGATGTCGGTTGATCCATGCCATTCGGTGCCCCCGCTCCGTGCTCGATCCCACCATCATCGCAAACGCCGCAAGCGCGACCGAAGTCACGCATCGGCGGTCGGGCGCTTCCCGACCGCCGCCCGGCGCCGCTCGAGTCGCCGCCAAGCCGCCTCGAGCTGCGCCGCCGTCGCCTCGGGCGTGCCCGTATTGTCGATAACTTCCGTCGCCATCGCAAGGCGCGGCGCGAGTGGGGTGGCTGCCGCCATCCGACGCGCCGTCTCGGCCGCGTCCCAGCCGCGCACGCGGACGCGCTCGGCCCGTCGACGCGACGCGGCGAGGACAAGCCACACGGCGTCGCAATCCGCCGCCAGTCCCCCCTCGATCAGCTTCACGGCCTCGACGACCGCCACCGCAGCGCCGCATGACGCCAGCCAAGCCCGCGTGCGCGCGCCGACGAGGGGGTGGAGGATCGTCTCGAGGTCGACCAGGGCCGCCGCATCGCCGAACACGACGCGCGCCAGCGCCGCGCGGTCGATCCCTCCATCCGGCGCGCCGACCGCATCGCCGAAGCGGTCCATGACCGCCCGGCGCGCCTCTCCGCCGGCGCCGAGCAGCGCGTGGACCACCGCGTCCGCGTCGAGCGCCGCGGCGCCCTTGGCCTCGAGCCAACGGCGGACGGTGGACTTACCGGCGCCGACGTCGCCGGTGAGGCCGATGAGGTAGGGGGGTGGGGACATCGGCGGGGATGATAGCCGAGGTGATCCGCGTCCGTGCGGTCGGTCCATGTGGTTAATCGGATGTTAAGACCCTGCCGCGCCGTTGTCCGCTACCTTCTGCACCGGACTGTCTGCCGCCACGACGCGGTTCCTCCGGCAAGGGCGGTCCGTGCAACAAGGAACGCGCCATGGAACGCTCGTCGCTGCCCCCCTCTTCGACTTCGCTCGCGCACGGCCGTTGGGCCGTCGCGTGCGTGCTCTTCCTCGGCGCCGTCGTCGTCGGCTCGGCCGGCGCGTTGCGGGGGCGCGCGCCCTTCGCCGGCGCGCAGAGTGCGTGTTATGGGGACTTCAGCGAACTGAAGGGCTGGTGGCCGCTCGACGAGGATGCGCCGTCCGATGCGGCGGCGGATGTCGTGCGAGGCAACACGGCGCGGCATGTCGGCCTGCCGGGCGTGGCGCCGGGCAACCGCGGTTTGGGTCGGGCGTTCGGCAAGAACGCGCAGTGGAGCGAGGTGAACGCGCCGGCGGCGGCGTTGGACATCGGTACATCGGACTGGACGATCGATGCCTTCATCCGACTGCCGCTCGGGACCTCGCGGGTGGCCATCGCGCGGACGGGCAAGATCGCGCTGGCGGAGAAGCGCAGCGGCGCCGGGGGAGCGGGCTATGCGTTCTACTTCGACAGCGGCTTCCTGGGGCTTCAGATCGTCGATGCCGCCGGCCGATCGGCGATCTACACGAACCGCAACGGCTCGGGCGTCGGCACGAACGGCCGACTGCTGCCGGCCGATGCCGCATGGCACTTCGTGGCGGTAACGGTGCGCCGCAGCGGCCCGAACACCGGCGTACAGTTCGTCCTGGACGGCGTCGCGGCGAATGCCGGCGATGCGTACGGCGGGCGCGCACCTGCGGTGCCTTCCGGATCGCTGGCCAACGACAGTCCGTTCCGCTTCGGGCGGCGGATGGCCGGCTCGGGCAGCGGCGGCAGCTCGGTGATCTTCGACGACGTCGAAGTGTTCACCCGTGCCCTCGGCTCCACCGAGCTCGAGGCGATCCGCCTTCTCGGCAAGTGCGCACCGGCCGCCGCGACCACGACGCCGTCCGCGACCGCGCCGCCCACGGACACGTTCACGCCGACGCTGACCGCGACGGCGGCGCCGACCGCGACTGCGACTTTGACCGCGACCGCGACCGCGACCGTCACGCTCAGTGCGACCGCTCCTGCGACGGCGACCGTCACGCTCACCGCGACCGCCCCAGCGACGGCAACGGCGACGGCGACGGCGACCGCCACCGTCACTGCGACGAGCACGGCCGTCCCAACGATGACGGCAACGCCCACGCTCACGCCTGCGCCGTCGGCGACGCCGACCGCCACGCCGGTCTGCACGGCGCCACCGGCGTTCGCTGCTGCGTGGTGGCCGCTCGACGAAGGGAGCGGGTCGACCGCCGGGGATGTCACGGGCAACGGGCACGATGGGACGCTGCTCGGCGCGGCGGCGTGGCGGCCGGCCGGGGCGGTGGCCGGCGCGCTGACGTTGGACGGGCTGACGGCGCTCGTCGAGGTGCCGGACGCTGCCGGGCTGGATGTGCCGTCCGCCGCCGCGCCGGCGCCGCAGGGCGACTTCTCGATCGAGCTCTGGCTGCGGCGGCGGGAGCGGGGCGGCGCGCTGCAGGCCGTGTTCGACAAGCTGACGCGCGATCAGGGCTACAGCTTGATGCTCGTCGACGGGCGGCCGATCCTCTATCTGTCGTCGGCCGGGCAGACCGTCCCGACGCCGTTCGGCGTCACGCTCGCCCTCGACGGCGTCTGGCGGCACGTCGCCGTCGTGCTCGACCGGCACCAAGCGGCCGTCAGCGCGCGGCTGTTCGTCGACGGCGTCCCGGTGTCGTCCGGCTCGGCGATCGTCGCCGGCTCGCTGTCGAACAGCGTGCCGGTGCGGATCGGCAGCTCGAACCTGAGCCCCTACCTGCCGTTCTCGGGCGATCTCGACGAGGTGACGTTGTACCAGCGGGTGTTGGGGGACGACGAGGTGGCGGGGATTGCGGCGGCGGGGCTGGGGGGTAAGTGCAAGCCGACGCCGTGATTGCCCCCCCCGTCAACCCAGCACACCGCCAATACGACAGCGATGCCCGGTAGGGGCAGGTCCCCGTGCCTGCCCCGTAGGCCAAACCCCCACACATCGCATCGGCCATCCCAACGGTGGCCTGAAATCGTGTTGGCCGATCGTGTTGGCCGATCGTGTTGGCCGAGGGGAATGGTGGTTTGGGGGCCTACGGGGCAGGCACGGGGACCTGCCCCTACCGGGCATCGCTGTCGTATTGGCGATGTGCCGGGTTGACGGGGGGATTAGGGTGTCGGAGGGTGGATCCGTGCGCCGACGTCGGCCGGCGCTACCGCCTCCGCCACCCCTTGCCGCATCGTCTCGACGATGGACGTGCCGCTGGCCTCGATCGGGGCGAGGAAGGGCCGCGGATAGAGGCCGATCCAGAAGATGAGGATGACGAGCGGCGCCAGGACGACCATCTCGCGCCCCGTGAGGTCGGGCATGGAGCGCGACAGCTCGCTCGGAGGGCCGAAGAAGACCCGTTGAACGAGGCGGAGCATATAGGCGGCGCCGAACACGACGCCGAACGCGGCCAGGATGCCCCACAGCGGGCGGGTCTGGAAGGCGCCGAGCAGGCTCAGCCACTCGCCGACGAAGCCGTTCGTGCCGGGCAGGCCGATCGAGCTGAACGTGACGACGAGGAAGACGGCGCTGAAGCGCGGCATGGACGACCACAGGCCGCCGAAAGCGGCGATGTCACGGGTGTGGGCGCGGTCGTACAGCATGCCGACGAGCAGGAACAGGGCGCCCGTCGAGAGGCCGTGGTTGATCATCTGGAGGGCGCCGCCGGCCATACCGACGGGCTGGATCGCCAGGATGCCGATCATCACGAGGCCCATGTGGCTCACGGACGAGTACGCCACGAGGCTCTTCATGTCCGTCTGGGCGAAGGCAACCCAGGCGCCGTACCAGATGCCCACCAAGGCGAGCGCGACGAGCCACGGCGCGACGGTCATCGCGGCGTCCGGGAAGAGCGGCATCGCCCAGCGGATGAAGCCGAACGTCCCCATCTTGAGCAGCACGCCGGCGAGGAGGACGGAACCGGCCGTCGGCGCCTGGACGTGGGCGTCGGGCAGCCAGGTGTGGAATGGGAACATCGGCACCTTGACGGCGAACGCGAGAGCGAAGGCGAGGAAGATCGCGATCCGGATCGCCAGGGCGGCGTGTGGGAGGTCGAGGCCGAAGAGCGCGATGATCGACGCCCCGGCGCCGGACGTCGGCACGGGGATGCCGGGCGCGCTGCCGACGCCGGGCAGGGGCGCGAGGGCGTGCATGAGATCGAAGTAGTGGAACGATGCGGCGTGGGACAGTTCCTTGGCGGCGACGATGGCGACGAGCATGAGCGCCGAGCCGGCGATCGTGTAGACGACGAACTTGTAGGCCGCGTACAGCCGCTCCTTGCCGCCCCAGATGCCGATGAGGAGCATCATCGGGATAAGGGCGGCTTCCCAGAAGACGTAGAACAGGAAGAGGTCCATCGCGACGAAGACGCCGATGACGCCGGTCTCCATGACGAGCAGCAGCGCGACGTACTCACGCACCCGTGTTCGGACGCTGCCGAGGCTGAAGGCGAGCGCGAGCGTAGTGAGCAGGGCGGTCAGGAAGACGAGGACGACGGCGATCCCGTCGACGGCCACCTGGTACGTCACGCCGCCCGGGAGCCACGGCAGTGGTCCGCGCGCCGGATCCGCGAACTGGAAGTTCGCGAGCGTCGTCGTGAAGGGCCAGTCGACCTCGTAGCCCAGCCAGAGGATGCCGGCCAGCACGGTCGTCGTCCCGGCGACGAACGTGCCCCATGCCACGTACAGCGCATCGTGCCGGCGTGGCAGCAGCAGGAGGCCGAGGGCGCCGACGAGCGGCAGGAACAGCGTCAGGCTGAGGACGGGGAAGCCGAGCGCGTTGGACGTGTTGAACAGCATGCGTCGACCTCACACGAGCCAGAGGAGCCACGCGGCCAGCGCCGCCGCCCCGATGACGATCCCGAGCCCGTACGTCCGCACGTAGCCCGTCTGCCAGCGCCGCGACCCCTGCCCCAGCGCCACCGCCCCGCGCCCGACGGCGTTCACCGCCGCGTCTACGACGCCGTCGTCCACGCGGTGCCACAGGAAATCGGCGATGCGCGTGAACGGGCGGACGAGTCCCCAGGCGTAGAGCTCGTCGACGTAGAACTTGCCGCGCAGCGTGCGGTACGCGCCGCCCATCGCCGTCGCCAGCCGCGCCGGATCGACGAGCGGTGTGCCGGGGCGGTACATCGCCCAGGCCAGGGCGAGGCCGCCGAGGGCGACGGCCGATGCGATGAGGGCGAGCGTGAGGGCGCTCGGCCCCGACTCGGCCGCGTGGGCTGAACCGGCGACGTTCGTGGCGACGTGGCCGGCGACGCGCAGTACGGGATCGAGCGCCTCGGCGAGCGGTCCGCTGAGCCAAGGCAGGCCGCCGACGATGCTGAGGGCGGCCAGGACGACGAGCGGCGCGGTCATCGTGCGCGGCGAGTCGGCAGCGTGGGCGGCGCCGGACGAGCGTGGGGCGCCGAACAATGCGAGGAGGAGCAGGCGGCCGGTGTAGAACGCGGTCAGCCCGGCGGTGACGAGGCCGAGGGCGAAGAGCGCGAGCCAGATCGCTCCTCCTTCGCCGGCGCGTCCGATGACGTGGTGCAGGATCTCGTCCTTGCTCCAGAAGCCGGCCAGCGGGAAGACGCCGGCCAGCGCGAGGCCGCCGACGACGAACGTCCAGCCGGTGACGGGGGCTTTGCGGAGCAGGCCGCCCATGTGGCGAAGGTCTTGTTCGGGGGGGATGCCGTCCAGGGCGGGGGGCGGCCCAGGCGGGAACGCGTCGTCGTCGTGGTCTTCGCTGGACGACGCCGCGCCGTGACCGCTGCCCTTCCCATGATGGAACCCGTGCTCCATCGCGTGCATCAAGCTGCCTGCTCCGAGGAACAGGAGCGCCTTGAAGAAGGCGTGCGTCATCAGGTGGAACACGCCCGAGGCGTATGCGCCGGCGCCGACGCCGAGGAACATGTAGCCCAGCTGGCTGACGGTCGAATATGCCAATACACGCTTGATGTCGGACTGGACAAGGGCGATGAGCGCCGCACCGAACGCGGTCACGGCGCCGACGACGGCGACGGCGACGAGGACGGACGGCGCGTGGTCGAAGATCACGTGCGCGCGGGCCATCATGTAGATGCCGGCTGTGACCATCGTGGCGGCGTGGATGAGCGCGGAGACCGGCGTCGGGCCGGCCATGGCGTCCGGGAGCCAGACGTAGAGCGGGATCTGGGCGCTCTTGCCGGTGGCGCCGACGAGCAGGAGGGCGGCGATGAGCGTCGCGACGCCGCCGGAGAGGACGAGCGGGTCGGCGGCCTGCGGCAGGACGTCTGCGAAGGCGAGCGAGCCGAACGTCGTGAAGATGAGCATCATGGCGATCAGGAACGCGACGTCGCCGATCCGGTTGACGATGAAGGCCTTGCGGCCGGCCGAGGCATTCGCCGGATCCTTGTGCCAGAAGCCGATGAGGAGGTAGCTGCACGCACCCACGAGCTCCCAGCCGACGAACAGGACGAGGAAGTTCGCTCCGAGGACGAGCGTGAGCATGCTGAAGGCGAACAGGTTCAGGTAGGCGAAGTAGCGCGGGCGATCCGCATCGTGGGCCATGTAGCCGATGGAGTAGAGGTGGATGAGGAAGCCGACGCCGGTGACGATGAGGATCATGAGCAGGCTGAGCGCGTCGAGCTGGAGGGCGACGTCGACGACGTAGCCGAGGGGGCGTTCGGGCAGGCCGGCGGCGGGGATCGCCCGCTCCGCGTCCGGCAAGAGGGTCGTTTCGGCGAGCAGGCGGTCGCCGTTCAGCGGCGCGTCCGGGCCGATCGGCAGGAGGTCGAGGCGCGCGATCCGGCCGATCGCCTGCTCCGGCGTGAACATCCGGTGCGAGGTGGCGAACAGCTCGAGATCGTGCGTGATGCGGGCCTGCGGCAGGCGGATCGTCGTCACGGCGTCCGCCGGAACGGGCTCGCCGGCGCGGACGGGGCGGGTGACGACGGTGAGGTCGTATTGGGGGGCGACGGTCATCCAGGTCCAGAGAGTGGAGTGGTAGACGGCCTCTTGGGGATGGTCGAGGTAGTCGGCCGGTACGACGTGCTTTTCGTCGATGCCCATCACCCTTGGAGGTGACCAACCCGGCCGAAGGAGTGCTGACCCCAGAGCGAGCCACGCCGCCACCGCGAATGCCGCCCCCATCGCCACCGTCGCCACGATCCCCGACCACCGTCCGCCCAGCCGCCGCCCGAAGAAGACGAGCGTGACGAAGCCGATCAGCGGCAGCGCCGGGACCCATGGGAGGAGCGTTTCGATCGACATGGATTCGCCTCGTGTGGGACGAGCTGGGCGTTCGCGCGCTACCCGCGCAGGCTGCTGACGTCGTCGACGTCGCTGCTGCCGAGCGAGCGGTGGAGGGCGACGACGAGCGCCAGGCCGACGGCGACCTCGGCGGCGGCGATGGTCAGGCTGAAGAAGACGAAGACCTGGCCGTCCAGCTGGAGCATGGCGCGCGAGACGGCCACGAGGGTGATGTTGACGGCGTTCAGCATGAGCTCGACGGACATCAGGACGATGATGATGTTGCGGCGGAGCAGCACGCCCGCAGCGCCGATCGTGAACAGCAGGGCGGCCAGCATGAGGGGCTGGGCAGGGGGGAGGACGGCGGCGAGCGGGATCATGCGCGGGGGCTCGGGATTTCGGTGGCGTCGGCAGCGATGGCGGGATTGCCTGCCTTCTCGTTCCGCGGGCGCCGCTGGAAGTGGGCGATGACGACCGCGCCGATCATCGCGACCAGGAGCACGAGGCTGACGACCTCGAACGGCAGGACCCACTGCGTGTAGAGCGCGTCGCCCATCGCCGCCGGGCTGCCGAACGCGGGCGGAACGACGGCGGTGCCGCCTTCCGGCGCGGCCGGAACGCCGAGGGCGGCGACGCGGACGAGCGCGGCGCCGAGCACGCCCAGTGCAGCGAGGGCGAGCCAGCGCTGGCCGACGATCGGCTCGTCGAGGAGCGCTTCCTGGCGGCCGAGGAGCATGACGACGAACAGGACGAGGACCATGATCGCACCCGCGTAGACGATGAGCTGAGCGGCGGCGAGGAAGGGGGCGCTCAGCAGGAGGTAGAGCACGGCGGTCAGGCCGAAGTGCGCGACCATGAACAAGGCGCTGTGGACGACGTTCTTCGCCAGGATCATCCCGACGGCGGTGACGATGGCCAGCGCGCCGACGATGAGGAAGGCCGGATCGAGGCCGCTCATTCGCCCGCTCCCACGGACGACGGCCCAGCCGGCAGCGCCCGCTTCACTTCCAGCGGCGTCTTGAAATAGTCCATCCCGCCCATCCGGAACGGGACGTCGCGGCCGCGCGTGTCCTGCGGCGTGCCTCCGACGCCGGCGGCCGTCGGGACGAGGAGCATCGATTTCGTGTAGAGCATCTCGCGCCGGTCGTAGGCCGCCAGCTCGTATTCGTGCTCGAGGACGATCGCGTCCACCGGGCAGGCCTCCTCGCAGAAGCCGCAGAAGATACAGCGCAGCATGTTGATCTCGTAGACCGCGGCGTAGCGCTCGCCCGGCGAGTAGCGCTCCTCGTCCCGGTTCTCGGCCGGCACGACAAGGATCGCGTCCGCCGGGCAGGCCGCCGAGCACAGGCTGCAGCCGATGCAGCGCTCGAGGCCGTTGTCGTAGCGCTTCAGCTCGTGGCGGCCGCGGAAGCGGTCCGAGACCGGGCGCTTCACCTCGGGGTAGGCGATCGTGACGGGCTTCTTGAACATCGTCCCGAACGTGACGCCCATGCCGCGGACGAGGTGCATCAGGTCGTCGAGCATCGTCGCCTCCTATCGCGCCAGGAACGCGATGACGACGGCGGTGAGGGCCAGGTTTGCCAGCGAGATGGGCAACAGGACCTTCCAGCCGAACGCCATCAGGCGGTCGTAGCGCAGGCGGGGGATCGTGGCGCGGATCCAGATGAAGAGGAAGAGGGCCAGGATCACCTTGGCCAGGAAGACGCCGATGTCGACGAACCACGGCAGGTTGCCGGTGAAGCGCTCGACGAACGGCAGGTGGTGGCCGCCGAGGAAGAGCGTCGCGGCCAGACCGCTGACCGTGATCATGTTGATGTACTCGGCCATGAAGAAGAGCGCAAAGCGCATGCCGGTGTACTCGGTGTGGTAGCCGGCCACGAGCTCCTGCTCGGCCTCCGGGAAATCGAACGGCGCGCGGTTCGTCTCGGCGATGGCGGTGATCGCATAGATGCCGAACGCGACGGGCTGGAGGACGATCAGCGGCAGGCCCTTGGCCACCTGCCAGTCGACGATGTCGTTCATCGACAGCGAGCCGACGACGAGGACGACGCTGACGAGCGCCACGCCCATCGCCAGCTCGTAGCTGACCATCTGGGCTGCGCTCCGCAGGCCGCCGATCAGCGCGAACTTGTTGTTCGACGCCCAGCCGGCCAGCACGAGGCCGTACACCGCCAGGCTCGTGATCCCGAGGACGTAGAGCAGCGCGACGTTGAAGTCCGCCAGCTGGAAGCGGATCTCGCGCACCTGCCCGCCGATCGTGACCGTGATGGGATCGGCGACGGGCATCACGGCGAAGGCCATGATCGCCACGACCATGCTGACGATGGGCGCCAGGAAGTAGACGAAGCGGTCGACGCCGACCGGCGTGATGTTCTCCTTGAAGATCAGCTTCACCCCGTCCGCCGCCGGCTGGAGCAGCCCGAACGGCCCGGCGCGGTTCGGGCCCAGGCGCTGCTGCATCCGGGCGATGACCTTGCGCTCGAGGAACGTCGTGTAGGCGAAGCCGGTGAGCAGCACGGCGACGATCACCAGGCACTTGAGAGCGACGATCCCGAGCTCGATGGCGTCCATCAGATCTGTCCGGGGGTCACGGTCGCCGTCGTCGAGGGCGACGACGATGGCCGGGGAGCGGGTGTGGGCGACGCACCACGTTCGATCGGGCCGGCCGCGACCACTTCTACGCGCACCCGTCCCGCCCGCTCGCCGCCGACGGCCGCCCGGACCGCGATGCCGAGGCTCTCCGGGGCCAGCGCCGTGCCCGGCGTCACACCGTCCTGCACGACGACCTCGGCCTCGAACGTCCCGCCCGCGCCCGTCACCCGCACGCGCCCGCCCTCGACAAGGCCGCGCTGCAGGGCGTCGAACGGGCTGAACGCGACGAACGGGCGCGGGACGAGCGGGTGGAGGACGGTGGACGAGGCGACGAGGCGGCCGGCGTCGAACAGGATCGCGGTCGGGATCAGGACGAGGTCGTCGCCCGCCGCGGCGTGCAACGCGTCGTCGGCCGCGACCGCGTAGCCGGCGAACGCGTCTTCTCCGCCGTCCGCGGCAACGGCCTCGTGGGCCGCGGTGTCGCCCGCGGCGTACGTCGCCTCGGCCGGCGTGAGCCAGGCCGCGCCGATGCCGTGGCGGTTCTCGTAGCGGGTTCCGATGTAGCTCACGCTGCGGGCCTCGGTCAGCGGGGCGAACGGCAGGAAGATGTCCGTGGGGGCCGTACGGATCGCCGGACCCAGGGCGGCGTAGCTGAGCCCGGCGTAGGCGGGCACGGCGCGTGCGATCTCGTCGAACACGTCGGACGGCGCAGCGAACGACTCGGCGTCGCCGTAGCGCGCGGCCAGATCGCGCAGCACCTTCCAGTCCGCGCGGGCATGCCCGACCGGGTCGACGGCAGCGTACGTGCGCTGGACGCGGCGCAGGAGGGACGTGAACGTGCCGTCGCGCTCGGCCGCCGACTGGGCGGGCAGGACGATGTCGGCCTGCGCGGCCGTCGGGGTCAGGTAGAGGTCCTGGACGATCAGCGTTCGGACGCCGTTGGCGCGCAGGTCGAGCGCCGGGTCGTCGCCGACGGGATCCGTGCCGAGCACGTACAGCGCCTGGACGCCGCCGGCCAGCATCGCGCCTGCGTCCAGCCCGGGCTCCGACGACGGCAGCGACGGCCATACATCGGCCAGCCGCTCGCGTGCCGCCGCGTCGTCGACGCGCGCGTGGCCGGGCAGGCGGTCGGGCGTGAGGCCCATGTCTGCCACGCCCTGGGCGTTCGCGTGCCGCCCGACCGCGACGAGGCCGGTGCCTGCCCGGCCGTGCTGGCCGGTGGCGGCGGCGTACGCGGCCATGAGCGGCACGAGGCCGGCATCGACGGCCGACCGGCCGTAGATCCACAAGACGCCGCCGGCCGAGGCGAGTGCTTTACCGGCCTGTGCCACGGCGTCGGGATCGACGGGGTGGACGCCGTGCACGGCGGCAGGGCCGTGATCAGCCAAGCGATCGGCGAGTACTCTGGCCGCCGCGCTCGGCACTGCGGCGTTCGGCACTGCGGCGTTCGGCAATGCGCCGCTCGGCACCGAGGCCCCGTCGACGGGCTCGTATTCCGCTTCGAGGGCGGCACGGACGAGAGCGGCCAGCAGCGTCGCCTCGCTGCCCGGCACGGCGCGCAGGTGGGACGCGTGGCGGTCGAGCTTCTGCGGCGCGGTCGACAGCGTGATCAGCGCCGCGCCCTGGCGGCGGGCCTTGTTCAAGCTGAGGAACAACACCGGCGCCTCGGCCTCGGCGTCCAGGCCGACGACGACGATCGCGTGGCCGGCGCCCAGCGCGTGGACGATCGTGTCGGCGCCGGCGCCGAAGCGGTGGACGCTGTCGTCGGCGATCACCTTGGGGCGATGGTCCACGTTGTTCGTGCCGACGACGGCGCGCAGGAAGCGGCCGAAGGCGTAGGCGTCCTCGTTCGTGAGCGTGGCGCCGGCGACGCCGCCGACGGCCGCCGGGCCGCCTTCGGCGACGGTGCGCTTGAGAGCTTCGGCGACGCGGGTCAACGCATCGTCCCACGTCGTCGCGACGAGCGCGCCGGAGATGTCGCGCACGAGCGGGTGCGTCAGGCGGCCCTCGGCGGTGGTGAAGCCGTGGCCGAAGCGGCCCTTGTCGCACAGCCAGATCTCATTGACGGCGTCGTGCTCGCGGGGCATGACGCGCAGGACCCGGCCGTGGCGGGTGTCGTAGCCGATGTTGCAGCCGACGGCGCAGTGCGGGCATACGGCCGGGCGGCTCTCGAGCTCCCAGACGCGGGACTCGAAGCGGAAGTCGGCCGTCGTCAGCGCGCCGACGGGGCAGACGTCCGTCGTGTTGCCGCTGAAGACGGAGTCCAGCGGCGGGTCGGAGAAGCTGACGATCTCCATTCCGCGGCCGCGGTTCTCGAAGCCGAGGACCTGGTCGTCGGCGATCTCGTCCTCGAAGCGGATGCAGCGGGCGCACAGCACGCAGCGCTCGCGGTCGAGGGCGATCAGCGGGCCGACGGGCACGGGCTTGGGGTAGTGGAACTTCTCGCCCCAGACGAAGCGGCTCCGGCCGGGGCCGTAGCGCATCGTCAGGTTCTGGAGCGGGCACTCACCGCCCTTGTCGCACACCGGGCAGTCCAGCGGGTGGCTCGTCAGCAGGAACTCGAGGACGGCCTCGCGCGCCTCGGCCACGGCGGGCGTCCCGGTCCGGACGTGCATGCCCTCGCTGACGACGGTCGTGCAGCCGGCCATGAGCTTGGGGAAGTACTTGATGACCGGAGCACCCTCGTCGTCGAGGATGGGCGCCTTCGTGGCCGGATCGACGCCCGGCGTGCCGACCTCGACCAGGCACATCCGGCACATGCCCACCGGCACGAGCTTGGGATGGTGGCAGAAGATCGGGATCTCGACGCCGGCCGCGTGCGCCGCGTCGACGACGTTGGTGCCGGCGCCGACGGCGGCCGGACGGCCGTCGATCATGACGTTGACGAGCTTGGGGGCTGAACCGTTCGTGGCCATGGCCGCTTATGCGTGGCCGGGACGCGGGTGCCGGCGCGGTCGTGGGGCGTGGCCCGGGGAGCGGGCGGGCAGGCGGGGGCTATTGTATACGGATCGGGGGGGGAGGCACGTTGGGGGCGGGTTGTCCCGTTCTGGGTCGTGTGCCCGGCGGCGTACGCCCCCGCCCCGGCCGGCGGGACTGCGAGCCCGCATCAGATGTCGCCGTGCTCCGCGGAGGCGTTACGACGACGCCGGATCGCCCGCGCGAAAGTCCACGTCGGCCGCATCGACCACGGACGCCGTTCGCCCGGGACCGTCCTGCCACGTCCAGTACATGTTCGTGTGGGCGATGACCTTGTCGGGCGGGGGCATCCCGTACACCGACAGGTCCTCCGTGGTATGCGCGTCGGCAACCAGGAGCGTGTCGTAGCCGCGTGCGAACGCCCCGTGAAGCGTCGCCCGAATGCAGGCATCCGTCTGTGCGCCGGCGACGACGAGCCGCCCGACGCGCAGCCGGTGCAGCTCGGACTCCAGCGCCGTGTCTTCGAAGGCGTCGCCGTACTGCTTGCGAACCAGCGGCTCGGAACCCTGGCGCTGAAGCTCCGGCACGTACTGCCAGCCGTCGCTGCCCTCCGGCAGGTTGTCGTCCGCGTGCTGCACCCAGATCACCGGCACACGCAGGCCGCGGGCTCGTTCGACCAGGGTGCGGATGTTCATGATCACCTCGTCACGGCGATGGGCGTTGGCCACGACGTCGTTCTGGACGTCCACCACCAGCAGGGCGGTGTCGGGACGGTCTCGCAGCGTGGTCATGTTCGACTCCTTGGTCTGGCGAGGATTCGGCGCGCCGGCCGACAGAGCGCCGTTCATGTTAGCCGTTCCGGCGCTCGCACGGTCCGCTCGCCTTCGAAGTTGCCCGTATTGAGCATCGTGTTCCGCTCGATCAGCACGATCTCGCACACCTCGGAGAGCGCGGCCGGGCAGTGTTCGACGCCGCGCGGCACGATGATGAACTCGCCCGGCTCGACGATGAAGCGGGCGAAGGCGGCGCCGCCGGATCCGCCGGCTTGGCTTGGCTCGGGCTCATCGAGTCGACCAACACCACCCCGGCGACGTCCGCCGGATACGCATGGGCAAACGTTCGCATCGTCAGGCCGCCCATCGAGTGCCCGACGAGTACGTACGGACCGGCCACACCGGCGCGCTGCCGCAGGATGTGCAGCTCGCGGGCGACGGACTCCGCCGTTCGCGGCAACGGACCCGGCTCGCTCCAGCCCATGCCGGCGCGATCATAGGTGCATTCCCGCGTCGTCTTGGCCGCATCCGGCTGGACCCAACTGCTCCAGGACGCAGACCAGCCGCCCCACCCGGCGTCGATCACGACGGTCAGACTGCCCGTGCCCATGCAATGGATGTGGAGACGGTGCCCGCCGACGTCGATCATCCGGCCGGGCGGGGGATAGGCCTTCAGGTCAGCGGCCTCGGCCGCCGATTCGTAGTACGCGCCGGCAAGCGAGAGGACGACCAGAATCCCGACCGCCGCGGCCATCGCCCGGGCGGTCCAGCGAAGCACACGCCTCCAGAACGCCGTCGCGGCGCCCTTTGCCGGTCTGGGTGAGCCTGCGCCGTGATCCAACCGAGATCGACCGAGATCCAAGACAGATCGTCTCGCAGTCTAATGCTGATCGACTCGCGATCTGACGCAGATCGCGTCGCAGTCTAACGCAGATCGGCCCGTTGTCTAACGCAGATCAGCGGCGCCTCTCACCAAGCACCGCCGTCGCTACGGCCGCGGTGCCCCGACATGCCCGAGGTAGTCCCCCTCGAACTGCGCCAACGTGCTCCGCGGCGCGGACAGCGCGAACTCCCCCAGCGGGCAGAAGCACTTCGAGTCGATCTGGCGCACGACATCGCCCAGCAGCGGGATGTCGGCGGCCGTCGCCTCACCGTGGACGACGCGGGTGAGGATCTTCTTCATCCAGAACGTCCCCTCGCGGCAGGGCGAGCACTTGCCGCACGACTCGTGTTGGAAGAAGCGGACGGTCTTGTAGGCCACCCACGCCATGTCCGTCGTCTCGTCCAGGACGATGAAGCTGGCCGAGCCGAGGATCGAGCCCGTGGCGGCGACGCTTTCCCAGTCGCAGTTCATCCCCATCGCCGTCTCGGCCGGGATGACGGGCGCCGACGCGCCTGCCGGGAGCAGCGCCTTCATCGCCCGCCCCTGCCACACGCCGCCCGCCAGCGCCAGCACCTCGGCGAACGGCGTGCCGAGCGGGACCTCGTAGTTGCCGGGGCGCGCCACGTGGCCCGAGACGCTGATGATCTTCGTGCCGGGGCTCTTCTCTGTGCCGATCGCCTTGTACCACTCCGGACCGCGCTCCATGATCTGCGGCACGTTCGCCAGCGTCTCGGTGTTGTTCACGACGGTCGGGCAGGCGTACAGGCCGGCGACGGCCGGGAACGGGGGCTTCAGGCGCGGCTGGCCGAGCTCGCCCTCGAGCGAGTTCAGGAGCGCCGTCTCCTCGCCGCAGATGTAGGCGCCCGCGCCGGGCGTGACGTGGACCTCGACGCCATAGTCCGTGCCGAACAGATTCTGTCCCAGATGGCCCGCCGCGCGCGCCTCGGCGATGCACGCCTTCAGGTGGACCATCTCGTCCCAGAACTCGCCGCGGCTGTAGATGTAGACGTCCCGCGCCCCGATCGCGTAGGCGGCGATGGCGGCGCCCTCGATGAACTGATGCGGGTTGGACAGCGTGATCTCGTGGTCCTTGAACGTCCCCGGCTCGCTCTCGTCGTTGTTCACCACGACATAACGAGGCTTGTCGATGCCGGCCGGCACGAACGACCACTTGAGGCCGGTCGGAAAGCCCGCGCCGCCGCGGCCGCGCAGCCCGCTCTGCTTCACGAGGTCGATCACCTCGGCCGGCGTCATCGACGTGACGGCGCGCTTCAGCTGGACGTAGCCGCCGTTCGCGACGTAGACGTCGAGGCGGTCCAGGTGGGGGATGGCGCGGTGGCGCAGGACGATGTGCTGTTCGGGCATGAGTGCGTGCCTCGGATCACCGTTTGGTTCGGAGCATCGACCTGATGGTGCATCAAGTTCGCCGCAGGGACCAGCAGTTCTGCGCTCGAGAGCGGCTACGGATCTTTCTCCCGGTCGTCGCGAATCGCGCGAGCGTCGATAGCCGCATCAACTCCGGCGCCGACCTCGCAGGAGGGGCCGCGCAGATAGTGCCCGACCTTCGCCCGGTCTGCTTTGATGCTCGCCAAATCCCACGCCCGGTCGATGACGGCGCGGTCATCGTGCGACAGGAGCCAGCCCAGCGGCAACCGGCCGTGCTCGTCGTTCAACACGAAGTCGATGACGTCCACGTCCATGACAGCGCCGGACAGCGGATCGGCGCGCGCCCACTTGGCATCCAGCAAGGACACCACTTGGCGGTTGCGAGCACTCTGGGAAGCACCGCGGGCCGATATCATCGCCCGGACCGGTTCGATCATGTTCGACAGCCAACCGCTCTGGTGCCCTGACCGTTCTGCGCGCGGACGGAGGTTCTGGATCCGCACGACCATCGCCTGCCGTCCTCCGCAACGCTGGAACGCGGGCAGACCCTCCTCCAGCCACTCGGCCAGCGCCGCGACGCCCGCATTGTCGAAGTAGCCCCCGTCGGCGATGTGCAGGCCACCGTTGACATGGCGCTCCGCCCACGGGCGGTCTTTGACGGTGGGATCCAACAGCGGGGTCGATTGCGGACTGACCCAAGGGAATGTGGCAGATAGCCGCGCGGCGGTCAGCAACTTCAAGTCGTTGCCTTGGCCGATGTTCCACCACGTATCGAACGACTGTTCAGACTCCTCCACCCTTGAACGGTTCGCGCTTGATTTGAACCGCATGACCGCGGGCGTGAGGAGGAGCAGCCTGCCCTCTTCCACGTTCATCGCCCCGAATATCGGGGTGGGAACATGCGACGTCAGCATCTCCGCGCGAAGATCGTTCAGCGTCAAGGCAGAACTGTCGCGTTCGCCGACCCATCCACGCTGTTGCGTGGATGGGAAGTGTTCGAGCCAACTGTCCCGCCAAGCTTGTTCGAGCGCCCAGCCACGATCCGTGTACTCGAGCCCGCGTCGCGCGCGAAGCACGATGGGCGCAAGGATGCGAACCAGGTCCGGATAAGCGAACCCCCATGCCACCTCACGAAGCGCCGGTTCTTCGGCGGCCTCCACCGCGGCATGTTGCAGCGCTGCTGGATCTCGCGCGTCGGCCAGTGAGGCCATGTAGAACATCGAGCCGATGCTCCCCCCGGAAACGCTGCTGATGACGCCAAGCGCGTTGCGGAATGACGGTCCCGTGCCCCCGCACTCCCGCACGTGCGTTTCGAGGCCGTCCAGCACGGTTGCCGTCCAAGCGGCGGCCGTGATGCCGCCCCCATTGGCGGCAATCGCCACGAGGCGCGGTGACTTAGGATGGGGCACATTGCAGGGAGGCGCAGGCGGACAGACGTCGAACGGCGGCAGTTCACGCGCCTGCGCTTCCATCATCCGCCAGATCGACTCTTCGACCGTTGGCGACCGCTCTGAGGTCAGCGTAGCTGCCGGTGCCCGCTGAGGCACCCAGAAGAAGTGATCCACGGGCCACATCACGGCCTGGATCACGCCGGCGACGATGAGGACGATCGTTGTCGGCATGCGGTAGCGGTCGAAGTAGAACGCGCAGAATGGCAACGCAAAGGCGAACAGCGTGATGGCGAGCAGGGCGTAACCGAGCGCCGGCACGTAGACCTTGAGGCACGGCAGCAGTCGGATCCACTTGAATGTTGTCTCGTGGCACGATGGGCGCAGCAACGTCGCCCCAGCGGCATAGATGACGGCGACGCTGAGGAACGAAACGCCGGCGGCAACGTGTCGGCCATACAGCCCTGACCTCTCATTCTCGAAGCCGGGGCCGAGGCGTGAAGCGAACGTGGCCAATGCGCGCCTTGTCGTGGGCGGCACCCGACGCTGGGCCCACGCCGCCACGGCGCCTGTGGCGACGCCACCGACGATCCCCAGGAACGCAAACCCGAACAGTCCCAGGGTCGCCCCGCTCTCGTACTGCTGCTCCTGTCGCGTTACGAGGATCGCCGCCGCGATCATGGGCGCGCTCAGCACCGCGACCGCGATCCACGGTGCATGGTGTCCGATCAACCGCGCTATGCTCCGTGGCGAACTTGCCAGCGTTCGGCGCAGCGACCATGGTGCGACGGCGAACCTCTCTGGCGCATAGGTTGCCGTGAGGTCCAGCGACGCGACAATCGCCGATGCGGCGACGATCGCCATCATGCCGACGACCGCCAGCTCCCAATCGACAGTCACGAACACACTGCGAAGTACGACGTTGCCGACCTCCGCCATTACGGCCGCCGGCAATGCGACGAGCATCGTCGCCAGCACAAGCGAAAACCGCACGTGGAACAACATGCGGACTTTGTCCGCCAGTGCAGGGCCAGGCAGCGCGGACACAAGCGCGGCAACCGCGCTCATTCCGATCACGATCCAGAAGAGAATGCCTGTCGACACGGCATGCATCGTGCCCTCCATCTGTCGATGTGGTCAACGGCCGCGGCGGGCGAGCCCACGGTTTCGCGACGGACGCGGCGGGGAATCGGTCGCAGCCATGTGTGCTGATGAAGAGGAGTGTAGCCACGTACGGGTGGCTCTGATGGGCAAGAGGGGCCACAAAGGAGACACGTCGTCGGCGTATGCACCGATCGGACCGCCGTAGTTCGCGGGCCAGAAGGCGCCTCAGCGAGTCATCGGATCGGCGTCACGACGGTGCTTCGACCGAGGGCACGCCCTCCGCAACCCCACGAACGCTGCCGAACCCGAACGGCGGCCCAACCGCCTCGCCCGCCGCCGCCTTGGCCTTCAGCGCCGCGACGATCCCGTCCAGCCGCTCGTCCGTCAGGTCGTGAAAGTACGACAGGTTCACCTGCATCATCGGCGCCCGGTCGCACGCCGCCAGGCACATCGCCTCCTCGACGGAGAATAGGCCGTCCGGGCTCGTCTCGCCCGGACCGGGGACGCCGAACGCCCGGCAGACGCGCGGCAGGAACGCATCCGCGCCGCGCAGCGCGCACGGCAGGTCCGTGCAGTAGTGAATGACGAACCGGCCGTGCGGCTCTTCCTTGAACAACGAATAGAAGCCCACGACGCCGCGCACCTGGGTGGGGTCCATCTCGAGGACCGCGGCGACCTCCTCGATCGCTTCGGTCGTGATCCGGCCGTACGCGGCCTGCGCCAGGTACAGGAGGTCGAGCACGGCCGAGGCCTGTCGGCCGGCGGGGTACTTGGCGACGGCGGCCGCGATCTCGGCGGCGAAGGCGCGCTGGAGGCGGTCGGCGGGCGGCAGGGCGGGCGGCACGGCGGCGGGATCGGGCATCGGACGGCTCCATGACACGGCGCTGCGGCAACGCGGCGCGGCGGATGGCGCGATGATACCATCCCATCTGCTGTACAATACCCCCGCCGGTACCCCACCCCGCGCCAGAACCGAATCGCGTGTTCCCGAGCGCCGGGCCAAGCCGCATGTTCAACCCTCGTTTGCGCGCCGTCATCCGCAAAGAGTTCATCCAGATCGTCCGCGACCCGCGGACGCTCGTCCTGACGTTCGCCATGCCCGTCGTCCAGCTCTTTCTGCTGGGCTATGCGGCCACCAACGACGTCCGGAACATCGACCTCGCCGTCGTCGATCGGGACCGGACGGCACAGTCGCGGGCGCTCGTGGCGTCGTACCAAGCCGCGGACTACTTCCGCGTGCGCTTCGACGCCGACTCCGAGGCCGAGCTGCGCGACCTCGTCGACCGCGGAAGGGCGCGCGCCGGCCTGATCATCCCGCCGGGCTACGGTCGGCGGATCGTCGCCGGCGAGACCGCCGGCGTGGTGTTCGTCATCGACGGCAGCGACCCGACGGTGGCCAGCACGGCGCTGGCCGCCGCGCAGCTGACCGGGCAGGCCGAGGCGACGGAGCTGACCGTCGAGCGCCTTGCCCGGCGCGGCGCCGCGGCCGCCGCGATGGCCGGGCCGGCGATCGACGTCCGCACCCAGGTCTGGTACAACCCCGATCTCGTCAGCGCCTACTACATGGTGCCGGCGCTCATCGGCCTGATCCTGCAGTTCCTCACGATCATCCTGACCGCCACGGCCATCGTCCGCGAGCGCGAGCGCGGGACGATCGAGCAGCTGATCGTCACCCCGATCCGTCCGTGGGAGCTCGTCGTCGGCAAGCTCACGCCGTACGTCGTGATCGCGTTCATCGACATGGTCGAGATCCTCGTCGCCGGCGTCCTGCTGTTCGGCGTGCCGATCAACGGCAGCCTGCCGCTCCTGCTCGTCCTGGCGGGCCTCTTCCTCGTGACGACGCTCGGCATCGGGCTGTTCATCAGCACGATCAGCTCGACCCAGCAGGAAGCGACGATCACGGCGATCTTTTTCAACCTGCCGAGCATCTTCCTGTCCGGCTTCTTCTTCCCGCTGGCCGCGATGCCGCCCTTCCTCCAACTCCTGAGCTACGCGATCCCGCTGCGCTACTTCCTGATCATCGTCCGCGGCATCGTCCTGAAGGGCGTCGGCGCGGCGGCGCTCTGGCCCGAGATCGTTGCGCTGACCGTTTTCGCCGTCGTCATCATGGGCGCGGCGGCGCTCCGGTTCCACAAGCGGCTCGACTGACACCCCTGCGGGGGGCGGATGAGACACAAGGCACGTTGGATGGGAGGCGAAAGAGATATGCAATCGAGCGCGAAGACAGGAACAGCGATGCTCGTGGTCGCGGTGATCGCGGGCGCGGTGTGGTGGGCGATCGGGCGCGATGGGGCGGGCGAGGAGGCGGTGCTCGAAGCGTCCGGCACGATCGAGGCGATGGAGGTCGACGTGGCGGCCGAGATCGGCGGCCGCGTCGTGGCGGTCGAGGTCGAGGAGGGCGACGAGGTCGCGGCGGGCGATGTCGTCGTTCGCCTCGACACCGCGCTGCTCGACGCGCAGCGCGCGCAGGCGCAGCTGGCGGTCGATGTCGCCAAGGACGCCGTCGCGGCTACCGCGGCGCAGGCGCGCGCCGGCGCCGGCTCGATCAACGCGCCGGCGCCGGCGGCGTCGCCGACAGGGTCGACCGCCCGCCAGGCTGCCGCCGCCGAGGCCGCGCTCGCGATCCTTGATGTCCAGCTCGACAAGCTCACGCTCCGCGCACCGATCACCGGCGTCGTCCTCGCCCGCGCGATCCAGCCCGGCGAGGTCGCGCTGCCCGGGGCACCGCTCCTCGTCATCGGCCGGACGGACGACCTGACGATCACGGTGTACGTCGCCGAGGACCGCTACGGCCGGATCGACCTCGGGGAGAAGGCCGAGCTGCGAGTCGACGCCTTCCCGACCCAGACGTTCGACGCGCGCGTCGTCCACATCGACGAGACCGCGCAGTTCACGCCGCGCAACGTACAGACCGCAGCCGGAAGGCGCAGCACGGTCTACGGCGTCCGGCTGCGCGTGGACAACAAGCGCGACCGGCTCAAGCCGGGCATGCCGGCCGACGTCACGTTCGACGAATCGTCCGAGTGACCCGCCGTTGACCGTGATCGCGGCCACGGCACCGCTCATCGAAGCCGACGGCCTGTACAAGTCGTTCGGCGACACCGCGGCCGTCCGCGGCGTGAGCCTGACCGTCCGTCCCGGCGAGGCGTACGGGCTCGTCGGTGCGGACGGCGCCGGCAAGACCACGCTCATGCGCCTCCTGGTCGGCGCGCTCCGCATGGACGCCGGCCATGCCCGCATCGACGGCCACGACGTGGTTACGGACACGGAGCGCGCGCGGAGCCGGCTGGGCTACCTGGCCCAGCGTTTCAGCATGTACGGCGATCTGACCGTGGCCGAGAACGTGCGCTTCTTCGGCGCATCGCGCGGTGTGTCGGGCGACGAGCTGGCGCGCCGGAGCGCGTACCTCCTCCAATTCGTCGGCCTCGCGGGCGTCGAAGACCGCCTGGCAGGCGTGCTTTCGGGAGGCATGAAGCAGAAGCTCGGTCTGGCGTGCGCGCTGCTCCACCAGCCGCACGTCGTGCTGCTCGACGAGCCGACGGGCGGACTCGACCCGCTGACGCGGCAGGACTTCTGGCAGCTGATCATCCGCCTGCTGGCTGACGGCGTGGCGGTCCTCGTCAGCACGCCGTACATGGACGAGGCGGTCCGCTGCACCCGGCTCGGCTTCCTGCACGAGGGCACGGTCCTGCGCGAGGGCGCGCCGCGCGAGCTGACGGAGCCGCTGGACGGTCGCATCCTCGAGCTCGTGGCGGCGCCGCGGCGGACGGTGCAGGCGGTCGTTCGGGCGGACCCGGACGTCGAGGACGTCGCGGCCTTCGGCGAGCGCTACCACGTCCGGGTGCGCGCAGCCGCCGGCCCGCTGGAGCGCCTGCCGCGCGCCCTTGCCGCAGCGGGTGCGTCCTTCACCGCGCTGCGTACCATCGCCCCGGCGCTCGAGGACGCGTTCATCGCGCTGCTGGCGGAAGGCAGGTCGGATCGACGACACGGGATCGAACTGTGACGGCCGAGACGGTGATCGCCGTCGAAGGGCTCGTCAAGCGCTTCAGTGCGTTCACGGCGGTCGACGGCGTCTCGTTCACGGTCGGCCGCGGCGAGGTCGTGGGGTACCTCGGCCCGAACGGCTGCGGCAAGACGACCACGATCCGGATCCTCCTCGGCCTGCTGCGTCCGACCGCCGGTTCCGCGTCGGTGCTGGGGTTCGACGTCCAGCGCGACGCCGAGCGGATCCGGCCGAACGTGGGCTACATGAGCCAGCGCTTCGCGCTCTACGAAGAGCTGACCGTTGCGGAAAACCTGGCCTTCTATGCCGGGTTGTATGGGCGGGAGCGGCACGACGTGGCCGAGCGGGTCGGGGTGGCGGATCGACTCGACATGCGAGCCGGCGCGCTTTCCGGCGGCTGGCGGCAGCGGCTGGCGCTCGGCATCGCGCTGGTCCACAACCCCCCGCTCCTCTTCCTGGACGAGCCGACGTCAGGCGTCGATCCCGAAGCGCGGCGCGCGTTCTGGGACATCATCTACGACCTGGCAGCGGAGGGCACGACGGTCTTCGTCAGCACGCACTATATGGACGAGGCCGAGCACTGCCACCGCCTGGGGATCATGAACGCCGGCCGGCTGCTGGCGCTCGACGCGCCGCACGTCCTGAAGGCGACAAGGGTCGCCGGGCCGGCGTGGGACGTGAGCGCCGAGCCGCTCCTGCCGCTGCTCGAAGCGCTCGGCCGGGTCGAGGGCGTGGCCAACGTCAGCCTGCTGGGCGACCATGCGCACGCCGTGACCAACGTCGGGACGCACGACGCGGCGTCGCTGCGGGCGGCGCTCGCCGGCGTCGGATTCGGCGACGTCGTCGTGCGGGAGGCGGAGGTGACGTTGGAGGATGTGTTCACGGCGTTGGCGGGGCGGCGGGTGTAGGGGCGATGCATGCATCGCGCAGGCCGCCGCCTGGTCCCATCACCGTGGGCGATGCATGCATCGCCCGCGCTGGTCCCATCACCATGGGCGATGCATGCATCGCCCGCGCTGGTCCCATCACCGTGGGCGATGCATGCATCGCCCGCGCGGTCGTGGTCCCAATGTGTTATGGGCGATGCATGCATCGCCCCTACCGGTCGACCTCGCCCATCACCGGGTCAAGGCTCGCCACCGCCGTCACCAGATCCGCCACCTGACGCCCGAGGACCATCGTCTCCAGCGCCTGCAGGTTCACGAAGCTGGGGGATCGCATGTGGACCCGCCACGGCTTGGCCGTGCCGTCGCTGACGACGTACATCCCCATCTCGCCGCGCGGCGCCTCGACGGCGGCGTAGGCCTCGCCGGCCGGGGGGCGGAAGCCTTCCGTCCAGAGCTTGAAGTGATGGATCACGGCTTCCATGCTGGTGGCCAGCTCGTGCTTCGGCGGCGGCGCCACCTTGCGGTCGGCGGTGACGTAGGGGCCGCTCGGCAGCCTCGATAGCGCCTGGCGGGCGATCTTCACGCTCTCGCGCATCTCAGCGATCCGCAGCAGGTAACGCGCATACGCATCGCCCTCCGTGCGTACGGGTACGTCGAATTCGTAGTCCTCGTAGCCGCAGTACGGCGCGCACTTGCGCAGGTCGTATGCCACGCCGGTGGCCCGCAGGATGTGCGCGCCGGTGCCGAGGGCGAGCGCCTCTTCGGCCGAGATGACGGCCACGCCGACGGTGCGGTCCTTCCAGAAGACGTTGTTCGTCAGCAGCCGCTCGTACCCGTCGATGGCCGCCGGCAGCCGGTCGAGGATGTCGGTCACGGCCGCCTCGAACTCGGGCGGCAGATCGGACGACAGGCCGCCGGGGCGGATGTAGATCGGGAACATCCGCGCCCCGCCGACGAGCTCCATGATGTCCAGGATCGCCTCGCGCTCGCGGAAGGTGTACATGACGGCGCTCGACGCGCCGAGGTCGAGGCCGTGGATGCCGACGAAGACGAGGTGGCTGGCGATCCGGTCCAGCTCGGCCAGGATCACGCGGATCACCGTCGCCCGCTCGGGGACGTCGACGCCGAGCAGCTTCTCGACGGCCAGCACATACGCCAGGCTGTTGTGGATCGGCGAGAGGTAGCCCATCCGCGGAGCCAGCGTCATCCCCTTGACGTATGTCTTGGCCTCGAACGTCTTCTCGATCCCGGTGTGCAGGAATCCGACGTCCGGATCGGCCGACACGACGAGCTCGCCGTCCAGCCGCACGACGACGCGCAGCACGCCGTGCGTGCTCGGGTGGTGCGGCCCGATGTTCAGGACCATCGGCTCGTCGACGACAGGGCGGGACGGCGGTGCCGGCCGCGTCGTCGTTGGTGGTGCCGGGGGCGTGAGCAGATCGATGGGCGTCATGGGCGGCGCTACTTCCTGGCGAACGGCTTCTTGGCGTAGATCTCTTCCTGGTTGAACGAGAACGCGATCTCCTCGTACACCAGCGGGTGATCCTTGCGCAGCGGGAAGCCCTCGTAGTCCTCGGGCATGAGGATGCGGCGGAGGTCGGGGTGGCCGGCGAACTCGATGCCCATCAAGTCCCAGGTCTCGCGCTCGTGGAAGTTGGCCGTCGGAAACAGCGGTACGAGCGAGTCGACGACGGTGTCGTCGGCGGGCACCGGCACCTTGATCCGCAGCGCGCGGAGCGGATCGTCCGGCGACGGCGTCGCGTTGCCCGCCAGCATGCTCGCCGGCAGGGCGGCGAGGTGCGCGACGACGTGGTAGCGTGGCTCGACGGTGTGGTAGTCGACGGCCGTCACGTCGCGCAGCAGGTTGTAGCCCCGTTCGTCGCGCAGGAAGCGCACGACGTCGCGGTAGGCCTCGCGGGCGACGAGGGCGGTGGGCTCGCCGAGGGGGGAGGCGGCGGCGAGGATCTTGTCGGCGAAGCGGCCGATGAGCGCGTCGAGGTCGGCCTGTTCCGATTTCATCGACGACCAGCCGGTGCCTGCATCACGATCCCACCTGGATGCCGAGCCCACCCTTTCGATCCCGCCAACTGTCCATCCCCTCCGCCTGGATCTTCTCGTGCAGTTTCATGATCCCGTACATCAGCGCCTCCGGCCGCGGCGGGCAACCCGCCACGTAGACGTCCACCGGGATCACCTCGTCCACACCCTGCACGAGCGCGTAGTTGTTGAAGATGCCGCCGCAGCTGGCGCAGTCGCCCATGCTGATCACCCACTTGGGCTCCGGCATCTGGTCGTAGATACGGCGGATAACGGGCGCCATCTTCCGTGACAGGCGACCGGCGACGATGATCAGGTCGGATTGGCGGGGCGAGGCGCGCATGAGCTCCATGCCGAAGCGGCTCATGTCGTTGCGGGCCATCTGGCTGTGCATCATCTCGATCGCGCAGCAGGCCAGTCCGAACAATGCCGGCCAGACCGAGTTCGCGCGGGCCCAGTTCACGCCCTTGGCCAGCGTCGTCGTGACGAAGCCCATCTCGCCGGTCTTGCCGTCGGCGAGCTGGTCGGGGGTCAGGATGTCATCGGGGCTGAGGATCGTGACGGACATCGATCACCTCGGTCGGAGCGCTCGTGGACAACGAGCGGATCAGTCCCACTCCAGCGCGCCCTCGCGCCAGACGTAAACATAGCCCACCAGCAGAATGCCGAGGAACACCGCCATCCCGCCGAGCGCTCCGAACCCTTGCTTGGCCACGAGATTGCGGAAATCGGCCGCCCACGGGTAGAGGTAGATCACCTCGATGTCGAACAGGATGAACAGCGTCGCGATCAGGTAGTAGCGCACCGGCACCCGCCGCTGTGCCCCGCCGATCGCCGTCATCCCGCTCTCGTACGTCTGGTCCTTGACGGGCGACGGGCTGCGCGGACCGATGAAGTGCGCCAGGCCCATGACGATCACGCCGAGGCCGACGGCGAAGGCGAGGAGGACGACGAGGGGGGCGTAGTCGGCTAGCACGAGGCTTTCCTGCGTGAACAACGGCCGAAGCCGTCACCGAGGGCTGACAGAACCAGCGACCCCATCACCCCCCGCCCTGCTCCTTGGCCTTCTTGGCCGCCAGCATCCGTTCGCGCGCCTCCATCTTCAGCCGCTTCGCCTCTTCGGCCGCCGCCGCGTCCGCCACGGGGTCGCCGCCGGCCGCAACGGCCGCCGCTGCCTTGGCTGCGTCGCGCGTGCGCTTCGCCTCGTCCTTGGCGCGCGTCTCCTCGACCTCGCGGGCGTAGTCCGTCGGATGGATCGCGGCATGGTAGGCGACCGGGTGGAGGAGCTCCTGGAGGTCGTAGACCCAGCTCTCGTGGCGCTCGTAGCTCGAGAGCTCGAACTCGTGGTCCATCTTGATCGCGTCGAACGGGCAGTACTCGGCGCAGAAGCCGCAGCTCATGCAGATGCTGCTGTCGATGTAGAACTCCGTGCACACCGGCCGCGGCTTGCCGTCGTCGCCCTTGCCCTGGACGATCCAGATGCACTGCGGCGGGCAGACCTTGGCGCAGATACCGCACGCCGTGCAGCGCACGCCGTCGAAGTGGGCGCGCTCGTGGCCCTGCTCTTCGTCGTAGAGCAGGAACGGGAGGTAGCGGAAGCGCTCCGGTACGGGCAGCTTCTCTTCGGGATACTGGATCGTCTGCATGCCGCCGGTGACCGTCGGCATGCCGCCCGCCACGCCGGTCGGAGCGGGCAGATCGCCCGCCGCGGACGGCTGCAGCTTGAAGCCGATCGTATACGTTTCGATCATGTGCCGGAAGGTGATGCCCATCCCCTTCAGCACGCCCATGCCGTAACCCATCGACCGCTCCTCAACTACCTGTCGACTTCACCCAACACAATATCGATCGACCCCAGGATCGCCACCACGTCGGCCACTTTGTAGCCCTTGCACATCTCGGCCAACGACGTCAGGTTCACGAAACAGGGCGAGCGGACGTGGTAGCGGTACGGGTTGGCTTTGCCGTCGGAGACGCAGTAGTACCCAAGCTCGCCACGGGGATTCTCCACCCTTGCATAGTGCTCGCCGGCCGGCACGCGCACCTGCCAGGCCTTCTTGCCGCCCAGGATCTCGCCGGCCGGCATCTGCGGCAGCGCCTGCCGCAGGATCTTCAGGCTCTCGCGCATCTCGCCGATCCGGACGGCGTAGCGCGCATAGACGTCACCTTCGTTGGCGGTGACGACGTTCCAGTCGAAGCGGTCGTAGATCCCGTACGGGTCGGCCCGGCGCACGTCGTACGCCACGCCCGAGCCGCGGAGCACCGGCCCCGAGGTCGAGTACGCGATCGCCAGCTCGGGCGTCAGGACGCCGACGCCCTTCATCCGCTCCATGACGATCTCGTTGTTCGTCAGGTAGGCGTCGATCTCGTCGATCGCCCGCTCCATGCGCTCGTTCACGAGGACGTTCACCAGCGGCATGAAGGCGTCCGGCAGGTCGTAGGCCACGCCGCCGAAGCGCATGTAGTTGCACATGAGCCGCGAGCCGGTTGCCATCTCGAACAGGTCGAGGACGATCTCGCGCTCCTCGATCGCGTACAGGCTGGGGGTGAAGAACGCGCCGAGGTCGTTCAGCAGGAAGCCGATCGACCAGAAGTGGCTCTGGATCCGGTTCAGCTCGGCCATGATCACGCGGATGTACTCGGCGCGCTCCGGTACCTCGAGGCCCATCATCCGCTCGACGCACAGCGCGTAGCCCCACTCGCTGCCCAGCTGGGCGATATAGTCCAGGCGGTCCGTGAAGGGCATGTTGCCCAGCCAGAGGTTCCGCTCGCCGATCTTCTCGTGGTTGCGGTGCATGTAGCCCATCACGGGCTCGAGGTCCACGACGGTCTCGCCGTCCAGGACGAGGCGCATCTGGAAGACGCCGTGCGTGCTCGGGTGCTGCGGCCCCATGTTCACGACGAGGCGGTCGCTGCCGAACGACGTGCCGCGGCGCAGTGCGTCGATGTCGACGACGTACTGCCCTTCCTGCGGCTTCGGCCGACCGATCTCGGCGCCGGTGTAGGCAGGCGGGAGCTTCGTGTTCGAGCCCCAATCCGTCAGCTTGTCCTCGCCGAAGAAGAACTGCCCGTCCGGCCAGCGGCTGGTGAGCGGCTTGTGCTCCTGCTCGAAGTAGGCTTCGCGCCAGTCCTTGCGCAGCGGCCACCCGGCAAACCCCTCCCACATCAGGATCCGCTTCAAGTTCGGGTGGCCCGCGAAGCGGATCCCGAACATGTCGTAAACCTCGCGCTCCTGGAAGTCCGCGCCGGGGTAGATCCCGAACAAGCTCGGGACGCGCGGGTTCGCGCGGTCCGTCGTTGTCTTCAGCACGATCGGCGCGCCGCCCGCCGAGCTGCAGAGGTGGTAGACCACCTCGAACCGGTCGAGCCAGTCCACGGCGGTGAGGTTCGCCAGGTAGTCAAGGCCGTGGTCGTCCCGCAGCGCACGGACGACGTCGATCAAGTTCGATGGGCCGACGACCAGTGCGCCGCCGTCGTCGACGGTTACGCGCTCGCCCAGCTGCTTGTGCACTGCTGCGACCACGTCGGCCGGCGCCGGTGCCGCCACGACGTCCGTTTGCTTCGTCATCGCGTGTTCCAGGGTGTGTTCCAAGGTGTGTTCCTCAGCCCTTCGAGGCCACGCGCTCGCGCCAGATCGCCAGCCGCTCGGCCATGACCGCACTGATCCCGCCCTCGGTTCCGGCCGCCGCGCCGCCGGCTCCCGCCTGCATCGCCGCCAGCTCCTCGGGCGAAAGCGCGCCGAGCTCGGCCGCGCGTGCCTGGATGTCGGGCAGCTGCCGCAGGTCGACGAGATCCGGACCGAGGACCGGCACCGGCACCTCGGGCAGCGGATCGCGCCCGTACCAGCTGACGTTCTTGATGCTCTGGCCGTCGATCTTCCGCTGCAGGGCGATCAGGCCGTGCAGCAGCGCCTGCGGCGTCGGCGGGCAGCCCGGCACGTAGATGTCGACCGGGATGAACTGGTCGATCCCGCTGACGACGTTGTAGCCTTCCTTGAACGGCCCGCCGCCGGTGGCGCAGGCGCCCATCGAAAGGCAGTAGCGCGGCTCGGGCATCTGATTCCAGAGGCGGACGATCTGCGGGACCATCTTCTTGGTGACGGTGCCGCTGACGATCATCAGGTCCGCCTGCCGCGGGCTCGGACGGAATAGCCCGGCGCCGAAGCGGTCGATGTCGAAGCGGCTGGCGGCGGTCGAGATCATCTCGATCGCGCAGCACGCGAGCCCGAACTGAAGGGGCCAGATCGAGGACCTGCGCCCCCAGTTGTAGACGCCGTCCACCATCTTGATCAGGCGATCGAACGTCGTCACCATGACGCTCTGTTCGATCTGGCCTTGGATGAACGCTTCGTCGTTCTCGAACCGCTGCACGTACGACGTCCACGACTCGAGGACGTCGGGATCGATCGTGGGGGTGACGAAGCGGGTCGGGGCCGACGCGGGGCTCGGCGCAAGAACGGGGGTCGGATCGTCTGCCATCGCGGTTCCTCGGCGGGAGCCTTGCGTCGCAAGGTACGGGCGCGGGCGATTATACGGGGGGCGGGCGGAGGGGGTCAAAGGCACGAACGACGACGGGGCGCCTCAGGGTCGCACCGCCCCAACCCCCCGCAGTCGCGCCACCAGATCGGGCAGCACGTCGAGCACGGCGTCGATGTCCTCGTCCGTCGTGCTTCGCCCGAGGCTGAACCGCAGCGCCCCGCTCGCCAGCTCGGCCGGCACGCCCATCGCCGACAGGACGTGCGACGGCTCGACCTTGCCGCTGGAGCACGCGGAGCCGCTGGAGGCACAGATGCCGTGCATGTCGAGGCCGAGCAGGAGCACGTCCGCGCGGACGTCGGCAATGCAGAACGAGGCGTGGTTCGGCATGCGCTCCGTGCGGTGACCGGTGAGCCGGATGGACGGATCGGCCGTCAGGGCGTCGATCAAGCGGTCGCGCAGGCCCGTCAGCCGCGGCACCGTCGCCGCCCGGTCGGCGGCCGCACAGTCGAGTGCGACCGCCAGCCCGACCGCGCCGGCCACGTTCTCCGTTCCGGCCCGGCGGTGTCGCTCCTGGCCGCCGCCGGTCTGCGTCGGCTCGAGCATCGTCCCGTCGCGGACGTAGAGGATGCCGACGCCCTTCGGGCCGTAGAACTTGTGGGCCGACAGGCTGAGGATGTCGACGTTCAGCGCATCCACATCGATATCGAGCCACGCCCCGGCCTGGACGGCGTCCGTGTGGACGCGGATGTCCCGCGGCCGGAGCGCCGCGCCGACCTCGGCCACCGGCTGGAGCGTGCCGACTTCGTTGTTTGCCAGCATCAGGCTGACGAGACAGGTGTCGGACCGCACGGCGCCGAGCACTTCGTCGACACGCACGCGCCCCATCTCGTCGACGCCCACGACCGTGACGTCGAATCCCTCGTGCTCGAGACAGTGCGCCGTCGCCAGGACGGCCTCGTGCTCCACGGCGCTGGTGATCACGTGGCCGCCCGCGTTCCCGGCTGCCCGCCAGGCGTGGGCGACGCCGCGGATCGCCAGGTTGTCGCTCTCCGAACCGCCGGAGGTGAATACGATCTCGTGGCTCCGGGCGCCGATAAGATCCGCCACCGTCGTCCGCGCCCGCTCGAGTCCGCCGCGCGACTTGCGGGCCAAGCTATGCGCGCCCGAGGCGTTGCCGAAGCACGTTGTGAGGTACGGCAGCATCGCCTCGACGACCTCGGATGCGACGGGCGTCGTGGCGGAGTGATCGAGGTAGACGAGGCGATCGGTCGTCATCGCGCGATGTCGATCGACCCCCCGAACGTGTCGCAACGCTCGAGGGATCCTTCGTTCAGACCGCGCGCAAACCACGCCGCGCGCTGCTCCGACGTGCCGTGCGTGAACGCGTCGGGGACGACGTAGCCCTGTGATTGCTTCTGGAGCCGGTCGTCACCGATCGCCTGTGCGGCGTTGATGGCCTCCTCGACGTCGCCTTCCTCCAGTATGCCGGCCATCTCCTCGCCGTTGCGGGCCCAGATGCCGGCGTAGCAGTCGGCCTGCAGCTCGAGGCGCACGGAGAGCTCGTTTCCCTCGGCCGGCGACGATCTGCGACGCGCCGCCTCCACCTGGCCGGACGTGCCGACGAGGTTCTGGACGTGGTGGCCGATCTCATGGGCGATCACGTACGCCTGGGCGAAGTCGCCCGGCGCGCCGAAGCGCTCCTGGAGCATCTGGTAGAAGCTCAGATCGATGTAGACCTTCTGGTCGGCCGGGCAGTAGAACGGCCCGACCGCCGCGCTGGCGTTGCCGCAGGCCGACGCCACCGCTTCGGTGAACAGGACGAGCGACGGCGCCTGGTACTCCGCGTTGTTCTCGGCGAACTCCTGCCCCCAAACGTCCTCGGTGCTGCCGAGCACGGCCGCCACGAAGTCCGCCCGCTCCTTGTCCTCCGCGCTCAGGTTCGCCTCGGACGCCGGCACCTGCGCGCCGCCCGACTGCTCGATGACCTCGATGAGATCCTGCGGGTCGGCGCCGGTCAGGAGGCTGAAGGCGAGGACGATGAGCAGTCCGATGCCGCCCACGCCGCCTGCCACGGCCGGCCCGGATATCCGCCGACGGTCCTCCACGTTCTCGCTTCGCCGCAGTTCACGCCACTTCATCGTCCGTCCGCTCCTCTTGTCACGAGCCCAACTTCACTCTGCCGGGATGGTAGACGTCCGGCCTGACGTGCGCAATCCTGTGCTCGCGCCCGCTTCCATCACGGCCAGCTGTTGCGCCAACGCCTCGATCGCCACGCGCTGCTTGCGGTAGAGGTCGCTCTCGGACAATGCCAGGCGCTCGGCGATCTCGCGCACGGTGTGGCCGCGGACGAACTTGAGCTCGAGGATGTTGTAGAGCAGCCACTGGCTGGCCGTCGGGCTCCGCTCGCCGTCGTCCGGCTTCAGCTGCTCGAGGGCCTGCTCGAGCACCGACCGGATCGCGCGGCCCGGGTTGCCGTCGTGCTCGGCCAGCGCCCGCCGCACGACGCCGAGGCCGAGGAGCGGGCTCTCGGACAGCTTCGGCCCGCCCCAGTAGTGGGCCAGCGCGTCCCGCACCCAGCCGGTGAACGCCGCGTCGCTCGCGGGCGTGGTTGCATCGTCCGGGGCCGCGGCGTCAGGCAGCAGGGCCGTTCCGCCGGCGACCGGTTCGAGCGCACCGCGCAGGCGCTGCACGCCCTCGAGCTCGGGTTCGAGCGCGCGCAGGCTTGCCAGCACCCGCTGCTGGATGACGCGCTCCTCGAGCGCCTCCTGCGCCGCCGCCACCAACGACGCGACCGTGGCCGCCTCGTCGGGCAGGAGCGTGCGGGCCGGGTCTTCGACGGCCAGCAGGCCGAGGAATGCGCCGCCACCCCTGGCGCGCAGGGCGTAGATCCGGAAGTCCTGGTGCGTGCCGGCGTACCCGTCGGCATCCGCCTGCCGCGCCAACTCGGTCAGGTCGATCCCCGCCAGCAGCGCCAGCGTCCGCGCCCGCTCGCCCGTCCAGGCGTCCACGGCCGGCCGCCCCTCGCCGAGGCCGATGATGCAGCCCGTCGTGACGCGCAGCCGGTCGCAGAGGATGGCGATGATGTTCTCGAAGAGCTGTTCGAGGTCGTGCGCGGTCAGCAGCCGCTCGTCGAGGCGGCGCAGCCACATCACATCGGGACCCTCGCCACCGAAGATGATCCGGTCGACGTACGGCTTGGCCGCGCGCACCATGAACTGATAGCCGACGATCCCGAGCACGACCGCGAGGCTGAGAACGGCGTCGCGCGGCAGCCCGAGGCTCAGCTCGAGGCGCCGCGGCACGGACTGCAGCATGAGGAGCGCGAACGCGCCGAGCGCCGGGCCGTGGACGAGGTACTTCACGAAGTCGCGCCGCACCGCGCGCTCGGGCATCAGCGTGCCGTTGAACGCGACGCCGTACGTCACGAGGACGAGCATCGTCGCCAGCGCGGCGTTGGCCGCGATGTTCACGGCGTGCCAGATGGCCGGGCTGGCGGCGATCGACGCGCCGCCGACGGCGAGGTACGGGAACACGGACAGCGGCGCGACGACGGCGACGAGGAGCGATGCGTTCCGCCGCCGCGATCGGGGCGTCAGCGCGCGCACCCGGGCGCGCCAGACGTGCCACGTCCCGCCGGCCGTCCACAACGCGAAGCCGAGCGCGAACACCCCGAACAGCGGTCCGGGTGCGAGGCGCACCGCGCCGGCCGGCCCGAACGGCGCCCCGACGATCTGCTGCGTGAACAGCGCATCGGCCAGCGCAACGAGGCCCATCGCCCAAGCCAGGAGGACGTAGAATCCGTTGCGCGCCGGCGCGCGACCGGTCGTCGCCAGCAGCGCGCTGCCCATGTGGTAGAACGCCGGCGCCACGAGCGCGACGCCGATCCACTCGAAGTGCAGCCAGAATCGCGTCGCCGGGTTCGCCGCGTCCAGCCGCGCCGCCGCCAGGAACACGTCGCCGACGTAGACGATCGTGACGAGCGCCAGGACGCGCACGAAGGCGCGGGCGACGGCGTTGCGGACGTTGTACACGAACAGGTAGGCCAGCAGGCTGAACGCGAACAGGACCGTCGTGCTGGCCAGGACGAGGTTCAAGCGGCGGAGGATTTCGACCAGCAGCGGGCTCATGGCCATCACAACGCTATGCGCCCAGCAGGCGGGCGAAGAGGTACACGACCGGGGCGGCGAAGAGCAGGCTGTCGATCCGGTCCCACACGCCGCCGTGGCCGGGGATCACGTTCGAGGAGTCCTTGGCGCCGAACTGGCGCTTGATGAACGAGTGGGAGAGGTCGCCCAGCGGGCCGGCGATGGACACGGCTAGGCCGAGAGCGGCAACGACCCACATCGGTGCCGTCGTGAGATCGCTCGGCACCCAATGGGACAGCGCATTCGTCGCGGCATACCATGCCAGGCCGAGGGCAACGACCACGGTGATCGCGGTGCCGACCGCCAGGCCCTCCCATGTCTTCTTTGGGCTGAGCGCCGGTGCCATCGGGTGTCGCCCAAACGTGCGGCCGCCGAAGTAGGCGGCCGTATCGTTCGCCCAGACCAAGGCCAGCAGTGTCGCGGTCCAGGCCACACCGTCCGTCAACCCTCGCAAGACAACGAGGAACGTCGCGAATGTGCCGATGTAGATCGGCACGGCCAACGTCAACGACCAAGCGGCGACGGATCGCCGGTCAGGTCCGCGGCGGAGTTGATCGAAAAATGCGCCGCCAATGAGGACTGTCAGGATGCCGAGGACCGCGAGTACCGACTCGGAGTACTCGTGGGTGAACGGCGCGTAGGTCCGCTGGGTGGCTCCCCACACCAAGGCATACGTCCCAACTGCGCCCACGGCGCGCTCGACGTCCGTCCCGGCGCGGTGCGCTAGCGTGAGGATCTCGCCCGCCGCGACAAGGGCCACGAGCGACATTCCGATGCGCCACTGGATCGGTGATGCCCAGACTACAGATGCCAGCACCAAAGGAATCAACACTGCCGCACTAAGAATGCGAACGGTCAGGTTGCTCATCGTCGCATCGGGACGCGGCGGCAGCCTGTGCGGCGCATCATCCGGATTGCCCAACACCGACCGCCGTCCCCTCGCCCACATCGCCGCCCGCCTCGTCCAACCGCCCCCCGTACCGCCGCTCGCGCTCCGCGTAGCTGTCCAGCGCCCGCCGCAGCTCGTCGCGGCCGAAGTCCGGCCAGAGCGTCGGCGTGGCGTAGATCTCGGCATACGCGGCCTGCCACAGCAGGAAGTTGGAAAGGCGCATCTCGCCGGAGGTGCGGATGATCAGGTCGGGGTCGGGCAGGCCGGCGGTCTCGAGGTAGCGCTCGATCAGCGCCTCGTCGATCTCCTCGGGCGGCACCGCGTCGGCCACGATGCGGCGCACGGCGCGCACGATCTCGTGGCGGCTGCCGTAGTTGAAGGCGACGTTCAGGACCAGGCGCTCGTTCTTGGCCGTGCGCTCGATCGCGCGGGCGATCGCGCGGCGCAGGTTGTCGGGCACGTGGTCCAGCCAGCCGATGTGGCGGATCTGGACGCCGTTCTGGTCCAGCGCGTCGAGCTGGCGCTCGATGACCTCCTCGAGCAGGAACATGAGACCGCGCACCTCGTGCGGCGGGCGCTTCCAGTTCTCGGTCGAAAAGGCGTAGATCGTCAGGATCGGGACCTCGAACTCGACGCACGCCTCGATGACCCGTCGCAGCGCCTCCGTGCCCGCGCGGTGCCCCGCCAGGCGCGGCAGGCCGCGGCGGCGCGCCCAGCGGCCGTTGCCGTCCATGATGACGGCGATGTGCTGCGGACGCGCCGGCCGGGCGCGCTCGGGCGGCGCGGCGTCGGCGGGACTCACGGCGGCGGGGGGGCGGGCGGCCACGGGATCAGACTTCGCGCAGCTCGGTCGTCTTGCGTTCGCCCAGCTGGTCGACGGTGTGCACGTGCTTGTCGGTCAGCTTCTGCAGGTCGTCTTTGGCGTCGTGCAACGTGTCCTCGGAGATGTGATCCAGCTTGTCGAGCGCATGCACCGCGTCGCGGCGGACGTTGCGGATCGCGACGCGCGCCTCCTCGGTGCGGCGCAAGACGAGCTTCGTCAGCTCGGCGCGCCGCTCCTCGCTCAGCGGCGGGACGTTGATCCGGACGATCTGTCCGTCGCTGGACGGGTTCAGCCCGGCATCCGATGTCCGGATCGCCTTCTCGATCTTGGGCAGCGTCGATGCGTCCCACGGCCGGATCGTGATCATGTTCGCTTCGGGCGTCCCGACGGTGGCGCACTGCGAGATCGGCGTCGGGGTGCCGTAGTAGTCGACGAGGATGCGGTCGACGAGCCCGGTCGAGGCGCGCCCGGAGCGGAAGCCGGCCAGATCGTGGTCCAGCGACGACACGGCGCCATCCATGCGCATCTCGGCGTCCATCAGGATCTCTTCGCTCGTCTCACCGTGCATCCGATCCTCCTGTTCGATGCGGGCCGAAGCCGCCCGTCGCTACGGCACCGCGAGCGCCGGCACCGCGCCCAACGACGGATTGTCGACGGCGTCGACGCGCGTGCCGACAGCCGCGCCGCGTACCGCATCCGTAATGCCGGCCGCCGACCAGAGGTCGACGACGATGATCGGCATGTCGTTCTCCTGACACAGCGTGAACGCCGTCAGGTCCATCACCCGCAGGTCCGCGTCCAGCGCTTGGCGGTAGGAGAGGTGGTCGTACCGCACCGCCGTCGGATCCTTCGCCGGGTCGGCGGAGTAGATCCCGTCCACCTTGGTGGCCTTGATCAGGACGTCGCACTCGAGCTCCATCGCCCGCAGCGCCGCGGCGGTGTCCGTCGTGAAGTACGGGTTGCCGGTGCCGGCGCCGAGGACGACGATGTAGCCCTTTTCCATCTGATGGATCGCGCGGCGGCGGATGTAGGCCTCCGCCACCGCCGCCATCTCGATCGCCGTCTGGACGCGCACGGTCTGACCGAGGTGCTCGAGCGCGTTCTGGAGCGCGAGGCAGTTCATCACCGTGGCCAGCATGCCCATCTGGTCGGCCGTCGAGCGGTCGATGGAATGGGCGTGCGCACCGCGCCAGATGTTGCCGGCGCCCAGCACGACCGCCACCTGGACATCGAGCGCGGCGAGCTCGTTCACCTTGCCCGCCACGAACGCGACGGCGTCCGGGTCGATACCGAAGCCCGACGGGCCGGCCAGCGCCTCGCCCGAGAGCTTCAGGAGCACCCGGTGATAGCGCAGGCCGCCTTGTCCGAACGAGCGGTGATTGGCCGAACCCTCCGCCGCCGCACCTTCTGCCACTGCTTCCTCCGTGCCGTCGATGGCTGACGTCCGAACGTTACGCCACCGCCGGGCTATGCCTGCTCGCCGAGCACGAAGCGGCTGAATCGGCGGATGACGATGTTCTCACCGAGCTCGGCGATGGCGGCCATGACGATGTCCTGCACGGTCTGGCTGTCGTCCTTGATGAACGGCTGGCGCAGCAGCGCGGCCTCCGTGAACCACTTCTCAATCTTGCCCGCGACGATCTTGTCCTTGATCTCGGCCGGCTTGTTCTCGCCCTCGAGCTGCTTGAGGAGCGTGTAGCGCTCGTTCTCCAGCACCTCGGCCGGAATCTCGTCCGGCGAGACGAAGCTCGGATTCGCCGCCGCGATCTGCAGCGCGATGCTGTGACACAGCGCCTGGAACGTCGGCGTGCGGGCGACGAAATCCGTCTCGCAGTTCACCTCGACGAGGACGCCGACGCGGCCCGGATCCCCGTGGATGTAGCTGTAGACCCGGCCCTCGGCCGCCTCGCGCATCGCCTTCTTGGCCGCCTTGGCCAAGCCCTGCTCCCGCAGCTGCTGGATCGCCTTCTCGATGTCGCCGTCGTTCGCGTCGAGGGCCTTCTTGGCATCCAGGATGCCCGCGCCGGTGCGCTCACGCAGCTGGCGGATCATGTCTGTGGTGACCATCGTATCTGTGCTCCTTGTCTGGCGTGCCGTGTCACGGCCGCCCGGCATGCCGGACGGTCGTCTCTCGTGAAATCAGGGGGTTCATCTGTCCAAACGACGACAACCGGCGGACGGCCGGACGGCTAGTCCTCGTCGTCGTCCTCGACCGCCTCGTCGTCGAACGGGTCGTACACCCGCTTCGTCGTGTCGACGTCGTCGCTCGGCCCGCCGTCTCCGGCGGTGCTCTCGCGCTCCGTCCGGCCCTCGATGATCGCGTCGGCGATCTTGTCCGTGATCAACTTGAGCGCGCGGATCGCGTCGTCGTTGGACGGGATCACGTACGTGATCGGGTCCGGGTCGCAGTTCGTGTCGACGATCGCGGCGATCGGCACCTTGAGCTTGTTCGCCTCGCCGACGGCGAGATGCTCGCGCCGGGTGTCGACCACATACATGATGTCGGGCAGGTCGTGCATGTGCTTGATGCCGCCGAGACGCTTGTTCAGCTTCTCGATCTTGCGCTCGATCGTCAGCTGCTCGCGCTTGGAGAGCATCGCGAACTCGCCGCGGTCGCGCCGGTTCTCGAGGTCGAGGAGCGTGCCGACGCGTGCGCGCATCGTCTGCCAGTTCGTCAGCATCCCGCCGAGCCAGCGGTCGATGACGTACGGCGAACCGCAGCGATCAGCCGCTTCCTGCAAGCTGCTCGCCGCCTGCTTCTTCGTGCCGACGAACAGCACGGTGCCGCCCCTCGCCGCCACGGCGCGCACCGCATCGGTCGCCTCCGTCAGCTTCTCGACGGTCTGCGCGAGGTCGAGAATGTGGATCCCGTTGCGCTCGGTGAAGATGAACGGGCGCATCTTCGGGTTCCAACGGCGCGTGTAGTGTCCGAAGTGGACACCCGCTTCCAACAGCTCTTTCATCGTGGCCAGGCTCATCGAATTCGGTCCCTTTCGTTCGTCGTCCGCCGCCCAGGGCCGGCGCTCGGCCGGTCACGAAGGGTGGGAGGCGTGTGAGATGGCGCGCGGATGCGCTCGGCCGCGGACGCATCCGGCAGGCCGATCGGGCATTATACACAGTCGCCTTCGGTCGTGGTAGCGTTAGCGTGCGCCGGCTCGCGTGCCGTGCGTCGCCGGCCAAAGTCGGCCGCGGGCGGCCTCGACGATCGACGCCTGTGATCGTCCCCCTGCCGGAACGAATCGCCCCCTGCTCGCAGGATCGGTTTCCCATGTCGAAGTCCAATCCCGACAATCGCGAACGCACAGGGCCGCCCCAGACGCCCTGGCTCGCGCACTACGAGCCCGGCGTGCCGTACGCCCTTGACGCCGCCGCGGGGGACTTCGCAGGCATCCTCGCCGACGCTGCCGCCGTCGCGCCGACGTTCCCGGCCGTCACGGATGGGCGGCGGGCACTGCACTACGCTGCGCTGAACGCGTTGGCCGACGCCGTGGCCGCGGCGCTGGGCCGTGAGCCCGCGGCGGACGGGCGGCCGATCCTCGTGGCGCTTCCGCCCGGGCCGACGCTGCTCGCCGTCGTCGTCGGCGGGCTCAGGGCGGGCCGCGTCGTGGCGCCGGTCGACGGCGCCGACGTGTCCGCCGCTGCGGAGCTGAGCGTTCGGCTCGGCGCACCGCTGGCGATCATCCTCGACCGGGAGGCGCTGCCGTTCGCACAGGCGATGCAACGGTCGGGGGGGCCGCTTCCCCGGATCGTCACCGTCGACCCGCTGCGCGAGCTGCGCTTCGGGCTGCGGTTGCTGGCCCGCCTTGGGGACGGCAATCGGATGCACCGTCCCGTTGCCGCCTTCCCGAACGCCGTCCCATGGCAGCGCTGGGTCGCCGGCGACGGTCCGGCGTCGCCTACCGCCGACGAGGCCGTGCGGGCGGGGGCGATCGAGGTCGACGGTGTGCGCTACGGCGCGCCCGAGCTCGCGGCCGGGGCGCAGATGATGACGGCCTGGCTCACGGACACCAGCCCGGGTGACGACACGTGGCTCGTCCTCGCGCCGCTGGCGTCACCGCTCGGCGTCGTCGCCGCGCTCGGCGCGGCACCGGCGCTGCGGGCGCGCGTGGCACTGCCCGGATCGTGGCAGCCGGCGGATGCCGTGGATGCGCTCCGCTACTTTCGGCCCGCCTGGGTCGTGTCCGACGTCGCCGCCGTGGCACGGCTGGTGGCGGCGCCCGAGCTCCCGCAAGCCGAGCTGCGGTCCGTCCGTGGCTGGCTGGTCGGCGGGCCCGTGCCGCCGATGCTGGCGCGCGCGTTCGTCGAGACCACGGGCGTCGAGCTGTGCGTCGGCTGGGCACCGCGCGGCGCGGCGGGCTTCGTGGCGTGCCATCCGGTGAACGGCTGGCGTGGGCTCGGCGGCGTCGGGCTTCCGCTGCCGGGGGTGACGGCGGCTGCCGGTCCGGACGGCCTGGTGTTGCGGGCAGCCAACGTCGTCGGCGGCGCGCTCGTCGCGGCGGGCGCGCGCCTGGACGCCGACGGCTTCCTCCAGGTGGACCATGACCCGGCCGAGGCGTCGGAGGTGTTCGAACGGTTTCGGCAGCGGCCGGACCGCGTAACGGGGTCGGCGCGCCGCCGTTAGCTGAGGGCATGACGGCCGGGCATGGGTTGCCTGGAGGCGCGTCCGCCCATGATCGTCGGTATCGCGTTCGCCCTTCAGGGATCGCACGAATCCTGCTATCCTATCCGGCGTCGGGTCTGCCGCCTCAACGGGCGGCATCGACCATCGGTCGAGCTCCTGCCCATCCGTCCGTCCGCCGCCAAGGCACCCTGGTTTCCCGATGGAGGTATGACCTGATGAACCGGACCCACTTGCTGTTTGTCGCCGCGGCCGCCGTGCTTGGCACGGCTGGATTCGCGGCCGGCACCGCCCAGGCGCAGATGGCGCCCGCCGGTGTCCCGGCGCAGACCGAGCGCATGGACGCCGCCCACATCGTCGACGCGGCCGAAATGGCCGACGTACTCGACCTCGTCCAGCGGATGGAGCCGTACCTGTACGTCGCCGAAGACGGCACGATGCAGCTCCGTGACGACGCGACGGCCGAGACGCTCGGCGTGAGCCAGGCGTACCTGGACGACTACCGTGCGGCCATGGCGGACTCGAACACGCTCATCGAGCGCGGCGAGGTCACGCTGTCGCCCGACTTCGAGGTGACGATGGCAGCGCTGCCCGACGGCGCGGTCAACCCGGTCATCGGCCTGCCCGGTCCGGGCGGCGCCGTGACCGAAGGCGACGGCGCGGCGAGCGACGCCGCGCTCGGGGGCGCATCGATGCTGTCGGGCGCCTCGCCGGACAACTGGAGCGCCTACGGCTACAACACCGGCGCGATGTTCTACAACAGCTACAACGTCTACCGCCAGTACTCCAACAACTACTACAACCTCTGCAACAGCATGGCGGCCTACATCCGCCAGCCGTGGATCAGCTCCAACCTGGCCTACTTCTACGGCTACAACGGCAACCAGCTGAACAACAGCTGCTACCAGAGCCAGGGCATGTGGTACTACCTGCCCTACCAGCAGGGGTGCCAGCAGTGGGTGCCGACGCTCCGCTCGTACACGAACCAGTGCTACGGATCGACCGTCGGCTACCGGCCGGGCTACCTGTGGCAGAGCCGGTACGCCTACAACAACAACTGCCGGTGCTACCAGTCGCAGTGGCAGTGGCAGGGGTACTGGATGCGGTACTAGTACAGCACCACTGTAGATTCTTGGGACTCCCCAATCTGGTCGCCGCCCAAGGCATGTTCAGTGGTGGTGTACTAGCCCTCTTGCGTCGGCCGCTTGACCGCATGGGTGCGGCAGGGCGCAGGGCTGGTCGATGATCGGATCGTGAAGGGCGGGGGTTGCTTCGGCAGCCCCCGCCTTTTCGTGCGTCTCACCGGCGGCATCCGCCCGTGTCGGCCGGATCGACGGATCGGGCGAGCGGCGCGTTCCACAGGTCGTTCGTCACCGGATCGTCCATGATCTTGCCCGAAACCGTAGAAGGTTCCGGTCCGAACCGTGGATGGTTCCGGCGCCGATCACCCACGGTCCGTCGCGCGATCAACGACGCCATTGAGCCGGGTTCGCGAGGATGTAGCGGCGGATGCGATCGAGCGCGTCGTCATCGCGGACGATGCGTTCGTAGTAGTTTCGCTGCCACAGCCGTACGCGAAATGATGGCCATCCGTGCGTATTGACGCCATCGATGTAATGTTTCGTTGTCATCGACTTGAACAAACCGACGATCGTTGGCAACGATATCACCTCGAGCGCCTCATCATCCGACATCACCCTGGGCGCAAGAACGAGTATTCCATGCACGTGGTCGGGCATGACGACGAACGTGTCGACCTGTACGCACGGATAGACCGACGGCAGCGCACTCCAGACTTCCCATACCATCCGGCCCGCCACCGTGCACTTCGCCCGCCCGTTGACGACCGTCCCGAGGATTGGCGCCCTGTCCTGTGTGACGATCGTAACGAAGTACGCACCCGCCGCCGCGTAGTCGTAACACAGCAACCGGATCGACCGCCGGCGCCATCGCTCGCCATCCTTCATGGCTCCGAGCCTACCCGCACTCCGATCTCACCGACAACGGCGATTCGGACACGCTCGCGACACGATGTCGTCGCAAGCGCCGATCCCCACCTACAACGGCCCCCCCGTATTCGCCGACCCACCCATCCCCGGCCCACACGCAATCGCCGACCACCATCCCCGGCCCACACGCAATCGACGCCCGGTAGGGGCAGGTCCCCGTGCCTGCCCCGTAGGCCCCGGGCCATCCTCTCCCCGCCACCCAACGAGACGATCGTGCCCGGGTTCGTGTGGGCCGGTGGGGCGGGTGTGGGCCGGGGATGGTGGTCGGCGAATGCGTGTGGGCCGGGGATGGTGGTCGGCGAATACGGGGGGGCGGGGATCGGTGGTTGTCGCATCACGTGCGTGCCTGGTTAGCCGGGCGTAACACGGATTGTCCGGCCGCCGTTATCCCCCCCGAAGTCGCGCGCCTGCCCGCCGCTGTCGACGCATCAACCGTCGACCCGATGTACTTGGCATCATCAGGAGTGGGCAATGGTCAAGCGACTGGGGCGCGTTGCTCCGGCAGCGTGGGGAATCGCGGCGTTCACATTCGGCGCATTCATGTTCGGGGCGAACAGCAGTGGCGGCGTCGCCGTCCGCGCAGCCGACGATGCACAGGTGAGTGATCCACGGGCCGCGGCGCCGCAAGCCGAGGCGACGCCGAACTGCCCGAGCGGGCCGAGCGGCGCCGAGATGCCGCCCGGCGTCCGGCCGGCGGAGGGCGACACGCCGAACGACGACTTCACGCGCTGCACGGCGTTGAAGGTCGTCGGCAACAGCTACGTGGACAACAACCGCAACGGGCGTTACGAGTCGAACAGCGGCGACTGGCGGCTGCCGAACGTCGTCGTGCGGCTGTCGGATGCCCAGACCGGGCAGGTGATCGGCGAGACCGTCACCAATCAGGATGGGTACTATCGCTTCCCGCTCCTGCCGCTCGGCCCCGTCTATCATGTCGAGGTCGTGGCCGTCGACGAGAAGTACGTTCCGACGACGCCGACTTCGCGTGACCTCGAGCTGCGGGACTTCTCGCTCCTGTGGTGCTGCAGCGGCCGCGCCGACTTCGGGTTCTACCAGCCGACCGGGCCGCGGGGCGGGCCGGTCGTGCCGCCGCCGCCGCCGGTCGTGCCGGGCGGGCCGGTGCCGCCGCCGCCGTGCTGTGAGATCCCGACCGGCCGCCAGATCCACCTCCCGATCCTGAACTACGAAGCCAACGACAACGTCTGCAACACGATCATCGAAGCCCAGAACGTCGGGGCGTGGCCGTCGAAGGCGCTGCTCATGGTCTGGGGCGCGCCGGGCTTCTGCCCGCCGCAGTGCACGGGGCCGCTCAAGGTCGAGTGCTCGGGGCTTCTCGCGCCGGGCAGCACGTGGAACTTCATCGGCGCGCAGCTGCCGGGACGATCGAAGAGCGGCATGGTGTTCAGCGCGCCGGCGATCGGGACCTACCCGTCCGGCGGCCCGAGCGGCGACGTGTTTGCCGACCTCTTGTGCGAGGCGCTCTTCCATGACGTCGTCGGGAACTGCGACAACTACCGGCGCTTCAAGCAGGCGTTCAACACGTACGGCGTCTGGCAGACGACCACCTACAGCTTCGACTTCCGCCGCTATGCAGGCGCCAGCCTGGCGGTCGAGGTCGTGCGCAAGTGCCCGGGCGACCAGAACCCGCTCGTGAACGTGACCGGCGGCTACGCCGGCATCGCCGACGAGCAGCTCGGCACGTACGACCCCGTGTACAACGGCTTCGCGTTCTTCGCTCCGCTCATCTATGCGGACGAGGGCGGCTTCACGAGCTGGCTCTACATCCAGAACGGCGGCTACGAGTGCACGTCGCTCGAGATCTGGTTCAAGGCGCAGGACGACTGCAACCGCCCGCGCGTCTGCGACGTGGCGACGCTGGCGCCGGGCGAGACGCACCAGTTCGATGCGGCAAGCTGCGTCGGCCCGAACTTCGTCGGCAGCGCCTACGTCCGGGCCAGCCAACCGGTGTCCATCGTCGTGGACAACATCGGCCAGGACGTCCTGATGAGCTATACCGGCAACCCGTCCGAGCTGAAGTACAGCTATGAGGGCGCGCCGTACTTCACGACCGGCAGCCAGGTGGCCTACGGACCGCTGACGTACTCGGAGTACCAGGGCTGGGACGCGCTCGTCCAGGTTCAGAACCTCAGCCAGATCCACAACGCCAAGGTGAAGGTCTACTTCCTCGACCGCTCCGGCGGGATCATCAACACGCTCGTGGACTGGATCTGCCCGGGCGGCAGCGCCGGCTTCTTCCTGCCGATCATCAGCGCGCTCCCCGGCAATTGGGTGGGTGCGGTGCGCGTCGAGAGCCAGGACTGGTTCATGCCCGGCCAGCCCGGCATCCAGGCGCCGAACGTGACGGGCGTCGTGACGCTCACCAAGTACGGCGACGCAACGCGGACGGCGGCGCTGGAGGCGATGAGCTATGCCATGTTCCCCGAACAGCGGGCGTACGACTGGCAGACCGGCAGCGGCTACGGCGGTCTCTACTCCGGTGTCGGTCGGGTCGGCATCCCGAGCTTTTTCAAGGACGTTCGCGGGACCGGCCTGTCCACGGAGCTGGCGATCAACAACGTCGTGCCGGTGCCGGGGTTCACGGACTTCATCATCTACATCTACGACCAGAACGGCCTGATCAACAGCCTGTGCGAGAAGCTGAACGAGAAGCAAGTGGAGTACCTGGACGTGGCGGGCGACCTGGGCATCCTGCCCGAGGGATTCAAGGGCTCGGCCGTCATCAGCGCCGTCTACTGGGAGCATCTGACGTACGACGAGGCGAATCGGATCGCCCGCAACGTCGTCGGCCTGGCCGTCGTGAAGATCGAGCGGACGGCGACGCAGTTCGGCGTCGACATCCCGGGCGACGAATCGGCGGCCAGTCCCGGATTCCCGATCATCGGACCGTTCGCCTTCGCCGGCCCGGTCATCGGCTGCCCGGGCGTCCCGAGCCACGGCCCGTGGCAGCCCGGCGGCCCGGCCGTCCCGACACCCTATCCCTACAATCCGACCGCGATTCCGCCCGGCCCGAACCCGCCCACCCCGGGCGGCCCGCCGCCGGCACCGACGAACCTGCCGCCACCGCCGCCGCCGGTGCCCTGACGCGCGGCGTACGACGGGTTCGGATGCCCCGATCCGTCGTCGAACCACTGACCGGGGGGTCGAAGGGGGCCGGCGCGTCGCGTCGGTCCCCTTCGCGTGGGCCGGTGGGGGGCCGTCGGCCGGTGAACGGCGGCGTGAGGGGATGGTGGGATACCGGCGCCGCGGATACCGGCGCCGGTCGGCCGATGCCAGGGCGCACGGCACTTTGGCGGTCGCCGCGGGCGGGACGCACAATGACCGCGCAGCCAAGGAGCGTCGCCCCATGCCCTCTCACACGCCCTCTCACACGCCCTCTCACACGCCCTCTCACACGCCTTCTCACCGGCCATCGTCGGCCTCATCGGTGCCCCTCATCCTCCCTCTGGACTCCTCGCACGCCACCCTCGCCGCCGCCGGCGGCAAAGGCGCCTCCCTCGCCCGCCTCTCCGCCGCCGCCCTTCCCGTCCCGCCCGGCTTCCACGTGACCACCGCCGCCTACCGGCGCTTCGTGGACGCGAACCATCTCGCGGAGGTCATCCAGCGGGCCGCGAACCGGGCGACGATCGACGAGCCGGCGTCGCTCGAGCGGGCGTCGGCCATCATCCGGGCGCTCATCGTGCAGGCGACGGTGCCGCGCGACGTCGCCGAGGGCGTCGGGGCGGCGTACGCCGTGCTCGGGGCGGGCGATCCGGCGGTGGCGGTGCGATCGTCGGCCACGGCGGAGGATCTGCCGGAGCTGTCGTTCGCGGGGCAGCACGACAGCTACTTGAACGTGCGCGGCGCCGAGGCGGTTCTGGCTGCCGTCCGGCGCTGCTGGGCGTCGCTCTGGACGGCGCGAGCGATCGGGTACCGGGCGCGGCAGGGCATCGACGGCGCGGACGTGAGCCTGGCCGTCGTCGTGCAGCGCCTCGTGCCGGCGGACGTGGCCGGGATCCTGTTCACGGCGAACCCGATGACGGGAGCACGCGACGAGGTCGTCGTCAACGCCGCGTGGGGGCTGGGCGAGGCGATCGTCGGCGGGCACGTGACGCCGGATACGTTCCGGGTCGACAAGGCGACGGGGACGATCCGATCGGCGGATGTGATGGACAAGGCGGTGCAGACCGTGCGGACGGACGACGGCACGCGCGAGGTGCCGGTGCCGTCGGCGCGGCGCGCCGCGCCGACGTTGTCGCCCGCCCACATCGCCGAGCTGACGCGGCTCGGCGGCCGGATCGAGGCGCTGTACGGCCACCCGGTCGACGTCGAGTGGGCGATCGCCGGCGGCAACATCGCGATCGTCCAGGCGCGGCCGATCACGGCGCTGCCCGAGCCGCGCGTCGAGCTGGACTGGACGACGCCGAAAGCGAACGGGCGCTACGCACGCTCGAGCGTCGTCGAGCTCCTGCCCGAGCCGCTCTCGCCGCTGTTCGAGACGATGGCGCTGCCGCGCTGGAACCGGGCGATGGCGGCGCTGATGGCGGAGATCGGCCTCGCGCGGGTCATGAAGCAGCTCACCGATCTCACGACGATCCATGGGTTCGCCTACTACGACTACTCGATGTCGCCGACGCAGACGTTCCGGATGCTGTTCCACTTCCTCACCCACCCCGGCCAGCTGATCGATCACTTCCGGCGTGCCCGATCGCTCTGGGAGGACGAGGCCCATCCGCGCTATCGCGCCGTGGTGGCCGCGTGGGACGAGCGGGACCTGGTCGGGTCGACGGCTTCCGACCTGCTGGCCGGCGCGGCGCGGATCACGGACGCGGCGGCGGACTACTACCTGACGATCCAAAGCGGCATCCTGCCGGTCGCCTACATCGGCGAGGCATGCTTCACGTACTTCTACGGCAAGCTGGCCAAGCGCAAGGGCGATCCGCTGGCGATCACCTACCTGTTGGGGTTCGACAGCAAGCCGATCCGAGCCGAGAAGGCGCTGTTCGATCTGGCGGTCTGGGCGAGGGAACATCCGGATCTTGCATCCGCCCTGACGTCGATGACCACTGCCGAGATCGCCGCCGCCTTGGGCGGTCCGCCGCCCGGCCATGTCACGGCCGATGCCTGGAACGTGTTCACGACGCTCTTCGCCGCCCATCTGCAGCACTACGGCGATGCGGTCTACGACCTCGACTTCAGCAAGCCGCTGGCTGCGGACGATCCGTCGCCGCTCCTGGAAGCGCTGAAGTCCTTCGTCGCCGGCGATGCCCGCAGCCCGTACGAGCGCCAAGGTGCTTCGTCGGCGGCGCGCGAGGCGGCGACGCACGCGCTGCGATCCCGCCTGCGCGGGCGGCGCGGCCGGTTCGTCGGCTGGCTGCTCGGCGGCGCCCAGCAGTTCGCGCCGCTGCGAGAAGACGCGCTGGCGGACGTCGGCCTCGGCTGGCCGCAGCTGCGGCGGATGATGCGCGTCCTCGGGGAGCGCGCCGTCGCGGCGGGGGCGGTGACGGCGGCCGAGGATGTCTACTGGTTGACGGTCGACGAGCTGCAGGACGTGGCACGGGCGATCGACAGCGGCCAGCGGGCGGAGGACCACGCGAGCGCCGTAGCCGCGCGGCGGGCGACGGCGGCGCACAACCGCACGGTCACGCCGCCGGTGGCCCTGCCGCTGAAGGGGGGCGCGACGTTCCTCGGGATGGATCTCATGCGCTTCATGCCGGCGCACTCCCACCAGGAAGGGGGCGACACGATCAATGGGATCGGGGCCAGCCCCGGGCGCGTCACCGGCACGGCCCGCGTGATCCTCGGCCCGGATCACTTCCACGCGATGCGCCACGGCGACATCCTGGTGACGAAGATCACGACCCCCGCCTGGACGCCGCTGTTTGCGCTGGCCGCCGGTATCGTCACGGACGTCGGCGGGCCGCTCAGCCACAGCTCGATCGTGGCGCGGGAGTACGGGATCCCGGCGGTGCTCGGGACGGGGGTGGCGACGGCGCAGATCAGGGACGGGGCGCGGATCACGGTGGATGGGGATGGGGGGCGGGTGACGTTGGAGCGACCGTAGCGGCCGCGCTTCGCGCCCCCACCCACGCCGCCCCGAACAACATCGTCCAGGCGCTCACGTACACCCAAAGCACGAGCACCACCAGCGCCCCCGCCGCCCCGTACACCGACCCGACGCCGGCGACGACGACATACGCCGCGAACGCCCCCTTCGCCAGACTGAACAGCGCCGCCGTGATCAGTGCGCCGCCCCAGACGTCGTGCCAGCGCGGGCGGCTGTCGGAGAAGCCGCGGTAGATGCAGGCGAAGAGCACCGTGATGAGCACGAAGATCACCGCCCGGTCCAGCGGGTCCGCCGCCGGCACCCAATGCGCCGGGACGCCGAGCGCGCGCGCCGTGGCGGCGATCCAACGCGCGGTCGCCAGCGAGAGCGCCACGAGCACGCCCCCGCCGAGCACGAGCGTGAGGCCGACGAGCCGCGCCAGCGCCACGGCCGCCAGACCGCGCCGGCCGCGCCGCACCTCGACCGACCACAGGAGGTTGAGGGCGAGCCGGACCTCGTCGAACACGCCCAACGCGCCCAGGAGGACGAGTACCGTCGCCACCGCGGACGCCCGCAACTGCGCGCCCGGATGGGTGATCGCCTCGAGCAACGACGACACGGCGTCGGCCAGCGGCCCGGTGATCGGCACGCCGAGCGCATCGGCGGCGAACGCCAGGACGGTGGCATGCGCGGTCGACGCACCGACGACGCGGCCCAGCACGGCGATGGCCAGCACGAGGAGCGGCGCGATCGAGAACAGCGTGCGGTAGGCGATCGCGGCCGCGGCCGTGGACACGTACGGGCGGCGCCAGAGATGCCAGGCACGACGCGCGCGTTGCAGCGTCACGGCGGCGACGTCGCTTCCGTTGCGGCCGACGGCTCCGACGCCGCTGTGGGCATCCCCGCCGCGCCGATCGCCCGCAGTCCGATCGCCCGCAGTCCGATCGCCGTCATCGACGGACCGCGTCATGCGCGCCGCTCCGGCGCCGACCAGCGCCGCACATACGCCGGCACGTCGAACTTCCGCGCCGCACCGCTCGCGCTCATGTACCGCACCGTCCCGAACACCGGCCGATCGAACCATGGCCGATCGTGCACCCCGCCGATCGCCCAGGCGATGCCGGCGTAGCCGTTCGGGTCGCGCCCGTCGAGTTCGTACCGATCGTTCAATACGATGGCGGTGGCCAGCGCCTCCTCGGGCGTGGCCGACCAGGCCAGGATCATCTTGGCCCAGTACATCCGCAGGTAGCCGTGCATCTTGCCGGTGCGGACCATCTGGCGCTGACAGGCGTTCCAGAGGTCGTCGTGCGTCGCGGCCCGCTCGAAGTCGTCGATGTCGTACAGGGCGTCGCGCGCGTCGCCGCGGTGTGCGTCGAGCGTGCGCTGCGCCCAAGCGTGGAAGCCGTCGAAGCTGTCGTAGGCGGGCTGATGCAGGCAGAAGTTGTCCGCGAGCTCACGGCGGACGATCAGCTCTTCGAGGAACGCGGCGACGTCGGCCGAACGCGCGACATCGGGATCTACGTCGATGGCGACATCGACGCCGCCGGCGCCCATCGCGCGTACGTCCGCGGCGCGGGCCCGAACTTCGAGCGCCACGCGCGCCGGGGCGATCTGGCCGAAGTGCAGGTAGGGCGACAGCCCGGACTGGCCGTCGGCATTCGGGTCGTTGCGTCGCTTCGTGTAGCCGTCGAGGCTACCGGACAGGAAGGCATCCAGGGCGCGATGGGCGGCAGCCGGGCCGGGCGTGAAGGCCTCGGCCATGCCGATCGACCGGTCGACGGCCAGCGACGCCTCGGCCGCCGCCCAGTCGACCGCCGGCAGCGGCGACGGCCACGTCACGGCCTGCGGAGCAAGCGCCGGGAACGGCTCGAGTAACGCGTCGACGAGCCGCTCGATCTTCGGCCGGATCGTTCGCGCCGCGAACTCGAGCTTGGCGGAGGCCACCCAGCACGGCACGATGTTGTGCGCATCGACCTCCTCGAGGCGCACGCCCGCCGCCGCCAGCCGATCGCCGACGCCCGCGCGCCACTCCCGCGCCAGCCGAAGCGGGTTGAAGTCGACGACGACGCGGCCGACGCCGTGGGTGCGGACGAACGCCGTCACGGTGTCGCGCGGATCGGCGCCGTGCAGGACGGCGAACGGGATCTGAAGCGCGCGCAGGTCGCGCTCCACTTCGCGCAGCCCGGCCAGGAGGAAGGCGTAGGCGCGCCAAGGCGCGGCGAGGAACGACGGTGCCAGCGCGAACACGACGGCCAGCGGCGCGTCCGCGGCGGCGGCGATCGCGCGTGCGTGCAGCAGCGCCCAGTTGTCGGCCGCACGCGCGTCGCGCGACATCCAGTACAGGACCGGCCCGGGCGTAACCGGCGCTTCGTTCAGCGCCCGGACGCGGTCCGGGTGGATCGGAACCGCCGGCGCGTCCATCCGCGTCTGACGCCGTGCGTTCAGATCGAGGCGGCGACGACGTCGGGCGCGCCCATTCCGGCGATCCTGTCCCCGACGCGTCCGCCATCGGCCGGCGCGTGGCCGTCCACCTGGACACGTGCCGTCCCGGCCGCCGCGAAGTCCTGGACGTCGAGTTCCAGGCTGCGCTCGCCGCGCCAGACCCGCTCGCGCACGCCGTACACGACGTCGATCCGCTCCCCGATCCCCGCCAGCCGGTCCCCATGGCCGAACGCCATCGCCTCCATCGACCCGCGCGCGGTCGGGACGATGAGCTTGAGGTGGCGCTCGCCGACGATCCGTTTGGACGCCACCGGGACGTCCCGGCTGAGGATGAGCGGCGACGGGTTCGCTTCGCCGAACGGCTCGAGGGCTTGCAGCCGGCGGTAGAGGTCGTCGTTCACGGCCGTGAGCGGCAGCTCGGCGTCGATGTCGAGGACCGGGCGCAGGTCGGCGCCGCGCAGTGCGTCGTCGGCCAGGCGGGTGAGGGCATCGACGACCTCGTCCAGGCGGTCCGTTCGCACCGTCAGGCCGCCGGCGCGCGCGTGGCCGCCGTGCCGCTCGAGCAGCGGGGCGATGCGGTCGAGGGCTTCGACGACGTTGAACTCGGCGATCGAGCGCAGGCTGGCGCGTGCCGTGTCGCCCTCGATGCGGAACACCGCGGCCGGGCGGTAGTGCGCCTGCGCCAGCTGGCCCGCGACGAGCCCGATCACGCCGAGGCCGACGTCCGGCGATGCCCAGGCGAGGAATGGCGCGTCCGTCCGCCCCGCCAGATCCGCGTGCGCCGCTTCGAGCGCGACATCCGTCGCCGCTCGCCGCTCGCGGTTCATGTGCTCGAGCTGCGCGGCGAGCCGGCGTGCCTCGCCGTCCTCATCGGACAGCAGCAGCGTCAGCGCCATCGTGGCATCCCCCATCCGACCGGCGGCGTTCAGCCGCGGCCCGAGCCCGAACGCGATCCCGCGGGCCGTCATCGTCGCCGCCTCGAAACCGCCGGCCTCGCACAGCGCCGCGACGCCCGGTCGGGCGCCCGCCCGGATCCGCTCGAGGCCGCCTTGGACGAGCATCCGGTTCTCGCCGACGAGCGGAACGACATCCGCGACGGTGCCGATCGCCGCGAGGTCGAGCAGATCGGTCTCGTGGAGCGCTGCCGGCCGCGCCGAGGTGCGCGCCGCCACCCGCAGGAGCGCCTGCGCCAGCTTGTACGCCAGTCCGACGCCGGCGAACTCGTGGAAGCCGTAGCCGTCGTCCGCGCGGCGTGGGTTCACGACGGCCACCGCCGCCGGCAACGCGTCCGGCAGCGCGTGGTGGTCGGTGACGATGACGTCCAGCCCGAGCGCGCGGGCGTGCAGGAGCGGTTCCGCCGCCCGGACGCCGCAGTCCACCGTGACGATGAGCCGCACGCCGTGCTTCGCCAACCGGTCGAGCGCCGCGGTGTGCACGCCGTAGCCGTCGCGCTCGCGATGCGGCAGGTGCGGCAGCACGTCGCCGCCGAGGGCGCGGAGGGCCGTCGTGAGCAGCGCGGTGCCGGTCACGCCGTCCGCATCGTAGTCGCCGTACACGGCGATCCGCTCGCCGCCCGAGATCGCGCGGCGGAGGCGGGTCACGGCGCGGTCCATGTCCGTCAGCCGGAACGGGTTGTCGTCCCCCACCGAACGGCCGAGGAACGCCGCCGCGCCGTCGAGCTCCGTGACGCCGCGCGCGGCGAGCGCACGCGCCAGCAGCGGATCGCCGAGCGCATCGAGCGCGGGCGAGGGCGGCGGGCTGAGGCGCCACCGGGCGCGCGGCGCGGCGGGCGGGACGGGATTGGGCACGGCGATCCTCGATTCGCGGGTGGGACGATTATACGGCGCGGCGTTGCGCCGGCGTCGCGGACCCGGCCGACGGATGACCATGGCGGATATCGTCCCCGCCGACGTCCGCCGTGGACGGCGCCGCTGGACGATGCCCCTCAACGCAGCGCCAGCCCCCATGCGCCCGCGATGATCGCCGCCGCCGCGATCCCGGCCGCCCACTGCAGGCGCGCGCCCGCGACGGAAGTCCCCGTCCCGTCCGCCGGCGCTCCCGCACGCGCCAGCCGCGCGATCGCGGCGCCGATCGGCACGCCGGAGGCCAGGCCGCAGGCATGGGCCAGCACGTCGCTCTGCTCGCCCGAGCCGAGGAGCGCCAGCAGCGCCGCGGCTGCGCCGAGCACGACCCAGCACCCGCCGCGCCCGCCGCGCCCGCCGCGGTCGCCGTCGACGAGGCGCGCGCCGGCCAAGAGGCCGAGCGCGCCGAAGACGGCCGTCGAGAAGCCGACGCCGAGCGAACCGGGTCCACGAACGAGCGCGGTCAGCCCGTTGCCGATCGCACCGGCGCCGATCGTGCCGAGCACGGTCATGCCGATCCCGAGGCGGCGTGCCGCGAGCGGCAGGAAGATCACGCTCGCCAACGCGTTCGCCAGGACGTGGCCGATCCCGGCGTGCAGCGTCAGTGCGGTGACGGTCCGCCACAGTGCGCCGTTCAGGATCAATCCGCTGTCGGCTCCGCCGAGCGGCGCCAGTCCGCCGCCGTGCGTGGCGTCGCCGGTGACGGCAAACCCGGCGAGGAGCGCGAGGCCGGCGGCGACGCCGAGGCCGATGTCGGCCCGGCCGGCGGGATCGGCGCTCGGCCCGGACGGCGGGCGGCGGGTGGTGTCGAAGACCGGCGCGTCGTTCTCGGCCATGTACGCCGCCAGCGAGGCCGAGGCGCGCGCGGCGTCGCCGGCGTCGACGGCCAGGTAGAGGCCGTCGGCGCCGGAGAGGAGCTGGTGGCCGATGCCCTCGCTGGACAGGACGAGCGACCAGCCGTCGGCCTGGCGGCGCCGGAGCGGGCCGAGGGTGGCGGTGGCGGGGGGCTGGAGCGGGGACGGCGCGGTTTCGTCGGGCGATTCGATGCTCATGGGCGACAATGGTAGGGTCCACCGCCGCGCCGCGTCCGATCGGGTGCGCCGGTTCCCCGTTAACATCCCCGTATAATCCGCCCACCATGCACGACGACGACGACCTCCCGTCCGGCGCGCCCGCCGCTCGCGCGGTATCGGTGATCGCCACGGTGTACAACGAGGCGGCGACGATTCCAGCGCTTCTCGACAGCCTCGCGGCGCAGACCCGGCCCCCGGACGAGGTCGTCGTCGTCGACGGCGGCTCGACGGACGGCACCGTCGGCGCGGTGCGGGCATGGCGGGCGGCGCGGCCGGATGGCGAGGCGCTGCGGCTCACGCTCGTCGAGCGGCCGGGGGCAAACATCTCGCAGGGCCGCAACGCAGCGATCGCCGCGGCCGCCGGGCCGATCCTGGCGGCCACGGATGCCGGCGTGCGCCTCGTGCCGGGCTGGCTGGCCGACCTCGTGGCGCCGATCGAGCGGGGCGAGGCGCGCTGGGCGGCCGGGTTCTTCACGAGCGCGCCGGAGGGCCCGTTCGAAACGGCGCTCGGCGCGACGACGCTGCCGGAGGTGGGGGACATCGACCCGACGACGTTCCTCCCGTCCAGCCGGTCCGTGGCCTTCCTGAAGGCGGATGCCGCGGCGATCGGCGGCTACCCGGAGTGGCTCGACTACTGCGAGGACCTCGTGTTCGACCTCCGGCTCAAGCGGATCGCCGGACCGCCTGCCTTCGCGCCGTCGGCCGTCGCTCGTTTCCGGCCGCGATCGTCCCTCGCCCGGTTCGCCCGCCAGTACTACCTGTACGCCCGCGGCGACGGCAAGGCCGATCTGTGGCGGAGGCGCCACGCCGTCCGATACCTCACGTACGTCGCGGCCGGTCCGTCGCTCGTCGGCCTGGCCATGTTCGACAGCGCCTTGTGGTGGATCGTTCCGGCGGCAGGCATCGTGGCAATGGTCGCGCAGCCCTACCGGCGACTTGCGCGCCAGTGGCAGCCGCTGACCGTCGGCGAGCGGGTGATCGCGGCGTGGTGCGTGCCGGTGATCCGGATCACGGGTGATGTCGCCAAGATGTTCGGCTACCCGGTCGGTTGGGCGTGGCGGCGGCGGGAGCGACCGCCGGATTGGCGGGCGGACGGCGGATCGAAACGACCCCAGAAGGTACATGCGCGGGGGTCGCACGGTCCGGACGCGCCCTGAACTTGCGCTCACGCCTCGAAGCCCTTATCCTCTCCGTTCGTCGCCGCGCCGGCACCGTTCGGCGCCGCGGCAGAGTCGGATCGACAAGCACAGGTGGATCGACAATCCGGCCGCCGCTCGGGCGTCCGCGTGGGACGGTTGCAGGAGCCTCATCGTGAGCGAGCAGATCACTCTGAACACGCAGTTGCGCACGGTTCTCGGCAAGAAGGTGGCCGGGCTGCGGCGGGCCGGCTTGACGCCGTGCGTGCTGTACGGTCCCGAGAGCGAGCCCGTCAGCCTGCAGGTGGACACGAAGCACCTGCGCGCCGTCCTCCACAAGGCCGGCACGACGCGGCTGATCCACGTGGACATCGAGGGCGACAAGAAGCCGCGCCTGGCGATTGCCCGGGCGCTGCAGATCCACCCGACCAAGCTCACGCCGATCCACGCCGACCTGCTCGAGGTCAGCGAGCGAGTGCCCGTCCAGACGGCGATCCCGGTGCGGATCGGGGGCAAGGTGCCGCCGGCCGTGCAGCGCAACGAGGCGATGATCCGCGCGCTGCTCGACCATGTCATCGTCCGCGCCCTCCCCAAGGACCTCCCGCAGGAGATCGTCGTCGACGGCGGCAAGCTGAAAGAGCTCAGCCAGGTCCTGCGCATTTCGGATGTGGACGTGCCGAAGGGCGTCCGGATCATGGACGATTCGAACCGCGCCGTCGCGCGCATGGCGGCGCTCCGGCGCGGTGCGGCGGTCGTCGGCGACGACGACTACCTTGCGACGATGGACCCGTCGACCTCCGAGTACGCCGCCGCGCATGCGGACGACGGCGCGTCGGAGTCGGGTACGGACGCCGACTGACCGTTCGGGGTGCCGACGTCGCCAGGCTCGCTCGGCGCTTCAGGATCACGACCAGATCATCGCAATCGCGGGCGGCCGAGAGGCCGCCCGTTTTGCGTCGTACGGGCGGCGTGCGCCGACGTACGAGCAGACCGGGCCGGACCCGTATGGTATACTGCGCCGGGTCCGCCGCAGGTCCGTTCCTGTACCGCGGCCGTTTGAGGAGCCCGCTTTCGTGATCAGCCCGTTGAATGCCCTGCTCGGCATGTTCTCGCGTGACATCGGCATCGACCTCGGCACGGCCAACACGTTGGTCATGGTCGAGGGCGAGGGCATCGTCATCAATGAGCCGAGCGTCGTGGCGATCGACAAGCGGTCGCGGCGGGTGCTGGCCATTGGGTCCGAGGCCAAGAAGATGGTCGGCCGGACGCCGGCGAACATCATCGCCGTCCGCCCGCTGCGGGACGGCGTGATCAGCGACTTCGACATCACCGAGAAGATGCTCGTCTACTTCATCAAGAAGGTGCACGAGCGCTCGTTCAGCCCGCTGCCCAAGCCGCGCGTCGTCGTCGGGATCCCGAGCGGCGTGACGGAGGTCGAGAAGCGCGCCGTGCACGACGCGACGATCAGCGCCGGTGCGCGCGAGTGCTACCTCATCGAGGAGCCGATGGCGGCCGCGATCGGCGCCGGGCTGCCGGTGACGGCCTCGATCGGCAGCATGATCGTGGACATCGGCGGCGGGACGACCGAGGTGGCGGTCCTGAGCCTCGGCGGCATCGTCGTCGCCCGGAGCCTTCGGGTGGCGGGCGACGAGATGGACGAGGCGATCATCGATTACGCGCGCAAGCGCTACAGCCTTGCCATCGGCGAGCGGATGGCCGAGCAGCTCAAGCACGAGATCGGCAGCGCCTTTCCGCTCGACGTCGAGCTGACGATGGCGATGCGCGGCCGCAGCCTGCTCACCGGCTTGCCGCAGAGCGTCGAGGTCTCGTCCATCGAGATCCGCGACGCGCTCTCGTCGCCCGTGCAGACGATCGTCGACGTCGTCAAGGACGCGATCGACGACACGCCGCCCGAGCTCGTGGCGGACCTCATGGAGCACGGGATCACGCTGGCCGGCGGCGGGGCGCTCCTGCGCGGGATCGCGCAGCGGCTCGAGCAAGAGACGAAGATCGACGTGAAGGTGGCCAAGCACCCGATGGCGTGCGTCGCGCGCGGCGCCGGCCTCGTGCTCGAGGATCTCGACAATCTCGCGCCCGTTCTCGCATCCACGCAGCGTGCTGCGCTGGCAACGGGCGGGCGGTAGGCGCCGTCGGATGTCGCGCCGCGACCGGCCGTCGTGGATGTTCGCGCTGGCGCTCCTCGGCGTCGTGTTCGGCTTGGCGCGCGGTTGGCGCGGGCCGGCGGCGATCAACGGCACGCTGTCGCGCGTCCTCGCGCCCGTCACGCATGCGCTGCGCGGCGCGCGCGAGCAGGTGGGGGTCGTGACGGAGTGGTCGCGCAGCAGCGAGGCGCTCGAGGCCAAGGTGGCCGAGTTGACCGAGGAGAACGCCCGGCTCCAGGTCGAGTCCACGAAGCAGGGCCAGCTGATCCGCGAGAACGAAGAGCTTCGCGCCGCCCTCGGCTACAAGCGGGACCGCGTGGACCTCGATCTGCTGGGCGCCAGCGTGCGTGCGGACGTCGTCGGCGGCGAACCGGGCGGACTGGTGCATGCCATCTGGATCGACCAGGGCAGTCTGGCCGGCGTCGCCGAGGGTGACCCGGTGGCCACGCATCGCGGTCTCGTCGGCCGGGTGGTGCGCACGTTCGGCGAGGCGAGCCAGGTCCTGTTGATCAACGACGGCGGTTCGGCCGTCGGGGCGCGCGTCGAGCGATCACGGGCCACCGGAATGCTCGTCGGCTCGGTCGGGGGCGACCTCACGCTGCGCTACGTGCCGCAAAACGGGCCCGGCATGCCGCCCAACATCGTCGTCGGCGACGTGATCCACACCAGCGGGCTCGACGGCACGAACGGCTTCCCGCGGATGGTGCCGATCGGCCAGGTGATCGAGGTGCGGCAGAGCGACGAGCGGCCGAACCAGGAGGCGGTCGTCCGGCCGTTCGTCGACCTCGGCAGCGTCGAGTTCGCTCTCGTCATCACCGGCTGGCGCGCCGTGCCGCTGCCCGACGCCGCCGGTTCAACGGACAGCGGATCAGCCCCCGACGGCTCCGCCGCCGACGGCTCGGCCCCCGACGGATCGGCCGCTTCCGGCGCAGACGTCCGGCCCTGAACGCACGTGCGGTCGTGAACCCGTACGGCGCGGCGCTCATCCTGCTCGGGGTGGTGATCGCGCAGGTCGCGCTCATGCCCTCGGCCGCGCTCGGCAGCGCCGTGCCCTTGCTGACGTTGCTCGTCGTCGTCAGCTGGGGCTACGTGCGCGGCCCACGCCAGGGCATGGCCTGGGCGCTCGCCGCCGGATTGTTGAGCGACGTGATGTCGCCCAAGCCGATCGGCACGTACACGCTGCCGCTCATCGCGGCGGCGCTCGTCGTCGGGCTCGGCTCCGGGCGGCTGGCGGACGCGATCTTCATGCCGGCCGCGCTCACCACGTTGGCGACGATCGTCTTCATCGCCGGCCAGATCGTCGTCCTCGGTCTGATCGGGGACATCGTCGACGTCCGACCTGCGGCGCTCGTCCCGACCGTGCTGCCGACCGTGCTCCTCAACCTCTTGTGGTTGCCGATCGTCTACTTTCCGCTGCGCTGGCTCGCGCGGCGCAGCGGCCCGCCGCGGCTGGCGTGGGAGCGTTAGGCATGGCGGGCGTACCGGGTCCGCTCCGCACCACGCGCTTGATCGGCCTGCGGGCGATCGTCGTCGTCGCGCTGGCGGCGCTCCTCGGTCGCCAGTGGCAGATCCAGGTGATCCGCGGCGCCGAGCTGCGCACGGATGCGCGCAACAACCGCTACGTGGCCCAGGAGATCGAGGCCGACCGGGGCGTGATCTATGACAGCAAGGGTGAGCAGGTGGTCTTCAACCGCCCGCGGTTCACGGTGTCCATCGTGCCGGGGGCCCTGGCGGACGTTTCCGCCGAAGCGCGCGAGCGCGTGCTGAATACCGTCGCGGAGCGCATCGGCATGTCGGTCTATCCCCGTGCCGCCAGCATGCGCGTCGGGCGGTCCGGACCGCGGGACGCGCAAGGCGGCGCGCAGGACGACGCGGTGCGGGCGATGTTCGCGGCGCCGCGCAGCATCGTCCGGCTCATGCCCGTCAACGAAGCGGGCGAGACCGTGTGGGCCGGCTGGCAGCCGATCCCGATCGACCGCAACGTGCCGCGCGATGCCGCCTTCCGGTTGATGGAGCGCCAGGGCGATCTGCCCGGCGTCCTCGTGACCGAGTCCAGCGTGCGCGAGTATCCGGCCGGTCCGACGCTCGCCCACATCCTCGGCTTCACCGGCTCGATCCCCGAGGAGGAGGTCGACGGCTACCTCGCCAAGGACTACCGGGTGTACGACAGCGTCGGCCGGAGCGGGATCGAGGCCAGCTACGAGGACGTGCTGCGCGGCGGGAAAGGGGAGCAGATCGTCGTCGTCGACGCCCATGGTCGCCCCCTGCGGCGGCTGGAGACGACGCGCCGCGAGCCCGTGCCGGGTGACAACCTCGAGCTCGCGATCGACCTGACGTTCCAGCAGGCGGCGGAGGAGGCGCTGGCGCGCGGACTCCGCAAGTCGGGCTCCAAGAGCGGCGCCGTCGTGGCGATCGACCCGCGGGACGGCGCCGTGCGGGCGCTCGTGACGCTGCCGACGTTCGACAACAACATGTTCTCGACAGGCGCCTCACCCGAGGCGTTCGTCAAGCTGCTGACCGATCCCGATCTGCCCTTGGTCAACCGGGCCCTCACGGGCCAGCCGCCGGGTTCGACCTACAAGATCATCACCGCATCCGCCGCCCTGCAGGAAGGCGTGATCACGGGCCAGACGCGGATCGTCGATCCCGGCGCCATCTACCTGCCGCACGCCTACAACCCCGCGGCGCGCCAACAGTTCGTGTGCTGGAATCGCGGCGGGCACGGGGCGTTGAACGTCGTCGGCGCCCTGGCCCAATCGTGCGACGTCTTTTTCTACGAGGTCGCCGGGGGCTACTACGAAGGCGGGGCGAACCAGGCGGGTCTTGGGAGCGACCGGCTCGGCCGCTACGCCATGGCGTTCGGCCTCGGTGCGCTGACGGGCATCGAGCTCGTCGGCGAGGTCGAGGGACTCGTGCCGGACAAGCGGTGGCTGGCGGCCCACAACGGCGAGTACTGGGGCACCGGCCAGACCTACAACATGGGCATCGGCCAGAGCTATTCGCTGGCGACGCCCCTCCAGATGGCGAACGCGACGGCCGCGGTGGCGAACGGCGGGACGCTCTATCGGCCGCACCTCGTGACGCGCGTTGCGGACGTCAACGGCCGCGACGATCCGCGCCGGGTGCCGGGCGGCGTGATCCGGCAGGTGCCCGTCGACCCGGCGCACCTCGCGCTCGTGCGCGAGGGGATGCGACAGGCGGTGCTGCCGGGCGGCACGGCCTCGTGGGCCGGCATGCCGCCGCAGGTCGCGATCGCCGGCAAGACGGGCACGGCCGAGTTCGCCGACGTGTTCACCGGCAAGGACGGCAAGCCAACCGTACGGACCGACCGCTACGGCAACCTGCTGACCCATGCCTGGTTTGTCGCCTTCGCCCCATACGACAAGCCCGAGATCGCGTTGGCCGTGTTCGTCGACGGCCGCGGTCTGGACCACATCATCGAGGGCTCGCAGGTGGCCGCGCCGATCGCCGCCGAGGTGCTGCGGACGTACTTCGGCATCCCGCAGCCCGCCCCGGAAGCGACGCCGTGCACCTCGCCGCCGTGCCCGACGGCCGAGGCCGATGCCGAGTCGCCCGGCCAAGGGCCGTCGGGCGCGGCGGCGGACGGCGCCGCGGCGGACGCCCCGCCGTCACGGGGCGACGGATGAGCCAGGAAGTTCCGCTGCCGCCCAAGCCGCCGGTGACGATCAAGGGCCGCGGCAACACGGTGACGATCACCGTCGACGGCCGCGAGGCGCCGGACGACATCCTCGCCAGCCTCGACGCCCAGCTGGCGCGGCGCGGCCGGACCTTCTTCGCCGGCGCGCCGACCGCGGTCGAGGTCAAGCCCGGTCCGTTGGATCCGGTGCTCGTCGCCCGGCTGGCGGAGAAAGTGGCCGCGGCCGGCATGTCGCTCGTCGAGGTCTCGATCGGCGGGCGGGCGGCCCCGACGGCGCCGGCAGCCCCCGCACCGGTGGCCGCCGAAGGCGCGCTGCTCGTCGAGCGCACCTTGCGCGGCGGGCAGCGGATCAGCCATGATGGGACGGTCATCGTTCTGGGCGATGTGAACCCGGGCGCCGAGATCATCGCCGGCGGCCATGTCATCGTCTGGGGACGGCTGCGCGGCACCGTAGAGGCCGGGCTGGCGAGCGCCGGGGCGATGGTCTGCGCGCTCGACCTGGCACCGACGCAGCTGCGGATCGGACCGGCGCTCGCCCGGGCGCCGGAGGAGCCGGACCGGGTGCCGGTGCCGGAGGTGGCGCGCGAGGTCGACGGACGGATCGTGGTCGAGGGATGGCGATGACGACGGCGATGAACTTGAAGTTGACGCTGCAAGCTGCATGAGCCATGTACGGGCGGGTCCCCGTGCCTGCCCTGCCTCGGCCAATACAGGCCCCCGACCCCACTCTACTCCCGGAGCCAGCATCCATGGACGAACAGTCCCAGCGCGCCCAGGTCTTCACGATCACGTCCGGCAAGGGCGGCGTCGGCAAGACGACGACGACGGCGAACATCGGCGTGGCGCTCGCGCGGCGAGGGCGGACGGTGGCGGTCATCGACGCCGACATCGGGCTGCGCAACCTCGACGTCGTGATGGGCCTGGAGAACCGCGTCGTATACAACCTCATGCACGTCGTGCGCGGCGTCGTCGACGCGGAACGAGCGCTGATCCGCGACAAGCGTGTGCCCGGTCTGCTCATGCTGGCGGCCGATCAGCACTCCGACAAGGACGACGTGTCGCAGGAGGAGATGGTTCAGGTCTGCGAGGACTTGCGCACGCATGTCGATTACATCCTCGTCGATTCGCCGGCCGGCATCGAGCAGGGCTTTCGCAACGCGCTGGCGCCGGCCGATCGCGTGATTCTCGTGACGACGCCGGAGGTGTCCGCCGTCCGCGACGCCGACCGGATCGTCGGACTCGTCGAGGCCGCCGGCAAGCCGGCACCGGTCCTGATTCTGAACCGAATCAAGCCCGACCTCGTGGCGCGCGGCGACATGATGACCACGGCGGACGTGCTCGATATCCTGCGCGTCGACATCCTCGGCGTCGTGCCCGAGGACGCCGGCATCGTGGCCGCGACGAACCGCGGCGAACCGGTGGCGCTGGACGCGTCGTCGCGCGCCGGTCGGGCGTTCCACAACATCGCAGCCCGGATCGAAGGCGAGACCGTGCCGCTCATGGCGCTGGACGAAGCCGAGGCCAAGGGGTTCCTCAGGAGCCTGAGCAACCTGTTCCGAGCCGGACCGGACGGAGGGTGACCATGGGCTTCCTTGATCGCTTGATGGGCCGTGTGGGACCTGCGTCCGATGCATCGGGCCGGGTGGCCAAGGAGCGGCTGAAGGTGGTGCTGGAGTACGACCGCGCGCGCCTGACGCCGGCGCAGCTCGAGCTGATCCGCGATGAGATCATCGCCGTGATCTCGCGCCACGTCGACATCGCGAACGCCGACGTCGAGGTGAAGTTGGAGCAAGGCGGGCGCTTGGTGGCCGAGATCCCGCTCGGGCGGTCCGGCGGCGGAGGCGGTGTGACGGGAGGGGGCGGGCGGTGAACCGCGCGCTCGTCGGGCGTCTGCCGCGGCCGGCGACGGCGTCGTTGCCGGAGGCGGTGTGGCGCAAGCTGCGCACCTTCGACTGGCTGATGACGCTCGCCGTCGCGGCGGCCGTCGCATTCGGTGTGGCGATGATCTACAGCGCGACGCTGCGCGGCGGGCTGACGAGCGTGTGGTGGGAGGACTACGTCTACAAACAGATCGTGTTCGCGGCGATCGGTCTCGTGCTGTACGGGCTCGTCAGCGCCAGCGACTACCGCACGTTGGCGGCGTTCGCGCTGCCGCTCTACGGGATGTTCGTCGCCGCCCTCGGGCTCGTCCTCGTCTTCGGCGTGACGGTGCTCGGCGCGCGGCGGGGCTTTGAGGTCGGGATCCTGACGATCCAGCCGAGCGAGCTGATGAAGGTCGTCATGATCGTGGCGCTTTCCGCCTATTACAGCCGCTACGACGTCCGCCGACCGCGCGTCCTCCTCGGGGCGATCTGCATGATCGCGGTGCCCGTCGGCCTGATCCTCATGCAACCCAACCTCTCGACGGCCGTCGTCCTGTCGCTGATCTGGCTCGGCATCACGTTCGCGGCCGGGGCGCGAATGCTGCACCTCGGCCTCCTGGTCCTGCCGGCCGGACCGCTCGTTGCGCTCAGCTTCCGGATGGGACTGCTCTACGAGCACTGGCTGGCGCGCTTCGCCGACATGATCGTGCCCGGCTACCAGAGCCGGCAGGCGCTCATCGCGGTCGGCAACGGCGGGCTGCTCGGCATCGGCTACGCGCAGGGCTCGCAGTCACAGGGCGGGTTCGTGCCAGTGCTCCACTCCGACGCGATCTACGCGCTCATCGCCGAGGAACTCGGCATCGTCGGCAGCGCCGTCGCCGTCGCCCTCCTCGGCTTCATCGTGCTGCGCATCCTGCGCGCTGCCTCGACCGCCCTCGACTCCACCGGTGCGCTCGTCTGCACGGGCGTCGCAACGTACCTCTTCGGCCAGGCGCTGATCCACATCGGCGTCGTGCTGCAGGTGGTGCCGCCGACCGGCCTCAGCCTGCCGTTCATGTCCTACGGCGGCTCGAGCCTCCTCACGGCGATGGTCGCGTTGGGGCTGGTGCAGTCCGTGCGGATGTGCCGGCGGCCGCTGGAGTTCTCGTAACCCGAAACGGAGACCCGCATGTCCGCAACCCTTCCCGTCCGCGTGCGCATCGCGCCCTCGCCGACGGGCTTCTTCCACGTCGGCAACGCCCGAACGGCGATCTTCAACTGGCTGTTCGCGCGCGCGCACGGCGGCGCTTTCGTCTGGCGCGTCGAGGACACGGACCGCAGCCGGTTCGTGGCCGAGGCGCTGGACGACCAGCGGGCGGCGCTGGACTGGCTCGGGATCACGCCCGACGAGGGGCCGTTCACGGGCGGAGCATTCGGCCCGTACATGCAGAGCGAGCGCCTGCCGTTGTACCAAGGGCATGTCGACGCTCTGTTGGCCGCCGGCAAGGCCTACCGCTGCTTCTGCACGCCCGAGCGTCTGGACGAGGTTCGTCGGGCGCGTGAACTCGGCAAGCTGAAAGGGCGCTACGACCGGCACTGCCGCAACCTGAGCGCGGACGAGGTCGCCGCCAGGCAGGCGGAGGGCGGTCGCCATACGGTTCGGCTGGCGATGCCGCTGTCGGGGACGCGGACGCTGGACGACGTTCTGCGCGGCGAGATCGCCTTCGACCTTGCCGAGATGGACGATCCGATCATCCTGAAGAGCGACGGCTTCCCGACATATCACCTGGCCGTCGTCGTCGACGACGTGGCGATGGCGATCACGCACGTCCTGCGCGCCGACGAGTGGATCCCGAGCGCGCCGATCCACCTCATGTTGTACGACGCGTTCGGCTGGACGCCGCCGGTGTACTGCCACGTGCCGCTCGTCCTGGCGCCCGACGGCAAGGGCAAGCTGAGCAAGCGCCATGGCGGCGCCGAGGTGCGCGACTACCGCGCCGCCGGCTACCTGCCGGAGGCGCTGTTCAACTACCTGGCGCTGCTCGGCTGGGCCTACAGCGGCGACGAGGAGATCTTCACGCCCGAACAGGCCGCCGCGCGGTTCGCGCTCGGCGACATCAAGGTCTCCCCGGCGGCGTGGAACCCCGACAAGCTGTTGTGGATGAACGGCCACTACATCCGCAGTCTCGCGCCCGACGACCTCGCGGCGCGCCTCGTGCCGTTCCTCGCCGACGCGGGCATCGAGGCGACGGCCGCCGAGGTGCTGGCCCTCGTGCCGCTCATCCGGGAGCGGATCACGACGCTTCTCGAGGTCGTGCCGCTGGTCGACTTCTTCTGGGCGACGAGGATCACGCCCGAGGTGGTCGACCTCGTGCCCAACAAGCTCGCCCCCGCCGAGGTCGCCGCCAACCTCCGCCGCACCGCGGAGGCGCTGGCAACGGTTGTCCACTGGACGGCCGAGGCGCTCGAGGAAGAGCTCCGCGCGCTGTCCGAAGCACTCGGCGTCAAGGCCGGACCGCTTTTCCAGCCGGTGCGGGTGGCCGTGACGGGCAAGAAGATCGCGCCGCCGCTGTTCGAGACGCTGGCCATCGTCGGCAAGGACAAGGTCATCGAGCGGCTCACGGCGGCGGCGACCCTTCTCGAGGGCGGGGCCGGTTGATGGCGATGAACGGCTGTGTCGACCTGCGCAGCGACACACTCACCCGCCCCACGCCCGCGATGCGTGCCGCGATGGCCGCGGCCGAGGTCGGCGACGACGTCTTCGGCGAGGACCCGACCGTCAACCGCCTGGAACGTCAGGCGGCCGAGACGATGGGCAAGGCGGCCGGCCTGTTCGTGCCGAGCGGCACGATGGGCAACCTGGCGGCCGTGCTGGCCCACTGCGGGCGGGGCGACGAGGCGATTGTCGGCGACGAGGCGCACACGTTCTACTACGAGGCCGGCGGCATGGCGGCACTCGGCGGGATCCAGCCGCGCACGTTGCCGAACCGACCGGACGGGACGCTCGACATAACGGCCGTCGAGGCCGCCGTTCGGGCGCCGAACATCCATTTCCCTGTCACGCGCCTGATCTGCCTCGAGAACACGCACAACCGCTGCGGCGGCGCCGTGCTGGACGCGGCCTACATGCGGTCCGTTCGCGCCGTCGCCGACGCGCACGGCTTGCCCGTGCACCTGGACGGGGCAAGGATCTTCAACGCCGCCGTCGCCCTCGGCGTGCCGGCCGCCACGCTGGCCGCGGACGCCGACAGCGTGACGTTCTGCCTGTCCAAGGGCCTCGCCGCGCCCGTCGGCAGCGTGCTGTGCGGCACCGCGGCGTTCATCGACGCCGCGCGGCGGGCGCGCAAGCAGCTCGGCGGGGGGATGCGCCAGGCGGGCGTGCTGGCCGCCGCCGGCCTCGTCGCGCTCGACACGATGGTCGACCGCCTGGCCGATGACCACGAGAACGCCCGCCGTCTGACCGAGGGTCTCGCGGGGATGCGCGGCGTGACGCCTGCCCCCGACGCCGGCCGCACGAATATCGTCGTCGCCGCCCTGGACCGTGACGACATCGGCGTCGACGGGCTGGTGGAGCGCATGGCGGCGGAAGGGGTGCGGTTCTTCGGCGTCGGCGGGAACCGGTTCCGGCTCGTGACGCACTGGGAAGTGTCGGCGGACGATGTCGAGCGGGCGCTCGCGGCGTTCCGGCGGCTGCTCGGCTAAGGCGTGTCTGCAAAGGGTGGCCACGGAAAAGACCGGCGGCTGAAGCCGGCCGGCTGATGGCCTTCGGCCATTGCGCCCGCCTTCGCGGGCGCTTCAAACCTCGGGGTGCCCGCGAAGGCGGGCACCAGGGCGACCCGATAGGGGCGCCTCCAGCCGGCCAGCTTTAGCTGCCGGAACTGGGTTTGCAAACACGCCCTAGTGCATCTCCGCGGTGTACCGTCGAGCGTCGACTCCGATCGAACCGGACCCGCACGCTTGACACGGGCAGGCTCGGGATGCTATCCTCGCCCGCCGCTGGGGTGCCGCCGCAGGGATGCGTCGGACGAACAGCGGGCCGGGATGGGACACGGGGGCGTGGTGTAGAGGCCTAACACATCGGCCTGTCAAGCCGAAGATCGCGGGTTCGAATCCCGTCGCTCCCGCCACCGGAACCGGGCTGTCGCTTGTCGGCAGCCCGGTTTTTCGTTGTGCCGGCGTAGAAGCTCGACGCCGGACTGGTCGACGCCGGATCGCCGCCCCGCGGCCGGTGCGCATCAGTTCGGATCCGCGCCCCTCAACCGCAGCGCCGTCACGACGAACAAGCCGATCACGATGGCGATGACGATGCGCGCGGTGCGCTGCAGCGCCGGCGTCCACGCGGCAAGGGGGTCGCCGCCCGACAGGGCGCCCGCCTCCGGAAGGGCAGGCCCGAACGCATCCCCGCGGGCAGCGGGCAGCGCGGTCACGGCGAACGGCGGTGCGTCCGTAAGGACGGCGGGGGCCATCGGATCGGCGGCGGCGCCCGGCGACGAAACGGTGGACGAGTGGCCTTCGACACCGGCGGATGGCGGTGGTGGGGCCCCGGCTGCGACGACGACGACCCAGGCGACCCGGCCGTCCGACAACGGCTCCGTCGCCGCGCCGAGCGCGGTGGCTGCGGCGTCGAATAGCGCCGTGCCGTCCGGATTGTCGGGGCTTGCGAGCCAGTCGGCGGCCTGCTCGAGGCTGCGACGAACGGCGTACGCGCGGGCAAGCACGAGGGCGGGCGGGGCATCCCAGCCGGCCAGCACCACCGCGGCCCGCAGCGCTTCGCCCCCGCTGGGCGTGTCGTCGCCCGCCACGCCGCCGTCGCGTGCCAGCGCCGCCGCCTGGGCGGACGCCGCGCGGTCCAGCGCGTGCTCGCGCGGGAGCACGGCGACGCCCCGTTCGGTACGGAGCGTGTTCACGAGGCCGGCCAGCGCGTCGCCGAACGTCGATCGAATGGGAACGGACGGTGGCGGTGACGGCGCGAGCGTCTGCCCGGGCGCTCGCGCGGCCGCCGGGCGCGGTGCATGCCCGGCGCAAATCCCGGCCGACAGCGCCACGGCGCAGGCGGCCGCCACGATCGTCCGGGCGCGTGCGGTGGTGGGGCTGCGTGGCGGCCGCGGGTCCATTCCGGCGAGTATATCATGGCGGATTCCATGCCCGTGCCGCGGCCGGGATTGCAGGTGCCTCTGCGGTCGCCGGCACGGGTCGACATAGAAAGGCCGTCGTCATGACGAACGAACCACCGCTCAAGGGTCGAATCGCGCTCGTCGCCGGCGCGACGCGCGGCGCCGGGCGCGGCATCGCCGTGCAGCTAGGCGCCGCCGGGGCCACGGTCTACTGCACCGGGCGCACGACGCGGGCGCAGCGTTCGCAGTTGAACCGGGCCGAGACGATCGAGGAAACCGCCGAGCTCGTGACGGCTGCCGGCGGTGAGGGGATTGCGGTCGCGGTCGACCACATGGTTCCGTCGCAGGTCGCGGCGCTGGCCGAGCGGATCGGCGCCGACCATGCGGGCCGGCTCGACATCCTCGTCAACGACATCTGGGGCGGGGAGAAGCTGATCGTGTTCGACGAGCCGTTCTGGCGCCAGTCGCTGTCCGGCGGTCTGCAGATGTTTCGCAATGCGATCGAGACGCACCTGATCACGAGCTGGCACGTCGCGCCGCTGCTGATCGCATCCGGGCGTGGGCTCGTCTTCGAGGTGACGGACGGGCAGGACGCAGGCTACCGCGGGTCGTTCTACTACGACCTCGCCAAGGCGACCGTCATCCGGCTCGCGCTCGGCCAGGCCGAGGACCTGCGGCCACATGGCGGCACGGCCGTGTCGATCACACCCGGCTTCCTGCGCTCCGAGGAGATGCTCGACCACTTCGGCGTCACCGAGGCGACCTGGCGCGACGCTGCGGCGCAGGACCCGCACTTCCTCCTCGCCGAGTCCCCCGCCTACGTCGGCCGCGCCGTGGCCGCTCTGGCGGCCGATCCGGATGTCGTGCGCTGGTCGGGACAGGCGCTCTCGTCGTGGCAAATGATGCACGTCTACGGCTTTGCGGACGTCGACGGCAGTCGGCCGGACTGGGGGCGGTACTACGCCGAGGTCGCGGCGGGGAGGAAGCCGGACGCAGCCGCGTTTCGGTGAGCGGGCACGGCGCTGGGCCGACACGACGGTCAGGGCGCGCCCTCGCGCACTTCAGGGCCGGTCGTTCCAGCCGGCGCGGGCGCAACGGGCCGGCGCCCTATCGCCTCACCGAACCCTCGATCCGGCCGAGCTTGGCCGCGATGGGCAGGAGGATCCGCCACGTGCGGCTCGCATGCGTATCGGTCGCCGTCGGCGTTGCCGAGGCCTCCGGCGAGGCCGGGGCTGTCACGTCCGGCCGCGCGGTCGGCGTCTCCTCGACGGGTGCCGTCGGCGTGATCGTCGGAGTCGGCGGGTCGGGCGAAGGGGTGGCGGAAGGGGCGGTTGTCGGTGTGGCGGTGAAGGGAGATGCGGTCGCCGTGCGGGTGGGTGTCGGCGACGGGCCGGCCGTCGGCGGGCGCGTCGGGGTGCGGGTGGGCGTGATCGTGCGGGTCGGCGTGGCGGTGCGGGTGCGGGAGGGTGTCGGGGTAACGGACGGCGTGAACGTCGACGACGGGGTCGGAGTCGTCGAGGGTGTCGGGGTGATGGACGGGGTCAGGGTGATCGTCGGCGTCCTCGTCGGCGTTCGCGTCGGGGAAGGCGTGGGGGTGCGCGAGGGCGTTGGCGTGGTGGAGGGCGTGGGGGAGGGGCCGGGCGTCGGTGTGCGCGTCACGGTGGGCGACGGGGTGTGGGTCGGGGATGGGGTTGCCGTGGGGCTCGGGGTGCGCGTTGGAGAGGGCGTCGGAGAGGGCGTTGGAGAGGGCAGTGGAGAGGGCGTCGGCGATGCGGTGAGGGTCGGCGTCGCGCTCGGCGTCCAGGTGGTCGAGGCGGTCGGCGACGGCCCGGGGGACGGGGTGTGCGTAATCGTCGGCGTGTGGGTGACCGTTGGTGTGCGGGTGATGGTCGGTGTCGGCGTGTGCGTCGGGGTCGCGGTGGCGGTGGCCGTGCGGGTTGGCGTCGGCGTGGCGGTCGATGACGGCGTGAACGAGGCGGTCGGGCTCGGCGTCATGGTGCGCGTCGCCGTCGGGACGGATGTGCTCGTCGGCGTCGACGTGCGCGTGGCGGTCGATGAAGGCGCCATCGTTGCCGTCGCGGTCGCCGTGGCGGTCCGGGTAGCGGTGCGTGTGGCGGAGGGCGGCGGGTCGGTGGCCGTGGCGGTGCGCGTTGCGGACCGGGTGGCGGTCGGCGTGCTGCCGGCGGCATCGACGTTGCGCCACAGTGTGCTGAACTCGCCCTGGTTGGCCAGCACGAGATCGGGATCGCCGTCGCCGTCCATATCGCCGGCGGCCAGCCCGAGCGTCGCCGCGCGCCCCAGCCGCTGCAGACTGTCGATGAACGCACCGGCGCCGTTGTTCAGCCAGGCTTCCGTCGGCTGACGGACGTTACCGAGCAGCGCGTCGAGGTCGCCGTCGCCGTCGATGTCCGCCAGGCGAACGGCACTCGTCGTACCGGTCCCGAGGCGCTGGCCGCTGTCGGCGAGCACGCCCCGGCCGTTGTTGCGGAAGACCTGGTCCGGCTGCGGTGGCCCGCCTCCGGCCAAGGCCGCAGCCGTCGCGAACCAGACATCCAGGTCATCGTCGTCGTCGAGATCGCCGAGGCCGACATCCCAGGTGTTGCCGTTGGCGTGTCGCTGGCCGGTGTCCGTGAAGAAGCCGTTGCCGCCGTTGCGCCAGACCTCGCTGGCCGCGCCGTCGTTGCCGACGACGGCATCGATGTCGCCGTCACCGTCGAGGTCGCCGAGCGCGACGGCGGCCGAGTCCTGGATGCCGAGGCGCTGGCCGGTGTCGGTGAAGCTGCCGCTGCCGTTGTTGCGAAAGACCTTGTTAGGCCGGCCGGCCGGCACGCCGTTCGGGTCGGCGCCGTTCGCCACGAAGGCGTCGAGGTCGCCGTCGCCGTCGAGGTCGCCGAGGGCGATGTCGCGGCCGGGGTCGTTGCCGACGCGCTGGCCGCTGTCGGTGAAGATGCCGGCGCCGTTGTTCAACCAGACCTCGTCCGGCTGTGGGATCAACGCGCCGCCGGCATCGAAGTGCCCGAAGTTCGTGACGAACGCGTCCAAGTCGCCGTCCCGGTCGAGGTCGCCGAGCGCGACGGCGTCGCCGAAGCCGGCGCCGAGGCGCTGGCCGCTGTCGGCCAGCATCCCGCCGCCGTTGTTGCGGTACACGCGGTCGGGCTCACCCACCAGCATGCCGCCGGGCGAGAGCGCGCTGTGGTTGACGACGAACGCGTCGAGATCGCCGTCGCCGTCGAGGTCGCCGAGCGCCACGTCGCGGGCGGAGGTCGGTCCGCTGAGGAAGCCGACGAGGGCGAACGCGCCGCCGCCGCGGGCCGGTGCGGCGGCGGCGGGCGACCCGGCGTCGGAGGCATACGCCGCACCGAGTGCGGCAGCGATCGCCAGCACGATGCCGGATCGGAGCCACGGCCGCAGGCGTCCGGCAGCCGGCGGCCGCGCAACCCGGCCGCCGCCGCGCCGCAGGCGACGCCGGATCGAACCCACGCGCGCGCCGGGGCGCTCTACGGCGTCGGCGTCGCCGCCGGCAGCTCGCGGCCGACGCGCACCGCGGCGCGGTAGGCCTTGCGGTAGCGGGCGAAGGCGTTCTTGTAGTCGCCGCCCGACAGCAGGATCCGGGCGTCGGCCAGCTCGGCCTGCGCGTTGCGGACGTCGTAGCCCGCCGCGCCTTGCATGTTGATCGTGTCCTCGACGATCCAATCCACGGAGAGGTCGGTCGTCGTGGCGGTGAGGAAGCCGGCCTGGCTGGCGGGCAGCTGGTACGTCGAGATCCGCTTGTCCAGCAGGTCGAGGAGGTTGTCCTCGATGTCCGTGCGGAGGTTCCAGGCGCGGTGGAAGTCGTGGCTCTGCTGCGACGCCCGCGACGAGACCGTCGTGTCCAGGTACGTGACGACGAGGCCGTAGAAGACGCCCTCGTTGCAGTTGTTCGCGAGCTCGTAGGCCAGGTTCAGCGAGGCGGCCGCGATCTCGAGGCCGACGCGGACGCCCACGCAGATGACGTTCACCGGGTTCGGGATGCTGGCCGAGCCCGTCAGGAGGTCGGGCGGGATGAATTGGCAGCCGTACTTGGCGGCGACCGCGACGGCGTTCAGCACGGCGATCGAGATGTAGCCGCCCGCCGGCGCGACCGGGCAGTCGTCGCAGATCGGGGTCGAGCCGTATTCCTTGCAGTCCGGGAACTGCGGTACGAACGGCGGGAGGGTGGGCAGCGCCTGCGGCTGCGCCGCTCCGCCGCCTGGCTGGAGCTGCATCGCCTGGACGTGGCCGCTGCTGGCGAGGAGGTTCGCCGCCCAAGTCGGCGCCGACCAGAAGCCGGGGTAGTCGGCAAACCCTTCTTTGAGGGCGGCGAGCTCGTCGTACGTCATCTCCGGGATCAGGACCTGCGCCGCGGCGACACGGTCCTTGATGTCCATCCGCCGGTCCTGCGGGATGAGGTCGAGCAGGCGCTGGACGTCGACGGCAAATGTGGCGTACGTGGCGCGGAACGCCTCGAGTTCGGCCGGCGTCGGCGGGTCGTCGTCCTGCTGGGTGACAGCGGCGTCGGCCACGCCCTGCGCGGCGAGGTACGGGGCGATGTACTGACGCCAGCGCTGCTCCTCCGGAAGCTGTTCGAGCATCGCCAGCTGACGGGCCTGCACGGCGGCGGGCTCGTTGTCCTGCAGGAACGACAGCGGGGCCGCGGCGTTCGGGCCGGGCAGCGGTGCTGCAGCCTGGACCGGCCGCGCGGCGCCGAATGGGGCGGTGGCGCCATTGCCATAGCCGAGGCCCGCCGCGAACGCACCGGCGACGACGATCGGACCCAGAACCTTCGCGAGCGCGGTGTTGCGCATCAGACGCTCCTGTTTCCGCCGTGCCTACGGCGTCGACGACTGTTGGACGACGCGGATGTAAGCGGCGCGATAGCGCGCGTACGCCGAGCGCCACTGGCTGTTCATGTAGTGCATGTCGCCCGCCGCGAGCTCGAGCCGGGCGTTGTTCACGTCGACCGTCCCGCCGGCGGCATTGTTCCGGTCGATCGCTTCGGCGACGACGTCACGGACGAGCTCGAGCTTGCCGCAGAAGCGGAAACGCTGTTCGACGTCCGACTGCGGCATCAGGCTCCCGCAACGGTGGAACGGCAGAATGAACAAACCGATGTTCTCGTCCGCGCCCCGGAGGAGGTTGTGTTCGATGGCCAGGCGCATCTCGGTATCGGCGTGCAGGTCGAAGCTGGCCTGCGAGACGCGCGACGAGATCGTCTCGTCGAGTTGCGTGTTCGCCACGGCCTGCGCGTAGGCTTCACGGCAGTCTTCCGCCACCTTGTTTGCCGCTTCGAGGGCGTTCACCACCTCCTCGGCCGCGGCCGCGATGCCGATGAAGATGTACTTCACGAATTGCGGCACCGTGAATCCGACGCCCGGCGGGGCACAGATGTCCTGCGATGAAGTTCCCGAGGCGTCGTTGAGGCCGCCGGCGATGATCGCCGCGAGCTTGGCGGCGAACACCGCCTCGAGCGGCACGGCGTCCGGGCACTCGGCGCAGATGTTGTCCACCGAGAACGCCCCGACGCAGCCCGGCCGGCTCTCGACCTCCGGAAGCGCTTCGCGCGTCGGGAAGGGCGTGCGCAGCGGGTAGGGCACGGTCTGCGTCGCGTCGGGCGTGACGACGGCATCCGGCTGGAGGCCGCCCGGCAGGCCCGGGAGCTCCGGTCCGCCGATCAGCCCTGGGGTAATCACGTAGCGCTGCGGCCGTTGGCTGTACGTCACGCCCCTCGGCACGTTGTAGGACGACGCGATCATGTCGACATAATGCGGCGGCACGGGCTGGCTGCCCGGCACCAGGATGCTCTTGAGCATGTCGAAGAGCTGCCAGAAGCCGGGATCATCGCCCATGCCGATCCGGAGCCGGTGGAGGTGCTCATCGGGCAGCGCGGCGATCCGCGCCCGGAGGTCGCGGAGCCGCTCGACGCTCCCGGTGTCCGGCTGCGGCGCGACGAGTTCCTGCGCTTCGATGAAGTCGTCGATCCACTCCAGGATCTCGGCCCGCTCCCCGTCCACCAGGGCGAGCGCCTCGGCGGTGAGCGTACCGTCGGCATGGAAGTCCGCGTCGGCGTCCCCCAACCGTCGGCGTGCAGCGGCCGCGGCGCCGACGCGCGCCAGGGCCTCGGCCTGTTCAGGGGCGGGGGCGGCCTGTCCGACCGTCGCCGTCGATGGCGCGCCCCGAGCCGCCCGGGCGTCCGGCGCATGCGCGGCGCTCAGCGCCATCCCGCCGACGAACGCCGTCGCGAGGAGCCCAGCACCGATGACCGTTCGTTGCACGGCAACACCTCCTGGCGACCCGCGGCGGATCGCGAAACAGACTGTCCATGTGGACGACGCGCACGACGCGCCGAGGCGCACCACACGACGCGCGGCGGTCACCCGTCGCGTACAGATGTAACGCGGGCCGCCGGCGGAAGGATACGCTCGGATCCGAGCGTATCCGATTCGATCCGAATTTGGCGCCGGCGCGCGCGGCCTTCCGGCGCCGCGATCCGGATGCTCTGCGTACGCTCATCCAACGGTCCGCGGCGATGTTGTCGCCAGCTGTCGCAAGCTGTCGACCAGGACCGCGCGCGCTCATCCGGATCTTAAGAAACGGTGTCCGACTCGGCCGGGTCAGCCGTATCCTGTCCCCCACCCGAACCGTTACATCTGCGGGCACCCGCATTGGCGCGCGGTGCATGCTGTGTGTTGGTGCCGCGACGCGGTCGGGGCCGGCAACGGGCAGCCAGAGACAAACGCCGCTTGCTCTTAACGAACCGAACACGCACCCGCAGTGCCCGAGCGCTGCCGCCGCTGGCCTGTCACTGGCCCGCCAAGCGGCGCGCGGCCCGACGGGACGGAACGATCCGCTACCGAGCCGCCGATCCCGACGCGGCGCCCGGCCGAAGGAGAAGCACCCCATGCGCCCCACCGGTCTCATCCCGAGCGCGCAGGCACGATCCACCAAGCCCTATCGCCGTCGGACCGGCTGGCGGATGCTGGGGCTCGGCGCGGTGTGCGGCGTGGCGCTCGTCCTCTCGGGCGGCGCGACGTCGGCGCAGTCGCCGGTCTCCGCCGGCCCGTCGTCCGACGCGCCGATCGCGGCCGCGAAGCCGATGAAGCCGCTGGCGGACCTGGACGTCGGCGGCGTGTTGCCGTACGTCGATAGCTTCGAGGACATGCTCGCCGGCTGGGACATCGACGACGGCCTCGGCACCGTGACGACGCTCTCGGACGCGCAGTTCATGCGTGAGCCGGTGAACGACGGTCGGGACATCGTCACGCCGGACGGCGCGCGCATGGCGTTCCTCTGCTCCGGGCCGGGCGAGCGAGGCAACGTCAACCTCGGCGACCTCGACGGCGACCCGGACGACAACAGCGACAACGACCGCGCGATCATGCACCAGACCTTCACCCTCTCGCCGACGCAGGTGCCGGCGACGCTGAGCTTCGACTGGAACTTCCTCACGGCCGAGTCGGACGGCACGACGAGCCCCGACCCGTTCGACGACTTCTTCATCGTCACGCTCGACGGCGTGCCGATCCTCTCGGGCAGCGTGCCCGGCGGCGGGCCTTCGCCGCTCCAGGACATCCCGGTCGACGGTGTCCGGATCCTGCAGGGCAACAGCGGCTGCAGCTTCGAATGGGGCCAGAGCGGCTTCGACACGTTCCAGCACCTGATCACGACCTCCGGCAGCCACGAGCTGCGGTTCCTGGTCAGCGACCAGGGCGAGGACGACTTCCGCATTGACACCGGCCTGCTCATCGACGACCTGCGGATCGAGCCCGAGGTCGACCTCATGGTCACGAAGACCTCGTTCCCGGACCCCGCCATCGCCGGCGAGCCGCTGTTCTACGAGATCACGGTCACGAACCTGGGCAGCGGCCGCGCGACGGACGTCGAGGTCATCGACACGCTGCCGCCGCAGGTCAACTTCATCTCGTCCAACGCCCCGCCGACGGACGACGGGATGGGCGGCCCGGTCGTCGATCCGGCGTGCGCCGAGACCGCGCCGGGCAGCGGCATCGTCGAGTGCGAGCTCGGCACGTTGGACGGTGGCGAGACGAAGGTGTTCACGATCCAGGTCGACGTCGACCCGGAGGCGGTCGCCAACGGGTTCGAGCGGATGACGAACCACGTCGCCGTGTCCAGCTTCCAGGTGGACGCCGACCCGTCGAACAATGTCTTCAGCCAGGTGGCGTTCCTGGACGACCTGGCCGACCTGCGCGTCTGGAAGGTGAGCAAGCCGGACGATTCCATCCGCGCCGGCGAGATCTTCACGTACACCGTCCTGATCGAGAACCTCGGCCCCTCCACGGCCCGCGAGGTGCGCTTCGACGACACCGTGCTGTTCAACAGCAACGTCTCGCTCGTGAACATCATCCTCGACCCGACGCGCGCCGACAGCTGCACCCAGGCGGCCGCGCCGCCGCCGCAGACGGGCCGCATCGTCCGCTGCATCCTCGGCGAGTCGCTCGAGCCCGTCGGCAGCGGCATCGCGCCCGCCACCGGGCGCTGGACCGTCCAGATCGAGGCGCGCGCCGTCGAGGCGACGGACGTGAACAACGAGGTTCACGTCTACACCGTGGATGCCGTCACCGGGCGGACGCCCGGCACGCCGGATCCGGATCTGTCCAACAACTATGCGGTCGACAACATCTCGGTTCTGGACACCTCCGACCTGGCGCTGACGAAGACCTCGACCGGCCAAGTGCGGAGTGCCGTGAACTGCGCGCTGACGACGCCGACGCCCGGCCAGGTCACGGCCGGAATGAATCTGACCTACAACCTCGTCGTCACCAACCTCGCGCCGGCCTTCGGCGCTCCGGGGGGCAGCACCGCCACCAACGTCGTCATCGAGGACTTCCTGCCGCACGGCCTCGAGTTGGTCAGCGTCACCGGCGTCGGGCCGAGCGGCGCGGCCGGATGCCATGCCGGCACGCCTGGCAATCCGGGCGATCCGACGCGCTGTACGTACGGCTCGCTGGCCGTCGCGCAGACGGCGTCGATGACGATCGTCGTGCGCGTCGACGACGACTACGTCGGCGTCTCGGGCACGAACCTGCTCCAGAACAGCGCGCAGGCGTTCTCGGACAACCTCGATCCAAGCCTGCAGAACAACTGGGTGAACCAGGTCACGACCGTCGGCGAGGTCGCCGATGTCTCGATCACGAAGTCGGCGTCGCCCAACCCGGTGAACGCCGGCGAGTCGCTGACCTACGAGCTCGTCGTCCAGAACAGCGGGCCCTCGACGGCCCGCGAGGTGATCATCCGCGACCGACTGCCGGCCGGTGTCGTGTTCCACTCGGCCCGCATCGAGAACGTGCAGGGACGCGAGAACTGCACGTACAGCACCGGCGCGCACGAGGTCATCTGCTCGGGCTTCGACATCCCGCCCTCCGAGCCGACAACCGGCATCGGCCAGCGCCGCGTCTTCATCAACACGCGCGTCCGCCCCGACACCGCACCCGGCGCGATCGGCAACACCGCCACCGCGACGACGACGCAGACGCCCGACTGCAACGTCGCGAACAACTCCGTCACGATCACGACGTCCGTCGTGGCGATCGCCGACCTCGAGATCCTGAAGACGAGCTCCCCGGTCAAGGTCTTCGCCGGCGAGCAGAAGAAGTACACGATCACCGTCACGAACCTCGGCCCGTCGTATGCCCAGAACGTCGAGGTCTACGACGTCCTGCCCGACGAGGTGAACTACGAGATCGACACGAACGCGCCGATGTGCACACGGCCGGCCAACCTGCTCGGCTACCGCGCCGTCCTGGCCGGTGCGAACGAGGTGCCGCCGAACGCATCGCTCGCCAACGGGCTCGCGACGTTCGTCCTCGACACGACGACGAACCGCCTGGTGTACAGCCTGCAGGTGAACGACGTCGACAACCTGCTGGACGCCCATATCCATGCGGGCGGAGCGGGCGTCAACGGCCCGGTCGTCATCAACCTGTTCAACCAGCCGCCGCCGCCGCCGTTCAGCACGACGAACCCGGTCGTCGGCGAGCTCTTCCTGTCTGCGGCGCAGGCCGCGGCCCTCATCGCCAACCCGGCCGGCTTCTACGTGAACGTGCACTCGACGGACTTCCCGGGCGGGGAAATGCGCGGGCAGGTCGCCCTCACCCGCACGTCGCCGCTCCTCTGTCCGCTCGGCACGCTCGAGCCGCGCGGCAGCAATCCGCCGCGCGATGCGGCCGACAGCGGCGGCGGCGTTCGGACGTTCGACATCTGGACGCTCGTCCGGCCCGAGATCTACTCGGGGACGACGATCACGAACGTCGCGATCGTCACGAGCCCGACCGAGCCGGACCGTGACCTGAACCCGATCGCGGGCGTCACGAACAGCGACGTCTACACGCTCGGCCGCAACAACGTCTCGGCCCGCAAGAACCTCGTCCTCACGAAGAGCGATCTCAAGGTCACGAAGTTCGGCAACAACGACGGTCAGGTGCGCGCCGGGCAGATCCTGACGTACACCGTCATCGTCGACAACCTCGGGCCGAGCTTCGCCGAGACGGTGTCGCTGAAGGACGTGCTGCAGAGCGGTGAGCAGTTCGACCTGATCGACATCACGTCCGACCGTGCCACGACGTGTCGCAGCCTGACGGCCGTCGGCACCGAAACGAACAACATCGCGGGCACCCCGTGGCCGCCGTCGCTCCCGCCGGTGCCGTTCTTCGGCGTCCTCGAGCCGACGGGCATCCCGCTGATCAACCAGCGCCTGCAGGTCGACTGCACGTTGACGCAAGGCGACAACCCCCTCACGACGCGCAACGAGGCGCAGCTGGCGGTGCTCCGCGCCGACGGACCGCCGAACAGCGGTCGCTGGATCCTGACGATGCGCGTGCGCTTCCGGCAGGCGCAGGACATCCGCAATGTCGCCGACGTTCTGTCCGCCACGGCCGAGGAGCCGCAGCCGGACAACAACCATGCCGAGGTCCTGCACGAGATCACGGACGTCGCCAACCTGTCGATCGTCAAGACGGCGGTGGGCGAGGTGCAGGTGACCGGTCAGGCGGGCCTGATCTACAACACCACCGCCGCCGCGCCGGCCTTCCCGCAGGCGCCGAACTACACCACGTCCGCGACGTTGGCCACCGCCGGCCGCCGGATCCGCTACACGCTCCGTATCCAGAACGGCGGGCCGTCGGACGCGGAGAACGTCATCGTGACGGACCGCCTTCCGCCGGGCGTGACGATCCTGCCCGGTTCGGTCATCGTCACGGTCGACAACCAACCGACCATGCCGGCCGGCACGTGCGAGACCGGCACGCCGGGCGATCCGGCCGACCGCCTCGTATGCGGCCTCGGCACGCTGCTCGGCGTCGACTTCGCCGTCCGCCGCGGCGCGACGATCCAGTACGACGTGCTCGTCGACCCGTCGCTCGCCGCAGGGTCCGTCCTCGAGAACGACGCGTTCGTCAGCTCGGACGTCTTCGACCCGTTCAACCAGAACAACCACACCCACGTCGAGACCGTCGTCGACACCGACGCCGACCTGTCCACGAGCAAGACGGCGATGGGGCAGAACGTCGTCGGCTACGACGTCGCCAACCAGCGCTTCAACCTGCAGGACCAGGCCAACTCCGTGACCGCCGGCCTCGTGCTGCGCTACGAGATCGCCGTGCAGAACAACGGACCGAGCGATTCGTCGAACGTCACGCTGTCCGACGTGCTGCCGGCGGGCGTGCGCCTGCTGCGCGTCGTCGGCGCCAGCTGCCGGCCGACCGAGGTCGGCGGCACGACGCTCTACTGCACCGTCGGCGACCTGCCGGTCGGGGCGCGGCGTACGTTCGACATCTACGTCACCGTCGACCAGGCCGTGGCGAACAACACCGTCATTCAGAACTGCGTCACGTCGCTGTCCCTCGGCGCCACGCCGCCGGCCCAGCCGCCCGCGCTGCCGCCGCCGGCGCCGACGCTGCCGCTGACGGACGATCCGTTCAGCCCGAACAACCAGGCTTGCAACAACACGACGGTTCGCGCCGTGGCGGACGTCGGGGGCCCGGATGCGGGTCCGGCGACGTCGGGCGCGCTGTCGTTCATCGAGAAGAAGGACGTGCCGGCCGAGCCGCGCCTGGACATGCCGCTCGAGCCGGACCTCGCCGTCGCCGGCCTCGAGCACCGCTACCGGATCCGGTTCGGCAACGCCGGGCCGTCGACGGCCGTCAGCGTCGTCCTGACGGACACGCTGGACTTCAAGCAGCCCGGCTTGCCGGGCGAGCGCTTCGTGCGGTGCGAGCCGCTCGATCCGGACGACGCCGTGATCTGCACCTACAACGCGGTGACCAACGTCGTGACGCTGGCCAATCTGCGGGCGCACAACGAGGTCATCTTCAGCGGCGGCCTCGGCACGCTGGCGCCCGGCATCACGTACGGCTTCGACCTGATCACGCTCGTCGATCCCGGCTACATCCTCGACGCCTCCAACACCCTCGCAGCCAACCTGTTGAACTCCGAGCCCGGCGCGATCGCCCGCAACACCGTCTTCATCCGTTCGACGACGACGGACTTCCGCCTGGGCAACAACCGCGACACCGAGCGCACCCGGATCATCGCCGAGGCCGATCTCTCCGTCACGAAGACGGACCTCTTCGGCGACGACTTCCTGCAGTGCGACCCCGTCACGCGCGGCGGCATGATCACGTGGACGATCCGCGTCCGCAACGACGGTCCGTCCGACGCGGCGGAAGTCTTCGCCGTCGATCGGCTGCCCGAGGCGTTCGTGGCGGTCGACCCGGCACAGGTGGACGTGACGATCTCGGCGGGCAGCATCGTCGAGGTGCGCGACGACGGGCGGATCACGCTCCAGGTCGGCAACGGCGTGAACAATGCCGGCGTGCCCGAGCTCGGCCGGTTGAACGCCGGCCAGGAAGTGATCATCACGATCCAGGCGATGGTCCGGCAGACGGCTGCTTGCGGCGGCTTCGCTGTCAACCTCGTCACGGTCGAGACCCGCCGCAACGACGTTCGGTGGCCGCCGATCGTCACCGGGCCGCCGCAGGGCGTGCCGCCCGTCAGCCCGACGGAGCCGCGTACGCCCACTTTCGACCCGGACGCCAACAACAACCTCGACTTCGAGGACACGAAGATCGAGTGCCCGGCGATCGAGATCAACAAGACGGTCTCGTTCGACGGCAAGTGCCCGGGACGCGACGTGCCGCAGATCAACCGCACCGGCCAACCGGTCACGTTCTGCTTCGAGATCAAGAACACGGGCACGACGTACCTTGACGACATTTTCGTCGAGGACACGTTGCGCACGCGCACGACGATGCCCACCGTGATCTTCACGGACACGATCAAGTTCGGGGTCGACCCGAAGGTGCCGGTGGCGCCGGGCGAGACCGTCCTGCGGCAGGTGACCTATCAGAGCCTCGACTGCGAGTGCGGGATCGTCGAGGACATCGTCACCGTCACGGCCAATCCCGTGAACTCGGGCCGCACGGACCTCACGTGCTTGCCGAACGTGACGGATTCGGACATCGCCACGATCGAGGTCCCGTGCGCCGGCGTCGACTTCCGACTCCAGCTGCCGGTGCTCCACAGCGGCGAGTGCGAGACCTGGGTTACCGTACAGAATGTCGGTGACCGCAGCATCGTGCCGCTCATGGTCGTGTGGGGCGACCCGGGCTTCTGCCCGCCGCAGGCGGCCGGTCCGCTGAAGGCGGAGTGCGGCGGCCTGCTCCGGCCGGGCTCCGCGTGGCGGTTCGCTGCCGGCCAGGTGCCGACGGGCAGCCGCAGCGCGGTCGTCTACGCGATGAGCGCCGAGACCGTCGAGGTCCAGCCGGGGACGAAGGTGCCGTTCGGGGCGCTGGTGTGCGAGGACATCAACCTGTACGTCGTCGGCCGCGACCTGGAGTGGGTCCGATTCGACGCCGCATACCGGATGCGCGGCCTGTGGCGAACGTACGACTTCGGCAAGTACCTGAGCGAGCCGGTGGCCGTCGTCGTCAACCGCACATGCCCGGATGTGACGGACCCCAACCAGAAGGTCAGCGCCGCCTACATCGGCATCTCGAGTGACCTCGAAGGCGCGGCCGACCCGCGGAGCGGCGGCCACGGCTTCTATGCACCGCTCGTCTTCGCCAACAAGGGCGGCCTGAGCTCCATGATCCACATGCAGAACTCGGGCGCGCTCTGCTCGAGCCTGGAGATCTGGTTCTACGGCCAGGACAACTGCATGCGCCCGATGCTCGGTGACGTCCTCACGCTCTCGCCCGGCGAGACGGTGTCGTTCGACCCGAACACCGTGGTCGGACCGGACTGGCTCGGCAGCGCCTGGATCCGCTCGACCGTTCCGCTCGGGGTCGTCGTCGACACGAACGGCGCCAACCACTTCACGAGCTACAACGGCTACCCGGCCGACGTGTTCGAGCTGGACTTCAGCTTCGGCAACCAGATCAACTACGCCCCTCTGACGTACAGCGAGTACCAGGGCTGGGACTCCGCGATCCAGGTCCAGAACCTCTCCGGCACGACGGCGGCCAAGGTCAAGGTCTACTTCCTGGATCGTGCCGGCGGGATCATCACGACGCTCGTCGACTGGATCTGCCCGCGCGGCAGCCAGACGTTCTTCCTGCCCGTGATCGGCGGACTGCCGGGCGCGTGGGTCGGCTCGGCCCGCGTCGAGAGCCAGGAGTGGATCACGCCCGGCGGCCCGAACGTCGAACCACCCAAGGTGCTGTCCGTGGTCCTGCTCGAGAAGTGGGCCGACCCGGCGCGCACCGCGCGGCGCGAGGCGATTGCCTACAACGCCCAGACGGAGTGCTACAGCTACGACTGGCAGCTCGGCAGCGGCAAGGGCGGAACGGCCAGCGGCTCAGCCGTGTTCGCCATCCCGCTCGTCGCCAAGGGCTACAATGGCGTCACGAGTGAGATCGCGATCACGAACCTCGTGCCGAAGCCCGGCTTCACCGACTTCGTCATCTACCTCTATGACCAGAACGGCCGAATCGACCACTTCTGCGAGAAGCTGACCGAGAAGCAGGTGGAGTACCTCGACCTGAACACGATCGGCTGGATCCCCCCGCGGTACATGGGCTCGATGGTCGTCAGCGCCGTCTTCTGGGAGCACGACGTCTTCGACGGCCAGGGCCGATTCGTCCGCAACCTCGTCGGACTGGGTGCCGTGAGCGTGGAGCGAATCGGCGGCGTCCTCGGTGGGAACGATGTGCCGGGCGACGAGAGCAAGGCGTTCGAGGCCTTCCCGATCTTCGATCACTTCGAGCCGGAAACGGCTCCGAACTGCCCGGGTGTGCCGGTGTTCCAGCCGCTCGGTGCGCGCTAGGTGCCGGTTGGGCTCGTCCGAGACCGCCGCACGCCCCAAGGAGAACCGCCCATGCGCAGGCGAATCACTATCCGCCTGGTGAACAGCCAAGCCCGACCCGTTCGCATCGCCAAGGCGCTTGGCATCGCGCTCGCGGTTGCGCTGGCGTTCGCCGGCGGAGCGGCGCGTGCGGCGAACGGAACGGCAGACGTACCGGCGCCGGCGGCCGAGTCCGTCGGTTCGCCATCCCGTGCGCCCTCCGGCGCGCCGTCTGGCCAGCCGTCTGGCGCGCCCCTCGACGCCTCGCCATCGGCCCCGCTGGCCGATCCTCCGCTCACCGTCGAGTTGCCGCCGCCCGTCGTGAAGAGCGATCCCGTCCTGACGGGCGACGCCGCGAAGGGCATGCAGCCGCTGGCCACCGGCGGCGGCCTGGCCGGCAACGGCTACTACCGCTACGTGGACTCCGATGAGATCGGGAACCCCGAGGCGCCGGTCTCGGACTTCCGCGATATCCGCTCGATCGGCGTGCCGCTCAACACGATCTCGGACGACGAGTGCGTTTCGGTCGCGCTGAACGGCGGCGTGCTGCCGGACTTCAGCTTCACCTACTTCGACCAGGTCTACACGAGCGTCTTTGTCTGCGGCAACGGCCAGATCAGCCTCGGCGGCCCCGACAACCGTTTCTCGAACGCGTGCCCCCCGACTGGCGCCTCACCCGCCGGCGGCAGCATCTTCGGGCTGTGGGACGACTGGCGCGTGGCGACGAACGGCCGGATCCTGACCTACACCTTCGGCACGGCGCCGAACCGGGTGTTCGTGGCGCAGTGGGAGCAGGTCAGCCACTTCAACGAAGCGGCCGAAACGGTCATCTTCCAGATCCAGATCCTGGAGCGCAGCAGCGACATCCGCGTCGAGTACTTGAACGTCGACAGCGGGCAGCCGGACGCGCTCGCCCTCTACCCCTCGCCGGACAACCGCCTCCTCGTCAGCAGCGAGACGGGCGACAAGGTGACGCGGTTCACGACGCCCGGTTCCTTCGAGCGCGTCCACATCCGCAGCGGCGAGGCCGGCCTCGACGGACCCTCCGGCATGATGATCGGCGACGGCGTGGCGGGCGGAACGGGCGATGCCACGGCGGACGGCGTGGACGAAGTCTTCGTCAGCAGCTTCGAGACGGACCGCGTGCTCCTCTACAACGGCGCGCACCCCGGCACGCAGCTGAACGACGGCTTCTTCCTCGCGACGTTCATCGGCGCGGGATCCGGCGGGCTGGACGGTCCGCGCGGCCTGCGCTACGGCCCGGACAGCAACGTGTACGTCAGCAGCTTCAACAACGACCGGATCCTGCGCTACAACGGCGCGACGGGCGCGTTCCTGAGCACGTTCGTCGCCGCGGGCTCCGGCGGGCTCGACGGCCCGGACGATCTCGTGTTCGGGCCGGACGGCCACCTCTACGTCAGCAGCTACAACACGGACACGGTCATCAAGTACGACGGCGCGACCGGCGCGTTGATCGGGACGTTCGTCGCGAGCGGCTCGGGCGGTCTGGACGGCCCGCGCGGTCTCGCGTTCGGCCCGGCCGACGGGAACCTGTACGTCGCGAGCGAGAACAACGACCGGGTACTGCGCTATGCGGGCGGCGACGGCAGCTTCTTCAACGTCGCCGTCGCGTCCGGCCAGAACGGCTTGAACGAGCCTCGCTACATCCGCTTCAACAGCACCGGCAACCTCTACGTCGTCAGCCACGGCTCGAACCGGGTGCTCGAGTTCGACGTCGACCTCGTGCCGTTCCTATCGCCCACCCTGCCGTCGTTCCCGGAAGGGATCGTCTTCAACGGCGGCTTCCTGTACGTCTCGAGCCGCTCCACGAACGAGGTGCTCCGCTACAGCGCCACGACCGGCGCCTTCGTCGGTGTGTTCGTGAGCGCTGGCTCAGGCGGCCTGAACGGGCCGCAGGACCTCGTGTTCGGTCCAAACGGCAACCTGTTCGTGTCGAGCATCTTCTCCAACGAGGTCATCGAGTACAACGGCACGACAGGCGCGTTCATCGACGAGTTCGTCGAGGACGATCCGGGCACGCTCCTCGTCGACGAGGACGGCGGCCTGGACGGCCCGCACGGCCTGCGATTCGGGACGGGCGGCGACCTGTTCGTCGCCAGCATCAACACGGACGAGGTGAAGCGCTACAACGGGACGACCGGTGCGTACATCGGCAACTTCGTCACCGCCGGCAGCGGCGGACTCGACGTCCCGATCGGGATCGTGTTCCAGGGCGGGGACCTGTACGTGTCGAGCTTCCAGACGGACCAGGTGAAGCGCTACAACGGGACGACCGGCGCGTTCGTGAGCAACTTCGTCGCCGCCGGCAGCGGCGGCTTGGATGAGCCGGCGGGCATCGTCTTCGGGGGTCTGGCCAACAACCTGTACGTCACGAACCAGTCCAACGATCGGGTTCTCGCCTACAACGGCACGACCGGGGCCTTCATCGGCACGTTAGCGCCATCGGGCAGCGGCGGCCTCGACGGGCCGCGCATGCTGTCGTTCGGCCCGGACGGACGGCTGTACATCGGCAGCCGGTTCAACAACCAGGTCATGACGACCGCCGCGACGCTCGTCAACGAGATCCCCACCGGCGGCGACCGCAGCGGCGGGCGCTCGGCCACGGTCGGGCTGGACGGTCCGAACGGCACGCTCGGGCTGACCTACGGCTGCAACCCCGGCGGCGGGATCGGCGCGCCGATCGTCCATGAGGACCTCTCGGTGAAGTTCATCGCGCCGCCGCCGGCCGGCGCCGACCTGCGGGTCGTCTTCAAGCGCGTCGACAACCCGATGCCGTGTGAGGACGAGGTCATCACGTTCGAGATCAAGGTTCAGAACGACGGTCGCTACGCCGCCACCGGCGTGACCGTCCTCGACCAGCTGCCGCCGGGCCTGATCTACATCAGCAGCACGGCCACACAGGGCAGCTACAACAACGTCACCGGGATCTGGACGGTCGGCAACCTCGCGATCGCCCAGATGGAAACGCTGATGATCACGGTGCGGGTCGACCAGAACACGGCGCGCACGCCCGGGCGGTTCGATAGCGAGTTCGTCATCGCCGACGGCGACCCGTCGCCGGCGCCGCCGTTCGGCCGGCTGCGCCGCCCGAGCGCCATCCTTCGCGACCCGGCGACGGGCAACTGGCTCGTCTCGAGCTACGACTCGAACCAGGTTCTGCGCTACAGCGCCACCGGCGCGTTCGTCGACGTCTTCGTGGAGGCCCAGCCGGACGCGGATTGCGATGTGCCCGGCCTCGGATGCCTCCGCGGGCCGGTCGGGCTCGCGCTTCGCGCCGGGATCCTGTACGTCGCCAGCAACCAGACGAACCAGGTCCTGCACTTCGATGCGACGACGGGCGCCCCGCTCGGCGAGTTCGTCGGCCCGAACCCGCTCTTCCCGTTCCCGAACGGGATCGCCGGGCCGCGCGGGCTCGTCTTCGACGGGGCCGGCAACCTCTACGTCTCGAACGCGCTGAACAGCCAGATCCGACGCTACAACCCGGCCGGCGGCTTCACCGGCGTCGTTGCTGCGCACAAGGACGACCCGAACCCGGGCGTATTCGGCATGTTCCCGAACTCGACGCTGGCCGGAGCCGACGGGATCGTGTTCGGCCCGGATCGGAACGGCGACACGATCGCCGACCTGTACGTCGCCAGCCGCAACAGCAGCGAGATCCTCGTCTTCGACGTCGTCGCTTCCGCCCAGATCGGCACCGGCGCGCTGTTCGACGCGTCCGATGGCCTCTCCGGGCCGACGGGCCTCGTGCTGTCGCCGGACCAGCGCTACCTCTACGTCGCGAACCGTGGACTGTCGCAGGTCCTGCAGCTTGACCTCGCCTTCCCCGGCCCGGGCCTGCCCATCATCGCCAGCAACCAGAACGGGCTGGTCGGACCCGAGGCGCTGGCGATCGATCCCGTTTCAGGCAACCTCCTCGTGGTCAGCACGGACTCGCACCAGGTCCTCGGCTTCGGACGGATCGTGAGCGGCACGTTCGAGGGCGTGTTCGACAACACCGGCGTCAACGGCATCCGGGCGCTGAAGATGAGCTTCCTCGACCAACAGCTCTACGCCGCCATCGTCGATCCGTCGGACGACGACGAGGTGATCATCCGGCGCTACAACCCCACCACCGGCTCCGAGTCGGCCACGCCGTTCTTCGACGGCAACCTCATCGGCGCGGCGTGCGGCATCGGCATCGGCAGCATCAACAACGTATTCGACATGGAGATCACGGCGGACGGCAAGCTCGTCTTCCTGACGCTCAACCTCTCGTGCACGTTCACGACAATCGACTCAGCGATCATCGTCCTGAACGGGCCGACCTCGACGAGCCCTGGCTCGCTCGTCAGCGCCGTCCCGATGGACGGACCGGGCGCGTTCGGCCTGGCCATCGGCGACTCGGACGACGTCTTCGTCGCCCGCGACTTCGTCTTCTTCCTCCCGGACGACATCCTGCGCTTCGACGGCGCGACGGGCGCCTTCCTCGGCGTATTCAGCTCCGGCGGATTGATCAACAACCCGCGCGGCCTGGCATACGCGCCGGACGGCAACCTGTATGTCGCAAACCGCGGCCCGAACAACATCCTGCGCGTGAATTCGGCCGGCGTCGCCAGCGACCCGGCCGGCTTCAACCCGGTCGGCGGCATCGAGGATGTGCTCTACGGCCTGGACGGCAACCTGTACGGCACGACCCACCCCGGCGCCGTCGAGCGCTGGAACTTCCTGACCGGCGCCGCGCTGCCCACGTTCGGCAGCGGCGTCCTCAGCTCGCCCGGCGACATCGTGTTCCTTCCGGACGGCGACGCGCTTGTGGCCGACCGCGGCAACAACCGCATCGTCCGCTTCGACGGCCACGCCGCGTTTGCCGGCGTCTTCGCCCAGGTCCGCTACAGCGCGACCGTCCCCGGGCTGAACTGCGCGCGCTACCTCACGTTCGGCCCGGACGGCAACCTCTACGTGTCGAGCGAGTTCACGGACCGCGTTCTGCGCTACAACGGCACGACCGGCGCCTTCATCGACACGTTCGTCGACGAGACGAGCGGGCTCGACGGGCCGCGCGACCTCGTCTTCGGTCCGGACGGCCGGCTGTACGTCGCCAGCTACAACAACGACCGGATCCTGCGCTACAACGGCACGACCGGCGCCTACGAGGGCACGCCGTACGTCCCCGGCTTCTTCGGCTCCGGCGGCCTGCAGGGTCCGGAGGGCCTGGCGTTCGGACCGGACGACGGGCTGCTCTACGTCTCGAGCAACATCGGCAACCAGATCCTCCGCTACTTCGACACGGGCTTCCTGCGCGGCTTCCCGATCCCGCCGCCGTTCGTCGACTTCGGCGGATCGCCGTCCCTCATCGCGCCGCGCGGCCTCGCGTGGGGGCCGGACGGCGACCTCTACGTCTCGACGCCGAGCGGGATCTTCCAGTACGCCGCGGACACGGGTGCGTTCGTCCAGGTCTTCTCGCACGGCGGCCCGCTCGCCGGGGCGGCCGACCTCACGTTCGGACCGGACGGCAACCTGTACGTCGTATCGAGCGGTAGCGGCCAGGTCCTCGTCTACCAGGGACCGCAGGTCGCGTCGCCGATGTCGCCGGGCGACTTCCTGGGCGAGTTCCTCATCACCGAGCCCGGCGAGCCGGCGCCGATCAACCCCACGGGCCTCGTCTGGGGCCCGGACGGTGATCTCTTCGTCGCCGGCTGCGGCAGCCACAACGTCATCCGCTACCGCGGCTTCATCGCGAACCGGGCGACGATCTCCGGCACGAGCAACCCCGCGAACAATCCGAACGACCCGAACCTGGCGAACAACACCGGCACGGTCGCCGTGTCCGTGCAGGGCGCCGATCTCGAGGTCGAGAAGACCGTCGACGACAACACGCCCTACGAAGGGGACACCGTGGTCTACACGGTCACGGTCACGAACCACGGGCCGAAGGACGCGATCGACGTGCACGCGACGGACGTCCTGCCGTCGCAGCTGACGTACGTCAGCTCGACGGCGAGCCAGGGCACGTACACGCCCGGGACGGGCGACTGGAACGTCGGCGCGCTGGCGTTCGACGAGGTCACCGGCATCGGCGCCGAGGCGACGCTCGACATCGTCGCCACCGTGAACCCGGGCGTCGCGGTGGCGAACCCGATCGTCACGAACACCGTGACGGTCGACGACCTCTCGCCGATGATCGGCGACCCGGATACGCGCAACAACACGGCGTCCGTGCCGATCTTCCTCGTGTTCGCCGATCTGGTGGTCACGAAGTCCGTCGACCTTCCAATTGCCGACGAGGGCCAGACCGTCGAGTTCACGATCACCGTCACGAACAACGGCGAGGATGACGCGACGGGCGTCCAGATCCGCGACCGCGTGCCGAGCGGCATGGCCTTCGTCAGCGCCACGACGCCGCCGGGCACGACGTACAACCCGATCTCGGGCATCTGGAACATCGGCAGCCTGCCGGACGGCGCCATGCGGACGCTGCTCCTGCGGGGCCAGCTCCTCAGCGGCACGGGCGGCCAGATCCTCACGAACGTCGCGACCGTCGCGGCGAGCAGCCTGCCCGACCCGGATGAGAGCAACGACACCGCCACGGCGGCCGTCACGGTCCGCGGCGCGGACCTCTCGATCGACAAGACCGTCACGCCCGGCCCGTACGCGTTCGGAACCCCCGTGACGTTCACGATCGTCGTGACGAACAACGGGCCGCTGAATGCCGTCGGCGTCACGGCGCGCGACCGGCTCCCGATCGGCCTCACGTACGTCTCGCACACCGCATCAGGCGGGACGTACGACCCGGTCTCGGGCATCTGGATGATCGGCGCCCTGGCGAACGGCGCTTCGCGCACCCTGACGATCAACGCCGTGTTCAGTTCGGCCGCCAGCGAGTCCGCGACGAACATCGCCACCGTCACGTCGGAGACGGGCGATCAGAACCTGGACAACAACCGCGATGCCGTCGTCCTCGGCGTCCCGAGCATCGACCTGGACATCCTCATCGTCTCGCGCCCGGCGCCCATCTATCCCGACCCGCTCGAGTCCGCCGCCGCCCTCGAGCTGGCGCGTGACGCCCACGACGGGGCCGAGGGCGGGGACGACGCTTCTTCCGAGAGCGTCGATGCGGCCGACCCGGACGCCGAGACCCCGCGCCCGCCGCTCCTCCCCGGCCCGGCCGTCGCCGGCAACGGGCTCTTCTACGACATCACCGTCCGCAACGACGGCTCGAGCATCGCCACCGGCGTCGTCCTGACGCTCACGCTGGATGTCGACGTCCACTACGTGACGGACAACAACGTCCCGCAGTGCGTCGAGGCGCCCGTCGGCTTCCTGACGTGCCAGTTCGGGTCGATCCCGCCCGGCGGGAGCAAGACGATCACCGTCCAGACGGAGGTCGAGCCGGACGCGTACTACACCCGCCTGATCGCCGGGCAGCCGCTCGTCCTGACGCTCCGCGCCGGCGTGACGGCCGACCAGGACGACACGGACATCCTCGACGACACCGAGGTCCACCTGACGCATCTCGTCGACCTGGCGGACGCCCGGATCTGGAAGGTCAGCAAGCCGGACGACGGCGTGCGCGCCGGCGAGATCTTCACGTACACCCTGCTCGTCGAGAACCTCGGTCCGTCGCATGCTCGCGACCTGGCGATCGACGACACCCTCCTCTCGTCGGGCGCGTTCACGCTCGTCGGCACGCTGCTCGATCCGGGCCGGAACGACGCGTGCACCGTCGTGCCGGCGCCGCCGCCGCTCTCGGGCCAGATCCTGCGCTGCACGCTCGTCGACCCGCTCGAACCGGTGGGCAGCGGCTTCGGTACCGGCCGCTGGAGCGTGCAGGTGACGGCGCGCGCCACGCAGACGCAGGACATCAACAACGAGGCGCGCGTCTACAGCCGCGACGGCGTGACCGGCCGCATCGGCACACCGGATCCGCGCCTCGGCAACAACGCCGCCGTCGACAGCATCTCCGTGCTCGACACCTCGGACTTGCGCCTCACGAAGAGCGAGGTCGGTGACGTGCGCAGCCCGACGGTGTGCGCAACGACCACGAGCGTGCCGAACGCCGTCACCGCCGGCGAGCGTCTGACGTGGACGATCGTCGTCACGAACCAGAATCCGGCCTTCGGGGAGCCGGGCGGCAGCACGGCCCCCAACGTCGTCGTCTCCGATGCCGTCCCGGCCGGCCTCGAGATCGTCTCGATCGCCGGCGTCGGCCCGGGCGGTTCGGCCGCCGGCTGTCATGCCGGAACGCCGGGCAACCCGGCCGACCCGGCACGCTGCGTCTTCGCGTCCCTCGCCGCCGGCACGTCCGGCACGGTGACGATCGTGGCGCGCGTGGATGCCGGCTACGTCGGGCTGTCGGGCACGAACGTGATCGCCAACAGCGCCTGGACGGCCTCGGACAACATCGACCCGTTCCAGGACGACAACTTCGTCACGCAGATCACGGCCGTGACCGAGGTCGCCGACCTCTCGATCGTCAAGCTCGCGACGCCGAGCCCGGTCATCGCCGGCCGCGAGCTCAGCTACGAGCTCGTCATCGCCAACGCCGGGCCGTCCAACGCGCGGTCCGTCATCGTTCGCGACCGGCTGCCCAGCTCGCTGCGATTCGTCAGCGCGCGCATCGAGAACCAGAGCGGCCGCGAACTGTGCACGTACGCAGAAGGCGCGCACGAGGTGATCTGCTCGCTCTTCGAGGTGCCGGTCGGCGAGCCGCCCGTCGGTGGACGGCGCGTGTTCATCAACACCGTCGTGTTGCCGAGCATTCCCGCCGGTCCGCTGGCGAACACCGCCACCGTGGCCAGCGACGTGACGCCCGACTGCAACCCGGCCAACAACAGCTCGCTCGTGTCCGTGCCGGTCCAGACCCAGGCGGATGTCGCCGTCACGAAGGTCGTCGACCCGGTGAAGATCGCCGCCGGCCGCCAGGTGAAGTACACCGTGTTCGTGACGAACAACGGTCCATCCGACGCACAGAACGTCGTCGTCACGGACACGCTGCCGCCGGAAGTGATCTACGAGATCGACACCCTCCAGCCGATGTGCGTCATCACGAACGCCCCGGCCGTGCCGCAGGTCCTGTCGTGCGCCATCGGCCTGCTGCCCAGCGGCCAGACGCGCAGCTTCGACATCTGGGCGCTCGTGCGGCCGAACATCCCGTCCGGCACGACGATCACGAACAACGTCTCCGTGACGAGCGTGACCTCACTCGGCGATCCGGTGACGGCCAACAACACCGCCTTCGCCAAGAACTACGTGGAGTCGTTCGTCGACCTCACGATCTCGAAGTTCGGCACGAACGAGGGCCGCGTGCGCGCCGGCCAGATCCTCACGTACACGGTCATCGTGGACAACCACGGCCCGAGCTTCGGCGAGGGCGTGGCGCTGAAGGACGTGCTGCAGGCCGCTGAGCAGTTCGATCTGATCGACATCACCTCCGATCGCCCGGCGACGTGCCGCAGCCTGACCGCAGCCGGAGCGACCGAGACGAACGTGCTCGCCGGCACGCCGTGGCCCCCGGCCCTGCCGCCCGTGCCGCCGTTCGGCGTCCTCGAGCCCAGCGGCATCCCGCTCATCGGCCAGCGCCTGCAGGTGGACTGCACGCTCACGCAGGTTCTCACGCCCGCGTTCGGCATCCCGCAGCTCGGCGTCCTGCTGGCCGACGGCCCGCCGAACACCGGCCGCTGGATCGTGACGATGCGCGTCCGTTTCCGGCAGGCGCAGGACATCCGCAACGTCGCCGACGTCGTCTCGACGTCCAACGAGATCGATCCGGCCACCAACCACGCCGAGGTGTTGCACGAGATCACCGACGTCGCCAACCTGTCGGTGACGAAGACGGCGCTCGGTGAGGTGCAGGCGAACGGCCAAGCCGGCCGCATCCTGAACACCCAGGCGCCCCTGCCCGTCCTGCCCGAGGCGCCGTTCTACAGCGGCTCGGCCACGCAGGTCACCGCGGGGCGCCGGATTCGCTACACCGTCCGCGTCCAGAACGGCGGCCCGTCCGACGCCGAGAACGTCATCGTCACCGACCGCCTGCCCGCCGGCGTCACCGTTCTGCCGAACACCGTACGCGTGAACGTCGACAACCTGCCGCAGCTGCCGGCGACTGCCTGCCAGACCGGCACGTCCGGCAGCCCGGTCGACCAGCTCACGTGCGGCATCGGCACGCTCCTGGGCGTGGACTCCGCGCTGCGGCGCGGTGCGACGATCGTCTTCGACGTCCTCGTCGACCCGTCCGTCGCGCCCGGCTCCATTCTCGAGAACGACGTCGAAGTCCGTTCCGACGTCTTCGACCCGACGACCGCCAACAACCACGCCCACGTCCAGACGGCGGTCCTCTCGTCGGCCGACCTCTCGACGAGCAAGACGGCGACCGGACAGAACGTCACGGGCTACGACGTGCCGAACGCGCGCTTCACGATCGCCGACCAGGCGAACCGCGTGACCGCCGGCCTCATCCTGCGCTACGAGCTGTCCGTACAGAACGCCGGTCCGAGCCTGTCGCGCAACGTCACGCTGCGCGATATCCTGCCGGCGGGCGTGACGTACCTCCACACGGACGCAGGCGTGGACTGCCGGCCCGACGAGGTGAACGGCGGCACGCTCTACTGCACCGTCGGCGACATGCTGCCCGGGGAGCGGCGGACGTTCAGCCTGTTCGTCCTCGTCGACCGCGCCGTGGCGAACAACACGGTCCTCCAGAACTGCGTCGATGCGCTCTTCGCGCCGGCCTCGCCGCCGGCCGCCCCTGGGCCGCTCCCACCGCCGCCGCCGACACTCACGCTCACGGGCGATCCGCTTGCGACGAACAACCAGGCGTGCAACAACACCACCGTCAACGCGGTCGCCGACATCGGCGGGCCGGGCGACGGCGGGCCGTTCGGCGACGCGAACGGCTTCCTGCAGAAGGTCGACGTGCCGGCCGAGCCGCGCCTGGACCGCAGCATCGAGCCCGACCTGGCGATCGCCGGCAACGAGCACCGCTACCGGATCACGTTCGGCAACGCCGGACCATCGACGGCCGTTAGCGTCGTCCTGACCGATACGCTGGACTTCAAGCAGCCGGGCCTGACGGGCGAGCGCTTCCTGCGCTGCGAGCCGCTCGACCCGGACGACGTGGCGGTGTGCGCGTACAACGCCGTCACGAACGTCGTCACGCTCGTGCAGCTCAAGGCGCACAACGAGACGATCTTCAGCGGCGGTGTCGGCACGCTGACGCCGGGTGTCGGCTACGGCTTCGACCTCGTCACGATCGTCGATGCCGGCTACGTCCTGGACGCGGCCAACGTCCAGTCCGCCGGGCCGCTGAACAGCGAGGCGGGTGTGATCGCCCGCAACACGGCCTTCCTGACGACATCCACGACCGACTTCCGGCGGCAGAACAACCGCGACACCGAACGGACCCGGATCATCGCCGAGGCGGATCTGGCGATCACGAAGACGGACATCTTCGGCGACTTCCTGACGTGCGATCCGGTGACGCCGGGCGGGATGGTCACGTACCAGATCGTCGCCACCAACAACGGCCCGTCGGACGCGGCCGAGGTGTTCGTCGTCGACCAGCTGCCGATCGACGCCCTGGCGGTCGATCCGGCGCAGGTGGACGTCACGGTGTCCGCCGGTGAGATCGTCGAGGTGCGGGACGACGGGCGGATCACGATCCGCGTCGGCAACGGCGTGAACAACGCCGGCGTGCCGCAGCTCGGCCGGTTGAACACGCGCGAGAGCGTCACGATCCAGCTCATGGCGATGGTCCGTCAGGCCGCCAAGTGCGGCTCGGTCTTCGCAAACACCGTGGGCATCGAAACGCGGCGCAACGACGCCGTCTGGCCGCTGGTGAACACCGGCCCGGCGCAGGGACCGAACGGCACGCCGCCCACGGCGCCGCGCACCCCGACGATCGACCGGAACGGCGCGAACAACCGGGCCGTCGAGTCGACGACCGTCGCCTGCCCGTCCATCGAGATCGACAAGACGGTGTCGTTCGACGGGATCTGCCCGGGCGCCGACCTGCCGGTGATCAACGAGGCCGGTCAGCCGGTGACGTTCTGCTTCGAGATCACGAACACCGGCACGACGTACTTGGACGACATCCGCATCACCGACACGCTCCGCTCGCGCTCGACGATGCCGACCATCATCTTCACGGACACGATCCGCTTCGGCGTCGATCCGAAGGTGCCCGTCGCGCCCGGCGAGACCGTGCGCCGGCAGGTCACGGTGCCGCACCTGACGCGTGAGTGCGGCAACGCCGTCGACGTCGTCGAGGTCAGCGCGAACCCGGTGAACTCGGGCCGGACGGACCTGTCGTGCCTGCCGATCGTCACGGACACGGACAGCGTGCGGATCGAGGTGCCGTGCGTCGGCGTCGACTTCAGGCTGCAGCTGCCGATCCTCGGCGGCGAGACGTGCGAGACCTGGATCCAGGTCCAGAACGTCGGCGACAGGGATACGATCCCGGTCCTCGTCGTCTGGGGCGAGGCCGGCTTCTGCCCGCCGCAGGCGGCCGGGCCGCTGAAGGTGGAGTGCAGCGGTCTGCTCCGTCCCGGCAGCGCCTGGAGCTTCGCGAACAGCCAGATCCCGCCGGGTGCGAACAGCGCCGTCGTCTACTCGCTCTCGGCCGCGATCGTCGAGGAGCAGCCGGGTCAGCCGGTGGCCTTCGGGCGCCTGGTGTGCGAGCGGATCTACGAGTCCGTCGTCGGCAGCGACCTGAACTGGCTCATCTTCGACATCGCCTACCGCAAGCGCGGCACGTACGACGGCTACGACTTCAGCAAGTTCGCCGGCGAGCCGCTGGCGGTGGTCGTGAACCGCGGCTGCCCGGATCCGGTCGACCCGAACCGCACGAACCACGCGGCGTACGAGGGCGTGTCGAGCGACCTCGAGGGCGCGTACGATCCGGTCTCCGGCGGCTTCACGAGCTATGCGCCCTACATCGTTTCCGGCAACGCCGGGCTGAACACCATCCTCCACATCCAGAACTCGGGCGAGCTCTGCACCAGCCTCGAGATCTGGTTCAAGGACCAGGACAACTGCCTGCGCCCGATCCTCGGCGACGTGATCCAGCTGTCGCGCGGCGAGACTGTCGATTTCGACCCGGCCACCGTCGTCGGGGCCGGTTGGATCGGCAGCGCCTGGATCCGTGCCAGCCAGCCGCTCGGCGTCGTCGTTGACACGATGGGACCGAACCACTTCACGAGCTACGTCGGGATCCCGGCCGACATCGACGCGCTCGAGTTCACGCTGGGCGACCAGGTGAACTACGCGCCGCTCATCTACAACGAGTACATGGGCTGGGACACGGCGATCCAGGTCCAGAACCTCTCCGCCACGGTGGCGGCCAAGGTGAAGGTCTACTTCCTGGACTTCGGCGGCGGGATCAAGCAGACGTTGGTGGACTGGATCTGCCCGCGCGGCAGCCAGTCGTACTTCCTGCCGGTCATCGCCGGCCTGCCGGGAAACTGGACGGGCACGGCCCGCGCCGAGAGCCAGGAGTGGTGGACACCGGGCGCCCACATCGTGGATCCGCCGCGCATCCAAAGCGTCGTCATCCTCGAGCGCTTCAGCGATCCGGCTCGCAGCGAGCGGCGCGAAGCGGTGGCCTACAACGCGGCTACCGAGACGATCTACGACTGGCAGCTCGGCAACGGCAAGGGCGGCGTGGCGAGCGGCTCGGCGGTCTTCGCCCTGCCGATGGTCGCCAAGCGCAACCGCGGCGTGAGCACCGAGATCGGCATCGCCAACCTCGTTCCCAAGCCGGGCTTCACGGACTTCGCGATCTTCCTGTACGACCAGAACGGGCTGATCGACTTCGTCTGCGAGAAGCTGGGCGAGAAGCAGGTCGAGTACATCAACATCGACAGCTGGGGCTGGGTCCGGCCGAGCTTCCTCGGCAGCATCGTCGTCAGCGCCACGTTCTGGGAGCACGACGTCTTCGACGCGCAGGGCCGCTTCGTCCGCAACCTTGTGGGCCTCGGCGCCGTCGGGATCGAACGGATCGGTGCCGTGCTCGGCGACCCGGACATCCCGGGCGACGAGAGCAAGGCCTACCAGAGCTTCCCGCTCTTCGACCACTTCCTGCTCGAAGCGCCGCCGAACTGCGGTCCGTAGGCGAAGAGGTCACACAATCACGGGCCGGTCCCCAAAGGGACCGGCCCGTTTCGCGTACCGACGCCCGTTGCGGCCGGACGACCTTTACATGTTGATCCGCTTGCCCGAGAACTTCTCGTACAGCCACACGAGGACGATGGAGCCGAGGAACGCGCTGATCACCTGGCCGAACAGGCCGGTGCCGACGGCCCATGTGAAGAGCCAGCCGCAGAAGAAGCCGCCGAGGAGGCCGATGACGACGTCGACGAGGTCGAACTTCTTGTCGCCTTTGAGGAACCAGCCGGCCAGAAAGCCGCCGATCGGGCCGGCGATGATCCACCACATGTGCGTTGCCTCCGTAGGTCGTGTCGGATGACGTGCGCGCCACGACGGCGTGCGACGGGTGACGCGAGGCGGGAGCGTAGTGCGAACCGGGTGGCGAGGCAACTGGATGGCGCCCATCGGCGCGAACCGTCCGACTGGAATGTCGCCGTGATCCAATTCACCGGAGGCTGCCGTTCACATTCGGTGACCTGGAAACTAGGTGACCTGCTTCCGCCTCAGCCCCACACCGGCGTCCCGACGACGCCAAGCTGCTGGTAGAGCGCGAGCTCGTCGAGCAGGACGACGCCCTCGACGATCCGCCCGTGCTCGAAGCGGTAGAGGACGATCGCCATCACGGCGACGGACCGGCCCGTCGGCGCGACGTGGTCGTGGAGCAGCCCGTCGTGCGTGCCGGTCAGGAAGACGAGGTTCACGACGCCGTCTCCTTCCTCGATCTGGTCGACGAGCTCGAGCGCCAAGTCGGGGAACGCCGTCCGCCACGCCGCGGCGTGGCGACGCACGCCGTCGTGGCCGGAGAAGCCGTACGGCTTCTGGACGTAGCGCTCATGGAACAACGCCGGGATCCGGTCCATGTTGCCGGCCGCGTACACATCGTTCAGGACGGCCGCGGACATCGCCTTCTGCTCGCTTGACATCGTGGTCCTCCGGTTCGGGAAACGGTCCTCTCTCCGCTGCTCATCGTCCGCTGCTCATCGATCGTACGGCCCTGGCGGCGGACAAACCGTCCGGCGCGGCCGCGAAGGGCGCGATCACGGGGATCGCTCCGCCAGCGGCAGCCACAGCCGCCCGCCGCCTCCCGTCGTCGTCGGCGTCGCCTCGATCGTCGCGATCGGGCTGGGCGTCGGCGTCGCGACGGTCGGCGACGGCGGGTCGGTCGGCGCGGGTGTCGCGGATGGGGGCGCGGACGTCGCTGTCGGCGGCGCGGGCGGCGTCGCGGTGGGGGTCGGCAGGACGGCGGTCGGGACGACGAGGTCGGGCACGGCGCCGATCTTCAGCGCGAACGCATCGTCCGTGCCGGCGCGGGCGTCGTCCAGCGCGCCGGCGGCGGGTGCGAGCGGGAAGTCGCTGGCATCTGTCTGGCCAACCACGTGGATGCCGCCGTCCGGCCCCAGCGCGGCGGCGCGGGCGACGTTCATGCCGCGGCCGCCGAGGTAGGTGGCGAAGTCGAGGGCGCCGCCGTCGGGGCGGAGGACAACCACGAGGAGGTCGAAGGCGCCGCGGCGGCGGTCCTGGAGAGGGCGGAGGGTCGGCACGTTGCCCGAGCTGGTGCAGCTGACGACGATCGCGCGGCCTTCGGCGTCGAGGGCGAGGGCGGCGGACGGGCCGTCCGTGAACTTGCTGCCCTCGAGGTAACGGATGCCGCGGCCGTCCGGCGTGGGCGTCGCGAGGTCGCGAAAGTTCTCGTCCTGGACGCAGCCGCCCTCGTCGCCATTGCCGCCGAGGTACGTGCTGTACGTCAGCGCGCTGCCGTCCGCGGTGAAACGGGTGACGAAGAGATCCGTCGGTCCGGCGCGCGTCGGCTGGAGCGGATCGGCGCGCGGGAAGTCGGGCGAGTCCGTGCGGCCGAGGACGGTCGCCTGTCCGGCGGCATCCACGGCGACGGCGACGGCCTGGTCCGCGCCGCGGCCGCCCAGGTACGTGGCGTAGCCGAAGGCGGTCAGGTCGGCGTTCAGGCGGGCGACGAAGGCGTCGCTGTCACCGTGGCGCGTGCTCTGGAAGGGCGAGGTCGTCCGCAGGTTGAGCGAGATCGTGCTGCCGACGATGGTCGCGTTGCCGGCGGCGTCGACGGCGATATCGCGCGCCTCGTCGGCGTCCGCACCGCCGAGGTGCGTCGTGAAGATCAGCCGATCGCCTTCGGGCGCGTACTTGGCGATGAACGCGTCCCGCACGCCGCGGTTCAGCGGGTGGACGGCGTTTACGGCCGGCAGGTTCGAGCCCGTCCACCCGGCGATGTATGCCGCGCCGTCGCGGCCGAGCGCGATCCCCTTGCCGACATCGCGCCCCGTGCCGCCGAAGAACGTGCCGACCTCGAGCGCGCTGCCGTCGGCGGACAGGCGCGCGAAGAACGCATCGCCCGACCAGATCCCGTCTGCAAGGTGGAGGGACGGCTGGACGGGGCGGGCCGTCGGGAAGTCGGGCGAGGTCGTGTACCCGGTGACGTGGGCGCGCCCGGCGGCGTCGACGGCGACATCGAACGCCTCGTCCTGGCGGACGCCGCCGAGGTACGTGCTCCAGAGGATCTGTGTGCCGGTCGGGTCGAGCTTGGTGACGAAAGCGTCCTGCAGGCTGCCGCTGTTGCCGATGGCGCCTTGGAATGGGCCGGGCGTGCCTGGGGTGCCGCCGCCGCTGGGCCGGTCGCCGAACGCCGGGAAGTCGTTCGATGTCGTCGTCCCGACGATGTACGCGTTGCCGTCGGCGTCGACCGCGATGCCGCGGGCGAGGTCGCTCGTGCGGCCGCCGAGGTAGGTGCTGTAGGCGAGGGTGGGGGTGGTGGCGAAGGTGGGGGAGAGGGATAGGTCGGGGGCGATGCGGCTTGCGGCGTCCGTCGCGACACTCGTCGTGACGTCGATTGCGACGTCCATCACGACGCCGGTTGGGATATCGAACAGGCTCGCAAATGGGCCCGATGGATCACCGTCGAGCACGACGTCCGTCCCCGTACGTTCGTCGTGGACCATCAGGCTGTCGAATGCCGGGACGTTCGTGACCCAGGCGGCCGGGTCGGGGCCGCGCAGGAAGTGCGACACGCCGGGGATGCGCTTGCCGGGAATGACGCGCGTCGATGAGTCCGTGACGATGAGCGCGCCGCGGGGCGTTTCGGCGCGGTAGAGGACGGCGGATGGCCATTGGCCGAGATTGGGGACGAAGCGGGTGGAGGGGGCACGCGCGACAGCCGAGGCGATGGCGGTCTGGCTGCGGAGGGCGGTCGGGCTGCGGGCGGGACGGGCGACGGCGGGGAGGGCGCCAGCGAGGGCAAGGGCGGTGGCAAGGGCGGTGAGGCGGGCGGGGGCGTGGCCGGGCATGGGCGAGCTCCGGGGCGGTGGTGGGTGAATCCGCGTGTATTATGCGGCCGCGTTGCAGTCGACCTGACGAACACGGAGGCACCCATGAACTGGGGTTGGCTGCTTTTCTCGCTCGAAGGACGTGTTGGGCGGACGGAATGGTGGAGCTTTGTCGTCGTGGAGGCGATCCTGGGGCTCATGGTCGCCGGAATCGGGGCCGGGATGGCGGTGGCGGTACGCGGCGGGGACACGCCGGCGCTGGGGATGGTGGCCTTCCTGCTGTTCGCCAGCTACGCCGCCGTGGTGATTTGGACGGGTCTGGCCATCTCGGTCAAGCGGTGGCACGATGTCGACAAGTCAGGCTGGTGGATCCTCGCCGGAGTGATTCCGTTTGCCGGCGTTCTGATCGTGCTGTACTTCAACGGGTTTGCCGAAGGCACGCGGGGCAGCAACCGGTTCGGTGAACCGCTCGGGTGACGTAGCGGGACGCAAGGGTCTCCGACATAGGAGTAGTGTCCGGCCAATGGACGTACACTCGATCACCCAGTACATTACCGACACCTTCGACCAGACCGGCCACGATTTCACGGCGTTGGATCAGCTGATGCCGCACCCGGTCTATGCGCCGCAGGGGTGGCCCTGCGTGCTCTGCCCAAGCGCGGCGACGTTCGAGGAGACGGTGCGGCCGCTGCTGGCCGAGGGGTACGAGCGGGCGGTGCAGCGGCAGGCGAAGGCGTCGCAGGCCGATCGGGACGCCGGGTGAACGGTCCCACGAGCGAAACGGAACGGCTCGACGGCGGGTAGACGAAGACCACGATGCGCATCCTCAGAGGGCGTCGGGAAAGATGTGTAACCGGAAGGTGACGTAGGGTCGGAGGGAGAACGGTCTCCGGACGATGGCGATCCGGGCCAGGGCGCATGGGCGCCCCGGCCCGGCTCCCCCCCGCCCGGACT
>JADYYS010000058.1 GCA_020853525.1 Ardenticatenales bacterium | reverse complement strand
TCCAAACGCTGGACCGGAGCCATCCAAGGCTGGCCCCTCGTCCTCAATCAGCTCGCCATCCGCTTCGATGACCGCCTCCCCCTCTGACCTGCGGCCGGCTGGTTACACAAGATTCCCAACGCACCCCTCCATTTCCAAGTATCCGAGATGTACTTTGAGAAGATCAGCCCGAGGACGACACGTTTGTACTCCGCCGCGTCCATGCCGCCGCGCAACGCACCCGTCATCTTCCACAGCTGCGCCCTGCAGCCGATGTTGGCGGCGATGGTATGGGCGGTGCCTCGCCTGGTGGGCACGCCTGTGTCCTAGATGCCGGGTGTGTCGTCGTCCGCCGCATCATCGCACCGACCGCCATCATCGCACAATCCGACCGCGGCCGCATGTGGGCAGATGTTGACCATGTAGCAGGCGCCACAATCCGGCGTCTTCGCATGGCACCACTCCCGACCGATCTCCCAAGCCGGCAGGTCCACGATCCCGGGAAACGCCGGATGCATCCCCCGCGCGCGATAGACCACCTCGTCCACCGACGCCTTCGACTGCACGAGGCCAAGCCGCTCGAAGACCCGGCGCACGTGCATGTCGGCGGAGACATCCACCGAGTAATAGTCCGCGAACGGGATCTTGAAGTCCCGCGCCAGGATGTTCGCCGCCATCGTGGCGATCTTCGGCCCGACGCCGTCGAACTCCAGGAACCGCAGCACCACTTCGGCACTCGGCGGCGCTCCCGCCCAGATCGCGGCCGCGTCGCCCCTGTACTCCTCGACAATGCGGCGGATGCCCCGGTAGGCGATGTCGGCCATGTGGTCGTACCGGTGCAGCTTCGTCGGATGGGCGAACACCTCTCGGATCCGTTCGAGCGTCTGCGACTGCAGGTGCGCCATCGAGAAGCCGCCCAGCCGGCGCGACAACTCAAACGGAATGCCCCATGCCCGCTCCGCCTTCAGCTGCCGATCCATGAGGCAGGCGATGACGAACGCATGCGGCTGTTCCTCGATGTCGTTCAGCAGCGCGTCCGCCGCCGCCAGTCCGGTGAACCGGATCGGCACCCTCGGCGCGCGGAACAGCGCCTCGCCTCGCTCGACCAGGCGCGCCGCGATCAGCGGGTTCGGGCCCGGCCTCACGGGCCGAGCGTCCCGCCCTCGAGGCCCTGCGTGCGCCGCATCAGCTCGGCGATTGCCCCGATAAGCTCCCGAACCTCCCCCTCCGCAAACACCCCCCACAGCCGGAACCGCCCCACCGTCTCCTCCACATCCGCCTGCGACAGCCCATACAAATCCGTCAGATTCTCCGGAAACCACCCCATCTGCAACCGCCCCCCCGCCACCGGCCGCACGTGAAACAGCGTCCGCTTCCCGCGATCCGGCGGCGTGAGCGTGATCGACTGCTGCCACGGCCGAACGTACAGCCCAAGGTCGCGCCCCGCCTCGATCACCTCGTCCAACAACCCCCCACTCCCCATCCCCTCCGCCAACTCCCGCACCGCTGCCACGCTGTACGTCGTCCGCGCCCGCGCCCGCGGCTCGGCCGTCTCCACCGCGTCCTCGACCTCCCGCACCAACAACCGCCCACCGCCCGCCGTCTCGAACACGTCGAATGTCACGACGCGGATCGGCACCGCATAGCTCCCCAGGAACGACGCCATCCGCTCGAGCCCCGGATCGACCGTCGTCCCGACGACCATCGCCACGACGTCGCGCCCGGCACCCGTGCCGCCGGCGCCGTCGTCCCCGCCGCCCGTCTCGGCGGCCAGCAGCTCGGCGGCCCGCCCCCGTGCAACATCATCGCCCCGGTTGAGCTTCCGCAGCAGGTCGTCCGCCGGCATCGCCGCCACCTTGGCGGTGTAGTCCAGCACCTGCATGAGCGTCTGCCGGTAGAGTTCCCCCTCCTTCAGCTCGATGACGACCCACTGCCCCGTCCGCGAGATCGCCAGCAAGTCGAGCCGATGCTCCCCGAGCGTCACCTCGCGCCCGACGATCGTCAGATCGTCCGGCAGCATCCGCGGATCGCGCTCGATCCAGTCCTGGAGGTAGCGCTCGAGGCCGATGCGCACCCGAGCGGAGCGGACCGGGCCGTCGGGGGTGATGGACCAGATGCCGAGTTGGGACATGGGCGGTCCTCCGGGGGGTACGCTGCGGCTCTCGCATTCTCCGGTGATGGTCATGCGATCACCGCCCGGCGTCCAGTCGACACCGTGCAGCGTCCGGAGACCGACGTCAATGTATACTTTTGTTACATCCTTCGCCCCCCCCCACCCCCGAAAGCGATCCCCCATGATCAAAGAAGTCACCTTCCGCCGCTACGGCGGCTCCCTCGGCACCACCCTGCCCAAAGCGATGACGGACCGCCTGAACCTCGACGCGGGCGACAAGGCCTACGCCATCGAGACCGAGCACGGCATCCTGCTCACGCCCTACGACCCCGACTTCCTGCGCGTCATGGAGGCGGAAGAGCGCATCAGCAAGCGCTACCCGAACGCGCTCCGGGAGCTTGGCCGGTGAAGGAGCCCGCGTGGCTCAAACGGGAGTGGGTGGATGCGCTCCACTTCCAGCAGCTCAAGCGATTCGGCGGCGCGTACGGCGTCCGCGACGACGGCGCCGTCGAGTCGGCGCTGGCCCGGCCGCGGAACCGGTTGGCACACGACGATGCGTCCGATCTCGCGGCCCTCGCGGCCGAATACGGCTTCGGGCTCGCCCGCAACCATGGCTACACGGATGGCAACAAGCGCGTCGCGTTCCTGGCGATGGCGGTGTTCCTGGAGCTGAACGGCCTGCGCCTCGAAGCGCCCGAAACGGATGTCGTCCGGACCATCATCGGCCTCGCCGCCGGCGACATCAACGAGCCTTCGCTCGCCGACTGGCTCCGGAGCCACGTGACCGCGCTGGATGGCGACGTCGATCCGGGCTCTGTCGCGTGATCGCACGTTCTCGTTGCCGCCTGTGATGTAAGCGCGCCTTCACCCTGCAACTGCCCGAGCACCCACCCAAGGCAAAGCCACCACCCCGTCACCCTCTCAACCCGCCCCAAACTCCAACACAAAGTGCCGCTCCCCCACGAACTCCCCCTCCCAGCACAACGCCCGCGGCTCCCGCCCCCACTCCACGAACCCCGCCCTCCGATACAACCGCGCCGCCCCCTCCGCCGCCTCCGTCGCCGACAAGCCCACCTGGACCACCCCGTCCCACCCCCTCGCCCGCTCGACGGCCCCCGTCACCAACGCGGCACCGACGCCGGCCCGGCGGTACGCGGGTGCCACGTACATGCCCCAGATGTACGCGCGGTGCCGTGCCTTGGCCTGCGGTTCGCGGATGACCCCGAGCATCCCCACCAACCGGTCCCCGTCGAACGCCCCGATCACCGCCGCTGCGTCGCCGTCGGCCAGCGAGGCGCGCATGTACGCCTCCGACCCGCCGCGAGCGTCGTCCTCCGGCGACGAGCCGAAGACCAGCGGCGCCGTCTCGAGCGCCTCGCGACGCAGCGGGATCAGCGCCGGGACGTCGTCGGGGACGAGCGGACGGATCGTCACGTCCCTCCCGTGCAGCCCGTCCGTCCCTTGCTTCCCGTCCACCGCGGCCGGCCCGGCCGTCACGACGCCCGCCCCCGCCCGATCGTCCCCAGGTGCGTCGCCCCGAACCCGCCCGCGTACTTCAGCCCGTATCCCAGCATCCGATCCATCCCGATGTGCGCCGCCCAGATGAGCCCGACGCCGATCACCCAAGTCGGGACCGGCCCGCGGATCACCTCGTTCGCCACCAGCAACACGATCGGCCCGACATACGCATGCGCCGCGTTGTACACCGCCGCCCCGACCCGCGGCCCGGCCAGATAGCCGAGGAACGACAGGTCCGGCGCCAGGAAGAGCAGCGCGAACGTGCCCCAGCCAAGCCCGAACTGCCGGTACGCCAGTATCGCTACCACGAAGACGGCCGCGCCCTCAAGGCGCAGAATGGTCCGCACGCCGCCGGTGACGGCGCCGTTCGGTGCCCGATCGGCGGCCCTGTCCATGACGTGTCGATCATCGTGTCGATCCATCACCCCCTACCACCTCCTGACATCGCTTCCCTACACCTTCGGATATCGCCCACCCACCAACAACAGGAGGCCGGCGCCCACGCGCCGACCTCCTGCCCGAATCGCAACTCTCTTCTGAGCGGATCGCACGAACAGTCCGGCGATCTGCCCCAAAATCCCATGCGCAAGCGCGTCGGCGCGCGAGCGCTACCCGCACCCTAATAGTAGATGCACTTCGTCCGGCCCTGGTGCGTCCAGCAGTGCGCCCGTACCCGGTACGGCATGGGCGTGCCTTCGAACAGAGCGACCGGGCCGGTGAATCCGTACGTCGATGTCATCTGGTACGAACCGTTGGGCGCGACGGTGGCCGTGTCCTGCAACGTCTCGTAGACACCGTCGCCGTCCGTGTCGGCGCGCAGCTCGACGTCAATCGGGTTGCCGTACGCGCCGGCAGACGGCAAGCCGTCGACCTCCGGCCCGACCATCCCGGCGACGACCCACGTCGCAAGCGGCGCGTCTCCCGTAGCCGCCGCCGTCGACGGCAGCGCGAACACGACGGCCAGCAGGGCGATCCAGCGAACGCGAACAAGGGAACTCACAAAGCGTGACATTTCGACATCTCCTGGTTTCGGGCACCGGCGTTCGATCACGAGCCGGTCAACAACGCATGGCCACATTGTTCCGGCCGCCCGTTGCGTCGCCGTAACAGGACCGTTACACGCGCATGCCAACTGCTCGCTGTCCCCGTTCGGCGGCTGAACGCCCCTCACGGCATCCCGTCGAGGCCCTCCACCACCACCGCCGCCCCAAAGTGATCCGACACCCCCCGCAGCTCCGACCGCGCCCCCTCCGGCCACCGCCATGCCGCCCCCGCCCCCCGCCGCACGGGATCCCCGTCGCCCGCCGTCGCCGCGACGAGGCCGGCGCCGTCGAGCGCATCCAGCAACCGTCGCTGGTTCGCACGCGAGCCGTAACAATGGGGCGGGCTGTCGACGAGGTCCTGGTTCAGATCGCCCAGCACGAACAGATCGTCGTCGAAGCCGCCGCGTACCCGTCCCCCGGCGTGATCGAGTCGTGCGTCTCGGTCAGCACCCGGACGTCCGCGGCCACGCGGTCGATGTGCCGCCGGAGCGTCGCCGAGCGCGCGTTGGGCCTCGCGGCGGGGCGGCGGAGGTTCCAGGTGGCGAGCGTAAGCGTGGGCAATCGAGCCTCCTCGGCCGCCCCGCCCTCTCTGCGAAGACATCGGCGTGCGGACCGTTCAAGGTACTACCGTGTACTTGCACCCAGTACACATGTGTACTTGAACCCAGGTCTCATGTGTACTTGGCGAAGTACACAAGGGTACTGTCACGCGCTTCACATGTGGAGTGGAGCAGCGCCGTCCCATGGTCGGGTGCCGTGCCGTTGACCACCTTCGATCCACGTCGATATACTCGCGATCAACCCCACCCCACCCGCGTGCGCCCTCCGCACGCCCTCGAGGAGGCGCGACGATGCGGATCCGTCGGTTCACCACCGCCCTGACGAATGGCACCCTCGCGCTCGGCCTGCTCGCCGTCGCCGCCTGCACGGCCGCCAACCCCGATGCGCCCGCCGACGCCCCGGTGGCGGATGCCCCGGGCGATCCCGGCGCAAGCACGTCGATCACGACGACCGGCGCCACGACATCGTCCGTCCCCGCCGACACAGGCGTGACGACGGCGGGCGCATCCGCCGACGCATCGGCCGCTCCCGCCCCGGCCTCATCGGGCGGCCTCCTCGCCACCGTCCGCCAACGCGGCCGCCTGAACTGCGGCGTCCAGGACAAGCTCCCGGGCTTCGGCTACCTCGACCCGAGCGGCGAATACAAGGGCTTCGACGTCGACTTCTGCCGCGCGATCGCTGCCGCCGTGCTGGGCGACGCGACGGCCGTCGACTTCAAGCCGCTCACGGCCCAGCAGCGGTTCACGGCGCTCCAGACCGGCGAGGTCGACGTCCTCGTGCGCAACACCACCTTCACGCTCGCGCGCGACACCCAGAACGGCCTGGACTTCAGCCCGACGACGTTCTATGACGGCCAGGGCATGATGGTCCGCGCCGACCTGAACGTCGACAGCCTGGCCGGCCTGGACGGCGCCAACATCTGCGTCGGCTCCGGCACGACGACCGAGAAGAACCTCGGCGACGCGATGCGCAAGGCCGGCGCGGCGTTCACGCCGGTCGTACTCGAGGACACGGACCAGGTCTTCAGCGCCTACGACGGCGGCCGGTGCGACGCCGTCACCAGCGACAAGTCCCAGCTCGCCTCGCGCCAGACGACGCTTGCCGACCCGACGGCCCACGTGATCCTGGACCTCACGCTCTCCAAGGAACCCCTCGGCCCCGCCGTCCTCCAGGGCGACGCGCAATGGGCGGACGTCGTGAACTGGGTCGTGTACGGCGTCATCGCCGCCGAGGAGTTCGGCATCACCAGCCGGAACGTCGACACGTTCCTGACCAGCGAAGACCCCGAGATCCGCCGCCTCCTCGGCGTCGAGGACGCCCTGGGCGAGGGCCTCGGCCTCACCAACGACTTCATGGTCGGCGTGATCCGCGCCGTCGGCAACTACGCCGAGATCTACGACCGCAACCTCGGCCCCGACACGCCGTTCAAGCTGCCGCGCGGGGCGAATCGGTTGTGGACGGAGGGCGGATTGCTCTACAGCCCGCCATTCCGTTAACAACATCGCGCGCCGATGGCCCGGCCCCCCATACGCCCCGCCATGTCCACGGCCCACACGCTGCGTGTGGGCCGTGGGGTGGGGGGTGGTCGATTCGATCGCCGATCCGTGACGTGCGCCGTGCCGAACGCCGCGTAGCGCCCATGCACCGAAGTGCCTCTGGATGCCGATGAACGCTGTCGTCCGCCACCCCCTCCGCAATGAACGCATCCGCGCCGCCCTCGCCCAGCTCGCCGTCGCCGCGTTCGTCCTGGCGCTCGTCGGGTGGCTGGCCGCCGGCGTCCTGGCGGACATGCGCGCCCGCAACCTCGTGCCGGGGTTCGACTTCCTGCGGAACGTGGCGGGCTTCGGGATCAGCGAGGGTCCGGCGTTCGCGCCCACCGACAGCTACGGCCGGGCGCTCGTCGTCGGGCTGGCCAACACGCTGCGCGTCGCGGTGGTGGGCATCGTGCTCGCGACGGCGTGGGGGTTCGCGGTGGCGCTGGCGCGGATCTCGGGCAACGTCCTGCTCGGCGGCATGGCCCGCGGCTACATCGAAGCGCTGCGGAACACGCCGCTCGTGCTCCAGCTCGTGCTCTGGCTCAGCCTGCTCCGCGCGCTGCCGCCGCTCAGTGAGGCGATCGCGCTCGGGTCGGTCGGCGCCGGGGCGGGAGCGGCGGGCGGTGCGGCGGGCGGTGCCGCGACGCAGACGGCCTGGCTGCTCCTCAGCCGCAAGGGCGCCGCCGTCGCGTGGTGGCAGCTCACGGACGGCGCGCCGTTCCTCGCCCTCGACCTGCCGACGACCGGCCGGTTCGGCTACGACGGCGGCCTCGTCCTCTCGCCCGAGTTCGCGGCGCTCCTGTTCGGCCTCGTCGTCTACACCGGCGCGTTCATCGCCGAGGTCGTCCGGAGCGGCATCGAGGCGGTCTCCCACGGCCAGCTCGAGGCCGCGCGCGCGGTGGGGTTGCGCGAGGGCCAGGCGCTGCGGCTCATCGTCCTGCCGCAGGCGATGCGGGTCATCGTCCCGCCGCTGACGAACCAGTACCTGAACCTCGCCAAGAACTCGTCGCTGGCGATCTTCATCGGCTACCCCGACCTGTTCAACGTCAGCCAGACCGTCGGCAACCAGACCGGGCAGTTCGTCGCCGTTCTCGGCATCGTCATGGCCGTCTACCTGACGATCAGCCTCGGCACGTCGCTGGCGATGAACGCCTACAGCCGCCGCGCGCGCTGGGTCGGGCGATGATCCGGCTTGGGCGGATGATCCGGGTCGGGCGGATGATCCGGGTCGGGCGATGATGACGGCCCGTGCGTACGCGATCGTCCGCCGGCACGGCGCGTGGTGGCTGGCCGCGCAGGCCGCGCTGACGATCCTGGCGGCGCTCCTGGTGTGGTGGACCGTGCCGCCGCTGCTGCGCTGGCTGTGGTGGACGGCCGATTGGAGCGTCGTCACCGCCAACCTGCGTCTGTTCATCCTGTTCCGCTACCCGACTGAGGCAGCGTGGCGGCCCGCACTGGCGCTGGCGATGACGGTCGCGGCGGTCGGTCTGGCGGTCCGCCGCGCCGCGGCCAGGCAGAGCGCATCCGGCGCGCGCACGCTCCTGTGGCTCCTGGGCGCCGTGCTCGCCTCGTTCGTCCTGCTCCGAGGCGTCGGCTCGTCGGTCGTGCCGATGAACCTCTGGGGCGGGCTGCTCCTCACGCTCATCCTGGCCGCGACCGCCATCGGCCTGTCGCTGCCGCTCGGCATCGTGCTCGCGCTCGGCCGGCGCAGCGCACTGCCCCTCGTGCGCTGGACGTCCGTCGCCGCGATCGAGTGCGTCCGCGGCCTGCCCCTGATCACGATCCTGTTCATGGCCTCGCTCGTCGTGCCGCTCGCCCTGCCCGACGCATGGCGCCCGGACACGGTGCTCCGGGCGATATTCGGCCTGACGCTGTTCAGCGCGGCCTACGTGGCCGAGGACGTCCGCGGCGGCCTGAACGCCGTCGGCGCCGGGCAATATGACGCCGCACGCGCGCTCGGGCTCGGCTCGGTGGCGATGCACCGGCTCGTCATCCTCCCGCAGGCGCTGCGCGCCGTCGTCCCGGCGATCGTCGGGCAGTTCATCGCGCTGCTGAAGGACACGTCGCTCGTGTTGATCCTCGGGCTGACGGAGCTGTTCGGGGTGGCGCGGAGCGTCGTGAACCAGCCGGAGCACTTGGGGCGGTTCCGGGAGGCGTTGTTGTTCGCGGCGGTGGTGTACTTCGTGTTGTGCGGGGGGTTGTCGAGGGTCAGTCGGTCGTTCGAGATGCGCGGGCGGGAGTCGCGCCGAGGGCGGGCCGTCGAGCGCACCTGACGCGTCCGGGCCGGGGCAGTTGCTGAAGATATCGTGCCGCGTCTCCCCAGTTGTCATTCCGTTCATCCGCCAGGTCACGAACCCCAGGATTTCGACCGCACCTCAGTCGGACACAGCGTCCGGCGCATGCACCTGTCCGGAATCGTGTCGCATCCGGTGTCGCATCCGGTCGGGTGCGCTGTCGCCTGCCGGTAACTTGTCACCGCACCGCCGCTTCGCGCCCTTGGCGATCGGGGCGGCAGCAGCAGCCAAGCCCGACCCACAGCACACGGAGGACGCAGATGTACCCGGACCGCCCCGCCGCATCCGACCCGAACCCGACGTTCCGCTCGACGATCGAGCAGAAAGGAGCCAACCCCATGAAGCGCTTTGCATCCGTTCTGGCGGCAGCCGGCATCGCCCTTGGCGCAGCCGCATGGACCGCATCCGCCGCGCTGGCGCAGGTGGACGGCCGCGCCGCTGACACGCCGGCGCCCGCCTCCCCGGCCGACCTCGCACCCGACCTGGCGCTGCAAGACGGCGCCGGCACCAGCGGCGCGCTCGCCGAAGCGTCACGCACGGACGCCGCGCTGGCGGAGTTGTCGGCGGTCTTCGCGGCCTCCGGCAACGATGCGTCGGAGATCGGTTCGAACCTCCTCCCACAGGTGTTCACGACCTCTGCCGACCACTCACCGGACACCTCGACCGCCGACGACGACGGTGCGTTCACCGCAGAAGACATGGCGGCGGTGATGCGCAGCCGCATCTGGTGGCACGACTACGGCTCGTTTGGCGGCTACCCTGTCGGTACGGTGTACTCGCTGGGCGGTGAGGTAACCGATGATGGGTTTCTCGGCATCAAGTTCGATTACGCCGGCCGGGCGGGCAACATGCAGCGTGGATTCGGCTGGTACCCGTTCGTACACTCGAACTCGAACCTAGGCCTCGTCCTCGACCTCACGTACCGCGTGGAGAAACTCACCCTCGTCGGCGTCGACACTGCCACGGAGCGGCTGGGTTTCCGCAACAGCAACGGCAGTACGGCGATCTGGTCGAGCACACGCTCGCCGTACACGCCGGCGACGATCCGGTCCTTGTTCTACCGCTGAGATCCGTAGGCGATCGCCGGCTGCCGCCTGGCGCCGGCGATCGCCTACGACTCCGCGAAGCACCCTGCCCAGCTTGCGCACGGTGCGACGACACGCCCTGCCCTGCTACCGCTCACCCTGGCCCACAACCCTCAAGGAGGATCGAACGATGTTCACAGTCTCACCAGACCGCTTCCGCCGCCTGGCGGCCGCCCTCGCCCTCACTGCCTTCGCCATCGCCGCTGCCCGCACGAGCGCCTACGCGCAGACCGCCTATCCCGAGTTCAACCAGGCCCTGGCCGGCGTGGACGGGATCAACATCTACGCCTCGCAGGTCGTGCCCGGCTACGGCGAGCTCTGGTACGCCGACGTCTACGGCGGCGGGCTCTACACTTACGTGATGGGCAACGCCGCGACATGGGAGCAGCTCGGCAACGAGGCCGTCGCGTCCGGCCTGCCGGCCGCCTACGCCAACCAGCAGCGCGTGGCCAACCTGCTCTCGCAGTGTATCTACAGCGGCGACGCATGGGCCTGCAACGAGGCGTCCCGCTTCTACGCCTGGTCCTACGACTACCTCGACGGCGCGAACGCCTACTTCCGTGGCTTTGACGCCTCCGGCTTCGGCCTGATGGGCCGCTAGGGCGATCCCGGGCGCGGGGTGGTGCGAGCACAAAGGTGCAACCGCCCCGCGCCCACGTCGCCCTGACAACTCCACATCCCGACACGAATACCAATAGGAGCCTCGACCGATGACCACTTGCCTCCGCCCCACTCTCCGCCCCACCCTTCGCCTCGCCCTGGCCAGCACGCTGGCCGCCACCCTGCTCACGTGGACCAGCCCCGCCGCATCCGTCGCCGCCTCTCCCCGCCTGCCCGAGGGCCTGTCGCTGACGAACGCGACGGTCGCGCCTGATGCCGCCCCCGCTCCCCAGGAGTCTACGGCGTGCAGCAAGCGCGACCTGAAGAAGACGCAGTACCTGGCCCTGACCCACTCCAGCGGCGTCGTGGTCCACTTCCTCGGCGACATCCGCAACCGCGTGATCGACACCTCGCACGTCTGGGTGAACTACAGCTACCGCGGGATGTACGACCTGCCGGTCACCGTCGGATCAGAGATCACGGTCCGGCACGAGCTACGGCTGACCACCGAGATCTGGATGGGGCGGGTGCGGCAGGTGCAGAAGCAGATTCCGGTGGTGAAGTTCTGTGGGGGGTGGCGAGTGCAGTAGGGCGTAGCCTTACCCTTGGCTGCGCCTCGTCCCTCGCCTTGTTGGAGGCAGACCTCGGGAGGGCGATCTCACTTGAGAGACGCCCTCCCGTCGTCATGCACTGGACGTGACACATCAGACAGTTGCGCTTGCAGGGCAATCGCATCAAATCAATCGGGCGCTTGAACCCCGGATTCGCCCGCTCAGATCGTAGTTCGAGTGCGCCGCTTGTCTGGCACGCATCCGTTATGGTCAAGTGCTTGGGCCGATCGAGTTCCTCCGGGACCGAGTCAAGGAGTCTTGGTTTTTATGCGATTGCCCTGTTGCGCTTGACACTTAGGCGAATGCACTGTAATTATCTCTCCCGCGTTTCCCATTTGAGTAGTCGAGTCTGTGACCTATGTCTCTGAATCCTAAATTGACGATCTCCGATCGTTCTACTTCGCGGCCGAAGTAAGCACTGCGATCGCCTTATCGTCACATGCGCGATTGGGTGTGCCATATGTTTCAGAAAGGGAGATAAGGGATGAGGTTTCATCGACGAGAACAGCACACAAATGTCGTATTCGATACGCATTCCATCCTCGTTCCACTACGAGTTGCAATCGCTCTGCATCTCACGCTTGCCGTCTCGTCAGCCCACGCGACCCGCGACTCCGATGTGGGTGGGCTGCATGGCATCGAGCGCACGGTCCGGCCGCTTATCCACGCAGCTTTGGCAGCGCGACCCCTCAGTAACATCGACCGACCCGTCCGCAAGATCCGCGCTGTGCAGGACCTCACTCCTCGTGCGCCCTCCGGCCTTGCGCTGTACAAAGCCCGCGTGCCCGCCCGCGACCGCCCCGTGGGCCACACGGCCTTCGGTGCAGCGCCGGACCTGGAACTGTCGATCCTGTCCGATTGCCGCGTCACTTCGATCGACGATTCCGGTGTCGGTACGTTGCGCGCCTGTCTCATGGCCGCTCAACCTGGCGACCGTATCGTGTTCGACGAGGCCACGTTCCCGTCGGACGTGCCGCGAACGATCCGCCTGGCCGGCCCGTTGCCTGCAGTCACCGTGGATGATGTCGCCATCGACGCCTCGAACGCCGGCGTGATCCTGGACGGAAGCTCCATCGACGTGCCGGACGGGCAGTCCTCCGTCGGCGTCGACATCGTCGGCGCCCGGCGCGTGCGGGTGTCGGGACTCCGGGTGCACGGCTTCACGTTCGGGATCACCCTGTCCTCGGCGGCAGCGGAGTGTGTAATCGGGGCGCCGGATGCGGCGTGGACGTTGCCGTCGGGTCGGAACACCCTATACGGCAACACGTTTGGGATCGCCATCTTCGGCACCGACACGCACAGCAACAGCGTCACCGGCAACCTGATCGGCCTGGATGCAGACGGTACGGTTCCACAGGCCGAGCAAGTCACCGGTGTGACGATCGGCGGCGGCGCGGCCCACAATCGCATCGAGGGCAACGTGATCGCCGCCAACACGAACGGCGCGATCCTCTCTCACTCCATGACCGCGGACAACCGTGTCATCAACAATCGGATTGGCACGAACCTGCGCGGGGATGCCGCTGCGGATCGCACCCAGGTGGTTGGAGTCCTCATCCAGGAAGCGGCCAGGCAGAACATCGTTGGCGGCGATAGACAACAGGAAGGCAACACGATCGCCGGCAACCGCTGGGGTATCGAGATCCTCGGTACGGGTACGCGCGAGAACGAGGTGGCCGGGAACCGGATCGGGCTGACCGTGGATGGCACGCGCGCGATCGGCGGTGATCGGCACGGCATCCTCATCGCCATGGGCGCCAGCGACAACGTGATCGGCAGCGCGTTGCCGAATCGGGGCAACACGATCGCCGGGCACATCGAAGGGCTCCACATCCTCGAGCCCGGCTCGAACGGCAACGTCGTGCTGAACAATCGCTTCGGCGCGAACGAGGCCGGCACGGAAGCGATCGGCAGCAAGAACATCGGCATTGCGATCACCAAGGGAGCCCTGGGGAACCACATCGGGCAGGCGGGCGCGGGCAACATAGTCGTCGGCTACCAGTACGGCATCCTGATCTCAGACGCGGGAACCGACAACAATGTGGTCGAAGGCAATCTCATTGGACTGTTTCAAGGCACACCGACACTGGCAGGCAACACAAGCAACGGCGTCCTGATCCAAGACCAGTCGAACGGCAACCGAATCGGCGGACCGGCCGACGGCCAAGGCAACGTCATCGGTGGAAGCGAGATCGGTATCGACATCACGCTCAACAGCTCGCGCAACCGAATTCAGGGCAATCGCGTCGGAACAGACGCCAGTGGCATGTCTGCTCGCGCGAATCTCTACGGCATCGTGGTCTCGGGATCGAGTGCGAACGAGATTGGAGGATCGGCTCCAGGCGAGGGAAACGTGGTCAGCGGCAACGACTACTCTGGGATCGCGCTCGGCGAGGTCGGCACCGTCGACAATACGATATTGGGTAACCTGATCGGGACGACCGCCGATGGGCAGGCCGCCCTACCCAACCGGGGGAACGGCATCGAACTCAACCCGGGCGTGACGAACACCCGCATCGGCTCTCCGGCAGCGCCGAATGTCGTCTCTGGCAACGGAGGGATTGGCATCCTCGTCACGGGTGCCGGCGCGAATCGCAACGTTGTCCTCGGGAACCGGGTCGGCACAACGCGGGCCGGCACCGCGCCGCTGTCCAACGGCAAGGTCGGCATCGGCCTATCCAGCGGCGCGCAGCGCAACCGGATCGGCGGTCTAAACAACGGTGATGGCAACGTCATCAGCGGCAACACGAATGGACTTGGCCTGGCGATCTACGGGCAGAACACAAGCCACAATGAGGTTCGTGGCAACCGGATCGGCCTCGGGGCCGGCGCAAGTACGGACGCGTCGACAGCCAACCTGATGGGCCTGGCGCTCCAGATGGGCGCATCGGACAATCTCATCGTCGGCAATGTCATCGGGCACAACACGCAGATCAACGTGATGCTTGCGGAGAGCGGCACGACGCGCAACCGCCTAGAGCGTAACCTCGTGGGCGAGGATGAAGCCGGCAACCCGATCCCGAGCCCCATCGGCGTAGTCTTCGTGAACGGCGCAAAGGACAACGCCATCGGCGGCGCAACTGTCGCCGATGGCAACGTCGTCGCCCATCAGTCAGTCGTCGGAATCGGCTTCGTCGACGCGGCCTCTGTGCCGAATGTCGTCACCCGCTCGCGGATCTTCGACAACGTCGAGAACATCTACTATGAGGTCCCGGTGGCCTCAGCCCCAGCCCGTCCCGTACTCCAAGCATACAGCGAGGTGGGGGCGCGGATCGTGACTGGTTCGGCCTGCGCGGACTGCACCGTCGAACTGTACGCGAACCCTAACCCCGGCAAGGAGCTGACGCACTTCGTCGGCACGGCCTGGGTCGATCGCAGCGGCGGTTTCGCCGCCCGCGTGCGGGCCCCGCTGGTGCTGATGAAGGCGAACCCACATCTCACGGCGTTCGCGCGCCGTCCCGGCGGGCACATCAGCACGGTGTCGGAGTCCCTTGCCACGAACCCGGCGGCAGACCTCTACAACTTGGCGATGCCTCTCACCCTCCAGGGCCAAGCGCTGCGATAGGACCGATGACGCGCCGGACATTCATGTACACAGTCGGTCCGGCCCACCTCGTCGGTTGGCCACGGACTGGGACGCGCCATCCGCTTGCCCGCGGCGGGGCACGCTTGCTCGCCGCCGCCGGCATCGCGCTCGGGTTCCGGCTCGTGCCCGGACCCGCGCTCGTCCGCGCCGAGCGCACCTGGACGATCACGACGTCCGCGGATGCCGGACCAGGGAGCCTGAGGGAGTCGCTGGAGCAGCAGGCCCCAGGGGACACGATCCGCTTCGACCCAGCAGTGTTTCCGTTTGACGCCCCGGGCGTCATCGCGCTGCTATCGGACCTGCCCGAGATCCGCTCGTCGGGCCTCGTCCTTGATGCCGGCGGCGCTGGCGTGGTGCTGTCTGGCACACGCCTGCGTGGGACGAACTCCTCCAATACCGGCATCATTGTCCGCGATGCCGCTGACGTCGCGATCCGCGGCCTGATCTTCGACGACTTCGGCGGCGGCGCGATCGACCTGAAGGGCGGCGCGGCGCGGACAACGATCGGCGCCCATCCGGATTCCCCTGAGGTCGAAGCGCAGGACGGCAACGTGTTCTGCGGCGGGACCGTCGGCGTCCGGATCGGTCGCGCGGGCGCAGTCGGTAACGTCGTGGCCGGCAACCGCTTCGGCAGCATGCGGAACGGCGCGAACCGCCCGTGTGGGGGCCAAGCAGCGTCGTCGGTCTTTGTCTTCGCCGGTGCCCAGGGAACCCGCATCGGCGGCCCGGGTGACGGGGCAGGCAACGTGCTCGTGGCCTGCGAGCAGGTCGCGATCAGCGTCGTCGGACCCCGCGTGTCGGACACCGAGATCGCTGGAAATCGCATTGGCATCGACGACCAGGACCTTACAGTCCCGAACTTCGCCGGGATCGAGGTCTCGGGCGGCGCGACGGACACGATCATCGGCGGCAGCGCAGGCAACGTCGTCAGCGGAAACCGCAACGTCGGGATCGCGGTAACTGGCGCCGGTACGACCGGCACGCGCGTGCTGGGCAACGTCGTCGCCGGCAATCGCGGCGGTGGGATCATCCTCGGCCAAGACGAACACACCGTCGTTCGCGGCAACCTCGTCGGGCTGAGCGCCGCGGGGCGGGCGATGGGCAACGGGGCGATCGGGATCGGGTCATTTGGATCCGTGGGCGCCAGGATCGGCACGGCCACGCAAGGCGAAGGGAATCGCATCGTCTCCAGCGACCAGTACGGCGTGGTCGTGGGCCTTGGACGCGACAACCATGTCGTCGGCAACGAGATCGGCCTTCCTTCGAGTCCCTCGGACGCCTTCGGGAACAAGCAGGGCGGTGTGCTCGCGGGCATCTCGGACGCCACGACATCCATCACGGACAACGTGATCCAGGGCAACCGTGGCTATGCGGCCACGATCGCGGCCGCCGTCCACTTCACGGCGAATCGGGTCGCCGACAACGAGCACGATGCCGCCCTCGTTGTCGGCGGCTCCCTGCCCCCCGGCGCCACGACCTGGAGCCGACAAGGCGACCTGTTCACGTACGTGATCATGGACGGACCCCCGCTCCAGGTCCCGCCCGCCAGCTCGCTCCGCGTGCTGCCTGGCGTCCACCTCCTCTTCGACCACGGCCTCTCCTTCGACATCGCCGGACGCCTCGAGGTGTCCGGCACTGCCGTCGATCCGGTTGTCTTCGCCCCCGCCCCCCTAACCACCCACCCCCTCCCCGGCGACTGGCAAGGCCTCCACTTCGCCCCCGGCTCCACCGGCGCCCTCACGAACACGCACATCGAACTGGCCGCAACCGGCATAGACGTCGACGGCGCCACCGTCTCGATGGACGGCGGCGGCGTCACCGGCAGCCTCGGCGACGGCTTCCACGTCCGCGCCGGCAACGTGTCCCTGAGCGGCGATGTCCAACTCGCCGGCAACGGCCAAGACGGCTCAAGCGCCGCCCTGCGCAACGACACACCCGCCCCCATCGACGCCCGCGGCGCATGGTGGGGCGCCGCGGACGGCCCGCGGACCGTCGACCGGCCGGCGGCGGGCGGCGACCGGGTCGTCGGTCCGGCGCGCGTGGACGGCTGGCTGGCGTCGCCGCCGCTTGCAGCGGGGGGAGCCGACGCGCCGTGGGCGGTTGCGCCCGTGCTGAACCCCGGCGCGCATCCCGCCCTGGCGTCGATCGCCGATGGCCGGGACTTCCGGTGGTTTCGCCTGCCCGTCGGCCGGCGCGGATCGACGGTGAACGCATCGCTGACCGGCCTTGCGGCTGACTTCGACCTCTTTCTGTTTCACGGCTTGACGTCAGGCCCTAGCTCGCCAGAAGGTGTCGGGCCGTCGTCCCCGGAGGGGATCGGACCGAGCTCGCCGGAGGGCATCGGCTCGGGCGAGTTGGACGGGGACGACGCGCAGGCCGGGTGTTCCGCGGGCTACCTGGCCGAGCTCGTCCGACTCGGCATGGCCTCCAACGCCGGCCAGCTCGTGGCGTCCAGCTGCCGCTTCGGCGACGCGGATGAAGGGCTGGAGCGTGAGGTCTGGGATCAGAGCGGGTGGTACTACCTCCTGGCTGCGCCGCACAACGGCGCGCAGGCGCCGGACCGTCCGTTCGACCTGCAGCTTGACGTGCTCCCCGGTCCGCCGGCGTCCGACGTGGCGGGCGCGGCGCAGTTGACCGTCACACCGGTCGAGCCGGATGTCCGCACGCTCATCGTCTGGCCGCAGCAGCGCTTCGAGGGCCGCTTCGGTCGTGAGCGGACGACGGCGCTGCGCCAGGCGATCGAGCGGCTGGCGGCGGATCCCGGCGTGCACGGGTTCGTCGTCGCCATCGACGAGGTCGCCGGTGCGCAGGCGGCCTTCGCGCAGTGGGATGCCTCGCCGGGCGATCCGGTGCAGGCGAATCGCCTGGCGAACGTCATCCGCGCCCACCTCCTGTCCATCGCCCCGGCCCAGTTGGCGGACATCGTCCTCGTCGGCAGCGACGATCTCGTCCCGTTCCACCGCGTGCCCGACGAGACGCTGCTGTCCAACGAGCGGACGTACGCGCCGGAGGTGGCCCAGGATTCCCCGCTCGGTGCGGCGCTGCGCGAGGGCTACTTCCTGTCCGACGTCCCGTATGCCGCCTCCGACGGCCTGCCCTATCGCGGGCGGACGATCCCGGCGCAGCGCTACAACGTCGGCCGGCTTGTCGAGACGCCCGAGGAGATCGCCGCCGCTATCGACGCATTCCTGCGCCAACCGACGATCGAGGCAACGTCCGCGCTCGTGACGGGCTACGACTTCCTGGACGACATGGCCGGCGCGGTGGCGGACCGGCTCGAGCGAACCGGCCTGGGCATCGGCGGCGTCGAACGCCTGATCAACGACAGCTGGACGCCGGGCGACCTGCTGGCGCAGTGGACGCGGCGCTCGTTCGACCTCATCGGCCTCAACGCCCACTTCACCCACCGCCAGGCGATCGCCGCAAGCGCGTCGGACGTCGGCGGTCGCGGCTTCATCGAGCCCGCCGAGCTGGCCCGTGACGGCAGGCTGGACGACGCCCTCGTCTTCTCGGTCGGCTGTCACTCGGGCCTCAGCGTCCCGGATCACGGGCCGCCTGGCGCGACCACGGACTTCGCCCAGATCGCCCTCGGCAGCGGCGCGGCATGGCTCGGCAACACGGGCTACGGCTACGGCGACGCGGACGCGATCGCGTACTCCGAGCGGCTGATGACGCTCTTCGTCGATCACCTCGGCAACGGCTTGAGCACGGGCGCTGCACTGCGGGCCGCGCGGGCCGACTACCTGGCGGGCGTCGGCCACCGCGGCCTCACCCCGTACGATGAGAAGGTGCTCGGCGTGGCCACGCTATACGGCTTGCCGATGCAGGTCGTGCGCCTGCCGGCGGTGCCGCCGGGCGAGGGTCCGGCAGTGGTACGGCGAGCCGAACCTGGACACGAGTCCTTCGAGCAGGCAGCAGCCGACCCGACAAAGGCGCGGCAATCCGCAAAGCGCCGCGCGCTCACGGGGCATGCCGCCACCGCCCTGGCGCCGATCGGCCCGCTCGAAGCATGCCGGCACGGCCAGGCTGCCCTTTGCCGAACGGCGCGATTCGACTTCACCTACGATGATCCGGTTCGCGCCGCGCCCCCGATCGCCGGCCGCTACTTCACGTTGGCGGGCGAGTCGGGATCGCTGCCCGGGCAGCCGATCTTCGCGCGCAGCAGCGTGACCGTCACCGTGCCCGGCATGCTGGCCCGGGGCGCGTTCCTCGAGGGCGGCCGGTACCGGACGCTGTCGGGGTTCGACCCGGTGATCACGCGTGTCGTCACCGACACGAGCGCGCTTCCGATGTGGCGCACCGAGCCGGTGTACACCCGCCCCGGGTGGACGCGCACGCATTGGGCGCTCGTGAATGCCGTCGGCTGGCGGCAGGACCTGCGACAGCGACTCGTGGTCACGCCAGAGCAGTACCGCCCGGAGAGTGACCGGACGGGCGTACTTCGTCAGATGGAGGCGATCACGTACACGCTCTACTACTCCAACCACGCGGACAGCCTGCCGCCGAGCGTATGGTCCGTCCGGGCGCACGCCGGCGCGGAGCGCGCCGCGCTGCAGGTCGAGGCCGCCGACTTCTCGGGCGTCCTGCGCGTGGCCGTCGCGTTCACCGACGGGTCGGGCGTCTGGCAGAGCCGCGATCTGACGCAAGCGCACGACGCGCAGGGTCGCCCGACCGACCATTGGGACGGCGAGTTGCCGCTGGCGCGCGGGCTGGAGTACTTTGTGCAGGCCGTCGATGCTGTCGGCAACGTCGTCGTCAACGACAACAAGGGCCGGTACTTCACGATCGCGACGCCGCAGCTGGCCTTCCCGATCGGGCTGTCCGCTGCGGCGCTACGGTAGTAGCGGGCGAGCGGCGGCGATCAGCCCGCCTCGCGCAGCGCGACGCGAAAGCCGCCGTCCAGGCCGCGGCTGCCCGGATGCACGGGATAGCGATACCAACACTGCGCATAGGCGATGCCATCCTGCCAGCCGCCGCCGCGCGCAATCCGCCATGCATCGCGCGGCGCATCGGCGGCCTCGCGGCCATCGTCCGCGCGGTACGGGTAGCGCCCCGTCGGCGCATCCGGATCACCCCACAGGCTCGACGTCAGCTCCCAGACGTTGCCCGCCAGGTCGCTCACCCCGGCAGGCGTGTCGCACTCGGGGAACACCCCTACCGGGCTGGTCGTACGCAACCGGGTCTCGAGCACGTTCGCCATGCCGGGGGTCAGCTGCGCGCCGTTCGGGAAGCGGCGCCCGTCCGCGCCGCGCGCGGCCGCCTCCCACATCGCCTCGGACGGCAGCTCGAAGGCCCGGCCCGACTGCGCGCTCAGCCAGGCCGTATAGGCGCTGGCCTCATACCAGGAGACGCCGACGACCGGCTGGGCCGGGTTGTCGAACCGCGGATCGGACCCGCCTTGCGGGGCGCGCAGCAAGCCATGCGGCAGCTCGGTGATCAGGTGGCGCTCGAACTGGGCGTCCGACAGCACGATGCGCGCGGCCCAGTCCTCAGCCTGTGACTGCGTGAGCCGGCCGTCACCGCGCATCGCATCGAGAAGGCCCGGGTCCTTCAGGAAACGCCCGCGCCATCGCCGCCACCGGTCACGCTGACTGTCCGCGGTGCCCGTACCGTCGCGCCAACGGCGTGCCGCGGGCGTCGTCCACCAGCGATCGTCGTCGTAGCCTCCGGCCGCGATGAAGCAGCCGAACTCGGCGTTCGTGACCGGGAATCGACCGATCTGGAACGCCGGCAGATCGACCGTGCACGACCCGACATGTTCGTCCCAGCTGCCGTCGGGGGTGAAGATCGGCTCATCGTGTCCGATCGCGTAGGTTGCGGCCGGCACAGCCACGAGCAACGGCTCGAGAAACGCGCCATGCGGGCCGTCGCGCCGGACGAACCGCGGATCGCCGAGGAGACCCAGCCACTGGGCCGCTGCCACGCGTTCGCGCAGGTCCGCGCCGGGATCCTGGCTGCGATCCACCAGGGCGGCACGCAGCTCCTTCAGCAGCGGCGGCGGGAGGCGATCGACCATGCCGGCCTCGGCGGCGCATTGCCCGGCCAGCGGCAGGTTGACGGCCAGCACGCCTCGCAGGAGCGCGGGCAGGTCCGACGTCATCCTGGCCGCCATGACCGTTGTTTCCTCCCACCCGGTGCGCGGCAGGGACGGCAGGCGCTCGGCTGCCGGCAAGCTCGCCAGGAGCGCGTCGGTGGCCGCGGCGCCCCCGTCCCGCCACGGCGCCGCCACGAGCCCCGGCCGGGGTGACGCGGCGAGCATCCGCGCCGCGAAGTACTCCTGGAGGAGCTGGTGGCGGAACAGGATCTCCTCGGTGACCGGGTCCTCGTCGAGTACCCCGATCGCCACCCCGCATCCGATGATCTCGTCGGCGCGCGGGTGATCGAGGAGGGACACCGCCTCGTCGTACGGCAAACGTAACTGGCTGGACTCGCTGCAGATCGCGCCGAGCTGCAGTTCGAACGCCATTCGAACAAGGTGCGGAATCAGCGCGCCGCGCTCGGGCAGCTCGTACGCATTGCGCCAATGCCACTGGGCCAGCCGCCGCCGGTCACGACCCGTGAGCAGATCCTCGGCTCTGAACTGCGGGTTGTCCTGCTCAACCTCGCGCCGCAGGGCCTGGCGCACGAAGCCCGTGAACAGGCTCTCGCGGTCTCCTGCAAGCTCGCCGGAGGACTCGACCTGATCGACGAGGAGTGCCAGAAAGAACGGGCTGCGTACGGCCTGCAAATGCCCCGTGCTGGACAGCGAATCCCAGATCTGCGCGCCGGATGCAGGACTGTAGCGCTCGAGGAACGACCGCACCTGGTCATCCGACAGCGGCTCGATCTGCGCCTGGGGCACCCGCAACGACGGCGTCGACAGAGATGCCGAGTAGTCAAGCGTGCGGCAGCTGAAGATCACGCGATTGCCCGGCTGCTCGCGACTCAAGCGCACCAGCCAGTCCTTCCACGCGCCGATGTGCGCCCGAAAGGCTCGATCATCGGCGGCAGGGATCTCGTTCAAGCCGTCGAGCAGCAAGACGATCCGCCCGCCGGACAGCAGTGTCGGCAGGTCCGGAAGCGCCGGGTAGGCGGCGTGCCATCGGTCGCCCAGCCAGTCGCCCGGTGCCGGGGTGGCGCCGCCGGGATTCGGCGCCTTGTACTGGTTGAGCTGCACGAAGAAGGTCAGCGGAGCGTCATCGCCGGACTCGGCGTTGCGCAGGGCGGCGGCTGCCAGGCTGAGCTCCAGGTGGCGCAGCAGCGTGCTCTTGCCCGACCCCGGTGCACCGAGAACGACGATCGCCTGGTCCGGTATGGCCGCCAGCAGCGTCGCCAGGTCGAGGTAGGCGCGTTCCATCGCCTCCCAGCGCTCGCGCGGCAAGTCCTCGCCTCGATCCAGGAGCAGGGTGAGCGACACGAAACGGGTATCGAGACGGTAATCCGCCTGACTCCACTCGACGATTCGAGCCAGGCGGTGTTCCGTCTCCGTTCGAACGGAACGGCGCAAAACGGACGCGACTTCTTCCTGGCTCAAGCGGAGGATGCGGTCTTCGCTGCGAATCGTCGCCAGCAGCGCGTGCGAAAGGTCGCTCGCGTCGCGGGTGTCAACAACGGCGCCGGATGGTCGATCGGAACCGGCGCGGCCGGCCACGAAACGGGGGACGACCCTGATGCGCTCTTGGATTGGTGCCCCCGCGTGGGGCGCGCCCGCGGCGGACGCGGCGCTCTCGTCCGCCGCGATGCGTCGCGCCAGCGCCACGAGTGCGGCATCGAGCCTCCGCTGGAGCGTCTTGGCGGTGAACCCCAGCTGCTTGGCGGCGTCGGCAACGGGCATGGGATCGTCCGCCAGATAGCGGTAGTAGAGCCAGCTCCAAGACTCGAGAACAGGATCGTGGCGTCCGAAGTCGTCCACCAGCAGCTCGGTCTGCCGCTTTACCGCCCGCGCTTCGTCCAACCCGTGGCGAGCCGGGCTCCGGATCGCCAGCTCGTGCCATACCAAGTCACGCAAGTAGTCGGCCAAGGCGGCAGCACGGTTCGCCGACGTGTCCGCGACCTTTCGACTGGAAAGGTGAACAGCGATCAGGTTCAGATCAAGCAGCGGCCCGTCCAGCCGCAAGCGTCCAGTACGGATACCTGCATGCATGGCAGTAAGAACGATGCGCAGATCTTCGGTTGAAATACCCGACACGGTGAACGATTCCATGAGCGCCTGATCGAGTCATCTGGATCGAACATGTCACAGAACTCGAGCACATATGCCCAATCATGCTTAGATTGCGCGATATCGACAAGCCGCTCGCTGCAGCGACTGTTGTTCCGTACTGCAGCGGCTATTGGCTCTCCGTTGATTGCCTGATTCTCGCGGTCTTACGGTAGAAAGCGTGCCGACCTAAGGCAGGAAATCCGCGATCTACGGCAGAAAAAACGCGGGCCCCACGCTTTCGCGCAGGGCCCGCGGGTTCAGATCAACCCGACCGGCGATACCGGCCGGGAGGGACTGAGACTAGAGGTCGGCCTTGATGCCGTTGTAGGTGGCAGCGTCGACCGAACCGACTTCCGAGATGTCGTTCACGATGACGACGATGGGCTGGTCGCTGGTGACGACCGCGGAGCCGAACGAGTTCACGGGC
>JADYYS010000057.1 GCA_020853525.1 Ardenticatenales bacterium | reverse complement strand
GAGTCCGGGCGGGGGGGAGCCGGGCCGGGGCGCCCATGCGCCCTGGCCCGGATCGCCATCGTCCGGAGACCGTTCTCCCTCCGACCCTACGTCACCTTCCGGTTACACATCTTTCCCGACGCCCTCCAGGACCGAGTCCCCGACTGCGGACGCGGAGTGGGTGAGTACGATACGTCTCGCCGATCTCCACGGCCTTACGCCTGGGCAGGCGCCGGTCGCGCCTTAACCTCGTTCCGCCTGAACAGGCTCACTCAGGGTCCGTTCTCGTCTCCCACTCGGAGGCGGGGGCGGGCCTCTTTCGTTCCCCCCGCGATCGCATGCCGGGGCAACCGATCCATCCGCCTCGCCCCGCTCGTCCACCGCCGGCGCGCAAGCCGTCGTCCTGTGTTCGTGCCCAATTCGGCGCCCCCACCTGCCCGCGCGTATCATTCGCCGCTTACGCTCGCGACTCACCCGCTCTGTCTCCCGCGCCCCGAGGGCCCCCATGTTCAACCCCCTCCCCCCCAAACCCGACTTCCCCGCCGGCGAAAAGGAAATCCTCGCCTTCTGGAAGGCCCGCGGCATCTTCGAGCAGTCCGTCGCCAACCGTTCCGGCGCGCCGCGGTTCGTGTTCTACGAGGGGCCGCCGACGGCGAACGGGCTGCCGCACCCGGGGCATGCGCTGACGCGGGCGATGAAGGACATCTTCCCGCGCTACAAGACGATGACGGGCCACCTGGTGGAGCGCAAGGCCGGCTGGGATACGCACGGGCTGCCGGTGGAGGTCGAGGTCTGCAAGGAGCTCGGGATTCACACGAAGGCCGAGATCGAGGCCTACGGGATGGAGGCCTTCGTCCGCAAGTGCATCGACTCCGTCTTCCGCTATACCGCCGAATGGCAGGAGATGTCGGACCGCCTCGGCTTCTGGCTGGACACCGAGGGCGCCTACTGCACGTACCACAAGACCTACGTCGAGAGCGTGTGGTGGTCGCTTAAGACGCTGTTCGAGCGCGGGCAGCTCTACCAGGGCCACAAGATCGTCTGGTGGTGGCCGCAGGGCGGGACGGCGCTGTCGGCCGGCGAGGTCGGCGAGGGCTACCGCGAGGTGGACGACCCGAGCGTCTACGTCCGCTTCTCGCTCCTCGACGAGCCCGGCACGTCGCTCCTGGTGTGGACGACGACGCCGTGGACGCTCGTGAGCAATCACTTCGCGGCGGTACATCCGGACATCGACTACGCCGTCGTGCGGGACGACGATGCCGGCGAGCGGCTGATCGTCGCCGCCGATCTCGTCGAGAAGGTCGCGGCGCTCGAGGGGCGGACGTGGGTCGTCGAGGCGGCGGTTGCCGGCCGCGATCTCGTCGGACGGCGCTATCGGCCGCCGTTCGACGTGTATTACCAGGAGCTGGGCGATCGCACGGCGCCGCTGGCCGCCGGTGGTGCCACGACGAACGCGGGTGCCGGCGTCGATGCCCCGTCCGGTCACGACCACATCGGCTGGCGCGTCGTCGCCGCGCCGTTCGTGACGACGGACAGCGGCACGGGCGTCGTTCACGAGGCGCCGGCGTTCGGCGAGGTGGACTTCGAGCTGCTCGTGAAGACGGAGCGGCCGCGCTTCGCCGATCCCGACGCCGTCCCGCTCCTGTGCGCCGTCGCGCCCGACGGCACGTTCACGGCCGAGGCGGGCGACGCGCTCGCCGGGCGGTACATCAAGGACGCGGACAAAGACATCATCCGCGATCTGCGCGAGCGCGGCCTGCTCTACCACCGCGCCCAGATCCGGCACGACTACCCGTTCTGCCCGCGCGCGCCCGAGGACCCGCTCATCCAGTACGCCCGCGCCAGCTGGTTCGTCCGGACGAGCGACTTCAAGGGCGACATGCTGGCGAACAACGATGCGGTGAACTGGCTGCCCGACCACATCCAGGAGGGCCGCTTCGGGGACTTCCTGCGCAACAACGTCGACTGGGCGCTGTCGCGCGAGCGCTTCTGGGGCACGCCGCTGCCGATCTGGAAGTGCGAGGCGACCGGGCGGATGGAGGCGATCGGGGCGCTGGGCGAGATCTTCGCCAAGCCGGGCGTGACGGGCAGCGAGGTCTGGGACGCGGCCAAGGCGGCCGACCCGACGCTTCCGGACGACCTCCGGATCCACAAGCCGTACATCGACGCGCTCTCCTACGACAGCCCGTTCGCGCCGGGGGCGCGGATGCGGCGCGTGACGGAGGTCATCGACTGCTGGTGGGATGCCGGCAGCATGCCGTTCGCGCAGTGGGGCTTTCCGCACCTGCCGGGCAGCCAGGAGCGCTTCCGCGAGATGTTCCCGGCCGACTTCATCAGCGAGGCGATCGACCAGACGCGCGGCTGGTTCTACGGGCTCCTGTCGATCAGCACGCTTCTGTTCGGCGACGAGGACCGGCTGGACTGGACCGTCGGCGCGCCGGAGGCCAAACCGCCGCACCCGTTCCGCACGTGCATCGTCCTCGGCTTCATGTTGGGCGAGGACGGGCTGAAGATGAGCAAGCGGACGAAGAACTACCGCAGCCCCGGCTACGTCTTCGACACCCTCGGCGCGGACGCGATGCGCTGGTACTTCTACAGCGCCCAGCCGCCCTGGACCACCGTCCGTTTCCAGGAGAACGCGATCCGCGACGCCCAGCGCGAGTTCCTGCTGCGGCTGTCGAACGTCTGGAGCTTCTTCAACATCTATGCCCGCCTGGACGGCTTCGACCCGGGGCCGGCCGCCGGCGCGTCGACGGCGAACCCGACGTCGGCCGCGACGTCGTCGGCCACCGGTTGGCGTCCGGTCGCCGAGCGCGCCGAGCTGGACCGCTGGATCACCGGCGAGCTTCACCGGACCGTCCGTGCCGTCCGCACCTCGATGGATCGCTTCGAGAACCACCCCGCGGCCGGCGCGCTGGTCACGTTCGTCGACGCCCTGTCCAACTGGTACGTCCGCCGCTCGCGCGATCGGTTCTGGGGCGCGCCGTCCCAGGACAAGTGGGACGCCTACAACACGCTGTACGAGGTCCTCGTCGATCTCTCGAAGGTCATCGCCCCGTTCACGCCGTTCTTCGCGGAACGGATGTACCGCAACCTCGTCGGCGAGGTGGCGGAGGCGGCCGGCATCGCGGCCGGTGACGACGTCGCCGTCGCCGGGCGCCGAGCCGTCGCGCCCAGCGTCCACCTGTGCGACTACCCGACGGCCGACGAGAGTCTCATCGACGAGGCGCTCTCCGCCGAGATGGCCCTCGTGCGCGAGGCGGTCTCGGCCGGCCACGGTGCCCGTGCCGACGCCGGACTCAAGGTCCGCCAGCCGCTCGCGCTGGCCGAGGTCGTCGTCGCGGACGCCGCATCGGCACGGGCCATCGAGCGCCACGCGGGCCTGGTGGCCGAGGAGCTGAACGTCCAACATGTCGAGCCGACGCGCGAGGCCGATCGCTACGTGACGTTCAGCGTCAAGCCGAACTTCCGGACGCTCGGACCCAAGTTCGGGCCACGCGTCCAGCGCCTCGGCGCCGCCCTTGCGGCCGTGGATCCCGCCGCCGCCCGCCGCGCCCTCGTCGACGACGGCCGCTTGGTCGTCGACCTCGACGGCGAGGCCGTGACGCTGACGCCGGACGATGTCGAGATGCGGCTGTCCGCGCGCGAGGGCTTCGCGGCGGCGGAGGGCCGAGGCGTCGTCGTCGTCCTGTCGACCGAGATCTCGCCGGAGCTGAAGGAGCTTGGCCTGGTCCGCGAGCTGCTCCACCACATCCAGGCCGCCCGCAAAGCGGACGACCTGCCCTACCAGGCCCGCATCGCCCTCGACCTCGACACGTCGTCCGACCTCGCCGCGATCGCCGAGCGCCACGCCGAGACGATCCGCCGGGAGTGCCTCGTCGTCGACCTGATGATGGGCGCGCCGCGGCCCGGCGCAGCGGCGCACGAGGGCGATGTCGAGGGGGTCGGGATTCGGCTGGGGCTGCGGGTCGTCGGCTAGCGAACCGACGCGGCGAACCCGTCCGGATACCGCGCCGCCCATTCACCCCGCAGCATGCCGTACCCCAGGGCGTCGTACACGCCGCCCTGCCAAGGCCGCGCCTCGCGGTAGCGCGCCTCGAGCGTGAAGCCGAGCTTCTCGGCGACGCGCATCATCGGCGCGTTGCCCGTCCAGGTCTCCGTCGTCAGGCGCCGCCACGTCGGAAACGCCTCGAACAGGTAGCCGCACCACAAGCCAAGAGCCTCCGTGCCGCGCCCGCCGCCCCAGTACGTCTCGTCGTGGATGCCGATGCCGACGGCCGCCCAATCCGTCTCGCGGCTCTTGAAGTAGCGGCCCACCGTGCCGATGTAGGCATCCGTCGCCGCATCGGCGATCGCCAGGCGGACGCGCGGCTCGGCGAACGTGCCCGCCTCGATCGTCTCCGCCAGGCGGATGCGCTCGGCGGTGACCAAGTCGGTGGTCGGCGGGCCGCCCCACGGCGCGTCGAACCTGTACCACGGTCGATCGGGCGCGCGGAGGCGCTCCCAGGCCGGGAGGTCGGCGAGGCGAATGTCGCGGAGGCGGATGTGGCGACCTTCCATCGGGAGCATGGCACGCAATCGTACACGAGATCGATTTCGTCTGCCCTCGACGCGCCCTCTATAATCGCCCTTCATCTCTCCGCCGGACGGGTTGCCATCGCCCCGTTCGGCGCGGCACACGCGCAGGTTGAGCCCATGAGCGACGACAGCCGCTATCCGTTCAGCGACATCGAGGCCAAGTGGCGCACGTGGTGGGATGAGCAAGGGACGTACCGCACGCTCGGCCCGGGCGACCATGGCTTCAACCCGGCGCGGCCGAAATACTACGTGCTGGACATGTTCCCGTACCCGTCGGGCAAAGGACTGCACGTCGGCCACCCGCTGGGCTACATCGCCACCGACATCGTGGCGCGCTACAAGCGGATGCGGGGCTTCAACGTGCTGCACCCGATGGGCTTCGATGCCTTCGGCCTGCCGGCGGAGCAGTACGCGATCGAGCACAACGTCCACCCGCGCCTGACGACGATGTCGAACGTCGACACGATCCGGCGCCAGCTGCGCGGTCTCAGCCTTGGCTATGACTGGGAGCGCGAGATCACCACGATCGATCCGGACTACTATCGATGGACGCAGTGGATCTTCCTGCAGCTCTATCACAGCTGGTTCGACCCCCGCTCCAAGACCGCCCGTGCGCACGTCACGCTCGTGACCGCGCTGGATGCGGGCGCGTTCGGCGTCGACGGCGCCGGTCGGCTCGTCGCGGCCGACGACCCGGCGATGGACTCGCCCGGCGTGCGTCGCTGGGACGAGCTGTCCGACGTGGCGCGGCGCACCATCGTCGACGCGCATCGGCTGGCCTACCTGGCCGAGGTGCCGGTGAACTGGTGCCCGAGGCTCGGCACGGTGCTGGCCAACGAGGAGGTCACGGCCGACGGGCGGAGCGAGCGCGGCAACTTCCCGGTCTACAAGCGGCCGCTCAAGCAGTGGATGCTCCGCATCACCGCCTACGCCGACCGTCTCGTGGCCGACCTCGACGACGTCGACTGGCCCGAGTCGCTGAAAACGATGCAGCGCAACTGGATCGGCCGCAGCGAGGGCGCGCTCGTCGATTTCGCCCTCGACGACGGCAGCGGGCGGAGCGTTCGCGTCTTCACGACCCGACCCGACACGCTGTTCGGTGCGACCTACGTCGTCCTCGCCCCGGATCACCCGCTCGTCGGCGCGGCCACGACCGCAGCCGCGCGCGAAGCCGTCAACGCCTATCGTGCGGCGGTGGCCACGACCGCGGCGTCGCGTGAGGCCGAGCAGCGAGCGAAGACCGGCGTCTTCACCGGCGGCTATGCGCTGAACCCGGCCAACGGCGCTCGCCTCCCGATCTGGGTGGCGGACTACGTGCTGATGGGCTACGGAACCGGCGCGATCATGGCCGTGCCGGCCCACGATCAGCGCGACTTCGAGTTCGCCTGGGCACACGACCTGCCGATCGAGGCCGTTGTGCTGCCCGATGACGGCTGGTTGCGGACCGCCTCCGCCGCGGCCGGCCGTCCGGTCGCCCCGCATGACGGCGCGGTCGATATCGCAGCCCTGCGCGCCGACTATCTTGCCCATGCGGCCGAATACCGGTCGATGTTCGACGGGTACGGCACCGCCGTCCGCTCGGCGAACGCCGAGGTCGCCCTTGACGGGCTGGACAGCGTCGCGGCCAAGCAGCGGATGACGGCCTGGATCGAGAGCAAGGGGCTCGGCCGGGCGGAGGTTCAGTACAAGCTCCGCGACTGGCTCTTCTCCCGCCAGCGCTACTGGGGCGAGCCGTTCCCGATCCTGCACGCACCCGACGGCCGGATCGTGCCGGTCGCCGAGGACGACCTGCCGGTCATGCTGCCGGAGATGGATGATTTCCAGCCCGTACCGACGGACGATCCCGACGCGCCGCCCCAGCCGCCGTTGTCCCGCGCCCCGCTCGAGTGGCGCCTCGTGGACGTCGACGGGGTGACGCACGAGCGCGAGCTGAACACGATGCCGAACTGGGCCGGCTCGTGCTGGTACTACCTGCGCTACATCGACCCGTCGAACAAGGAGCGCCTCGTCGATGGGTCGAAAGAACGCTACTGGATGGGCGACAACGGCGTCGACCTCTACGTCGGCGGCGTCGAGCACGGGGTGCTCCACCTCCTGTACGCCCGCTTCTGGCACAAGGTCCTCTTCGACCTCGGCCACGTCGGGACGCCCGAGCCGTTCGGCAAGCTGTTCAACCAGGGGTACATCCAGGCGTACGCGTTTCGTGACGACCGCGGCTTCTACGTCTCGGCCGAGGAGGTCGAGGAGACGGACGAAGGCTTCGTTCACAACGGGCATCCGGTGGTTCGCGAGTACGGCAAGATGGGCAAGAGCCTGAAGAACATCGTGACGCCGGACGTGATCATCCAGCGCTACGGCTGCGACTGTCTGCGGCTGTACGAGATGTACCTCGGCCCGCTGGAGCAGTCCAAGCCGTGGAGCACGCGCGACATGGTCGGCATCAGCCGCTTTCTCGATCGTCTCTGGCGCAACTTCGTCGCCGCGGACGGATCCCTCCAGGTCAGCGACGATGCGCCCGACGCGGAGCTGCTGCGGCGGCTGCACGTCACCATCCAACGCGTCACGGACGACTTGGAGGACTTGCGCTTCAACACCGCCATCGCCGCGCTCATCGAGCTGAACAACGACCTCGTGGGCCGCGACGCTGTGCCGCGCGACGTCGCCGTCGCGATGGTCCCGCTCCTCGCGCCGTTTGCGCCGCATATGGCCGAGGAGCTATGGTCGCGCCTTGGACACAACTCGACGGTGCTCGCCACGCCATGGCCCGAGCACGACCCACGCTACCTGAAGCGCACGACGGTCGACGTCGTCCTCCAGGTGAACGGCAAGGTGCGCGGCAAGCTGACCGTCGCGGCGGAAATGCCCGAGGCCGAGCTCGAAGCGCTGGCCCTTGCCGACCCGGCGGTGGCGCAGTACAGCGACGGCAAGGCGGTGGTCAAGGTGGTCGTCGTGCCGGGCAAGCTCGTGAACATCGTCGTGGCCTAGTAGCCCGTCACGCGACGATCTGCGGATGACGGCGAGTCGCAATCCACCGGCAGCTGAAGCTGGCCGGCTGCAGGCGTCCCTGGCGGGCCGCCATGGTGCCCGCCTTCGCGGGCACCCAGAAGTCCGAAGCG
>JADYYS010000056.1 GCA_020853525.1 Ardenticatenales bacterium | reverse complement strand
GAGTCCGGGCGGGGGGGAGCCGGGCCGGGGCGCCCATGCGCCCTGGCCCGGATCGCCATCGTCCGGAGACCGTTCTCCCTCCGACCCTACGTCACCTTCCGGTTACACATCTTTCCCGACGCCCTCGGGGTACACCGCATCCCGCACGCACTCCGGCGCCGCCCCACCATGGCCCTCCACCTTGAGGTAGCGCTCGTAGTAGTCGCACTTGAGACACTTGACCTCAGCCAGATCAGCCAACGTCCTGCGCATGCCGTGGCGAACCATCTCGGCGAATGCCTCCAGGACTCCGGCCTGGATTTCCAGTGACGGCAGTGGTTGGTGCTCGGAACTCTCCAGGCGACCGTCCACCATGGTGCGAAGAACTACCCCTAAGCCAGACGGGCACAACTGGTTAGGATCTGTAATACGCATTTGCACATGGTGATGCGGCAATATGCCAATCGTATCACCCGGCAAAAAGTCCAGACCCATCATTCGATGCATTCTATCTGCGTGTGAGGCACTGTCCTTCGATTCCATACTACATGATAGTGGTTACCCATCTGGTTATCAATGACTTTGTCTGCCCATCCTCGTGACTAATACAGTCCGTATTCGATCATCTCACTGATACGCGTGGCGCGCTTCTTGCCTCCATAAGTGGGTGGGTGGGAGAGAGGAGAGGGGTTAGCGCCCCCTCTCCACCACGTCGTACAGCTTGACTTCCGGCCCACCCCACGCCCATTTGGGCATAGTGGATGTGATCTTGACTGAACACAGACCGCGAGGAATCGGCACCTCGTACACTCGAAGAACATCACCCGGTTGGACATGCTTGCCATCGCAATCAGTGTGTTCGAGTTCGGCGGCTATGACTATGTACATTGCAACACACCTCCTTTCTATCGTGGGCAACTGCTAACTGCCTGCCCGCATATTCATCATCCGCCGAAGCTTCGCGGGGTCAGGACCGCCGGCCAGCAGGCCGGTGCCGCAGGGAAGTCTTGACCCGGTGAAGTGGCGGGTATCCTGTGGAAGGCAGGCAGGGAGGAGAGGGCGCTCCTCTCGGGGTCATCTTGAGCAAGAAGCGCTGTTTCTGGCCCGATCTCTGGGGCTCTGGAGTTGCCCGCAGCCCGAAGCGTGGCCGAAGGCGGGCTGAGGGCGAAGGGCGCAGCCACCGTCAGGAGGGGTCAAGGGGAGGAATGGCGGTGGCTGCAGGTGAAGCGAGTCGCGCGAGCGAGCCCATATATAACTGTCCCGCCGGAACGGCGGGAATCCATTTGGAGCGCCGTCGGGAGTGAGCCAGAGCCAACTGAGTGACCAAGTGAGGCTCCGCCGCAGGCGGACGCTGAAGCGCGGGAACGAAGGCAGGCGCCGGCGAGCGGTGAGCGAAGCGAGCCCGACTACCTCCCGCGAAGGCGGGTGAGGACGGCGTAGCCGGCTCGAACTCGCCGGCCCGCCGCAGACCCGAGGAACTCGGGGCAAGGGAACTGAGGGGCCTGTCCACGGTCGTGAGCGTACGCGAGCACCGTGGCGGAGCGAGATGCCAGAGGCATCGAGAGACGAGGGCCACGAAGCGGGCAGCGGGGGGTAGTCGGGCTCGCGACAGACCATCCCCCACACACGTAAGAGGCGTCCCATAGGACGACCGATTAGGACGCGACAGCGGACGACGTGGGGGATGAGATGGCGAGAGACCGACGGCGCGTCGTTTGACGATCCTGCCCCGCAGGGGACGCCGGCTCCTCTGCTAATGGAGCCGTAGCGGACCCGGAGTGGGTGGGTGAGGAGGACGACCATTCCTCCCCTTGACGCGGTTGCAGGCCGCATGTGCACGGACGAACGCACCTCGGGCGATGAGCCCGTAGCGATTGCTATGATGGGTCGCCGAGTCTGTCGTTCCAACAGCAGAGGTTGCGGCAGACTTTTCGGTCAGTTGTAGCAGACGTTGTAGCAGAGGCATGGACTGTTCACGCCGGTTGAACGAGTGGGGCCGTCTGGAGTCTGGCGTCGGCCGATGTAGGATCGGCATGCGGCGATCTGGACAGAGGCGACGCCGTCCCGTTGGCTCACGCACGTGTGATGGGCGGAGTAGCTGACGGGTCCCTTGCACAGCGCTCGGGTGCCGGTTGTGTCGGTGCCCCGAATCGGGCACGCGATGACGGCAGGCAGTCGCAGACGTTCGATGGCGCGGATGACGGCGACGCTTGCGAAGCCGCGATCAAGCCAGAGCGACTGCGTCCGCACGCCGACGAAACGGATGTGGGTCACGAGCGCCGTAACGATGTCCGCCATGCGATGGGTCGGCCCGACAAACCGTATGGCCAGCGTCAACCTCATGCCGTCGAGCATAAGATAGGCGGTTGCCGCTCTCAAAAACCGGGTCGTGCCGCTGCGCGCCTTGCCCCGACAGACCCACGGCGCCCGGGCGACTTATGGGCACTCATCAATTCGAGCAGCAATTGCCGCGTAGATTTCGATAAGCGTTGCGGGATCCGGCACTTCAAAGTACTGCTCGGGAGACGACGCTACCCCTCGCAACAATACGGCGTCGATGTCCGCCGGTAGCCCAAGGCCGATCGAATACACCTTAACGCCATCAGCCTTCAGTAGGGCGGCGGCGCCCATCACCACTTCCTCTTGACTGCTGCCGGGAGGAAACGGAACATGGTTTGGTAGTCCATCAGTCAGTATTATAGCCACGCGCCGCGTCCGGCTGGGCTCTCGGGCACTCTGTATTTCGCTACGTGCCTGACGAAACGCCAAATCCAGTCTAGTGCCCTCGGCCGTCCGAGTACCAATGCGTACAATTGCAGCCTCAACCGAAGTGCGGCCGCTTGTCAGAGCGAGCTCGGTCCACGCCGTCTCATTGAACCCGATCACGGCTACTCTATCGCGACTTCCCGTTCCCCCTGGACTGAGGTTGAGCAAGCGGATGAAGTGTGTGGCGGCATCCAGAGCCGATTGGTTTTTTTGTTGCCCCCCCTCCGCTACAGGTCGCAGCATCGAAGATGATCTGTCAATTACAAGGGTGACATCAACTGGTACCCGCGACTGCTGGCATGTCCGAGAGGAAAGCGGCAAGTAGGCGCGGAATACGGACGTGGTGGGTGTTGCCGTCGGGATTGACGTGGAGGTGACAGCTGTTGTTTCAGATGGATGGGGTGTGATAGTGACAGATGCCGTGGCACGTACTGAGGGTGTTGCGCTCGGAGAGGGAGATGCTGCCACAGCGGGCGGACATAGGACCTCCATGTCCCCTTCGCCGGAGAAATCCGATATCAGCCACTCGATACCGTTGTTTGGCCCACGGACGGTCCCATCCTTATTGTCGAACCACCAAGTCGCATCTGCTTGAAAGGCCTCCTTCGTGTTTGGTGTCCGTCCTCCCCCAGGCCAATATGCCAGCCCGGCTGCAGCCACCCAATCAGCTGGAGGGAATACGGCTAGGCCTCCGATAATTCCGTCACGGCGATATGTACCGTCTTGATAGAAGTCCGTCGACACGACGTACCTGCCCTCCTGTGATCCGTCCCGCCTTGCAATAAGCAAGTCTCCGCCCGCGACGATCATTTCGTGCATGTCGATGACTCGATTGCGGATCCCGATTACCAGATCGCCATTCTCTCGAAAGTCAATGTCGGATATCATGGGTTGCGCGCTCGATCGCGGATCCAATACCTTGTGCCAATTCGACCATGGAGGCTGGTGATCATAGTTGAAGGAAAATTCCGATACCAACGTCATCTCGCTCCCGTCATCGCGAGATCGATAGATGTAGCCCTTAGGAAAGGTCACCTGCGATATCTCACGACTATCTACCACGCCATGGTACAACCACCCATTCCGATATCCAAGCCCCATTGGCCGCGCATCGCCTGCCCAAGGCTCTGCTACCGCGCCGTGAGGAATCGAGCGCAGGATGTTCCCGTCCGGAATTGACATGACATCGATCGACCTACTCTCTAAATTGACTGCGAACAACGCCGATGCATCGCCACTAATGTCAATATCGCCAAGTGATGTCTTGCCGACCCATTGCGCGCTCTCGTAGTCGTAAAGCCCACCATGCGGTCGGTGTCGATTCGACCCTGCATTAAGTCGGACGAACACGTTAGTCTGACCTGAGTCAAGATCCGTCCGATAGATCCCTCCGACACCGCCGGGGCCGTAGGGCCGTTGAATGAGATGGTATGCACCTGAATATAGCTGATTGCGTTTCCAGTCGTACGCAAGACCATAGGCGGCCCCTGCTTGACCATGCCGCACTATCTTCAATCGATCGACTACATCATCCATGTATTCTTCACTTGCGGTATCCCGTAATACTGAAACGCTCTCTTCTTGATCATTGATCTCCCCGTTATCTGCAGGATATTGAATTGCAATGGAGAGGTATGGATTCTTGTCAGTGCAGGCAGAACGTAAAATGTCCGCGGGAATCGCCTCCTGAGTAGATGCCTGACGAACGAACGCTTGGATCGTTTGAGGTGCTGCAGCGCTGTGTACTCTGGCCAGCGCAAGGATGCCTGCAGCGAGTGCGCCCATCGAGATCGCCATCAAGCGTGAACCACCTACTAGCTTCCTGCAGTACATCATCGATCTCCTCGTCCATGTGCAAGCGCCTGCAACACGCATGTGTCTGGCACAGAGCCAGATCCTCACGTTAGTTGACGCACCGGAAGGTGGCCTGTCAGGGCCGGTCAGCCACGAACACGGCCACCTTCCGGTGACTGAAACAAACAAGGGTGTTGCCCGCAGTGTGATCCCTTCCGAACAGTACCACTGAGACCTGCTCGGACGAGACTGCGAGCTCAGGGCTTATCGGCTGTGGCCCGCGTCAACACTTGATTCGTGCTGCTTGACGCTAGGTCTTGGGGCATAACTATGTTGCCCAGGCGGAATGGCATCGACGCTGTCCTTGAAGTGCACCGGACTCGGAGGTGGTGGAAGAATTCCAATGTTACCGAGGAAGCGCCTCAGTTCCCAGAGGATTCCGTATCCCCCTTGACCCTCCTGCTGCTGTTCGTCAGGCTCGATTCCCGAACCGTATGTACCGTTCTCCACAAGAGTCAAGTAGTAGTCCTCGGTTTCCCCCACTCCATATCCGGAATTGGGACCTCGCCCGTCGGGATTACCAGATCCATTTGGTGCGACTTGCTCAGCAACCGACAGGCGCATCCACATCGGCGCGCCCGGATCGAGATCGTACACTCTGAAGGCTGGAGACTGTAGCACGTGTATGCCGGGTGCCAGAGAGTGGCTTTGGTTCTGAACCATCCACTCTGGAACTTGATAGGTGACGTCGCTCTCCGTGCACATGTGCGTATCGTTCCAGTCACCATCGCGGTTGAAGTCAATCCACCCATTGACCAGTCGCGTGTTCGGTCCAGTTACGGCTGTCACTGTGTACGCGAACGTTGTTGTGATGCAATGGGTCATGGATATTGCGCTGCGCAAGCCGTCATCGAAGAAGTCCTGGTCAGCGGCGTCCGTCGGCGGATAGATGTTCTCGAACGCATCCTCGTCCGGAAGAAGGTCCGCGTCCACCTCCGTGCTTACGTCAGTGCCAAGGTATATGTCCTGCCGGGGCAACACATGCTTTGGACCCACTGGTAGGCCAGTCACCGGGTCGTACACAGTTGGATAGTTGGCTCCGATTGAACCGCCTGATCCAGAACCTGCCGTCATAGGGAGGCCGTAGTGGTTCGTGCTGTCCGGGGCATCACCTAGGTCAGGAGCCTCCAATGGCGAATCGGTAGGTTCTGGCTCGGGCGTGGGATTGGGACAGACAGTGCAGCCCAGACTTGAGAGGTGCCGAAGCGTATCGGAGGTGCGACGGGCGAGGTAGAAGTCGCCGGGCGAGGCGATATTCATCAGCCTACCCTGGCTTACGACAGGCGCGATGCCAATTGAGATGATTCGTGTGCCCGCACTTTTTGCGTTGTTCGCAGCAAGGATGGCTGTGCCCGATACGTTATCCTCACCGTCCGCAAAGACCAACATGATATCGCTGCAGTTGCCGTCTCGATGCGCTACAAGTTCTTGCTGCGCCATCGTAATGCCTGCTCCCAGGTCACTCGTCCCTGCACCAAAGGCAGGGATCGATCTAATCGCATTCCGAATCAGCGCGGGGTCTTGAGTCAACGCTTGTTGTAGGACCGCACCGGCACTGAACACGACCATGCCAACCGAGCTCGGTGGGACACACAACTGGGATACGAATTCCTGAGCCGCTTGCTTGACCAAGGTGAGCTTGGCTGCGGTCATTGAGGAAGATTCGTCCACGACGATCATGACATGAACGCAACAACATTGACATGAGTTGCGCTTGATACCGGCGACATAGTCTTCGACTTCACCGTCAGGTCCAAATGGATATACACCACTCCCACTCGCGGCTGGGCCGTGTGGAAGTAGATGGCCTAGGGTAGAGAAGCGGAAGCGGGCATACGTCGTATGCCCCGCTTTGGCGCTCAGCGGCGCGGTAGCAGTGAGTAGGTTCGGACCAGGGCCAAGGGTGACTCCTGAGCAGAAGTTGTCCCCCGCGTCGGCCCAGCTCCCATTCTTGTTGAAATCTATCCAACAATCCAGCTTGCCCACCGCGGAAGCAATGGCCGTAAACTGAAATGGCTGCCCGGGTCGAATGGGAGTGTTGAACGTAATTCCATCCTCATCGGCCCCATCTCCCAGGGCTGCGTAGTCGGGTTGGCCATTTCTCTCCGTGTCTACCGTCGGTCCTAGATAGACTACAGCGCCGGTCGCTGGCACGAAGTGATTGGCACCTTGATGACTCCTAAGCGTTTCGTACGGAAGATCTCTCGCATCACCCCAATCCCGGCACAGTACTACCGCTGCTTGGTTTGAGGAGTCTGGCGAGAGAAAGCCCCCTGGGGTTGGATGGGGTCCTGGCGGTGGAGGAGTAACGCAACCCTCCTGACCTCTAACCACATTGATGTTGGGGCTAGCTCCCAGGAGCCAGAGCCCATATAGGAGTAGACTCATGGTCATTACGGACAGTGCGAACCGACTTCTACGCACCACGTTGTTGTCCTTCCTGTAAGAAGTTGCTGGGGTTTCTCGGTTGCATGCAAGACGTGCGGGGCAAACTCACGCAAACGGCTGTCCCAAGCGCTGCAGTTTTCTTGCCATTAGGGTTGAGACCTTGCTTATTTTGGGAGCGCCATGAGAGCAATGACTGCTCCGATACGGGTGACTTAATCCTCCCTTCGTGATTCAACCCACTTAGGGCGCGTCAGCGAACAACTGCCGGCGTGCCGCTCTGTCGACTCCGCCGAATCGTCTGCACTTGTTCGCTGACGCGCCCTAACTCCGAGTGACACGCTCGGCGAATCGCACCGCTTCCAAGTAAACACCCAGTCTGATAGGAAAGGGCATCGGCACATGCAAACGGGGGCCTGTGGCTCTGTGGGAGGTGTCACTGGACTGCAACGGCACGCCTCTGTCCTCTAATGACGCCCGCCAGTCCTGTTTGGTTCCGGTGAGTTTTTTGTTTGGCGCTCCGTGTTCGCGGTTTGAGAGTCACAGTAGTTCCCGGATTCGGCGCTTTGCAGAGAGGACGCCGGCTATGCCCGCTGCACTTACGCCGGCCGCCCGTCTCAACAATCGGGTGCCTCGACAGCCAGGACAGAGAGCAACTGTGGGCGCGTGGCGTCAACAACGATGAAGGGCGCAGTTGTGACGAACACCTCGAATGCGGGCAGTGCCCGCAGGGCCTTCACCGCCAGATTGCGACGAGCCTCCGCAAGCACCAACTTGGACACGACGAGCTCGATCTCGTCGGCGAAGCCAAGCCGGAGAATCTCCCGAGATCCGCCGGTTTCAGAGGCAGCGGCGGAGAAGAGGACGCTTGCGTCCAAGAAGAACCGGATCACGGCTTGTCAGGATCGGCCAACCCGTAACGCTCCTTGACCAAGTCTCCACGGATGTCCCGGCCGGACTCGATGACGGCATCTAGGTCAACTCCCTGCTCGCGCAGGATCTGGCCGATCGTGTCCAGGGCCTGCATGCCGACAACCCCCTGGGGGCTCAGGATCACCCCCTGGTCGGTCTCGACAAACGCCACAAGGTCGCCCGTCTTCAGACCGAGCTTGCGCCGGATCGCAGCCGGGATCGTAACCTGGCCCTTGGCCTGCATGGCGGTCAGTTGTTTGCGAACGGCCACGGTTCCCTCCATCGGTAAAGTCATACTGTCATACATACGGACATTATCTCAGATGGGATCGAGTATGTCAATGGGCAGGGCTGAGGCGCCCGAGACGGTGACTCGATCGACGGCATCCGGCGGAATGTGACCACCTTCGCGGAAGCTGTAGAAGGTCGATCCGGCGATGACGATGTGATCGACGAGACGAACTCCCAGAAGGTTGCCGGCCTGGACAAGCTGACGGGTCAAGGCGAAATCGTCAGTGGAGGGTGTCGGGTCGCCCGACGGATGATTGTGGGCGACGATGACGCCGGGCGCCTGTTGCACCACGGCCGGGCGAAAGACCTCTGCTGGCCGCACCGGCGATTCCCGCACCGTGCCCTGGTACACCAGGTGCGTCCCGAGCAGTCCGTGGCGGGTGTTCAACGTCAAGACGCGCAACTGCTCCTGGGCGAGACCGCTCATCTCCGGCGACAACAACGCAAAGACCTGGGAGGGATGGCTGAGAGCAACGCCGGCCTCGTGCCGGGCAAGAAGAGGCGCCACCTCGGCTGTCGCCAGTGAGGACAGTACCGCACGGGCCAGGCTCGCCAACTCGCTCTCCGATAAGCCACTGAGACGATCCAAGCGACGGGTGTAACCGTCCGGCTCGGCAACTCGGTGGGCAGATGTATCTGGGAGATCAAGTCCAAAGCCGAGTTGCTCATGAGGCGCAACTGTCTCCGGGTAAAGATGAGGCAGGGGAAGTTGATCACTGTCAGGAACGTCTCGCTTGGTCACGTGAATCTCGCCTGCCTCAAGGTGCAGTTCAAAGAGCCCAAGCAGTGCGTGGGTCGTGCCGGAGGCGATCAGCCACTCAGTGAGGGCGCCCTCGCCGGTCTCGATGCGCTTCCGTAGAACAGCCTCCCGCGCTCGGTTGTTGTGCAGGCTGCGAGCAGCCCTCAGCAGTCGATGGTCGTGTGGTGTGTGCTCCATAGGCAACGAGTCGGAATCAGTACTCCAACGGCGTGAGGAGCGTGGTGTACGCTCGGTCTGCCTCGGTAATGATCCAGAGTCGTTCGTCGGTTGGAAGGGTGTAGGCAGATAGAATCCGAGCGCCGATCACGAGGGCCGCGTCGTTTGCGTCCTTGTCGTCATCCCCAAGATCGCCCCAGTCACCCGTGACGTGCCGATCGAGGTAGTAGCTGAGCGCATCTGACGCCGCGAAGCGCTCATGGGCGAAATCTAAGGCCTCGACGGCACCTGGGGTTGCAAAGATGCGCCCCAACTCAAAGAGTGGCCGGCGGTGATCACCAGGCTCGGGGGTTGAACGTGCTGATTCGGTTGTGGGCATGGAACTTGCGCGGGCATGTAATTGCTAATCAATACACCCTCACGGTGAAATTATATCGAGTGGTTTCACTCATTGCAAGAACTGTCTAAACAAGGCAAATTCGTATATGCTCTCGACTTGGTGCGTAGGTTGATGCGCACGTGCGTCGTCGTGTTCTATAGTGTATTCGTCTGACCAGCATTGTGGGGCAATGAACAAGGGATACTTGTCTAACTCCCTCCAGACACGCCATGGCCGTACGATCGATGCAGATCCGCTTCAAGTTCAGCACTCATTTGCGTGAGTTGCTCGCTCAGTGTGTCTACGGATTGACCGATTGTCATGGGATCACCACCTGCAAGCCAATTCAAACGTAACTGATCCAATTCCAGGCAAAGGCTGATGGCTCGCCGGCTCATACCTTTCGGAAGAAGGTATTGCAATCGAGCGGGGAGATCCTTCTCTTTTAGATCCTTCAGCGGATCAGGCCACCCTCTCACGAGTTCTTGCCTAGGCGTATCGTCTCTCATAGGGCGAGTAGCAAGCGAGGTCGCCTTCATTAGCGCCAGATCAAGGGGAGCAATCCACTCCAGAGCAAGCCCAATTGCTTCACGTCTATCATGATTGAATAGATCGAGGCGTTGTGCCTCAATTCTCTTCTTTTCTGTTCGCACCGTAAAGAAGTAGGAGATCGCTGCACCCACCCCTACGGCAAGTAATGAGAGTATTGCCTGCCACACAAAATCTGGGACACCAGACTGAGTCAACGAGCTGGCCGTTTGAAGAGTCGAGGTCATTGGGTTCCTCCTCCATGGTCTTGGTGTCTACGAAGGATGAGACGGTTGGGTTGCAACCCGATGAATCCAGGGCTCACAGCGCGTCTCCGGAACTACCGAATGGCCCAATCTGGCGTCTGCATTTGTTGGCGTGTCTCGGGAAAGATGACAGGTGTCTGGGCGTCTGACGCGAAATGCGAAACGTCTCTCCAAAGGTATCTCAATCGTCCAAGGATGTCGCATGGACTGCGGATTTGCAGCCCAGAAGTAGCTTGGCTAGACTGCCCTTATAGGACGCCTGGGGCAATCAGTTGAGAGGAAGGGGCATTGCTATGACCCGCCGCGGCAACAACGAAGGCACAATCCGCAAGCGCTCCGACGGACGGTGGGAGGCCCGCATCTCCGTCAACGGCCGCCAGCGATCGGTCTACGGCAAGACCCGTGATGAGGTCAGTCGGAAGTTGCGGACGCTTCAGCAGTCAGTAGATCAGGGGTTGCCGCTACACAACGAGCGCACCACCGTCGCCCAATTCCTTGAGCAGTGGCTGGAGACCGCCGTGCGCGTGTCGGTTCGGCCAAGCACGCTCAAGAGCTACACCGGACACATCAAGTTCCACATCGTGCCGGCGATCGGTACTGTCCCGCTGGTGAAGTTACAGCCCCAACACGTTCAGCGGATGATCAACGCGCTACTGGAAAGTGGCCTGTCCCCCAGCACCGTCCTTCGCGTCCGAGCGACCCTCCGGCGGTCACTCAATCAGGCGATGAAGTGGGGCGTGGTCAGTCGCAATGTTGCCACGCTCGTGACGCCGCCGAAGGTCGAGCGGTTTCGGGTCGAGCCGTTGACGGCCGAGGAAGCGCTGGCCATCCTGCAGGTGGTGAAGCCCCACCGGCTCGAAGCGCTCTACACCCTGCTACTGGGGAGCGGTCTCCGCTTGGGCGAAGCGCTGGGCCTGCGGTGGGAGGACGTGGATTTGGCACAGGGCAAGCTCACCGTGCGCTTCGCGCTTCAGCGGATCGACGGCACGCATAAGCTCGTGGCTCCCAAGTCCCGGTCATCGCGTCGGACGGTTGCACTGCCACAGTTCGTGCTCCACGCGCTTCAACGCCATCGTGAACGTCAGGAGCTAGAGCGTCTCATCTGGACGGACACCAACGCGCTGGGACTCGTGTTCACCACGCTCGCCGGGCGCCCACTCGACGGCCCGGCAGCCAACAGTACCTTCAAGCGCCTGCTAAAGTCCGCCGACCTGCGTCCGCTTCGACTTCACGACCTCCGGCACGGCTACGCCTCGCTCCTGCTGGCCAAGGGCGTGCATGCGCGCGTGGTTATGGAGCTTCTTGGACACAGCCAGATCAGCCTGACCCTGGACACGTACTCCCACGTCATCCCGGCGCTCCAGCACGAAGCCGTCGATCGGCTCGACGAGCTACTCCCAATGCCGATCGAGGACATGTTCGTGGCTCCGCCGAAGAACTAGGGTCAGAAGTAGGGTCACCGGCCTGAAATCGTGTATACTGCGGCCGGCACCGAACCAGATTGACAGACCAAGAACATAGTACCCCCGGTAGGACTCGAACCTACGCACGCGGTTTAGGAAACCGCTGCTCTATCCCCTGAGCTACGGGGGCGAAAGGCCGCCATCGGCCGCTTCATCCCGCCAATTATACAGACCGCAGTCCCTCGGCTATCCGTCGGCCATCCCACCACCGAGATCCCCCACTACCGTCACGTCGATGCAGCCGGCCCTTGCCCTCCCCGCCAATCCATGCCATTCATTCGCCCCCCGTCGCCGCGGGGTCGCGACGGGACCGGATCCACGCACGAAGGAGCAGCACGCATGGGGGGCTTCATTCGGGGCCTGCTGAAGTTCATCGTCGGCGTCGCCGTCATCCTCGGGGTCGCGTACGGGGCGATCCACTGGCTCACCCAACGCCGGCTCGCCACGACGTACGCCATAGAGGTCGCGCCCGTCACGGTGCCGACCGACGCCGAGGCGATCGCCCACGGCGGGCACGTCTTCGTGACCCGCGCCTGCGCGGAGTGCCACGGCACGGATGCCTCGGGCGCCATGATCGTCGACGACCCGCTGCTCGGGACGGCGATGGGTCCGAACCTGACGAGCGGCAAGGGTGGCCTCGGCGGCACGCTGACGGACGCGGACTACGTGCGCGCCGTGCGCCACGGCGTCGGCACGGACGGCCGGGGGCTCGTCGTGATGCCGTCTGCGGAGTACGCGATGATGGCCGACAGCGACCTCCTACCGCTCATCGCCTACCTCAAGCAGGTGCCGCCCGTCGATCACGAGGTGCCGGACGTGAAGTTCCGCCCGCTCGGCCAGCTGCTCGTCATCAAGGGCGACTTCGCCCCGGACGCCGAGGACATCGACCACACAGCCGCCGTGCCGGACGCGCCGCCGGTGGGCGAGACGGCCGAGTACGGTGCGTATCTCGCGAACACGTGCAAGGGGTGCCACGGCCCGACGCTCTCCGGCGGCAAGATCGCCAGCGCTCCGCCCGACTGGCCGCCGGCCCAGAACCTGACGCCCGACACCGCCACCGGTCTCGGCCAGTGGACAGAATCCGACTTCTTCAAGGCGATCCGCGAGCAGACCCGGCCCGACGGCACGAAGCTCAGCCCGGTCATGCCCGCCACGCAGTTCGCCCGCATGACGGACAGCGAACTGAAGGCATTGTGGGCGTATCTGGTGACGGTGGAGGCGAAGTCCGAAGGCAACCACTGAACCGTCGAAGTACCGTCGAACCACTGAACCGTCGAACCGCTGTACAACGGAGGGCCGAATCATCGTGGCGACAGATCCCGCCAGCACCTCCGCGCCCACCCCGCGCTCGATCGCAGGCCGTGCCGCGCTGTACTACGTCGCGGCGCTGCTCCTCCTCGGCGGCATGTTCTTCCTCCCGGCCGGCACGCTCGACTACTGGCAGGCCTGGTTGTACCTGGCCATCCTGTTCGGCCTCATGACGGTTCTGGGCGCCTACCTGATCCGCTACGAGCCGGCCGTCCTCGAGCGCCGCCTCCGCACGCGCGAGACCGAGATGGCGCAGCAGCGGATCATCCGCTTCAGCCTGGTGCTCTTCCTCGTCGCCTTCCTGATCCCCGGCCTCGATCGTCGCTACGGCTGGTCGGCCGTCCCGCCGGCCGTCGTCGTGGCGGCCGATGTCGTCATCGTCGCGGGCTATCTCCTTTTCGCGCGCGTCCTGCTGGCCAACCGCTTCGCGTCGCGCGTGATCGAGGTGGCGCCGGAGCAGACGCTGGCCACCACCGGGCCGTACGCCGTCGTGCGGCACCCGATGTACGTCGCCATGCTGGCGATCTGGCTCGCGTCGCCGATCGCCCTCGGCTCGTGGTGGTCGTTCCTGCCCATGCTGGGCATCCTGCCCGTGATCGTCCTGCGGATCCGCAACGAGGAGGCCGTGCTCGCGCGCGACCTCGCGGGCTATCGCGCGTACATGGCAGGCGTCCGCTACCGGCTGCTGCCGGGCGTCTGGTGAGCGACATGCCGCCGATGATGGGGCAGCCATACGTACGACCGACAGCGAGACCCGCGCGATCGGGGCGACCGTAGATGGCATCCACCCGGATGGCATCCGGCCGCCATCCGATCGTCGTCGAGCCTCTCGGCGGGACGCCCGTGGCGGCCCAGCGCGTCGAGATCGTCGAGCGCAAGGGCGTCGGGCATCCGGATACGATCTGCGACGCCGTCGCCGAGCAGGTGTCCGTCGAGCTGTGCCGCGCCTACCTCGACGCAGTCGGCCGGGTCCTCCACCACAACGCGGACAAGGGCTTCCTCGTCGCAGGCCACACGATCCCGCGCCTGGGCGGGGGCGAGGTGCTCGAACCGATGCGCCTGCTCGTCGGCGACCGGGCGACGACGGACGCCGGCGGCCGGCACTTCGACGTCGCCGCGATCGCGACGGCCGCGGCGCGCGGCTGGATCGGCGCGCACCTGCGGCACGTCGATCCCGAGCGCCACGTCGTCGTCGAGAGCACGCTGAAGCCGGGGTCCGTCGAGCTTACGGACCTGTTCGGCCGCGAAACGATCGGCGCGAACGACACCTCGGCCGCGATGGGCTACGCGCCGCTTTCCGAGACCGAGCGCCTTGTCATCGCCGCCGAGCGCTACTTGAACGGTTCGACGTTCCAGGCAGCGTTCCCGGAAGCCGGCCAGGACATCAAGATCATGGCTTGCCGCACCGACGCCACGCTCGGCCTGACCGTCGCGCTGGCGTTCGTCGACCGGTTCGTGCCGTCGGCGGCGGCCTACTTCGAGCGCAAGGAGGCGATCCGCCGCGACCTGCAGGCCTATCTGTCCGCCCAGCTGGAGCACCTCGACGCCGTCACGGTCGACCTGAACACGCTGGACGATCCGACGCGCGGCGAAGGCGGGATGTACCTGACCGTCCTCGGCACGTCCGCCGAAGGCGGCGACTGCGGCCAGGTCGGCCGCGGCAACCGCGTGAACGGCGTGATCCCGCTGAACCGCCCGATCGGCTCGGAGGCGGCGGCCGGCAAGAACCCGGTGCGCCATGTCGGCAAGATCTACACGCTCCTCACCCACCACATCGCCGACCGCATCCAGCGCGAGGTGCCCGGCATCGACGAAGTCTACGTCTGGCTGTGCAGCCAGATCGGCCGCCCGATCGACGATCCATGGCTGGCGTCGGCGCAGGTCCGCCCGGCGGCGGGCGCCGACGTGCGCGAGCTGTCGCCGGCCGTCGAGCGGGTGTTCGCGCGGGAGCTGGCGGCGATCGAGGGGTTCACGGAGCGGTTGACGCGGGGGGAGCTGCGGGTGTGGTGAGGGGGCAGTAGGGGAATTGCGTGCGACGCCTCAATCCGAACCGGCCGACGTGTCCTTCGCCCGCCGCGGCCGCCGGCGCCACAGCACCGCGGCGTCGACCAGGAACACGATACCCCCCCACGCCGCGATGAACGCCAGCGGCCACGCGACGAGCCGCGGCGCGAAGAACAACACGGCGCCGCCGATCAGGAGCGCGAGCCCCATGCCGACGATCGGCTTGGCTTCCATCGTCTCGAGCGCCCGGCGGCCCAGGACGACGGCGCCGATCGCCGTTCCGAACCGCGTCGCGGTCCGCGCCATCCGCTGCGCCGATCGCGGGCGCCAGCGCCGCCGCGCCAGCCAGACGGCCGGGCGCCGCGGCGCGAAGTGAAGCTCGGCGACGATCTCCGTCGAGCGGGCGAGGTCGTCGAGGTAGTGCTGCTCCATCGCATCGGCCACGCCCTTGTCCTCGATCGCGACGTCGAGCTCCCAGTTGCCGACCCAGCCGTTCAGGTTCAGGTTCGTCGAGCCGACGCGCGACCACAGCCCGTCGGCGACGGCGGTCTTGGCGTGGATCATCGTCCCCTGCCACTCGAAGATCCGCACGCCCGACTCGAGCAGCGGCCGATAGAGCGACCGCGACACCGGCACCGTCCACCCCACATCGCTGCCCCGCGGCAGCAGCAGCCGAACGTCCACGCCGTCCTCCGACGCGCGCCGCAGCGCCTCGACGTATGAGCCGCTGCCGATGAAGTAGGCGTCCGTGATCCAGAGCGTCCGCCGGGCCAGCGAGCAGACGAGGAGGTCCATCCGCAGCAGGTTCGCGGCGAACGGCTCGGTGGAGATCAACCGGACGTTGACGGGGGCGGCGGACGTTTGGGCGCCGCTCCCTTCCACCACGGGGATGACGCCGCCCGCCCGCCGCCAGCTGGCCGCGAACGCGTGCTCCGCGTCCGCAACGACCGGGCCGATCAGCTCGACACCGGTGTCCCGCCACGGCTCCCGCCCCTTGTCCGGCACCCCTTCCCACTCACGGCCGATGCACAGCCCGCTCACGAACGCGACCCGCCCGTCGACGACGATCAGCTTGCGGTGGTTGCGCGACACCCACCCGAGCGGCGCGCGGATGGACGGCGGGTTGGACGCCCGCACGTCCCCGCCGGCCTCCAGCAGCGGCCGGAACACGCCGCGCGCGGCGCTGAGGCCCGATCCGAACCAGTCGTAGAGCACCCGGACCTCGACGCCCGCGCGCGCCCGCCTCGCCAGCAGGTCGACGAAGCGCCGGCCGGTCCGATCGTGCCGGAAGATGTACATCTCGATATGGACGGTCGCGCCCGCGCCCGCGATCGCATCCTCCCAGGCCGGGAAGTTCTCGGTGCCGTCCCGCAGCACCCGCACGGCGTTCCCGCCGACGAGCGCCGCGCCGGCGGCGCGGCTGAACATCTGGTCGGCGAACCGCTGGACGAGCAGTCGGTCGGTGGAGGGGTTGACCATGGGGGGGATGATAGCGGTGGCATGGTTCGGGCAGCTGAAGCTGACCCGCTGGCGGCACCCCTGGCGGGCTGCCATGGCCGAAGGCCATCTCAGCCGGCCAGCTTCAGCTGCCGGAATTCCTCACCGCAATCGGCAACCAGATCTGACCGCGCGCGCTCGTCGGAGTTCCAGAAGGCACGGCCGAAGGCACCACGGAAGGCGAGACCGTCGGCGCGATGGTGGGTGCGACGGTGGGCTCGGTGGCTGTCGGCGCTCGCTCCGGAAACACGATCGCCGCCCGAACGTGCCCCGCCCACCGCCGACCGTGCTCCGTCAGCCCCGCCGCGTTGAAGTGGATGCCGTCCGACCGCCACGCCGTCCCGACGATGTCGTCCGTCGGCGGCCCGGCGAACACCTCGCCGACACCGTCGTCGCCGGCGCCGCCGGCAATACCCGCGATCACGGCGTCCTGCCCCGCCACGATCGCGTCGATCGGCGCCTGCGCCAGACCCGGCACGAAGCCGACGCGCGCGATGCCCCATGGCACGTCGTACCCGGCGTCGACGCGCGAGGCGCGGATGACGGTGCGGAGCCGCGCGGCATACACGGTGCGCGACGTGCCGCCGGCGGCATCGCTCTCTCCTTGGTGCCACAGCACCGCCCGCGCCCCGTTCGGACCGAGCGCGACGAGCGCGTCCCGCAGCCGCGGGTAGAGCGTACCGCCCGGCAGCCACTGCTCGACCGACGTCCCGCCCCAGCCGACCGACACGAGACCGACGGGCACGTCGAGCGCGCCGGCCAGCGCGTCCCCGAGCGCCGGCCACGGCGAGCCGCCGTCGCCGGTGGCGATGGGCTGTGGGTCGGCCGCGGGCCGCCAGCCGCCGGGGCCGAACGCGACAATGCGCGCGTCCGCGGGCGTCTGGCGCGGCGCGCCGTGGTTTGCGGAGTTCGATTGGCCGGCGGTGACGAAGACTTCGCCGACGCCGACGGGTTCGACGGATGCCGTGCCGAGGACGACGTCGCCTGCGCCGGCACCTGCGCGCGCAATCGCCCGTGCCTCGATCCGGTACCAGCCGCCCGCGACTTGCAGCGTGTCGCTGAAGGCGCCGTTCACACCGAGGGCGACGGTTCGCCAGCCGGTCGCCTGGCCGCGGAAGCCGCCCGTGGGCACGGCACGGACGTCGACGCGCCCCGTCGCGGCGATCGTGCGGCCCCGAATCGCGACGGCCGCCCGGTCGTCGTCGCCGCGCTGTTGGACCGCGAACGGCGCAGGGGCGGTGAGGTCGATCGCCGGCAGCGGCGCCTCGCGGACGTAGATCCGCAGGCGTCGAACCGCGTAATCGCCCGCGTTCTGGCGAAACGTCCAGTCCGGGTTGCCCGTCGGGCTGTTGCCGATCCCGATGTCGGCGGCATCCGTGAAGCCCCAGCGGTTGTACGCCAGGAGCGTCGTGCCGCTGGCCGTCGCGTGGACCTGGAACGAGCCGTAACCGGCGACGGGGTCGGCCGGGGCGTCGCCGAAGTCGTACGTTGCGTCGCTCGCGCCGGCGACGCGGCCACCGTTCGCGGCGGCGTAGTTGTTCGGCCAATGCTCGACGTTGCCCTCGATGCTGTCGCCCGTCGGCAGTCCGGCGACGTTCGATGCCACCGTCATCGCCCCGACGCCCCGCTGGAACGACGCCCCGCTCGGCGCCGTCGGCAGGCCGATCTTGCGCACGTCGCGCGAGAATGCCGCCATCGTCACCCAGACCCACTGATCGACCCCGCCCGTCGTCCGCAGCTCCATCAGGTAGCCGACGCGGTCGAAGCCGGCCTCGAGATCGGCGCTGGCGTCGACGTCGTACGGCACGGGCGACGTGTGGTAGCCGGGGGAGGCGACGGGGATGGCAAGGTCGTAGATCACGCGGTAGCCGGCCGCCTCGGGGTTGGGGGCCGATTGGGCGTGCGCGGCCGTCGAACCAAGGGCGATGACGGCCAGCACGGTCGATCCGAGGATCGCCGCGGTGCGTCGAATGGTCGTACGGGCGGGAATGCGCATGGTCGGACCCCAGGGACATCGTGACGTCCGTCGTCTCCGGACTCCGAGAGTATCGTCCCGATGACCTCCCCCCGAACCATAACCGCCCTACAATCGTTCCACACCCCGGACGTCCACCAATGCCCGCCCCGTCGGCCGACACCTCCGCGCGGGGCGGGCAGGCCATCATCTCGACAAGCTCGACAAGGAAACCCTCCCATGATCCGCGACCTAGACATGGTCATGCTCTTCGCCGCCGACGTCGACCGCGCCGTCGCGTGGTACACCGACGTCCTCGGCCTCACCCTGCGCGCCCGCCACGGCGACTTCGCCGTCTTCGAGACCGGCGGCACCCCGCTCGCCCTCCACGGCGGCGCCGACCCCGCGGCCGCCGCGTCGCATTCCGCCAGCGCCACGCCCGTCCTGCGCGTCGACGACTACCCCGCCGCCAAGGCCGCGCTCCAGGCCAAGGGCTGCGTCTTCACGTTCGAGAACACGACGCCGGGGGCGGTGTTCGGGTCGTTCAACGATTCCGAGGGGAACGCGTTGCAGATCATCCAGCGGCGTAGTGCGTAGCAACCCCTCCCGGCGCGCTGGGGCGCGCCTGTCCTCCCCAGCTGTTGCTGGAGAGGACCGACGTACAGGGGTCGAACGTCCATGCCGGCGCTGCCAAAGAGTCCAATACCCACGGTCACGCGAGATCATCGACCGAAACAAGTACGGCCTACACATCCACGGCCCACACGCGTTGCCCTCGCCCCAGAAGCATCCTTTCTCCAGCGACAGCTGGGGAAAGGTGGCAGCGCCAAAGGCGCTGACGGATAGGGGTCGAGCCGCTGCCGCCCCCACCCTCCTAATCCTCCTCGCCACCGCCTGCACCCCCCCCACCCCCTGGTTCGTCGACATCGCCCCCTCCGCCAACGTCCCCTTCGCCTACCACACCGGCGCCACCGGCCGCCTCTGGATGCCCGAGGTCATGGGCGGCGGCGTCGCCCTCTTCGACTACGACGCCGACGGCGACCTCGACCTCTACTTCACGAACGGGAACGACCGCCTGCCGCAAGCCGTCGATGCCGCAGAGGGTGCGGGTCCTACCGACCGCCTCTACCGCCGCGACCCCGACGGCCGCTACACCGACGTCACCGCCGCCGCCCACATCGCCGACAACGGCTACGGCATGGGCGTCGCCGCCGCCGACTACGACAACGACGGCCACGTCGACCTCTACGTCGCCGCGTTCGGCCCCGACCACCTCCTGCACAACCAGGGCGACGGCACGTTCGCCGACGTCTCGGCCAGCGCCGGGATCACCGAAACCCAGTGGTCGTCCGCCGCCGCCTGGCTGGACTACGACCGCGACGGCTGGCTGGACCTCTACGTCGCCCGCTACATCGCCTGGCGCCCCGACGTCCCGTGCCAGGACCGCGACGGCAACGCCGACTACTGCGGTCCGGCGGCCTTCGCCGACGTCCGCGACATGCTCTGGCACAACGAGGGCGGCGCGCGCTTTACGGACGCAACCGAGCGCGCCGGCATCGACCGCGTCACGTACGCCGGGCTCGGCGTCACCGTCGACGACTTCGACGACGACGGCTGGCCCGACCTCTTCGTCGCCAACGACGGCGACCCGAACGTCCTCTGGCGCAACCGCGGCGACGGCACGTTCGACAACGTCGCCGTCCCCTGGGGCGCGGCCTACAACCTCACCGGCGAGGCCGAGGCCGGCATGGGCGTCGTCGCGGACGACCTGACGGGCGACGGCCAGAGCGACGTCGTCGTCACGCACCTCCACGCCGAGACGAACACGTTCTACGCCCGCCGCACCGCCGGCGCCGGCTTCGACGACCTCACGCTGCCCAGCGGCCTCGGCCTGCCGAGCTACCCGCTCACCGGTTTCGGGATTGCCGCCTTCGACGCCGAACTGGACGGCGACCTCGATATCGCCATCGCCAACGGCCGCGTCCACCGCAGCCTGCCGGCGCTGCCGGGCGCCGCGCCGGCCGCGCCGTGGGACGCCCTGGCCGAGCCGAAGCTTCTCCAGATGAACGACGGTACGGGGCGATTCGACACGCTCGACATCCACCACGCAAATGACGACGGTTCGTGCGGCCTCTGCGCCGACATCGACATCGCCCGCGGCCTCGCCCCCGGCGACCTCGATTCCGACGGCGACCTCGACCTCGTCGTCGCCAACATCGAATCGCCCGCCCGCCTCTATGACAACCGAGCCCCCCGCCAAGGCCACTGGCTCGCAGTGCGCGCCGTCGACCCGCGCCTCAAACGCGATGCCATCGGTGCGCGCGTGATCGTCGACGCCGGCGGGCGGCGGCATCGCCGGTTCGTCCGGACGAGCGGCAGCTACCAGTCGAGCGTTCCGGCGACCGTCCACGTCGGCCTCGGCGTGGCGACGGCAGTCGACGGCATCGCGATCTGGTGGCCGGACGGGCTGGAGGAGTCGTTCGAGGTGGATTGCGTCGACTGCGCCGTCGAGCTGCGGCGCGGCGAAGGGGTCGTCGCGCCGTAGGGTGGACCGTTACGCGCGTATAATCGCCCGCCATGAACACCAAGACCCAGCTCTCCGCGTGGTCCAAAGGCTTGCTCGAGGCGGCGCTCCTGGCGGTCGTCACCGCCGCGCCCCTCGTCGTGAACTATCAGGGCTTTCGGGCGTTCGAGCTCCCGAAGGCGGCCGTCGTCCTCACGTTCGCGCTCCTGACCGCCGCCGTCGGTGTCGTCGCGCTCCTCGAGGGCGGCGACGCGACGCGGACCGGCATCCGGGCGGCGCTGCGCGAGGGCGTCGTACGCGCGGCGCTGGCCGTCGTCGCCGTCGAAGGGATCGCGACGGTCCTGTCGATCGTCCCGAGCGTCAGCTTCTTCGGCTCGCCCGAGCGCGCCCAGGGCTGGCTCTCGCTGCTCGCGTGCGCCGCGCTCTTCGCCGCCACCGTCGCCGTCGCCCGTTCGCCGGAACGCCGCGGGCGGCTCGTGGCCACGATGATCGCCGCGAGTGTGCCCGTGGCGGTGTACGCGCTGGCACAGGCTGCACAGCTCGAGGTCGTGCCCGGGACGGTCGAGTCGGCGCAGCGCGTCTTCGGCACGCTGTCCAACCCGATCTTCCTCGGCGCCTACCTGATGTTGCTCGTTCCGCTCACGCTGTGGCGCCTCGGCGCGGCGCTGACGGGCGGCCGGCCGATCGTGGCCGGCGCGTATACGCTCGTCGCCCTGCTCCAGCTATCCGCCCTCGCGCTCACCGGCAGCCGCGGCCCGCTCGTCGGGCTCCTGGCGGCGCTCGTGATCCTCGGCCTCGGCTGGGCGGCGGCGGCCGGCCGGCGGCGCGCGGTCGTGTGGGCCGTCGGCGTCGGGGCGGCGCTGACGGTGTTCGTGGGGGTGCTGGCGATGCCGGGCACGCCGCTGACCGGCCTGCGCGATGCGCCGGTCATCGGCCGCCTTGCCCAGATCGGCGAGACCGGCACCGGCTCGCAGGCCGTGCGACTCGGCATCTGGCGCGCCGTCGCCGCCACGATGGCGGCCGCCGCCGACCCCGAGGCCGAGTCCCAGCCGCTCGTCGCACAGGTCGAGCTCAAGCGCGGTCGCGTGTTCAAATGGCTTTTCGGGCACGGACCGGAGATGCAGCGCTACGTCCTGCTCCCGTTCGGCGACACCTACATGGGCGGCCGCGCGCAAGCCGACCGCCTCGTCGACCGGGCGCACGACGTCCCGTTCGATGTCCTTCTCACGACCGGGTTGCCGGGCCTGGCCGCGCGCCTCTGGCTCTGGGCGGCCTGGCTGGCGACGTGCGTCGGGCTGCTCGGGCTCGCGTCCGAGCGCCGCGAACGCACCGTTCTGGCGGCCCTCCTCGGCGCGGGCGCGCTGGCCGGTGCGGTCGCATGGTTCGCGGCGCCGGCGTTCGCCGGACCGGTCGCGGCGCTCGGCCTGGCCGTCGGCCTCGGGTTGTACGTCGCCTGGGCCGGCTTGCGGCGCAGGGGCGACGATGCGGGTCCGGTCAACGGCGCCGCGCTGGCGCTGCTGGCCGCGGGCACGGCGGCCGTCGTCGAGGCGGCGTTCGGGATCGAGACCGTCGTCACGCAACTGATCTTCTGGGTCCTCGCCGGCCTCGTCGTCGCCCAGGCGCTGGGCGATGTGGCCGAACCGGCGGCGGTGGCCGCCACGGCGGGCCGCCGCGCCACTGGGCGCACGACCGCCCAGGGCGAGCGCAGCGCGGTTCGGGGCGCCGATACCGAGATCCGCGTCGGCCTGCGCTGGTCGCCGGGCGGCGCGGCGCTGGGTCTGATCGCCGCGGGGGCGATGAGCGTCGCCTTGTACGACCTCCTCCTGCCCGGCGCCGTGCCGCTGACGCACACGCGCCTCGTGCTCGGCCTGCTGATCGCCGCCGGCTTCGGCGCGATGCTGCTGGCGGTCGTCGACACGCGCGAGAGCGTCGGCGCCTACGTGCTCTTCGCCCTGACGCTCACGGCGCTCTTCACGTTCCTCCGCAGCCTGATCGTCCTCGGCGCCGGTCCGACGGCCGCCCATCCCGTGCGGATCGTGCCGACGACGCTCTGGCTGGCCCTCGTTCTGTGGTTGCTCGTGCTCGCGATCGGCGCCGGGATCTTCCTGCGCGCCGCCTCGAGCGAACGCGCACCCTTCTGGATCGGCCCACCCGGCATCACCTACCCGATCGCGGGGGTGGGCGCCGTCGTCGTCATCATGCTCCTCGCGATCCGGCCCGTGCAGGGCGATTTGCTGTTCCAGGCCGGCTACGACGACTTCCGGATCGCGCTGGCCGGCGATCAGGAGACGCGGTTCCAGTCCGGCACGCAGCGGTTCAATCAGGCGGTCGCGCTGCAGCGGCGGGACGACATCATGTTCCTGAAGTGGTCCGAGCTCTATGCGCAGCTCGGTGAAGTCGCCGGCCAGACCGGTCAGGCGGAGACGCTGGCAACGGCGATGAACACCGCCCAGAACCTGCTTGGCCGGGCGGAGGCGATCAACCCGGCGATGATCTTCCATGTCTTCAACCGCGGCCACGTCCAGCTCCTGGCCGCGCAGCTCATGGGCGCCAGCGGCGACCCGGCCACGGCCTCGGTGGCGATGGCGGCGGCGCAGAACGCCGAGCTCGCGCTGCAGCAGTCCTTCGACATCCTCAGCTACGACCCGCAGGTGGCCAACGAGCTCGCGACCGCGAAGCTCCTGCAGGGCAAGCTGCCCGAAGGGCTGGCGCTGCTCGAGTACTCGCGCGACACGCTCGACCCCGACAACCCGTCGACGTACGGCCTGCTTTCGGAAGCCTACAAGCGGTCCGGCGATACCGCCAAAGCGGACGAGGCCCTCAAGCGCGCCGCCGAGCTGGGTGGCGCCGGTGCCGCCGGCGCCGGCGGCGACGCGAGCGTCCTCTTGCGGGAAGGCGACGAGGCCCGCGCGGCCGGCGACCTCCCGACGGCGATCGTCCGCTACGAGAAGGCCATCGAGGTCCTCGGCCAGCGCGTCGACTGGCGCGTCCTCTTCAACCTCGGCCAGCTCCACCGCGAGAGCGGCAACACGCAGAGCGCCGTCCAGGCGCTGCAGGGCGCCATGCAGCTCGCGCCGCCCGACGCACAGGAGCAGGTGCAGCAGGCGCTGATCGACGCGCTGCAGGGCACCGTTGGCGGACCACCGCCGGAGTTCGGCCAGCCGATGGAGCCTTCGGAGCGACCGACGGTGGCGCCGTAGGCAGACCCCTATCCGTCAGCGCCTGCGGCGCTGCCACCTTTCCCCATCGGAGATGGAGAAAGGATGCGTCCTTGGTGAAAAAGGGCGTTTACGGCGGACCGCAGAAGACCCTGGGAGCGTGCAGGATTGCCGCCATGCGTGTCCCTGGGCAGCGCCGGCATTCAGCCCCCGCCAAGGACGCACCGTCCTCTCCACCTCCGGTGGGGAGGACAGGCGCGCCCTGCGCGCCGGGAGGGGTATGCATGCCGACTCGCCTGCCCCCTCACCCCCCCGGCTGCCCCACCACCACCCGCGCCGGCCGCAGCAGCTCCCCGCGCACCGTATATCCGTTCCGCTCCACCGCGACCACCTGCTCCGCCTCGAGCCCCGCCACCGGCACGACGCCGGTCGCCTCGTGGATCATCGGGTCGAACGGTGCGCCGTCGGCCGCCACGCGCTCGACGCCCTCGCGCTCCAGCAGGCGCTCCAGGTCGCGATAGGTCGCGTCGACGCCGGCGACGAGTGCTTCGCCGCCTGCGCCGGCGTTCGCAAGTGCCCGCTCGAGGTTGTCGGCGACGTCCAGGAAGCGCAGCAGGAGGTCGCGGCGCTGCTGTTCGACGATCGTCTTCAGCCGTTCCTCGTTGCGCCGCTTGATGTTCTGCATTTCGGCCAGGGCACGCAGGTACTGGTCGTGGTTCTCGTCGGCGGTGCGCCGCGCCTCGGCGAGCTCCCGGACGAAGTCATCGGCCAGATCGGGTGACGTCGAGCCGGCGTCGCCGTCGACCCGACCGGCGACGACATCCTCGTCCCCGCCTGCGGACGGCGATGCCTCGCCCTTCGGATCGCGCCTCACCCAGCGGAGGGACGTCATCGGCTACGCCTCGCGGAACTCGCCCTCGACGACATCGTCGTCCACGGGCTGTGTCTCGGGTGCGCCATCGTCGCTGCCATCGGGCGATGCGCCGGCGGCCGCCTGCTGCGCGTGCATCGCCTGGCCGAGGGTTTGCATGGCCGCCTCGAGCGCTGCGGCCGCCGCTTCGATCCGCTCGGCCTCGTCGGACTCGAGCGCCTCGCGCACGGCCTTCACCTCGCGTTCGACCGCTTCGCGGGCGGTGGCGTCGGCTTCGCCGGCGTCGCGCACCAGCTTCTCGCCCTGGTAGGCCAAGCTGTCGGCGCGGTTGCGCAGCTCGATCCGGGCGCGCGCCTTCTCGTCGTCGGCCCTGCTGGCCTCGGCTTCCTTGACGAGCCGCGTGACGTCTTCCTTGGAGAGGTTCGTGCTCGCCGTGATCCGGATCTGCTGTTCACGGCCGGTGGCCATGTCGCGCGCCTTGACGTTCAGGATGCCGTTCGCGTCGAGATCGAACGTCACCTCGACCTGCGGCACGCCGCGCGGTGCGGGCGGGATGCCCTCGAGCCGGAAGCGGCCGAGCGTCATGTTGTCCCGCGCCAGCGGGCGCTCGCCCTGCAGGACGTGGATGTCGACGGCCGTCTGGCTGTCCTCGGCGGTGGAGAAGGTCTCCTTGCGCTCCGTCGGGATCGTCGTGTTGCGCTCGATGAGCGGTGTCATCACCCCGCCGAGCGTCTCGACGCCAAGGCTGAGCGGCGTCACGTCCAGCAGGAGGATGTTCTTCACGTCGCCCGCGAGCACGCCCGCCTGCAGCGCCGCGCCGATCGCCACGACCTCGTCCGGGTTCACGCCGCGGTTCGGCTCCTTGCCGATGAGGCCGCGGATCAGATCCTGGACCATCGGCATGCGCGTCGAGCCGCCGACGAGGATGATCTCGTCGATGTCCGTCTTCTTCAGGCCGGCATCCTTGAGCGACTGCTCGACCGGCTTGCGCAGCCGGCCGACGAGGTCCTCGCACAGCTGCTCGAACTTCGTGCGGGTGAGCGTCAGCGTGAGGTGCTTCGGGCCGTTGGCGTCGGCAGTGATGAAGGGCAGGTTGATCTCGGTCTGCTGCAGCTCGGAGAGTTCGATCTTGGCCTTTTCGGCCGCCTCCTTGAGCCGCTGCAGCGCCTGCCGGTCGCCGCGCAGGTCGATGCCGTGTTCCTTCTTGAACTCATCCGCCACCCAGTTGGCGACGCGCTGATCCCAGTCGTCGCCGCCGAGGAACGTGTCGCCCGACGTCGACCGCACCTCGACGACGCCTTCGCCGACGTCCAGGATCGAGACGTCGAACGTGCCGCCGCCGAGGTCGAAGACGAGGATCGTCTCGTCCGTGCCCTTGTCGAGACCGTACGCCAGCGCAGCGGCCGTCGGCTCGTTGATGATCCGCTGGACGTCGAGGCCCGCGATCTTGCCGGCATCCTTGGTGGCTTGGCGCTGGCTGTCGTTGAAGTACGCCGGCACCGTGATGACCGCGCTGTCGACGGGCTCGCCAAGGTAGGCCTCGGCATCGCGCTTCAGCTTCTCGAGGATGAGCGCGGAGATCTCCTGCGGCGTGAAGCTCTTGCCCGCCTGCGGCACCCCGACGCGCGCATCTCCGGCGCTGCCGGCTTCGATGGCGTACGGGACGTGCTCGCGCGCGCCGATCGTCTCGGGTTCGTCGAATCGACGGCCCATGAGCCGCTTGACCGAGAAGATCGTGTTCTCGGGATTGACCACCGCCTGTCGCTTGGCCGCCGCACCGACGACCCGCTCTCCGCTCTTCGTGAAGCCCACCACCGACGGCGTCGTGCGCGCGCCTTCGGCATTCGGGATGACGACGGCCTCGCCGCCCTCCATGACAGCAACGACGGAGTTCGTCGTGCCGAGATCGATCCCTACGGTCTTGGCCATGTTCCAAACCTCCACAGATGAGATGGGTCGATTATACGGGCCGGCCCGGACCGCCACCCGGCGACACGCCGCCTCAGCCGCTAGAACCGCGCTAGATCGCGCGTCGCCTGCACCGACCACTTGACAACGCGGCGAAACGTGCGTATCCTGGCCGCGCATCTTAATCCGAAAGTAACCGACCCCACCGGATTCTTCGGAGCAGAACGTCGCGCGTGCAAGCGCGCTCAACGGTCGAAACCGCACCCAACAAACCGGAGGATTCCATGCGCTCACGACTCTCGATCACCGTTCTTGCCCTGGCAATGGCGCTCGCGATGACCGTCGCGCCGCGCGCGACCGCATCCGCCACCAACTGGGGACCCGGCGGGCAGGGCGGCAACGTCCACTGCGTCCGGCACGGCGAGACCCTCTACGGCATCGCCTGGGCCTACGGCACGACCGCGCAGGCGATCGCCCACCACAACGGCCTCTGGAACCCGAACTACATTCGCGCGGGCCAGTGCCTGAGCATCCCGTCGGGCTGGTCGGGCGGCCATGACATGGGCGGCCATGACAAGGGCTGGGACAACGGCTACAACAAGCCCAACTGGAACGGCGGCTACGAGCACGCCGGCTGGGACGGCGGCTGGGACAAGAAGGCCGACTACAACTACGGCGGCATGGCCGGCAACCGCTACTGCGTTCGGCACGGCGACACGCTCTACAGCATCGCCAACCGCTACGGCACGACGGCCTGGGCCATCGCCCACGCGAACGGCATCGTGAACGTGAACTACATCCGCGCGGGCCAGACGCTGACGATTCCGGGACACGGCTGGTAGTCCAGCTCGGCGGCGATCCACACGACGGGTGGTTCGCCCGCGGCATGCACGATGGTGGATTGCCCGCGGCAAACGAGGCGGACGTAGGGGTGCACAGCCGTGCGCCCCTATGTCCGCCTCGTGGTATTCGAACGCGGTCCGATCGGCAGTTCGCTACTAGGGCGTGTTTGCAAACCCAGTTCCGGCAGCTAAAGCTGGCCGGCTAGAGGCGCCCCTAGCGGGTCGCCATGGTGCCCGCCTTCGCGGGCGCCCCGAGGGTTGAAGCGCCCGCGAAGGCGGGCGCAATGGCCGAAGGCCATCAGCCGGCCGGCTTCAGCCGCCGGTCTTTTCCGTGGCCACCCTGTGCAAACACACCCTAGCGCCCGGGAAACCGAGAACCGCGCAACACGATCGGCATGAACGCCCGGAAGCGCGGCCCGCTCGCGGTCGCCGAAGCCGTTCGCGTCGGAATCGAGCCCGTCGGTGTCGGACCGGTGGGCGTCGCCGTTGTTGCGGAGGCCGTCGGCGTCGGGGAGACGCTCCGCGCCGTCGGCGGAACGCTGCCGCCGGCGTAGCGCGGCGCGGCGTAGGCGACGGTATCGGCCGCTTCGGCGTCCTTGAAGGCGCCCGGCGTACCGAACGGCGTCTCGTAGACCAGCACGGCCACCGCCTGGTCGCTCGTGATCACCGCCAGTGCGCCGTCCGTGTCCTCGGTGAGCTTGACGATGCGCATCTCGCCCGGCGGGACGGTCGTTGCGAGCGTGCTCGAGCGACCGCCCGCGGACGTGATCTTGACGTCGACACCGGCCGCGCCGGCGCCCGGGTTCTGGACGACGAACTGCGTGACGCGCGCGGCGCTGCGGCTGCGGATGCTCGGGACGATGAACTTCTGGCCGAGCTCGGACGCGAGGAACGCATTGTATGCGGCGTTCGTCCGCGTCCGGTCCGGCTGCCCGGTCGTCTCCATCACCGACGCGACGACGGGCTGGTCGCTCGTGATGACGGCGCTGCCGTAGAAGCCGGTGTTCGCCCCGCCGCCGCGGTCGATCGCCGGCGCAGGGACATCGCCCATCCGGCCCGTGCCGAGGTCGACGAAGTGCATGCCGTACGGCCCGATCGAGAACGTCTGCTCCACCGTTCCGTTCGCGTGCTTCGGGCTGTCGGGCGCGCCGCGGTAGGCGATCGTCACATTCGCCTTCTTGCTGTCGCGATTCTGGACGGCGATGACGGAGTTGCCGAGGTAGTTGCGGCGGACGAGCGGCACGTACTGCGTCGTTGCCGCGGCCGAGAACGGCCGTGCGCCGGTTGCCGAGACCCCTCCCTCGAACGCCTCGTTCTGGTAGACCTGAAGGGCAACGGCACCGGCCGCCTCGATCCGCAGGCTGCCGATCCAGGCATCCCCCGGCCGGTTGGCCTCCAGCCGGCTGACCGATGTCCCGTCCTCGATCGCGTCGAGGTTCGTCACGGCGCCCGGCTTGAGGCGATCCTCCCATTCGCTGAGCAGCTCGCCCGTGTCGGGCGAGAACGTCTGGTACGTTACCGGGTTCTCCTCGAGGTCGGTGTCGAGGTTCATGATCTCGTAGTCGGAGAAGACGCCGTCGACGCCGCGGACGAACAACGGGACGAGGAGCTTCGTGGCTGGGCGGACACCCTCGTAGGCCGACGTGCTCGTCCCGGAGATCACCCACCCCGTTCGCACGATTGCGCCCACGGCGCCTGTGCTGCGCACCGTGGCGTGCCAGTACCCTTCCGAGATCGTCTCCTCGCCGGCCATGTGGAGCGTCGCTCCCCCGCCGGCGGCCAGCTGCCGCGTGAAGCTGCGCGGGTTCCGGTCCCGCAGCGAGAGGTTGAGCTGGACGGAGAACGCGCTGTCCGTCAGGTTGGCCACGTGGATGTCCGTGAAGCCGAAGTCGGCAATTCCGCTGGGACCGAGCCGCCGCGCCGGCCCGAAACCGCGCCGCACGGGCGCGATGTTCTTCGTCGGCAGTGTCGCGGTCGTCGGGCCGGCCGATCGGAGGTCGGGCAGCAGGAGGTCGTTCGCACCGATCTGGGCGTGGACGACGCGCGCGGCGTGCGGCGTCGTGAAGGTCGGCGCAACCGCCGCCAGCGCGAGGACGGCCGCGGCGACGGCGGCGCGGCCGGCGGCGGGCGAGCAGATGTTCCGGTGGGGGGAGCGGGTGTGCATGAAAACTCCTGACAACGTGGGCCCCGGCAGCCGGGGCAAGCCCAATCCAGTCGTGGCGCGGGCGCGCAATCGCGCAACCATAGAAGGCGACCCGGGCAACGTCAACAACACCGCGCCGACAAGGATCGCGCTGGCCGGCGGCCGCCCGGAGACCGCGCCCTTCCGGTGACGGTGGGGCCGTGACCGGGCGTCAACCGTTTTGGACCGTCCGACCAGTGCTGTACTATCTCCCCCCTCGATCAGAAGAAGCGGTGCCCATGACCAAGCTCGTCATTGTTGAATCGCCGACCAAGGCGCGCACGATTCGCGACTACCTGCCGAACGAATATGTCGTGATGGCCAGCATGGGTCACGTCCGTGACCTGCCGTCGTCGGCCAGCGAGATCCCGAAGGCGCAGCGCGACGAGCCGTGGGCCCGTTTGGGCGTGAACGTCGACGAGGGGTTCGAACCCCTGTACGTGATCACCGCCAACCGGAAGGAAACGTACAAGCAGCTCAAGGAGGCACTGGCCAAGGCGGACGAGCTGATCATCGCAACCGACGAGGATCGGGAGGGTGAGAGCATCGGCTGGCACTTGGTGCAGGTCCTCAAGCCCAAGGTGCCGGTCAAGCGGATGGTCTTCCACGAGATCACGCGGCCGGCCATCCAGGAGGCGCTGGCGCACACGCGCTCCGTCGACGAGAACGTCGTCCGCGCCCAGGAGACGCGCCGCATCCTCGACCGGCTCGTCGGCTACACGCTCTCGCCGCTCCTGTGGCGGAAGATCGCCGCCAAGCTGTCGGCCGGGCGCGTGCAGAGCGTGGCGGTGCGCCTGCTGGTCGAGCGCGAGCGCGAGCGGCACGCGTTTCGCAGCGGCAGCTACTGGGACGTCACGGCCGATGTCGCGACCCGTCCGGGCGGCGAGGCGTTTTCGGCCACGCTCACGAGCATCGACCAGCAGCGCGTGGCCACCGGGAAGGATTTCGACGATACGACCGGCCGCCTCGCCGCCGATGCCAGCGTCCGACTGCTCTCCGAAGCCGACGCCCGCGCGCTGTGCACCCGCCTGGCGGACGCGACGTGGCACGTCGGCGCCGTCGAGACCCGCAGCACCGTCCGCAAACCCTATCCGCCGTTCACGACGAGCACCCTCCAACAGGAGGCCGGCCGCAAGCTGCGCCTGTCCGCGCGCGAGACGATGCGGATCGCCCAGGATCTGTACGAGAACGGTTACATCACGTACCACCGCACGGACTCGGTCAACCTCTCCGAGGAGGCGATCGACGCCGCGCGCAACAGGGTGAAGGTCCTGTACGGTGCCGACCACCTGAGCCCGAAGCCCCGCCGCTTCAAGACGCAGGCCAAGGCGGCGCAGGAAGCGCATGAGGCGATCCGGCCGTCCGGCTCGGAGATGCGGCCGGTGGCCGACCTGCCGCTGTCCGGCCGTGAGGCGCAGGTGTACGACCTCATCTGGAAGCGCACCGTGGCCACCCAGATGGCCGACGCCGAGCTCGAGTTCGTCACCGCCGACGTCAAGGCCGCCGATGCCGTCTTCCGGGCGCGCGGGCGCCGCGTCGTCTTCGCCGGCTTCTTCCGGGCATACGTCGAGGGATCGGACGATCCGGATGCGGCGATCGAAGACCGCGACGCACCCTTGCCCAAGCTGACGACGGGCGACCCGCTCGACCTCAAGGATCTCTCCCCGGGCGGTCACGAGACGCAGCCGCCGGGTCGGTTCACCGAGGCCGCGCTCGTCAAGGCGCTCGAGGCCGCCGGCGTCGGTCGGCCGAGCACGTACGCCACGATCCTCGGCACGATCCAGGACCGCGGCTACGTCCGCAAGTCCGGCACGACGCTCCTGCCGACGTTCACGGCCTTCGCCGTCACCGGGCTGCTCGAGACTGACTTCAAACAGCTCGTCGATCTCGGCTTCACCGCCGAGATGGAAGAGGATCTCGATCGCATCGCGGCCGGCGAGGTCGACTGGCAGGCGTACCTCTCGCGCTTCTACAAAGGGGAGGCCGGCCTGGCCGCCCAGGTCGAGGCTGCGCAGGGTCGGATCGACCCGCGGCGTGCCAGCACCGTCCAACTGGGCGACATCGCGGTGCGCATCGGGCGCTACGGCCCCTTCGTCGAGATCGGCGAGGGCGAAGGGCGCACGACGGTGGCGCTGCCGGAGGACATGGCGCCGGGCGACCTCTCGCAGGCGGTGCTCGATGCGCTCGTCGTCAAGGGCGGCGAGGGCCCTTCGAGCCTCGGCGACGATCCGGAGACCGGCCTGTCCGTCTTCCTACGCGACGGCCCGTACGGCCCATACGTCCAGCTCGGCGACGCCGATGGCGAGAAGCCGAAGCGGGTCAGCCTGCCGAAGGGACTGGCCGCTGCCGACGTCGACCTCGTCACCGCACTGGCGCTGCTGGCGCTGCCGCGCGCCCTCGGCGAACACCCCGAGACCGGCAAGCCGGTGCGCGCCGGCGTCGGCCGCTTCGGCCCGTACGTCGTCCACGAGACCACCTTCGCCAGCCTCAAGCCGACGGACGACGTCCTGACGGTCGAACTCGATCGCGCGCTGCAGCTCTTGACGGAGAAGGAGTCGCGCGGCCCGGGGCGATCCGGCGCCGCCACCGTGCTGCGGGATCTCGGCCCGCACCCCGAGACCGGCGAGCCGCTCCAGATCCTGGACGGCCGCTACGGCCCGTACGTGAAGTACCAGCGCACAAACGCGTCGCTCCCCAAGGACGCCGACGTCGCGGCCGTCACGATGGACGAGGTGTTGGCGCTGCTCGCCGCCAAGGGCAGTGCGCCAAAGGCGAAGCGGCGGACGGCCACGCGGCGGAAGGCGGGGTAGGGGAGCGCACGTCGGGGGACAGGGACGACGCCGGCATAACGACAACGCATGGCCGTTGATCGACGCGTGGTGTAAGCCCGGGTAGGGGCAGGTCCCCGTGCCTGCCCCGTAGGCCGTCCACCCAAACACCGCTCAGCGGACCACACCCATCACGAACGGCCGATGTTTTGGCCGGTGGGAACATGGGATGGACGGCCTACGGGGCAGGCACGGGGACCTGCCCCTACAGGGCTTCCGGGTTCGGGACGGCGGCCGCATTCGTGTTCGCGGCGTCATCGTCGCCCGGCCGCGCCACCCACTCCGCTGCCGGCGTGATCGTCTCCTCCGGCGTCGGCCCGGCGTCGTCCAGATCGCTGCCGGCCAGCGTCATCAGCGGTTGGACCGTCATATCGCCCTCCACGAGGGTCTGGCACGACAGGTCGAACTCGCCCAGCTGGCCGTTGGCGGTGAGCCGTTCGAAGGCGGCGCGGGTCATCACCGCGGGGCGTCCGTCGATGATGTCGACGCGGCAGGTCGTGCACTTCGCCCAGCCGCCGCAGCGGTGGAGGATGTCGGCGCCGCTGTCCATGACGGCACGCACCAATCGCGTGCCGGCCGGTACCTCGTGCGTTCCGTGACCGATGATCGTCAGCTTGGGCATGCGGTGGATGGCTCCAGGGTCGTGCGTCGCGATCAGGCGACGGGTCGATCGGCCGCCAGATAGCGGTCGATGGCGGCGCGTTCATCGGGCGAGATCCGGCCGTGCTCGGCGAGGGCGGCCGCGATCTCGGGCAACGTGAACGCGGCGTGCAGCCGGAACCCAGCCGCCGCCAGGTCGGTGGCGTCGGCGCCGCGGCGGTCGATGAGGACGACGATGTCGCGCACGATCAGCCCGGCCTCGGCCAGCGGGGCGATCGCCTCGATCTTGGAGAGGCCGCTCGAGACGAGGTCGTCCACGACGACGACGGTCTCGCCCGGGGTGAAGGCGCCCTCGATCGCGCGTCCGCGGCCGTACGCCTTGACCTCCTTGCGCGGGAAGATCAGCGGCCGGTTCAACCGGAGGCTGACGGCGGCGCCGATCGGCAGGCCGGCGTATGGGATCGCGGCGATGCGGTCGTACGTGAGCGGCGCCAGAAGGGCGGCGTAGTGCTCGGCGGCGGCGGCGAGGACGCAGGCGTCGCTGACGAGCAGGCGCAGGTCGCAGTACACCGGCGACGACGCCCCGCTCTTGAGCGTGAACGTTCCGAACTGGACGGCACCGATCCGGTGCAGCTGTTCGGCCAGCGCGGTGCAGTCGCCGGGCGTTGCGGCCTCCTCGGCCAATCGGCGGGGGTCGATCATCGGGCCTCCGGGGCGCGGTGGGTGCGGTCGGTCCGCACGATGCGGTCCGCTTGCACGGTCCGGGCGGGACAGGTGGTACGGGCGGGACAGGCGGGACAGGCGGGACAGGCGGGACAGGCGGGACAGGCGGGACAGGCGGGACAGGCGGGATAGGCGGGATAGGCAGCGCGGTCGGGGCGGCTGGTCAACGATGGCGTTCCCGCGCCGCGTTCAGGGCGTCGCGGAGGCGGCGGGCGGCACTCCGGGGGTCGTCGGCGTACAGGATCTCGCGCGAGCTGTTGACGATCAGGCCGCGCCCGCCGCCGTCGAGCCCCGCCGCCAGGGCCGCATCCACATCGCCGCCCTGGGCGCCGACGCCGGGCACGAGGATGGGCAGCCGCGGGGCCAGCGCGCGCACCGCTTCGAGCGCCGCCGGGTACGTGGCGCCGACGACGAGCCCGGCGTTGTCGGCCGCGTTCCAGTCGTCGGCGACACGGGCTGCGACGCGGTGGTAGAGCGGGCGGCCATCGACCGGCAGCGTCTGGAAGTCCGTGGCGCCGGGGTTGGAGGTGTGGCAGAGGACGAACGCGCCGTGCGTCGCATCGGCCAGAAACGGTGCGACGCTGTCGCCCCCAAGGTAGGGGTTGACGGTGAGCGCGTCGGCGCCGATCGCCTCGAACGCGGCACGCGCATAGGCCGCCGCCGTCGGACCGATGTCCCCCCGCTTGGCGTCCAGGATCACGATCCGAGCGCCGCCGATGTGGCGAACGACGGTCTCGAGCGCCTGCCAGCCGGTCGCGCCGAGCTGCTCGAAGAACGCGCTGTTCGGCTTGTACGCCACAACGGCGTCGATCGTCGCATCCACGATCCGGCGGCAGAAGTCGGCGATGGGCTCCTCGAGGCGGTCGAGGCGCGGGTCGAGGCCGACGCACAACACCGAGCCGTCGCGGTCGATCGCGTCCGCGAGGCGCTTGTTGAACGCCGGCGGGGTCGGGGCGGTCGTCGACGCGGCTGCGGCGGGCACGGGCGAAGGGCGCGACGACATCGTCACGCCTTGCCCAGCACGGCGGCCAGCAGCGCCATCCGGATGAACATCCCGTTCTCCATCTGCCGGAAGTACGCCGCCCGCGGGTCGGTGTCGACGGCGTCGCTGATCTCGCCGACGCGCGGGAGGGGGTGCATGACGACCATCCGCGACTTGGCATCCCGCATGAGGTCGGGCGTGATATTGTAGAAGCCCTTGGCCTCGTCGTACTGCGCCAGGTCGGTGAAGCGCTCCTTCTGGACCCGCGTCACGTAGAGCACGTCGACGTCGCCGATCACATCCGCCACGCTGTAGGTCTCGCGGACCGGCAGGCCGGCGTCGCGCACGGCGTTCATCAGGTCGAGCGGCAGCCGCAGGATCTCGGGGCTGACGAACGTCAGCTTGACGTCGTACTGCAGCAGCAGCCGTGTGAGGGAGTGGACGGTCCGGCCGAAGCGTAGGTCGCCGACCATGGCGATGTGGAGGCCGTCGAGCGTGCCGAGCTCGTTGTGGATCGTGTAGAGGTCCAGCAGCGCCTGCGTCGGGTGCTCGCCCGCGCCGTCGCCGGCGTTGATCACGGGCTTTGAGGCCGCCTCGGCCGCGACGCGCGCGCTCCCAACCTCGGGGTGGCGCAGCACGATGGCGTCCGAGTACTGCTCGACGGTTCGAATCGTGTCCGGCAGGCTCTCGCCCTTGGCGACGCTCGAGTACTGCACGCCCTGCGTGATCGGGATCACGCTGCCGCCCAGTCGCTCCATGGCGGCGATGAAGCTGGCGCTCGTGCGGGTGCTGGGCTCGTAGAACAGGCACGTCAGGACGTGGTGTCGCAGCAGATCGCAGCCGCCGGACGCGCGGACGGTCGAGCGCATCTCGTCGGTGAGCGCGAAGATGGCCCCGAGCATGTCCGTGTTGAACTGGTTGACGGACAGGATGTCCTGATGGGCCAGGCCGTGGCCGGCGGCGGAGGCTCGATCGGCGCTGTGGGTCATCGGCCGCTCCTGGGTGTGTGATGATTCTCGGCGGCACGGCGACCGTGTCCGCTCGTCGCGAATCCCGTTGGTAGGGGCACGGCATGCCGTGCCCATCGCCCGAATTTCGGCCGCGAAGGGCACGTGTTGCCGATCGAATGGGCACGGCATGCCGTGCCCCTACCGGGCGCGGTCGCGATGCCGCGGGACGCCGTCATCGTGCGACCGCCGCGGCGTCGAACGTTAGGACCCGCCCCGTGCCGGCCGCCGCCGTCAACCGCCCTTCGTCCCACACCGTCGCCCCCCGCAGCGTCGTCCGCACGACGCGGCCGCGGACGCGCGTGCCGGCGAACGGCGACCAGTCGGGCTTCGTCTGCCAGCCGCGCTCGGGCAGCGTCCACTCCGGCCCGACCTCGACCTCGACGGTGCTCTCGGTCGGTGTCGCGATCCCGAAGCGTGCGGCGGGGGTCGTGCTCGTGAGCTCGACGAGGCGTTCGAGGGAGAGGCGACCGTCCTCGACGGCGGTCAGCAGGAGCGGCAGCGTCGTCTCGAGGCCGGGCACGCCGGGCGGCGGGGTCGGCGACGCCTTCTCGACGAGCGTATGCGGGGCGTGGTCGGTGGCGATGCAGTCGACGGCGTCGAGGTGGGCCCAGAGCGCCGCGACGTCGGCCGGCGTGCCGAGGCGCGGGCGCATGTCGCCGAGCGCGCCGAGGCGGGCGAGGTCGTCCGTGGACAGGAACAGGTGGTGCGGGGCGACCTCGCACGTTACGTGCAGGCCGGCGTCCTTGGCGGCGGCGATGAGCCGGATCTCCTCGGCGCGGCTGACATGGGCGATGTGGACCCACTGGCCGTGGACGCGCCCGAGGCCGATCGCCGTCGCCACGTTCAGATCCTCGGCGTGCAGGACGATCGGGCGGCCGTGCGGCCACGCCTCGAAGTGGGGGCGGAGCGCGGCGAGCGTCTCGATCCGCAGTTGGCCGAACGTGTCGTTCAGGTAGACCTTGAGACCGCACGCCCGCTCGGCCGCCGCAGCGACCTCGTGCGCGTTCCCGTCCGCAGCGCCGAGGTAGAGCCCGACGTCGCACAGCGCTTCCGTCGCGACATGAGCCAACGCGGCATCGAGCACGCCGGCGTCGGTGATCGGGGGCTGGGTGTTGGGCATGCCGAGGACGGCGGTGACCCCGCCCGCCAACGCGGCGGCCGTCCCGGTCCGAATCGTTTCCTTGTGCGCGCCGCCCGGATGCCGCAGATGGACGTGCACGTCGACAAGGCCCGGCAGGATGTGGGTCGACATCGGCCCCCCAAAGGGCGTTAGGACGGGCACCGGCCGGGGGTCGATGATATCACGGCGAGGGGCGGGCGGCCATGCGGGGCAGGTCCCATGCGTTGCCGCGGTCCGAACGGCCGTTCGAATACCCTCCCAACCCCTCTCCCGCCCGATGCTATACTCGCCCCCGTGTTCGACCCCGCTCCACCCCGCCGCCCGTCCGCGCCGCTCACCGTCCCTCTTGTCCCGACCCTCGTCGTCGCGGTCTTCATCGTCGTCGGGGCCGTGGCGCTGCGGCGGACGATGGGATCGACGCCCGCCGGCACATCGTCCGGCGCCGACGACGATGTCGCCGCGGATGTCCGCGACCGCGCGATCCGCGGCGCCGCAGACGACGGCGACGCCGGGCCGACGCAGGCAGCGGCGACGACGTCGTACACCGTCGCCCCGGGGGACACGCTCTCGCTGATCGCGGCGCGGTTCGGCACGTCCGTTGCGTCGATCATGTCGCTCAACGGCATCTCCAATCCCGACGCGCTCGTGGCCGGCCAGGAATTGACGGTGCAGGCGCCGGTGCAGGGCGAGGGGCCGGACATCCCGGTCCTGCCCGATGCCGAGCTCGTCTACGGCCCGGCCTACGTCGGCTTCGACGTCGCCGCGTGGACGGCGGCGCGCGGCGGGGCGCTGGCGACGTGGAGCGAGGAGGTGAACGGCGAGTCGCTCAGCGGGCCGGAGATCGTCGCGCGCGTCGTCGAGGAGTTTTCCGTCGGCCCGCGGGCGCTCCTGGCGGTGGTGGAGGCCAAGAGCGGCATCGTGTCGGGCGCGGCGCTATCGGCCGAGGCGGCGGCGTACCCGGCCGGGCTCGTCGATCCGGTGCGGAGCGGGCTGTGGCTGCAGCTGAACTGGCTGGCGGACCGGTTGAACGGCGGGTACTACGACCAGGCGACGCGCGGCTCGCCGGTGCTCACGTTCAGCGACGGCGTTCGGCTGACGGCCCATCCGGCGTTGAACGCGGGCTCGGTGGCGGTGCAGCGCGTCCTCGGGCTGCAGTCGACGCCGGATGCGCTGCCGGGGGACATCGCGGGGGTGCTGTCGGCGTACGAGGCGCTGTTCGGGGCGGTGCCGGCGACGGATGGGACCGATCGGACCGATGGGTCTGATGGGACCCGGGGGACCTTGGCGACCGATACCCCCTCGCGCACCGCGACCGCACGCACGGACGGCACCCGCGGCCGCGATTCCGGCGCCGGCCTCCGCCGCGCCTTCCCGCCGCTCGTGCTGCCCTTCGCCCGCGGCGAGACGTGGTGGCTGACCGGCGGGCCGCACGGCGGGTGGGGGGACGGCAGCGCGTGGGCGGCCATCGACTTCGTGCCGGACGAGGAGCCGACGGGCTGCTCGACGTCCGCGGCGTGGGTGACGGCGGCGGCGGGCGGCGTGGTGGTGCCGGGCGGGACGGGACAGGTGATCCTGGATCTCGACGGCGGCGCCGATGGCCAAGGAGCGGCCGACGGCGACCGGCGCACCGGGCCGGTCCTGTTCCATTTGCATCTGGCTGCCGAGGGCCGCGTCGCCGCCGGCAGCCGCGTCCGCGCCGGTGACCGACTCGGCCACCCGAGCTGCGAGGGCGGGTTCTCGAACGCGACCCACGTCCACATCGCCCGCCTCTACGACGGCGCGTGGCTGGCCGCGGCCGGCACGGCGCCGTTCGACCTCGGCGGCTGGACGGCGTACGGCAGCCCGCGCGTGTACGACGGCGGGCTGAAGCGCGTCGGCGGGGAGGACCGCGCGGCGTGCGAGTGCCGCTCGATCGGGGGGAACGATGTCCGGTGGTGAGGCGGCCGACGGCCCGGGCGTCAAGGTCGACGACCCAGCGACCACGGCCGACTGGCACGCCCGACTGCGGGGCGCCCTCCAGGATCTGGCCGACCGGCCCAACGACCGTCACGCCGAGCTGCGCCGCGTCCAGGCAACCCTTGCCCTCGGCCAACCCGGTGCGGCGCTGGCGATCCTACGGCGCTACCTCCATGCCGTCCCCGACGATGCCCGTGCGCTGGACCTGCTCGCGGCGGCGCAGCTCCTCCTCGGCCGTCCGCGCCCGGCGCTCGTCGCGGCCGACCTGGCGGTGGCGGCCGACCCGACGTACACGATCGCCCGTTACAACCGCGCCTGCGCCCGTGCCCGTTTGGGCGACGTCGAGGGCGCGCTGGTCGATCTGGCGGTGCTGGCGGAGGCGATGCCCGGCGTCGTGGCGGCTGCGGCGACCGACCCGGACCTCGCGGCCCTGCGATCCGACCCGCGGCTGGCGGCGCTGGTCGACGTCGCGGCGGCCGGCGTGACGTCGCCGGGCTAGCGATGTCGTCGACGGCACCGGCGACACCGGGGATGCCGGCGGCTCCCTCTGCGGGCGGCGGCGATCACGCGCGCCCCGCAACGCTCGAAGGCACGATCGAGCGGATCACGTATCAGAACGCCGACACCGGTTACACCGTGGCCCAGGTCGAACCGGCCGGCGGGCGGGGTACGGTGGCGGCCGTCGGGCGGCTGCTCGGGGCAAACGTCGGGGCCAGCTTCCGGTTCTGGGGGCGCTGGACGTCGCATGCCACGTACGGCAAGCAGTTCGAGATCGAGCGCTTCGAGGAGAAGCTGCCGGCCACGGTCGAGGGGATCCGCAAGTACCTCGGCAGCGGGCTGATCAAGGGCATCGGGCCGAAGACGGCCGAGCGGATCGTCGATCGGTTCGGGCTCGAGACGCTGGACGTGATCGAGGGGCAGCCGGAGCGGCTGGCGGATGTGCCGGGCGTCGGGCCAGGGCGGGCGGCGAGCATCACGGCGGCGTGGGTCGAGCAGCGGCAGATCAAGACGCTGATGGTGTTTCTGCAGAGCCACGACATCACGACCGGACTGGCCGTCCGAATCTACAAGGCCTACGGCGACGCGGCGGCCGACATCGTCCGCACCGATCCGTATCGATTGGCGCGCGAGGTCTGGGGCGTCGGTTTCAAAACCGCCGACCGCATCGCCCGCAACCTCGGCCTGCCCGCCGACAGCCCGGCGCGGCTCGAGGCGGGTGTGCTCTTCGCGCTGAGCGAGGCGGCCGACGAGGGACACACGTATCTGCCACGCCCCGACCTCGTGGCTACGGCGTCGACCCTGCTGGCGGTGGACGATGCGGCGGTCGCGGCGGAAGCGATCGAGGCCGCGATCGAGCGGTTGACGGTGGCGCAGGCGGTGATCGTCGAGGACGTGCCGGGGGATGCGGCGGTCGTCGCGGCGGCTGCGACGGCGGGGGCTGCTGCGGCGACGGCGACGACGACAAGCGCGACCGCGACATCGACGACATCACCCGGCATGCCCCACCAAGCTGTCTACCTCCCCGTTTTCCACTACGCCGAAGTCGGCATCGCCAACCGCCTGCGCCGGATCATCGACGCGCCCGAGGACCGGCTGGGCGCCTATCGCCACATCGACTGGGACGCCGCGCTCGATTGGATCGACAAGGCCATTCCGCACCCCCTGGCATCGCGGCAGCGCGATGCGGTGCGCGCGGCGTTCGCGAGCAAGGTGGCGGTCCTGACCGGCGGGCCGGGCACGGGCAAGACGACGACGGTGCGCGCGATCCTGCAGATGCTCGGCGTGCGCGGCGCGACGGTGCGGCTGGCGGCGCCGACGGGGCGGGCGGCGAAGCGGCTGGCGGAGACGACCGGGACGACGGCCAAGACCCTTCATCGGCTCCTGGAGTTCAAGCCGACGGGCGGCGAGATGTTCCAGCGCAACGAGCAGAACCCGCTGGACGCGGACATGATCGTCGTGGACGAGATGTCGATGGTCGACACGCTTCTGATGAACCACCTGACGAAGGCCGTCGACCCGGCATCGCACCTGCTGCTGGTGGGCGACGTCGACCAGCTGCCGAGCGTGGGGGCCGGGCACGTGCTGCGCGATCTGATCAGCTGCGGCGCGATCCCGACCGTCGTGCTCGACCAGATCTTCCGCCAGGACGCCAAGAGCTACATCGCCGTGAACGCGCACCGGATCAACCAGGGGCAGATGCCGATCTTCGACAAAGACGCCACGGACTTCTTCCAGTTCCGCGTCGAGTCCGCCGAGGACGCCGCCGATCGTGTCGTGGATGTCGTGACGACGCGCATCCCGAAGCGCTTCGGCCTCGACCCGCTCGCCGACATCCAGGTTCTCACACCGATGCACCGCGGCGCGGCCGGCGTGGCCGCGCTGAACGAGCGGCTGCAGGCGGCGCTGAACCCGCCGGGGCCGGGCAAGGGCGAGGTCCGCTGGGGCGGGCGATCGTTCAGGACCGGTGACAAGGTGATGCAGGTCCGCAACAACTACGACAAGGACGTCTTCAACGGCGACATCGGCCGCGTCGCCGTCGTCGACGCCGCCGCGCAGACCGTGACGCTGGATGTCGAGGGCACGCCGGTGGAGTACGCCTTCAGCGAGCTGGACGAGCTGACGCACGCCTTCGCGTGCAGCACGCACAAGAGCCAGGGCGCCGAATACCCGTGCGTCGTCCTCGCCCTCGTGAAGGGCCACTACATGCTGCTGCAGCGCAACCTGCTCTACACCGCCGTCACCCGCGCGCGCCGGCTGTGCGTGCTCGTGGCGGACGATGCGGCGGTGCGGCGGGCGGTGGGGAACGATCGGGTGGCGAGGAGGTGGACGGGGTTGGGGAGGCGGTTGGGGGGGCGGTGAGGCGGGCGATCGGGCGGCGCGGGTCGATGCGATGCGCGAACGTGGTGCGTCAGCCGCCGAGGTTCGCCAGGAACGGCAGCCGCAGGACGCTTCCGACAAGGAGCAGGCCGAGGTCGAGGCGGGCAATACCGGCGTGCGGCTCGGAGACGAGGAAGATCCGATCGCCGGCGACCGTGATCGAGAACGCCGGATCCGTGTAGAGGTAGGGTGTCCCGATGATCGGAATCGCCGGGTCGGCGATGTCGATTGCGAGCAACGACCGCTCGCCGCTCGCGATGACGATCGGGTGGTCGCCGACACGACCGAGGTTCACGTCGATGAATCGGGGGAACTCGAACGGGGACGGTTCGCTGGGCGGAAGCGGGATGAGGGCGACGGGTGCCAGCGTTCCGGCCTTCGCCGCGGCCCGGTCGTAGACCCGGATCTGGTCGTGGGCGAGCGTCACGATCCAATCCTCGTTCAGCGCGGCGTCCCACAGCGGGACAGCGTGATCGAAGGGGCCGGCCATGGGCGCGCTTGGATCGCCGACGTCATAGATTTCGAGACCGGCCCGCGAAGCGACGTAGAGACGCCCGTCGGCCAGGAGCATCTCGCCCTCGTAGAGAACCGGACCCGGCCGATCGATCGTGCCGACGGGGCGGGGCGCCGCCGCGTCTGCCACGTCGAACAGCCGGATCGGCCCGTCACCCTCAACCGTGGCGAGAACGTCCCCGTCCGCCGCGATGAATTCTTGCCAGCCGGTCAGCTGGAGCTGGGCGACGCGTACGGGCCGCCGCCGGTCACGAACGTCGAAGCCGAACAGACCCCCCGACTGCACGTCCGCCATCCATGCCGTGTCGTCCGCGACGGCGATGTCGAGTACGGCGTACGACCACTGGTCCCCGTTCGGGTGGACGGCGATCTGTCCGACGACGGCCGGTGGGGCGTCCGCAACCCAGTCGATCGTGCTGAGGACGTTCATCCGGGCGATGAGGATGTCGTCCCCTTCGGCCCAGATGGCCGGCCCGCGCGGGCTGAGTACGTCGCCGCCCTCCCATGACAGCGGCGGATGAGGCAATCGGCCGACCCATTGCGGCAAAGCAGCGCCCCCCTTCATCTCCAGCACGGCAAGCCCGCAACCGGAGGCCACCAGCCGCGGGCCCGCAACCGCCGTGTCGCCCAAGCAGGCGGGGGTCGTCGTCACGGGTTCGATGAGGGAATCGGCCGACCACGTCATCGACGTCGGATCGGTGGCGTCGATCGTCCACATGCCGCCAGCCGCATCGGTCATGAACACCAGGTTGCGCCCGCCCCAGGTGGCTGCACTGATGCCTCGCACCATGTCTCGCGGACCGGCAAACGTCCCCGACGGCTGGTCCGACATGCCCAATTGCCGTGGCACGTCGGCACAGACGTCGAAGATCCTCACCTGGCCGACGCCTGCCGACCGATCCGCACGATACGAGCCGTAGACGCGGCATCCGTCGGCGGCGAGCTGATTCATCGGCAGTCCGTCGTAGGAGGCAAACCCGGCTGGCTCGAGCCGGATCCCATCCTCACCGGTGAGGGTCACCGACATCCGGCCCACGAAATACCCGCCACTGACGACTAGCGTATCGCCGGTCCAAACCAGGTCATGGGGCTGGTTCAACGGCTCATCGGGAATCCACTGGCCGGCGACATGCGGCGCGCCCGATGGATCCACACGCACGGCGAGGAGCCCGCTGGCCGCAACCCTTCCGCGGTCCGCATCAAATTCCGCATAGACGAGTACGGCGTGCCTCTCGCGAGCCACGATCGCCTCGATGGACCGCTCCGGAGCCATCGGCACGATCGCCCGCAGCACCGGACGGTTCGGATCCTGTACGTCGAACAGCGCGACGCCGTCCTTCCCGCTCCCGGTGATCGCCCACAGCCACCGCCCGCTCACCGCCATGTCCGTGATCGGCGTCGGCGCAACGTCATCCCGCCCCGTCGCCAGCGGCGCGCTCCGCCCGATGAGCCGCGGCCCCGCCGGATCGCCGATGTCCGCCACCGCCACCGCCCGGCCCACGCTGTAGTACGCCCGGTCCCCCTCCACCGCCACGGCGCGCGTCTCGCCGAACCAGCGGTCGGCGGGGCGGACGTACGGCCGGGTCGCCGGGGCAGGCGGCTGGGCGAGGGCGTGCGCGTCGGCTGGGCGGAGCGGCGGGGCGGCGGCGAGCGTGGCGGCGGTGAGGGCCGCGAGGGCGACGGCGCGGAGGAGGATGGCTGGGCGCATGGCGGGCTCCGATGGGGGCGGTTCGATGTGGGCCGAGCGTAGCGCAACAGCGCGGCGGCGAACAGCGATGCAGGTCGGTCGCACCCTCCCCGCGGCCGCACGCCGTATGCGCGCGTGGAATGCAGGGATGAACGGCTTCCGTTTTCAATGTTGCTCCGTCCCGAAAAGCAACATGGATTCACACCAAGAGTCAACATTGACTCTCGATCAGACTCAACATTGATTTTTCGGACCAGCCACACGGCGCACCCGCCATTGCCCCACCGCCCGCCCGCACCTATCCTTCCCCCGCCACCCACGCGCCCCACCAGGAGGCGCACCATGCCCCGACCCGCACCGTCTTTCGTCGATCCGTTCGTCGATCCGTCGGCAGACCCATTGGTCGATCCCGTGGCCGCTCCAACCCATCCCCCAGAGCCAACCCGTCCCCCCGTCCGCCGGCCGCGCCCCGCGCCGGTGCCTCGGCCTTCGTCCGACGACGACCTGCCGCCGCTCTGCAACGGCGATCGTCTGACGCAGCCCGAGTTCCACCGCCGCTACCTGCGCACGCCGGAGACGTTCCACGCCGAGCTCATCGAGGGGATGGTGTTTGTCATGGCTTCGCCGATCAGCTTGTCCAAGCACGGGGGGCCGCAGGGCTTCCTCATCACCTGGCTCGGCCTCTATGCCGGGCACACGCCTGGCCTGGAAGTCACCGGCCCGGTCACGCTCGTCGTCGCCACCGCGCACGAGCGCGGCCTGCACTGGTTCGTGCTCACCGACGGTGCGTATGTCGAGCTGGAGCCGGACGAGGACGGCGTCTATCGCAGCCCGCTGTGGCCGGGACTGTGGTTGCCGGCGGACGCCGTGTGGGCCCGCGATGCCGCGGCCGCGCTCGCAGCGGTGCGGGCGGGCGTGGCGACGGAGGGGCATGCGGCGCTTGTGGCGCGGCTCGGTCAGGGCGCGTAGACGCGGCGTCGTGCGAGTGACGGGGGTGACGAGGGTCAGTCCCCGAGGTTCGCCAGGAACGGCAGTCGGAGCACGTGCGTGACTCTCAGGAGCGAGCCGAGATCGAACGCCGTGACCTCGGGGCCGTTGCGGTGCCCGATGCCGTAGAAGAGCGAGCCGGATACCGCCGCGTGGTCGATGGACGTCGGGAAGCGAAACGGCGGCCCGACGATCGGCGCGCCGGCAGCGGTGATGTCGATGGATTGCGCCTTCCGGTTTCCGCTCAGCACGGCGTACACGCGGTCGGCCACGTGCGTCACATGGACTTCGTCGTACGGGGCGGAGCCGTCGGCCTCGAACGGGATCGGCACGGTCGTATGGAGGACCGTCCGGCCCGCGCGCGCGGCCGTTCGATCGTAGAGAACGAGGTTGTTCGAGCGGAGCGCCACGATCCGGTCCGGCAGGAGGGCCAGATCGCGGATCGACTCGGTTCGATCCATGAGGATCGTTCGCGGGTTCGCGGGGTCCGCAATGTCGGCGATGTCGATCACGGCGAGCCCCTCCGACGAACCGACGATCAGCTCGGCGCCGTCGACGATCATCTCGCCGGGAAAGAGGCTGCCGTTCATCGGGACCTGGATGGGAAGGGAGATCGTGCCGACTTGGCGCGGCGCGGCGGGTTGCTCCAGGCGGAAGACGTGTGCCTTCCCGTCACGCACCCTGTTCTCGTACGGCGCGATCACCAGCGTGTGATCGTCGGCCGCGACCGCGGCGTCCCGATGGATGGCCAAACGGGCGATCTGGACCGGGTGGAAGGCGTCCCGCACATCGACCCCGACGATCGCGTCGGAATCGTGGTTCGACAGCCATGCCGTGTCGCGGCTGGCCGCGATGTCGGCCCAGTGGGTGGGCCACATGTCCGTCTCGGGCTCGAGTCGCAGCTGTCCGCCGACCATCGGCGGAGCATCGGGCGATCGGACGACCTCGCTGAAGATGTTGGCGCCCACGACGAAGACGCGGTTTCCGAAGGCAGCAGCCGCCAGCCCCTGGCGGTAGTGCTCCGTCGGCGCCGCCATGCCGGGCAGGCCGAGGATCCGACCCCGCGACGCGCTCGGGGGCTCCGGGCGATCCGTTGCGGCGGTCTCGAGACCGCAGCCGGCCACGGCCAGCCGATCGGCGGATGCGGCGACGCTTCCCCGGCACAACGTGGTGTTCGTCGTGGCCGGCAGGAGCCGCACGGCGGTCAACGGGCCGGGGGTTTCGAGCGCCGCCCAGTCGATCGACCAAACACCGCCGTAGTCGCTGCCGAACAGCAGCCGACGTGTGCCCATGACCGTTGCCAGCGCGACGCCGGACATCGGATCATCTCCCAGCGGCGGATCGATCGACCGCGGATCGCCGACCTGGCGGATGAAGGCGCGGCAGGCATCGAACGGGGTTACGTGCTTCGTCGACCGTCTCATCTCCAGGACGACGACGCGACAGCCGTCGGCGACGATGTGGGTCATCGCGAAGAACGTGTTGTCGCCCGTCGTTCGGATGACCCGAAGTGCAGGCCGGCCGGCCTCGTCGCGCGCCAGTTCCAAGCGAAGAAGTCGGCGAGACGTCCCGGCCAGAATGCCGATATCCGTCCATAGCACCGGCGCGGCGAACTTCGCCTGGTCCCCGTCCCTCCACTCCGCGACCGCGACGGCCGGCCCTGCGGAGTCGGACTGGAGGACGGCAAGCCCGGATTCGTTCGTACGCGTCCGGTAGAGCGCCACGACCACTTGGGTGCCCCGCGCGGCGATGCTCAGCGGCAGGCTGTCCGGATCCAGCGCCGTCTGCGATCGGAAGCGCGGTTCGTCCGCGCGCGTGACGTCGAAGAGCGCCACCCCGTCGACGGCCCGGCCGGTGATCGCCCAGAGCACGCCGTTTCCGAGAGCGATCGCGGTGATCGGCGGGGCATCCTCGTCGCCGTCGGCCAGCGGCAGCGGCGCGCTCCGGCCGAGCAGCCGCGGCAGGGTCGGATCCTCCATGTCCGCGACGGCGATGCTCCGCCCGACGCTGAAGTAGGCCAGGTGGCCGTCCACCGCGACGGCCCGCGACTCACCCAGCCAACGATCGACGGGCTGGAAGTACGGGCGCGGCACGTCGGGCGGCTGCGCCGCCGCGGCGCTGTTCGGACGGGCGGCGGAGCGGCTCGTCAGCACGGTGGCGGTGATCGCGGCGACGGCGAAGGCGGTGCGGAGAGAGGTGTCCGCTTTCATGGGTGGCTCCGTTGATGGCGCGTTGTTGCATGCCAAACGTAGCCGTCGAACCCGTTCACGGCAAGGGCGCTCCGTTGACAAGCGCATCGCGGCCCATGAACGCGTTACGGCTTGCCGGCACCCAGCCACGGCAAGTGCAGCACGCCCGCGATGCCCGAAGTGCCGAGCTCGAACACCGAGAACTCGACCCCCGCCCGCCGCCCGAACAGGAAGGCGCGGTCGCCGTGGACGGCCATCCCGTCGGCGTTCACCGGCAAGAGGATCGCGGGCCCGACGACGGGTTGCGACGGATCCGTGATGTCGACCGCCAGGAGCGTCGGGCCGCGCCGGACGACGGCCACCCGCCGGCCGGCAACGTGGCCGATACCGACGGACGTGTCGCGGTACGCCGCCGCCGCGATCGGCAGCGGAACGGTGGACGCCACGCGGATCCGGCCCTCGTCGATCTCGTCGGTGCGGAAGATCGCGAGACCGTCCTCGGCCTGCCCGACGTCCGCCAGCGCCACCGCCAGGCCGTCCGCCACCGCCATCGCGCCGGTCGGGATGCCGTCGTGCCGCCCGATGATCGCCGGGCGCACGGGATCGCGCACGTCGACGACGACCAGCCCGTTGGCGCCGGTCGAGGCGATCAGGCGGTCGTCGGCGAAGGCCATATCGCTGAACGGGGGCACCGCGAGCGAGAGCACGCTCCGGCTGTGGGGCAGCCGCGGGTCGGTGACGTCGATCAGCTCGACCGCATCGCCCATCGAGGCGGCCAGAAGGCCGTCGGTGACGGCGATGACGTCCGCCTCCGGATACGCGCTCTCGATGACAAAGGGCGTGCGCGGATCGCTGAGGTCGATCGCGACGACCGAGTCGCCCCCCGGCGCCACCCAGGCAGTGTGGCCGGCGACGGCAAGATCGTCGATATCGAAGAATGGATGGTCGACATGCCGGTAGGCGACGCGCCCGACGACCTCCGGCCCGAGCGGCCCGCTCGGGCGGACGACGCTCAACACGTTGCCGTGGCCGATCAGCACGGCGTCGTCCGTGGCCGCCATCGCCGTCAACCATGGCCCGACCCACGTTCTGTCGCCGTACGATGGTGCGCTCAGGATCGCGCCGTCGCGGATCGGCCGCTCCACGTTGGAGGCCAGCTGCAGGACGCGGAGGCCGCAGCCGGCGACGGCGACCCTGTCCAGCGTCACCGCGATGTCCGAATGGCAGACCGGCTCGCCCGTGATCGGCGGGTAGATCTTCGTCAACCGCATCCACATGTCGTCCGGCTCCGTCGCGTCGATCGCGTGCAGCCCGCCGCCGGCGTCGCCGACGATCAGGTAGGGCCGGTCTTCGATGGTGACCGCCGCCATGCTGGCCGGGTTGTGCAGCTCGTCGCTGCTGAACCCCACTTCGGCCAACAGCGCCGGCGGACCGTCGCCGCAGACGTCGAAGACCCAGAAACCGGTGCCGGGCGAGGTCCAGCGGTCCATGTTGGAGCTGTACGCCCGACAACCGTCGATCGCCAGCTGCCGTGCGCCCTCGGCGAATCGGGGATCCGTGAGCTGGCCGATGACCGTCATGCGGACCTCGCCGTCCGCCGCCTCCGTCACCGCCAGCCGACCGATCCCGCCGCCGCCCAGCGCCACGACGACCTCGTTGCTGTTCCGCCACACCACGCCACCGACGCTGACGGCCGGGTCGTCGAGCTGCCACTGCCCGACCCGCACGATGCCGCCCTCCGTCCGCCGCAGCGCGATGATGCCCCGGTCCGGCCACGCCGCGCCCACGTACGAAACGAGCGCGATCCGGCCCCGCGCAGCTAGCGCGATCGGGCCCATCTTCTCGCCCAGACTCATCGTCGTCACCAGCCGCACGGCCGTCGGATCACCGACGTCCCATGCGGAGATCCACCACTGGATGTCCCGCGTGATCGTCCACACCGTGCCTTCGCTGGCGGCGATGTCGTCGATCGGCTGCGGCTGATCCTCGTCGTCCGCGATTGCGAGCGGCGCGCTCCGCCCGATCAGCCGCGGCGCCGCGGGATCGCTGACGTCCGCCACCGCCACGGCGCGCCCGACACCGAAGTACGCGATGTCGCCGTTCACGGCGACGGCGAGCGTTTCGCCCAGCCAGCGGTCGACCGGGCGGAGGAACGGTTCGTTCGCGGCGGTGGGTGACTGGGCGTGCGCGGGGGTGAGGAGGGTGGGGTGCGGTGGGGCGGCGGCGGCAAGGGCGAGGAGGGTGGCGATCGCGGCAAGCGCCGCGAAGGCGCGGCGCTGCCGTCGCGACGGCGGGAAGGGGGTCATTCGTGGGCTCCTTGTACGGCTGCGATGTGCGCGACATGGGTGCGATGTACGCGTGCGGCCACCAAATGGTCGCGCGAGCGTCGCGCGGACGGCAGGATAACGCGCGCGGGCGGCTTCCGCTAGAATTCCGGCCCCGGTCGCCTGATTCCGCCTCCCTGCTCCGGCAGGCGCTGGCGGCCGACCCCGCACAAGGACGGACCCATGCGCCAACCCGCCGCGCTCCTGGCCGTCGCGACGAGCGCCATCGCCCTGTCCGCGGCCCTCGTCACGGCCGCCGCCCGCCTCGATGCCGGCGCGCCGGCGCCCGCCCGCGCCCAAGGTGAGCTGCCCGCCGACCCGAAGACGATCAAGATCGCCTTCGACAACGTCGTGCAGGACGTCGACATACCGGTGGACATCGCGAATGCCGGCGATGGGTCGGGGCGGTTGTTCATCGTCGAGAAGCCGGGGCGGATCCGGATCGTCAAGGACGGGCAGCTCCTCGACGCGCCGTTCCTCGACATCACGGACCGCGTCGAGGCCGCGGCGAACGAGCGCGGGCTGCTCGGGCTGGCGTTCCACCCGGAGTACGCCGAGAACTGGCAGTTCTACGTGTACTACACCTCCAAAGCGGTTCGCGGACGGAAGCGCGGCGACCTCGTCATCGCTCGTTACCACGCGACCGCCGACCGGGACAAGGCCGATCCCGACGCGGAACTCCAGCTGCTCACGATCGAGCACAACATCAACGGCAACCACAACGGCGGCAATCTCGAGTTCGGCCCGGACGGCTACCTCTACATCGGCACCGGCGACGGCGGCGGTGGCGGCGACCCGTTCCAGGCCGGGCAGGATGCGAACGTGCTGCTCGGGAAGATGCTGCGGATCGATGTCGACACCGGCGACCCGTACGTCATCCCGCCGTCCAACCCGTTCGCCAGCACGCCGCGACGCGCACCCGAGGTCTGGGCCTACGGCCTGCGCAACCCGTGGAAGTTCACGTTCGACCGGGCCACCGGCGACCTCTACATCGCCGACGTCGGCCAGAACGCGTGGGAGGAGGTGAACCACCAGCCGGCAGACAGCAAGGGCGGCGAGAACTACGGCTGGAGCGTGATGGAGGGCTCGCACTGCTTCAACCCGCAGACGGGCTGCGACCAGCGCAACAAGGTGCTGCCCGTCGCCGAGTACAGCCACAGCCTCGGCCTCTCGATCACCGGCGGCGAGGTCTACCGGGGCGAAGCCTTCCCCGGACTCACCGGCACGTACTTTTACGCCGACTACTCCCGCGGCCGCATCTGGGCGCTCAGCCGCGGCACGAACGGCCAGTGGCGCAACGCCGAGATCCTGACCGGCAAGAACGGCATCACGAGCTTCGGCCGCGACGAGAACGGCGAGATCTACATCGCCCTCGAGACCGGCCGCATCCAGCGGCTCCGCGACGCGAACGCGGTGGTGCGGCCGACGAACACGCCGACGGATCCGCCGCCGCCGGCCACGACGGAGCCGGCGCCCGTGGACACGCCCACCGCCGTGCCGACGACGCCGCCGAGCGCCACGCCGGCCGTCGACCCCGGGACGCCCACGCCGACAGCCTCGCCTGTCGTCGATCCGCTGCCGCCCGTCCTCCTGCCATCGCTCCTCCGCGCTCACCCGTGACGCCCGCCTCCCTCTCCACCCCCTCCACCGCGACATCGACCGGCGGCCCCGTCACGCTGTCCGTCGTCGTCCCGTGCTACAACGAGTCCGCCTCCGTAAACGCCCTCTTCGAGCGCCTCGAACGCGTCCTCGACGGCCTGCGCGCCCGCGACGCGTCGCTCTCGTACGAGATCGTCTGCGTGAACGACGGCAGCCGGGACGACACGCTGGCGCGGCTCATCGGACATCACCAGCGGAACCCCGCGGTCAAAGTCGTCAGCTTCGCGCGGAACTTCGGCAAGGAGATCGCGCTGACCGCCGGCATCGACCACGCCCAAGGCGACGCCGTCGTCCCGATCGATGCCGACCTGCAGGACCCACCCGAGCTGATCGGCGACCTCGTGGCCAAGTGGCGCGAGGGGTATGACGTCGTCTACGCGACGCGCCGCTCGCGCGCCGGCGAGACGTGGCTGAAGAAGGTGACGGCGAACACGTTCTACCGCGTGATCGACGCGATGAGCGAGGTGGCGATCCCGCCGAACACGGGCGACTTCCGCCTGATGGACCGCCGCGTCGTCGATGCCTTGCGGCACCTGCCGGAGCGGAACCGCTTCATGAAGGGCCTGTTCGCCTGGGTCGGCTTCCGGCAGACCGCCGTGCTGTACGACCGCGAGCCGCGCTACGGCGGGCGGACGACATGGAACTACTGGCGGCTCTGGAACTTCGCCCTGGACGGGATCACGAGCTTCTCGATGTGGCCGCTCAAGGTCTGGAGCTACATCGGCGTCGGCGTGTCCGGCCTGTCGTTCCTCTATGCCGTCATCGTGATCGTCCGGCGGCTGTTCATCACGCCGCAGGACACGCCCGGCTACGCCTCGCTGATGGCCGTCATCCTCTTCCTGGGCGGCATCCAGCTCATCTCGCTCGGTGTGATCGGCGAGTACCTCTCCCGGGTGTACGGCGAGGTCAAGCAGCGCCCGCTCTACCTGGTGCGCGACCGCTGGGGCTACGGCCCGCTCGGCCCGTCGCGCGAGGACGTCGTCAACGGCAATGTCGTCGATGGCGATGTCGTGGCCGGCGATCCCGTCGACCGATCCACCGCATGAACGCGCCCGATTACCGCCTCTACGTGATCCTCGACCCGGCGCTCACCCGCGGCCGCCCCGTCGCCGACATCGCGACGGCCGCCATCGCCGGCGGTGCGACGTTGTTGCAGGTGCGCGCGAAGGGCGCGACGACCCGCGAACACGCCCGGCTCGTCGACGCCGTCCAATCCGTCGCCAACCCGCACGGCGTACCGGTCATCGTCAACGACCGCGCCGACGTCGCCTTCGTCTGCGGCGCTGCCGGCGTCCACCTCGGCCCCGACGATCTCCCACCGGCCGCCGCCCGCCGGCTCCTTGGCGCCGGAGCGATCATCGGATGCTCCGCCGGAACGCCCGATGAGGCCGTCGCCGCGGCGTTGGGCGGCGCGGACTACGTCGGCACGGGCGACGTCTTCGGCACGACGTCGAAGGGCGATGCGGACGCGCCGATCGGCTTGGCAGGCCTTGCGGCGGTCGCCGCCGCGTCGTCCATCCCGGTCGTGGCGATCGGCGGCGTCACTGCGGCGAACACGGGGCAGGCGATCGCGGCGGGTGCGGCGGGGGTGGCGGTGATTGGGGCGGTGGGGTTGGCGGAAGATCCGGAGGCGGCGGCCCGGGCGATTCGCGACGCGGAGGCGTCGGCGTGACCCGTCCCCCCGTCGCCCTCACGATCGCCGGCTCGGACTCCGGCGGCGGCGCCGGGATCCAGGCGGACCTCAAGACGTTCCAGGCGCTCGGCGTATACGGCGCCAGCGCGATCACGGCGCTCACCGCGCAGAACACGCTCGGCGTGCAGGGCGTCGTCGTCGTCCCGCCGGCCTTCGTCGCCCAGCAGATCGACAGCGTACTGGACGACATCGGCGCCGACGCGGTCAAGATCGGGATGCTGGCCGACAGCGGAATCGTCGCCGCCGTCGTCGAACGCCTCGTCCACCACCGCGTCGCGACGCTCGTCGTCGACCCGGTGATGGTGGCCAAGGGCGGCGACGCGCTGCTCGCCCCCGAGGCGAGCGCGGCGCTGATCGCCGACCTCCTGCCGCTGGCGACCGTCGTCACGCCCAACCTGCACGAGGCCGGTGTGCTGCTCGGCCGGCCGGTGCGGACGTTCGACGACATGATCGCGGCTGCGACGGCGATCCACGCGCTGGGACCCGGCGCCGTCCTCGTGAAGGGCGGCCACACGATCGATGCCGCGGGCGACCCGAGCGAGGACAGCATCGACGTCCTCTACGACGGCCGCGACCACCACACGTTCCGCGCCGCCCGGATCGACACGCCGAACACGCACGGCACAGGTTGCACGTACGCTGCGGCCATTGCGGCCGAGCTGGCCAAGGGCCAGCCGTTGCGCGCCGCCGTCGCCTCCGCCAAGGCCTTCATCACCGAGGCGATCCGCTGCGGCGCCGGCCTGCACATCGGCGGCGGCCACGGGCCGGTCGACCACGCATGGGCGTGGCACGGCGACGAGGAGGGACGATGACCGCCGCCCGCCTGCGCCCCTTTGGCGCCAGCGTCTTCAGCACGATGACCGCGCTGGCCATCGAGCACCGCGCGATCAACCTGGCCCAGGGCTTCCCGGACTTCGACGGCCCGGACGAGCTGCTCGATGCGGCCGCTGCGGCGATGGGCGCCGGCCACAACCAGTACGCCCGCTCAGCCGGCCACCCGCGGCTCGCCGGGGCGATCGCCGATCGCGTGGCCCACGACTACGGGCTGCAGTACGAAGCGCTGACCGAGGTCGCCGTCACGTCCGGCGCCACCGAGGGCATCGCCGCCGCGATGCTCGGGCTGCTCGAGCCGGGCGACGAGGTCGTGCTCTTCGAGCCGTTCTACGACAGCTACCCGGCGGCCGTGGCGATGGCGGGCGGGATCGTCCGGCCGTGCACGCTCCGCTTCCCGGACTTCGCGCTGGACGAGGCGGAGCTCGCAAAGTGCTTCACGCCGCGGACGAGGGCGGTCCTCCTCAACACGCCGCACAACCCGACCGGCAAGGTGTTTTCGCGCGACGAACTGACCGCCATCGCCCGGCTGTGCGAGGCGCATGACGCGTTCGTCGTGTCCGACGAGGTGTACGAGCACCTGACCTACGACGGCGTCGCCCACGTCCCGATCGCCACGCTGCCCGGGATGCGCGACCGGACGCTCACGCTTTCGTCGCTCGGCAAGACGTACTCGCTGACGGGCTGGAAGACCGGCTGGGCGACCGGCCCGGCGCACCTCGTCGCCGGCCTGCAGGCGGCCCACCAGTTCCTCACGTTCTGCAGCGCGACGCCGTTCCAACAGGCGGCGGCCGTCGCGCTCGACACGCTGCGGGACGACTTCGTCGTGGCATTGAGGGCTGACTACACGGAGCGCCGCGACCTCCTCGTGGGTGCGCTGCGCGAGGTCGGCTTCGATGTCGCCGTCCCGCAAGGCACGTACTTCGTGCTGGCTGACTTCCGGCGTGCCTGGCAGGGCGGCGACGACCATGCCTTCGCCCGCCACCTGACGACGAACGTCGGGGTCGCGTGCATTCCGCCGAGCGTTTTCTATGCGGTCGATGTCGACGAAGGGCGCCGGCTGGCGCGGTTCGCGTTCTGCAAGCGGATGGCGACGTTGGAGGGGGCTGCGGGGCGGTTGAAGGCGGGGTTGGGGAGATGATCGTCGCCGGCGTCGAGATGGACATCGCGTGGGAGGACCCGGCGACGAACCTGGCGCGGGCGGATGCGGCCGCGGCGGCGGCCAAGGCGGCGGGCGCGACGCTCGTCGTCCTGCCGGAGATGTTCGCCACCGGCTTCTCGATGGCCGCGCAGCGGATCGCGCCGTGGGGCGGAGAGATCCGCATGGGGCTGGCCGAGATCGCCCGGCGATGGAACGTGTGGATGCTGGGCGGCTACGCCGAGCCCGGCCCCGGCCGCCCGCGCAACGCCGCCAGCGTGATCGACCCGCGCGGCGACGAGGTGCTGCGGTATCACAAGATCCACCCCTTCACATTCGGCGGCGAGGATGCCCACTACGACGGCGGCGAAGCGCTGCCGACGGCCGACGTCGACGGCGTGCGCGTGACGCCGCTCATCTGCTACGACCTCCGCTTCCCCGAGCCGTTCCGCGCCGCGGCCGATCGCACGGATCTGTTCGTCGTCATCGCCAGCTGGCCCGCGGCCCGCCGTGCGCACTGGTCGACGCTGCTGGCGGCGCGGGCGATCGAGAACCAGGCGTATGTGCTGGGGGTGAACCGGGTGGGCGAGGGGGGCGGGTTGGCGTATGGGGGGGGGTCGGTGTTGCACGATCCGTGGGGGGGCGTCGGCGCGGCCGCGGACGACGCGGTCGACGGGGCGGACGCGTCCGGCGGCGACGTCGTGCGGCTCCTCGTCAGGGCGGTGGATGCGGCGGTGGTGGCGGACGCACGGGCGCGGTTCTCGGCGCTGGCCGATCGGCGGGGGGGCGTGTACGCGGGCCTGTTGGGGCGTCTGCGGTCAGGCAAGTGAACCACGCGGGTTAACTCAGGCACCTGCTCTTCCCATCGATGCGCCACCACAGGAGCCACGGATGCCAACTCGTGTCGCCACGCCGGCGAAGCGTCGGCTCGTCCGTCCGTCCGCCGCCTTCGCCGCCGCCCTCCTCCTGGCCGCCGCCGCCGCGTTCGCCGCCGCGTCGATGCCCGCGCGCGCGGCCGTCGGCCCGCAGCGCACGTGGCGGCTGCCCGCGTCGATGCCGTTCGAGCCGCTGGACGTCGCGATCCTGCCCGACGGCCGCCTCGCGATCGCCGACGCCCGTTCGCGAACGGTCTTGCTCTTTGACCGGGACGGGAATCGGGTGGGTGCGACGCCCGGAGTCTTCAACTGGACGCCCGTCGCCGTGTCGGGCAACGCGCTCGATGGAGCCTGGTTCGTCGCCTGGCTGCACGATCGTGGCGGCAGTATGGGCGACCCGCTCGAGCGGCCCTCGTTCGACGAATCGCGGAACTTCGGCGTCATCGAGCGGGTCGCCTCGGACGGTACCGTGTCCCGGATCACAGCGTCGTTCGATCTCGTTCAGCGCGGCCCCATCGACATCGCCGTACGGCCGCTCGATGGTCGGTTGGTGGTGCATCCGAGCGTAAACAGTGCCGACCTGCGGGTGTTGTCAAGCGCGATCCGGGTGCAGGATCCCGTCCAGCCCAGAATCGCAGTGTGGCGCAACAACTGGACCGGATTCACGCAGGCCAACGGGCGCCCGTTCGAGGTGTACGACGGCATCAGCGAAGCCACAGGCGCTCCGCGGGCGAACCTCCGCAAGGCGATCACGTTCACCGGCGAGGTCCCGATCGCGGTCGGCGCGGGCAGCGACCTGCGCTTCCACGTCCTGGTCCGGCCGGACGTCGGCGCTCCCACCGAGGGCGGCGGACCGCTCGTCCGGATCATCGGCCAAGACCTCACCGAGATCGGCGCCATTCGTCTGGATGACACGCCGGCCCCGCCCCCGACCCGGTGGCCGTGGGCGCTCGATATCGGTGCCGATGGCGAGTACGCGGTGTCGACGGCTCGGGAGTTCTTCGAGGTGTCGCGCTACGACGCTTCGGGCCGTGTCCGTCACCGCCTGATGGGCGGGCGCGCGAAAGAGCGGTTCGACCTCGCGGGCTGGCGGAACGCGGTCACGAGCATGCCGCGCGCTGTGGCCGTGGCCGCCGGTGACCTCGGTCCGCCCGTGGTCGTCGATCGAACGGCCGATGGCCTGCTTGCGCTCGGCACCACCGGCGACGTCGTCCCGCTGCGCCAAGGCGTGCCCGCCATCGACGTCGCCACGGCCGGCGGCGCCGTGTTCACCGTCGACGAGATCGGGCGCGTGAGGCGCTTCGACGGCGCCGGTCAGTCGGACACGGCTTGGCCGGGCGTCATCGCCCCTGGCGGTACCCGGATCGCCGCCGCCGGCGGCCGCGTCCACGTCGCCCAGCCGATCTCCCGCACCATCCTCGTGCTCGACGCGTCCAACGGCGCTGTCGTCGCACAGCACACGCAGCCACCGACAGGCGCATGGCCGGACGACGTCGCCGTGACGGCGGACGGGACCCTCTATGCGATCGACGCGACGCGCAACGAGTTGGCCGTCCTGTCACCGTCCGGCGCCGTCTCCGCCACGTGGTCCGTCGGCCTCGCCTCGGCCCCGCGGTTCGTGGCCGTCGCGGACATCCCCGGCGGCCGCGTCGCGGTCGTGGCCACGGACGACGGTGCCGTGGAGCGGTACGATGCGGCCACCGGCACGCTCGTCGACCGCTGGCAGCCGTCCGATGCCGACGGCACCGCGTTCGTGCCGGGCGACGTCGCCGTCGGTCCGGACGGCACGGTCTACGTGGCCCAGACGGAGCGGGGCGCCGTGCATGCGTACCCGCCCACACCGGTGCCGATCGAAACGCCACCCGGCGCCGCAACACCGACGCCGGGGCCGTTGGCGTGCGAAGTGCGCGGCACGAAGGGCGCGACGCCGCGCCGCATCGTGCTGGGCGAATCCGTCGGCGTCTCGATCACGCTGCGAGCCACGTGCCCCGGCGCCACCCGGTTCGAGGGCGCCGACGTGCTTCTCGTCGTCGACCGATCCGGCTCGATGGCGCGCGACGACAAGTTCGACACGGCCAGGGCGGTGGCCGTGCGCCTGGCGCGTGCGTTCGCCGGAACGCCGCACCGCGTCGGCCTGGTGACGTTCGCGGCCGAGGCGCAGCTGGACGCGCCGCTCTCGGCTGTGGGCGACGTCGCTTCGCACCTGGCCGCCGTCTCCGCCGAAGGGACGACGGACGTCTCCGCCGCCCTCGCCCTCGCCCACGCGACACTGCGTTCCGATCGCCGGCCGAAGGCAGTGGGAGTCGCCGTCGTCATCACGGACGGCCGCTCCGACACGTCGTACGACGGGGATGCGCTGGCGTCGGAAGGAATCCTGCTCGCCACCGTGGCCGTCGGCGTCGACGCGTCGCGGAACGCGCTCTCGCAGATCGCCGCGTCCACGGACCTCAGCTTCGTCGCCAGCGCGCCGGGCGCCGCCGCCGCCATCCACCGCCGCCTGCTGTCCGCGGTCTACGGCACCGTCGCCGGCGACTGGACGATCGACGACGCCCTCGGCGCCCAGGTCGAGCTCGTCGAGCCCAGCCCGCGCCCGGCGGCTGCCCGCAGCGACGACATGCTGCGCTGGGCGCGCCCGATCCTGCCGCCCGGTGGGATCACGCTCACCTACCGCGTCCGCCCGCTGGCCACCGGCTTGATCAACACGAACCGCTTTGCCTGGGCCGACTACACGGACGCCGACGGCGCGCGCCGCCGCTACATCCTGCCGATCCCGGTCGTCGAGGTCATCGCGCCGACGCCGACGCCGACACCCACGCCGACCCCGACGGCCACGGCGACGCCCGTCCCGCCGTCGATCTACCTGCCCCTCGCCCTCACGGAGCGCTGCCGCCCGGTGACATCGCCCGTCGACGCCGTTCTCGTTCTCGACGCTTCGAGCAGCATGCTCGAGCGGATCGCGGACGGCCGGACGAAGCTCGAAGCGGCGCGAACGGCGATCGGCACTTTCCTTGACAACCTTCGGCTGACCGGCAGCGATCGGGCTGCCATCGTCGCGTTCCACAGCGCGGCCGTCGTCGCCGCGCCCCTGACCGGCGACCGCGGCCGGCTCGACCGCGCCCTCGCCGCCATCGCCACGGACCGCCAGACGTGCCTGGTCTGCGGCATCGACGCGGCGATGGGCGTCCTCGATGCGGCGGGGCACCGACCCGACCGCCGGGCGCTGATCATCCTCCTGACGGACGGCCGCTCGAACCCGCGGCCGGCCAGCGAGGCCGTGGCGCGGGCGGCGGCGGCGAAGGCGGCGGGCGTGGTGATCCACACGATCGGTCTGGGCAGCGATATCGACGCCGACGCGCTGGCTGCGATCGCCTCCCACCCGAGGGCATTCGTCCGCACGTCCGATGCGGCGGCGCTCGTGGCGATCTACCGCGACATCGCACGCGATCTGCCATGCCCGGTGGCGCAGTTCTGGGGGCGGCGATAACGGGATGGACGCAGGCTGGTCGCCGTCCGCGTCGCCGACCGCGGGGGATGCGGGACGTCGTTGCTGGACGTCGCCACCGCTGGACTATGATGACCGCCCGGCCCGTCCATCCCGCCCCCCGGAGGTCTCCCATGCCCACCCGCGTCGCGATCAACGGCCTCGGCCGCATCGGCGAGATGGTCCTGCGCCACTGGCTGCACGACGCGCGCGGCGTCGAGATCGTGGCCATCAACGACCTCGCCCCGCTCGACCAGTTGGCCTACGCCCTACGCTACGACTCTGTCCATCCCGCACCGCCGACCGACATCGCCTCCGGCGAGGGGTGGCTGCGGGCGGACGGCCGCGAGGTGAAGGCCTTCCAGCAGCGCGACCCGGCCCTCCTGCCGTGGGCCGACCTCGGCGTCGACCTCGTCATCGAGGCGACCGGCGCGTTCGAGGCGCGTGACGGGATGGCCAAGCACATCACCGCCGGCGCGAAGCGCGTCGTCCTGACCTCGCCCGCCAAGGACGACGGCGCGGACGTGACGATCTGCATGGGCGTGAACGACGGCGTCTACGACCCGGCGCTGCACCACCTCATCTCGAACGCATCGTGCACGACGAACTGCCTCGCCCCCGTCCTGCGCGCCCTCGACGAGGCGTTCGGCGTCGACTGGGCGATGGTCTCGACCGTCCACGCCTACACCGGCTCGCAGGCCCTCGTCGACGTCGCCGCCAAGGGCCGCCGCGGTCGCGCCGCCGCGCTGAACATCGTCCCGACCTCCACCGGCGCCGCCAAGGCGATCGGCCTCGTCCTGCCCCATCTGGCGGGCAAGGTCGACGGCATGGCCTACCGCGTCCCGGTACCCGACGGCTCCGTCATCGACGTCGTCTGCCAGCTCGGGCGCGATGTCGACGCCGACGCGATCAACGCCCGTTTCCGCGCCGCGGCCACCGACACATCGTTCCGCGGCGTGCTGGCCGTGACGGACGACGAGATCGTCTCGAGCGACATCGTCGGGCGAGGCGAATCGGCGATCGTCGACCTGCCGTCGACGATGGTGCTGGGCGGGACGGGGCGTGTGGCCAAGGTCGTGGCGTGGTACGACAATGAATGGGGGTATGCGGGGCGGGTGATGGACCTCGTGCATTACATCGGAGACAACCCATGAACCTGGTGCGAACATGGACCACGGGACTCGTCCTCGTCCTCGGGCCAGCGCTCGTCGGGTGTGCCCGCCCGACGGCGACACCCGACGCGGCCGCCACCGCCGCCGCGTCACTGCGCGCCACCCAGGAGTACGCCCACGGCGCGCTCATCCAAACGCCGACGCCGACGACCGGCCCTGAGGCCGCCGCCACCGGCCGCGCGCTTCCGCGCGATCCAACCGCTGAGGAGATGCACGACGGTGTGCACTTCACCTTCGTGCGGGCCGCGATGCCGGGCTCGCCGGCCATGCTCGTCGTGAACCCGGCCGTGATGTTCGGCGGCGACGAAGCGGACGCGGCGTCGATCGCGGACGGCCACACGACCGAACGGCACGCCTTGCCGAGCGGCTTCTACATCCGGGACCTCGACGCGGCGACGGTGACACTTCCCGTTTCACCGACGGCCGTCGTCGAACTCGTCGCGTGGGCGGCGGACGGGGGGATCAGCGAGAACCCGATGAACTCGAGCGTCGAAACGTTCATGGGATGGTTTACGGGCACACCGATTCCAGGTGCGCCGATCTTCACCATCGACGCGGAGTGGATGCTTGAGACAGGTGGTCCCCCGATGTACATCACGACCGCGAACGGAATCATCATCCGAATCGCCGAGCAGTACCTTCCATAGGCAACGTTCGGCGGTCCGCGATGACCTACCCCAGTAGGGGCAACGACGGTTGGCCGTGCTCCATCGCCAACAACCCGCGTTTGCGATCCAACCCGGCCGCGTATCCCACCAACGACCCGTCGGCCCCGATCACCCGATGGCACGGAATGACGACCGCGATCGGATTGCGCGCGTTCGCGGCGCCGACCGCGCGGGCGGCTTCGGGGCGCTCGTCGATGGCGGCGGCGACGGCCCCGTAAGACGTCGTGCGGCCGTAAGGGATCGTCGTCAGGTGCGCCCACACGCGGCGCTCGAAGTCCGTGCCGCGCGGTGCGACCGGCACGTCGAACGTCACCGGGCGGCCGGCGAAGTAGTCCGTCAGCTGGGCGACGGCGCGGGCGAGCGCGGGGTGAAGGTCGGCGTCGCCCACGGGTCCGGCGCTGCCCGCCGGGCCGACTTCGGCGACCGGGCGACCGCCATCACGCGCGTCGTCGACGAAGTCCGCCCGCACGAGCCGGCCTTCCTCGTCGACCGTGACGCGGAACGGGCCGAACGGCGACGGGAGCAGCGCCTCACGCGCGCCGGCCGGCCGCGTCGACGCCGGTACGGAACCCGCTGCGCCGCTCACCGGTGCAGCACCACGCCGCCGATGCTGACCCACGACGTGTCGTCGTCATCCGCCGGGCACTGGTCGTAGTCGATCAGCGTGCCGCCGGTGGCCTCGGCGACGGCCATCGTGAGCCAGAACGGGGCGACGCCGCAGATATTCGTCCGGTTGGCGCTGTGCTGGATCGGGGCGAAGAAACCGGTCCTGTCCCCCGCGCACAGCCGCTCGAGGAGCGCATGGTCGTCCGATCGCAGCGTGACGAGGTCGTCGTCCGTCATCGGCAGCTGGCCGAACGCCGGGCCGACGTGGGACAGGTCGCCCGAGGCGATGACGAGCGCCCGGCGGCCGCGGATCGTCGTGCGCAGGCGCTCGATGGCCGCGCGCACCGTCGCATCGCGCTCGGGCTCGTCGGGATCGGCCTCGAAGTGGTCGAAGCCGCCGACCAGGACCGGGACGACCTCGATCGGTCGGCCGCCGCGCATGTGGTGCAGCCAGACGGCGATCAGCTCGAGCGCGTGCTCCTCGCGGTGCCGCAGCTCACCCGCGAACGCCCGCTCAGCGCCGATCGCCTCGGCCAGCGCGTCGACGGCCGCCGTGTCCGTCGGCAACGTGCCGTACGGCGTGGCGTAGCTCTGACGGGTCAGCGACCACGTCCCGGCCGGCCCTTGGTGGTCCGTGCCGATGAGGATGGCGATGTCGGCCGCCTCGACGGCGGCGCGGGCGTGGTGCCAGACGCCGGCATACACCAGGCCGCCGCGGGCGTAATCGATGTGCGGGCTGAAGAACGCGAACGGCCAGGCGATGTCGTCCGCATGCGGGCCGTCCGGCGGACCGTCGTCGCCCGCCCGCACCACCGCGTGTCCGCCGATCGCAGCGAGATACCCGTCGAGCACGTCGGCCAGCCGCCCGGCATGCGCCGGGTACACCGCATCGGCGTGGGCCGGCGGGCGGGCGGGCAAGTCGCGGAAGGCGGCGACGGCGAGGCTGAGCGCCGTGAGGCTGGCTTCGTTCTCGAGCAGGAAGGCCCGGTGGAGGTGGCCGATCACCTCGTCGATCACGTCGTCCGGCCAGCCGCCGTCGTCGCGGGCGGCCAGATCCGCGGCCAGCATCGCACGGTCGCGGGTGCCGTCGAGTAGCTGGACGATCGGCGCGAAGGCGAACGGCAGCAGCACCGGACGGCCGGCCAGGCGTGCCGGGTCCACGAAGACGAGCGCCGGGCGGCCCTGGATCTGGGCGACCTCGATCGGGACGGGGCGTAGCTTAAGGAGAGGGGTTGGGGTTTGGGACATGGGCGGCGAATTATAGCGGTTCGATGCTACCCTTCGCCCGCCCGTAACCGACCCCCACTCGGAAACGTCGGCATGTATGCCCTGGAGGCGCCCGCTTTGATCCCCGCCCATCCTACGGATCGATTCCGACGCATGAACCGGCGATTCGTCGTCGCCGCGTTCTGTGCCTTCAGCCTGCCGGTCGTCATTGCGCTGTCCGTCACCGCGTCCGGCGGCCCGACGGCCCGTGCGCAGTCCGGACCTCCCGGCGACAACATGTTGGCGGAGTGGCACAGCCAGGGAAAGTCGCTCTACGACACGCTTGACTGGCCGGCGGGGCACGTGTCCGGCGGCATCGGTCGGCACGGGACGGTCGGGCAGATGGCGGTGACGGACGTGACGAGCGGCACGGTCCGGATCTACGACCGGGACGGGTTGTTCGTCAAGGCCGTCGGGAGCGAAGGCAGCCAGGCGGGGCAGTTCAAGCAGCCGCGCGACGTCGACTACCTGTCCGACGGCCGGCTCGTCGTCAGCGACACCGGCAACGGCCGCGTGCAGGTGGTTTCGGGCGCCGGGATCTCGCTGGCCAGCTGGCCCGTGGCGGACCCACAGGGCATCGAGGTCGTGCGCGACGAGATCTTCGTCGTCAGCCGCCGCGACCAACGGGTGCTCGCGTTCCAGCCGGACGGGACGCCGACGCGGGTCATGGCGGTCCAGAACCGCGTGACGGAGCCGGAAGGGATCATGTACCGCGGCGACGGGCAGGGGCCGAGCGGCCCGGTGCCGACGTTCGACCTGGCGGACCCGCGCCAATCGCGCCTCTTCTTCACCGCCGCCAACTCCTCCACCGCCCTCGAGCAGTACCGCCTGCAGTCGGTCCGCGTCGGCGGGCTGCTCTCGCGCAGCGGCAGCAATGCGCGTTTCCTCATCGGCGCGCCCCAGATCGGCCTCGTGCTGGGCGATGAGCTCTACCAGACCGTCGGCCGGCTGGCGTTCGACGATGTCAGCGACATCGAGATCGCCAGCCCGCGCGTTGCCTACGCCGCCGTCGCACCGAACGGGCTGATCCGCGTGCCGGACCTCGGGCTGTTCGAGCTGCAGTCACGGCTGACGTTCGGCCTCCTCCTCCAGCCCAGCCGGATCGCCGTCGGCAACGATGCCGTCATCGGGGACCTGGCGGCGCGGGTGCAGATCTGGGACCTGGAAGGCAAGCCCGAGCGCGACGTCCCGTTCGATCCGTCGTTTCTGCCGGTCCTCGGCACCCCGGTCCCCCCCGGCGCTCCGCTCGCCCGCGCCGAGCTCACGCCGCCGATCGACGTCGCCATGGCCGGCGACGACCCGTACGTGCTGTGGGAGACGAGCGTCGTCCGCCGCCTGGCGCCCGACGGCAGCTGGGGCGCCGAGTGGGTGCCGCCGAACGGTGCCTGGATCACGGCCATCAGCGCGCACGGCCCCAACGTCGCCGCCCTCGACTCCCTCGGCCAGCGCGTCTTCCTGTTGGACCGCGATCTTAACGCCGTCGGCTCGTTCAAGATCGACGGCGCCGGCTTCACTGCCGCTTTCGACATCGCCCTCTCGGCCGACCACGTCTTCCTCGTCGACCGCAGCTCGGCCTCGCTCGTCGTGTACGCGCGCGACGGCACGCTGCTCCGCACGATCCCGGTGCTGGCCGGTGCGCAGCGCGTGGCGGCCGGGCCGGACGGCAGCGCCTTCGCGTTGACGCGCAACGGCTGGGTCTTCGGCTGGCAGGCGGACGGCGTGCTGACGCTCGCCCGCCCCGTCGGCGGCCGCGACCGCGTGCCGACGGACCTCGCCCTGGACGCGCAGGGGCGGCTGTATGTCACGTTCATCGGCGAGCTCGGCGACATCGTGCGCGTCTACGCGCCGGACGCGAACGCCGGGCCGCTGCCGAATCTGACGGACGGCGGATGCCAGCTGATGGCCAGCAAGGCGGCCCAGCCGGCCGAGATCCAGTTGGGCCAGGAAATCGAGATCCAACTCGTCGTCGACGGCGTCTGCCCCGATCCCCCGCCGGCCGTCGACATCGCGCTGTCCATCGACAACTCGGGCTCGATGCTCGGCAGCAAGATGCAGGCGGCCCGCGACGCGGCGGCGACGTTCATCGTGCGCGGCGGCGCCGGCTCGCGCTTCGGCGTCGTCATCTTCAGCACGGACGCGTCCCGCGTCCAGAACCTGACGGCCGATCGCCCGACGGCCATTCGCGCCGTCGCCGGCATCCAGGCGAACGGCGGCACGAACCTGGTAGCCGGGTTGGACGAGGCGATCAAGACGCTGACGGCCTCGCCGCGGACGGGCACGCAGCCGGTCATCGTCATGCTCACCGATGGGCGGCACACGAGCGGCCTGAACGAGCAGAGCGAGATCGACGGCGTGATCGCCGAGGCGCGTCGGCTGCAGATCCGGGTCTTCACGATCGGCCTCGGCTTCGACGTCGACGTGCCCACCATGCAGCGGATCGCCTCGACGCCGCAGGACTACTTCTTCAGCCCGACGGAAGCCGAGCTCGGCGACATCTTCAGCCGCATCGCCGGCCGGATCGGCGCGGTGCCGCTGTTCCGCGATGCCGTGGTGACGGATGTCCTGCCGCCCAACGTCGACTACGTGCCGGGATCCGGCCGCCCGAGCGAGCCGGAGTGGGACGCGCCGACTCGCACGCTCACGTGGCGTCTCGGCCAGGTGGATGTCCCGGGTTTCCGCCTGACCTACCGCGCCGTCCCGCGCACCGGCGGCACGTTCCCGACGAACGTCGACGCCCGCACCCGCCACACGGACGGCACCGGTGCCGTCGGCGAGGCGCCGTTCCCGGTGCCCGTCGTGCGGGTGATCGTCCCGACGCCGGTCGTGACGGACACGCCGACCGACACGCCGACGGCCACCGTCACGCCCACCCCGACCGAGACGACGACGCCCGTGCCGTCGGACACGCCGACCCCGACCGCAACGCGCACCCCGACGCCGACGCGCACCGCCACGCGCACCCCGCGGCCGCCTGTCGATCTCTACCTGCCGTATGCCGTCCTGAACCGCTGCAAGCCCGGCCAGCGCTCGGCCGACATCGTGCTCGTCCTCGACACGTCGACGTCGATGGCCGGCGTGACGACCGCCGGCGGCATCCGCAAGATCGATGCGGCCCAGCAGGCGGCCCAGAGCTTCCTCGCGCTGATCGACCTCGCCCGCGACCACGTGGCCGTCGTCACGTTCGACGACGCGGCGCGGCTGCGGATCGGCCTGACGGGCGACGGCGCGGCGCTCAAGCAGTCGCTCACGAACCTGCCGATGGCGCCCGGTACCCGGATCGACGCCGGGCTCGACGCGGCGCGGGCGGAGCTCCAGGGCCCGAGCCGCCGGACCACGGCGCGCGGCGTCGTCATCCTGATGACGGACGGCCAGCCGACGCGCTCGACCGCCGGGCGCGTCGTCGCTGCCGCGGACGCCGTCAAGCGAGCCGGCGCGACGCTCTTCACGATCGGCCTCGGCCCCGATGTCGACCCTGATCTGCTCAAGCTCCTGGCATCGTCGACGCGCTACTTCTACCAGGCGCCGGGGGCCGAGGACCTCGCCCGGGTGTACCGCACGGTGGCGGGGGCGATCCCGTGCCCTTGATGGGGCGGGGCGGGGCGGACGAATGCGTGGGTCGAACGTGCCGGCAGCTGAAGCTGGCCGGCTGGAGGCGTCCCTGGCGGGCCGCCATTGCGCCCGCCTTCGCGGGCGCCTAATTCTGGGTTTCTGGGTGCCCGCGAAGGCGGGCACCATGGCCGAAGGCCCCCAGCCGGCCAGCTTCAGCTGCCGGCGCGTTCGGTCGGCACACACGCCCTGGGGATTAAGGCCCGCTCATCGTCCGTTGACACGACGTGCATCGCGCCGCCCCGGCATCGCGCTACAATGGCGGGCGGCCGAAGCCGGATGCCGCAGGAGTTCGCGATGACCCCCCGCCTTGCCTTCGCGCGCGCGACGACCGTCGCCGCCGCCGTTTCTTCGATCGCCGGCATCGCCCTCGTCGCCGTCGCGATCGCAATCGGCCGGCCCGACGCGGCCAGCGCCCAGGCACCGCAGCAGGCTCCGCGGCAAGGCGGCGTGCCGCCGTCTGCCTGCGCCGCGATCATCAGCCACACGCTGGCGCCCGGTTCGATCCGCGCCTGCGACACCGCCGCCGTCACGGTGACGATGGGCATCACGTGCCCGGCCGCGCGGCCGATCCACCTCGTCATCGCCGTCGACCGCTCGCAGTCCATCGAGCCGCTCCTGCCGGATGTGCGCAAGAGCGCGCGCGACGTGCTGGCGGAGCTGGACTGGAACATCCCGGGCACGATGGCCGCCGTCCTGTCCCACGGCTTCAAGGTGAAGGTCGAGTCGGACTGGACGGACTCCGCCAGCCGGGCGCAAAGCGCCGTCAACGGCATCCGTTACGATGCGGGTGACCTCGGCGAGGATCCGCCGGAGGCGATCGACAAGGCCGTCAGCATGCTCGAACGGATCCGGAACGATTCCGACGGTCGCCCGCTGGCGCCGATCGAGATCATCATTCTCTACGGCGACGGCTGTGACCCGAGCGTCCCATCCTGCCCCGGCGCGGCGCAGCGGGCGGCCGGTCAGGCGACCGCCAAGGACGTGAAGATCGCTACGGTCTGCTTCGAGAGCGGGCCGCGGGCGAATTGCCAGGACTATCGGGCGATCTCCGAACCGAAGACGCTGGCTTTCAAGGCGCCCGGCGGCAAGCTGCCCTCCGAGGTCCGCGCCCTGCAGGAGGCGGGCCGCGGCGTGTCGGTGAAGACCGTCACGCTGAAGGACATCCTGCCGCCGGCCCTCCGGCTCGTCCCGGGCTCGGCGATCCCGGTGCCGGTCGTCACCGGCCAGGAGCTGGCCTTCGCCTGGGCGAACGCCGCGCCTGGAACGACGTTGACCGCCACGTACCGCATCTCGACGACCGCGCTGGGCCAGCAGGCGAACCGCACGAAGGACAGCACCGTCCTGCTCGAGGACTCGATCGGCCGCGACGGCGTGCCCGCCGTTGTGCCGCCGGACACGCTGGACGTCACCGGCCCGTGCGCCCCGCCGACCGCAACACCGACGCCCGAGCCCCCGACGCCCGTCCCGAGCGACACGCCCGACGTCAGCCCGACGCCGGCGCCGACGTTCACGCCCTCCGCCACGACGCCGCCGACGGCAACGCCGACGCGCGAGTCGCGCGCCGGCAAGATCTGGCTGCCCGTCCTCGCCCGCGCCGTCTGCCTGCCCAAGGACGTCCGCTTCGACGTCGCGCTCGTCATCGACGCGTCGAGCAGCATGCGCGAGCAGAGCGCCGGCGTGGCCAAGATCGACGCCGCCAAGGCCGCGGCGCGGGCGTTCGTCGCGCTGCTGAAGCCGGGCGATCGGGCGGCGATCGTCGCGTTCAACGCCGATGCGACCGTCGCCGCCGCGCTCACCGCCGATGCGGCGCTGCTCGGCGCGGCGATCGACGGCATCCAGACGGCCGACGGCACGCGGATCGACCGCGCCCTCGACGTCGCCGCCGCGGCGGTCCCGGCATCCGGTGATCCCGCCCGCCAGCCGATGATCGTCCTCCTGACGGACGGTCGCGCCAGCGCCCCGAGCGCCGACGTGCTCGCCGCCGCCCAGCGCGCCCGCGACGGCCGCAAGGTCTTCACGATCGGCCTGGGCGACGACATCGACCGCGATCTGCTGCGCGCGGTCGCGTCGTCGCCTTCGCTGTATTACGAGGCGCCGACGTCGGCGGAGTTGGCGGGGGTGTATGCGGGGATCGCGGGGACGTTGCCTTGTCCGGGGGGGGCGGTTTGGGGTGGTGGTGGGGACTGAGGGGGGAGAGGGCCTTAGGCCGTACGGTTAAGCGATGCTCGCCCGTTCTGCTTAGCGCGGCAGGACGACGTCGTACGAGACGAGCTGCGACACCGTCTGCCAGCCGTACGCATGGTGATTCACCCACGTGTCCGTCTCGACGTAGCCGACACCTGGGCAGATCGCGCGGAAGGATCCGGAGCCGGCGCTCGTTGTGATCTCGATCACGCCGCAGTCGTCGAAGCGCCCCGAGGGTGTCGTGATCGTGAAGCGGTCCGTAGACAGTGCCGCCAGTAAGCCCCACGCCGCTGATCCGCCTTCGTGGGCGAAGCCGAGCGCCTCGATCGGCAAGCCAAAACCCCCTGACTCTTCAGCGACGAGGCGGCGCGAGCGGTCGTCCAGTAGCGGGTGATCTGCGCCCGGCGCGGTCGCGACGGAAATGAGGCCATCCGCATCGACCGTCCGCCACCTCTCGAGCGGCACTACGTGCGCGTCGAGCGGCGGACCGATTGAACGCGTAAGCTTGACGACTTTCGGTCCGACTACGGACCGAACGACGATCCGCCGATCGTCCAACCGCCATGCACCGGTCACCGTCTCCGACGTCCGCCAACGCGACCACGTCGTGAAGTACTCCCAGGACGTCGAGTCCCACGTCCACGTGCTGCCGGGCAGGAGCGGGTATGCGGTGAGCACGTCGCGCAGGGCCAGCGGGACATTGTCGGCCCCAACAGGCGCGCCGAGGGGGGTCGGTGCCGGCGTCGGTGCCGCGGCAAGCGCCGGGATCGGCGTGGCCGTTTGTGGCGGCGCGGTGACGAAGAAGGTGATCGCGGCCGTCGGCTCCGCCGGATTCAGGGGTTGGACGTCATCGCCGGGCCGATCGATCCATGACACCCCGAGACGCTCACCGGAGAGTGCATCGAACCACGCCACGATCCGGCACCGCTCGCTGTCCGGGTCTGCGTTCGGGTCGTCGAACAGCGGCGTGTCGAGATCAGGCCGCCGCAGGCTTAGACGTAGATCAAGCAGCTCGGCGTCGGCGACGACGCGTACGAGCGTCGTTGGAAGCCTCTCCAGACGCTGATCCTCCCACCAGCCCCCGTAATAATCGTCGACGACGAACGCCCCGACGTGGTCACGCTCGAAGGCCACCGCCGTCGCCGGCACGTAGTCCGCCGAAATGATCCGCGGCGCGTGATCCGAGTCCAGCCACGACATCACCCGCCCCCGTGCCTCGTCCAACGACATCGCCACCGGCAGAGGCACCGCCGGATCCACCGTCGCACGCGGCGTCATCGTCGGCTGGGGCGTCCGCGTCGTGAACGGGTGCGGTGACGGCGGCGTGATCGGCACCCGTGTCGCCGACGGATACGGCGACGCCCACGTGATCGCCCGCGTCGTCGTCGATCGCATCCCCGCCATCGACGACGGCCCCCCGCCCGCACCGCCCCCGAACAACACCCACCCCCCCACCGCGAAGATCGCCGCGTCGACGATCCCGTGCCCCAGCCACGCCCCCAGGAGGGACCGCGTGACGGATCGCTGGACGCTCCACGCCGCGCCGCCGATGCCGACGCAGGCCGCCAGTAGGAGCGCGAGCGGGAGTTGGCCGGGGAGAAGCGTCGTGACGAGGACGATGTGGTGCAGGGTGAACGCGACGCTCGACACCCAGACGGCTGTCCGGGCGCGCGTGCGGTCGCGGACGGCGGTGAAGACGAGGCCGCGCCAGTACGCCTCCTCGAGGCCGCTGTGGAGGAGGGCGTAGAACAGGCCGAGGACGAGGAACCGGACGGGCGAGGCGATCCCGAGCGTAGCGGCCTTGTCGGACGCGGCGGCGGCGAAGGCGGCGTGGCCGGACGGGCCGAGGAGGTCGAACGGGCGGCCGGTGTAGACGGCGAACAGCGCCAGGGCGACGACGGCGCCGAACGCGGCGCCCACCGCCAGGTCGCGGCGCGTGGTTCGGTCGCGGGGGCGGAGGAGGTCGGGGCGGACGCGGGCGAGCCACCACAGCGCCGGTCCGAACTGGACGGCCTTGCCAAGGCCGTAGGCCAGCTGGGGCCACGGCGCCGGTACGTCGGCCAGGGCGATGAAGTAGAGCCAGGTCAGGGCGAGGGGATAGAGGAGGGCGGCGGCGATCCACACAGTCGCAGCGCGCGATGGGCCACGAGATCCCTCGAAGTGGTCGCGCAGTCGAGCACGCAGATCACCGATCATCACTCGACGTCGCTCAGGCCCGATCCGCCGTCCCCGACATCGCTGGCATCGACATGCCCCCGGATCACATCCAGAAACGCCTCCCCATACCGCGCCAGCTTCACGTCCCCGACGCCCGAGATCCCGCCGAGCGCCGCCGTCGTCGTCGGCCGCCGGGCGGCCATCGCGAGCAGCGTCTTGTCGTGGAAGATCACGTACGGCGGCACGGCCTGCTCACGCGCGAGGCCGAGGCGACAGGCGCGGAGCGCGGCGAAGAGCACCTCGTCGACCTGGGGGGCGTCGATGTCGTCGTCGAACAGCCCGCCGCCGGTGCTGAGGCCGGTGCCGACCACACTGCCGCCGGTGCCGCTGATGCCGGCCCGCGACCGAGATCGCTCCGCCGACCGATTCCGCCGCGCCGCCCCCGCCTGCGGCGCCGGGTCCCGCCGCAGCGTCACCGACTGCTGACCGCGCAGCACCGCTGCCGCGCCGTCCGTCAGCCGCAGGCTGCCGTGGCCTTCGACGTCGACGCTGATCAGGCCGCCAGCGACGAGCTGGCGGATGACGGACGCCCAGCCGCGGACGTCGAGGTCGGCGCCGACGCCGAACGTCGGGAGCCGATCGTGGCCGAAGCGCTCCACCTTCTCGGTCGTCTCGCCGCGCAGCACGTCGACGACGTGCGCCTGGCCGAAGCGCTGGCCGGTGCGCAGGATGGCCGACATCGCCTTCTGCGCCGCGACGGTGCCGTCCCAGGTGTCGACGGGCTCGAGGCACGTGTCGCAGTTGCCGCACGGCTCGGCCGGGGCGTCGCCGAAGTACTCGAGAAGGACCTGGCGGCGGCAGCGGGCGGTCTCGCAAAAACCCAGCAGCGCGTTCAGCTTGTGGTGCTCCACGCGCTGACGCGCCTCGTCCGCCTCGCCGTCGCTGATCATCGAGCGCAGCCGGGCGATGTCCGCCATGCCGTAGAGCATCGTCGCCGTGGCGGGCAGGCCGTCGCGGCCGGCGCGGCCGGTCTCCTGGTAGTAGGCTTCCAAGCTCTTGGGCGGATCCACGTGGAACACGAACCGCACGTCCGGCTTGTCGATCCCCATCCCGAACGCGACGGTGGCGACGATGACCGGCACCTCGTCGTGCGTGAAGTGCCGTTGGTGCAGCGCGCGATCGGCCGCGTCCAGGCCGGCGTGGTAGGGCAGCGCCGCGATCCCGGCGGCGCTCAGCCGCTCGGCCGTCTGCTCGACCTTCTTGCGCGACAGGCAGTACACGATCCCGGTCTCGATGCCGCCGTCGGGCGCGACGTGCTCGCGCTTCAGGCACGACAGCAGCTGCTTGAACGGATCGTCCTTCAGCCAGACCCGGTAGCGGATGTTCGGCCGGTCGAAGCCGGCCACGAAGACGGTTGCGTCCGCCAGCCGCAGCCGCTGGACGATCTCGCGCCGCGTCGGCCCGTCCGCCGTGGCGGTGAGCGCGATGCGCGGCACGCCCGGGAAGCGGTCGGCCAGGACGTCGAGCTGGAGGTACTCCGGCCGAAAGTCGTGCCCCCACTGCGAAACGCAGTGCGCCTCGTCGATCGCGAACAGCGCGACGCTCGTCGACGAGAGCAGTTCGAGGAATCCCTCCGTGACGAGCCGCTCGGGCGCCACGTACACGAGGTCCAGCCGCCCCGCACGCACGGCGGCCTCGACGCCGCGCTGCGCCCCGAGGTCGAGCGACGAGTTCAGCGCCGCGGCGCGCACGCCCAGCGCCCGCATCGCCGTCACCTGATCCGTCATCAGCGCGATCAGCGGGCTGACGACGACGGTGATGCCCGGCCGCACGAGCGCCGGCAGCTGGTAGCACAACGACTTCCCGCTGCCCGTCGGCATGACGACGAGCGCGTCGCCGCCGCCGAGGACGCGGTCGATGACGGCCCGCTGCTGGCCGCGGAACTCCGCGAAGCCGAAGACACGGCGCAGCACCGCGCGCGGGTCGGCGGCGGCAGTGTCGACGGAGCGGTCGATGGTGGTGTCGGCGGCGAGGTCGAGCGGGTCTTGGATCATGCGCAGAGCGTACCGACACGCAGCGGCGACGACAAGCGCGGGCGCGACACGTTGGCGACAACGTCGCGCCGGCACGCCGACGACGATGCCCCGGCCCACACGCCGCGATGCCCGGTAGGGGCAGGTCCCCGTGCCTGCCCCGTAGACCGTCCCTAATACATGTGCTGCCCGCCGTTGATCGACATCGTGGCGCCGGTGACGAAGCCGGCGTCCTCGGCCACGAGGAACACGACGCCGCGGGCGATCTCCTCGGCCTTGCCGAGGCGGCCGGCCGGGATCTTGGCGATGATCTTCTCGAGCACGGGCGGCGGCACGGCGGCCACCATGTCCGTGTCGATGTAGCCCGGCGCGATCGCGTTCACGGTGATCCCGTGGCGCGCGCCCTCCTGGGCCAGCGCTTTCGTGAAGCCGTGAATGCCGCTCTTGGCGGCGGCGTAGTTCACCTGCCCGTACTGCCCGGCCTGCCCGTTGATCGAGCCGATGTTCACGATCCGGCCGAACTTGCGCTCGACCATCCCCGGGAAGGCGGCCTTGGCCATGTTGAAGCACGAGCCGAGGTTTGTGGCGATCACGCGGTCCCAGTCGTCGTGCGACATCTTCATCAACGTGCCGTCGCGCGTGATGCCGGCGTTGTTCACAACGATGTCGACCGGTCCGAGGTCGGCGGCGACCTTCGCCATGCCGGCCTGGCAGGCCTCGTAGTCCGCCACGTCCCACTTGTACGTCGCGATGCCGGTCTCGGCCGTGAACGCGGCGGCGGCCGCATCGTTGCCGTGGTACACGGCCGCCACGGTGTGCCCGGCCTCCGTCAACGCCACACTGATCGCGCGCCCGATCCCGCGCGTACCTCCGGTCACAACCGCCACCCGGCCCACAGCCACCTCCTGTCGCGAACGACGTCGTCATGCGTGCGATGCCGGGTCCCCACCCGGCGCGACGACGTTACCAGGGGGGGGACGGGGTGTCAATCGATCCGGGGCGTCGGGCGATCGTGCGCGATGATGGCGCCACGCCAAAGTGCGCTATGCTGCAATGCGCACACGCGTTCACCGGTGCACACGAGGAGCAGAGAACCATGGGCAAAGCCACGCCGACCACCAAAGAAGCCAAGAAGCAGCCGGCACTGACGGCCAAGGAAAAGAAGGCCGCCAAGCTGGCCAAGAAGAACGGTCTCGCTGCTGCGCCGGTGCTTCCGCGTCAAGGGTAGGCTTGCTGTGGCCGAGATGATCGCGACTGCGACCACTACAGGGACGACGACCATGACCACGGTCCAGGTCAACGGCATCCCTGTCCCCCACCACCCCGGCGATACGCTCGACGCCCTCCTGGCCAGCCTCGCCGCCGCCACCGGCGCCGACCCCACCCGCCCCGGCATCGCCGTCGCCGTCAACGACCGCGTCGTGCCGCGTTCGGCGTGGGCCACGACGCACGTCGCGCCGGGCGACCGCGTCGAGGTGCTGCACGCGATCGCGGGCGGCTGATGACGGTTCCGTCCACGGTGCCGCCGCCGATCGCTGTCGACGTCGATCCCCTCGTCATCGCCGGCAGGACCTTCACGTCCCGCCTGCTCATCGGCACGTCGCGCTACCCCAACCAGCAGGTCATGCTGGATGCGATTGCGGCGAGCGGCGCCGAGATCGTCACGGTGTCCATGCGGCGCGTGAAGCTGGACGGCGGCGGCGAGGGGCTGTTCGACGTCCTCGGCGGGCGCTACCACCTCCTGCCGAACACCGCCGGCTGCTACACCGCCCGCGAGGCGGTCCTCACGGCCCAGCTCGCGCGCGAGGCACTTCAGACGGAGTGGGTGAAGCTCGAGGTCATCGGCGACGACGAGACGCTGTTCCCGGACGTCGAGCAGCTGCTCCAGGCGGCCGCCGAGCTCGTCCGCGACGGCTTCATCGTCCTGCCGTACTGCAACGACGATCCCGTCACGTGCCGCAAGCTGGCCGATCTGGGCTGCGCCGCCGTCATGCCGCTCGGCGCGCCGATCGGCAGCGGGATGGGGCTGACGAACCCGTACAACCTGCGGATCATCCGCGAGCTGCTCGATGTGCCGCTGATCGTCGACGCCGGCGTCGGCACGGCGTCCGACGCGGCGCTGGCGATGGAGCTCGGCTACGACGGCATCCTGCTGAACAGCGCCGTCGCCGGCGCGCGCGATCCCGTGGCGATGGCCCGCGCCATGCGCCTTGCGCTCGAGGCGGGGCGGCTGGCGCATGGGGCGGGGCGGATTCCGCGGCGGTTGTATGCGAAGGCGTCGAGCCCGGTGGAGGGGATGTTGGATGTTGGGTAGGTTGTTGGGGAGTTCGTTGGGGAATTCGCGGGGTGGGCGGCGTGTGGGCGGCGTGTGGGCGACGCATGCGTCGCCCCTACGAATGATTCCGAATCCTTGGCGTAAACTGTTGGCGCGGCTCGTACAACCGCACCCCCGCCCAGGAGGCCCACCATGATGCAACGTCTGACCAACAGCTGGCAGCTCGTCAAGGCCAGCGCCGCCGTGCTGCGGGCCGACAAGGAGCTGCTCGTCTTTCCGATCGTCTCGAGCATCGCGGCGCTCATCGTCTCCGCCAGCTTCTTCGTGCCGGCCTGGATCACCGGGTTCGGGCAGCAGGTGATGGAGCGCAACGCCGACCGCAGCATCGGCGGCTACCTCTTCCTATTCGCGTTCTACCTCGTGCAGTATGTCGTGATCTTCTACTTCAACTCGGCCCTCGTCGGCGCTGCGATGATCCGCCTCGACGGCGGCGATCCGACCGTGTCGGACGGCTTCCGCGTCGCAAGCAGTCACCTCGCCCACATCCTGGGCTACGCCGCGATGGCGGCCACCGTCGGCGTGGCGCTCAAGGTGCTGGCCGATCGCGGCGGGCGCGCCGGACAGACGATCTCGCGCTTCGGCGGCCTGGGCTGGACGATCGCGACCGCACTCGTCGTGCCCGTCCTGGTGAACGAGGGCCTCGGCCCGATGGCCGCGGTGAAGCGCAGCACGGCGCTGCTCAAGCAGACCTGGGGCGAACAGCTGGCGGGCGGGCTCGGGATGGGCTTCGTGTTCGGGCTGGCCTATCTGGTGGCGATCCCGGTCGGCGTGATCGCGATCATCGGTGCCGCCGCCACGGAGTCGGTGGTGATGATCATCGCCGCCGTCGTGATCTTCGTGCTGGCGATCCTCCTCATCGGCTTGGTCCAGGGTGCGCTGCAGGGCATCTACACCGCCGCGGTCTATCGCTATGCCGAGGGCCAGCGCGTCGGCGGGTACTTTCCGCCGGACTTGGTGGCCGCCGCGTTCCGTGCGAAGTAGCCCGACCCACCGTCGTTCGACTGCGCCGCTGCCGACACCCCCGCTGCTCGTCGTCACCGATCGGCGCGCCTCGGTCCTGCCGCTGCCCGCCGTCGTCGCGGCGGCCCTCGCGGGCGGCTGCCGCTGGTTCGCCGTGCGGGAGAAGGACCTCGCACCTGCGGACTTGGCCGACCTCGTCGCCGACATCGTGGCGCTGGCGAAGCCGTTCGGTGCGACGATCCTCGTCGCCGGCGTTGCCGACGCCGTGGCCGCCGCGCGCATCGCCCGCGCATCCGCCGCCGACGGCGTGCACCTGCCGCGTGACGGCGACGTTGCGGCGGTGCGGGCGGCGCTCGGACCGGACGCGCTCGTCGGCGTGAGCGCGCACGACCGTCGGGAGGCCGAACGAGCCGCCGCGGCCGGCGCCGACCATGCGACGCTCAGCCCGGTGTTCGCCTCGGCCGGCAAGCCGGGGTATGGACCGGCGCTGGGCGTCGCGGAACTCGAAGCCATCGCGAAGGCTGTCGACATTCCCGTCCTTGCGCTCGGCGGCATCACGACGCCCGACGACGTCGCGGCGTGCCGGGCGGCGGGGGCGGCGGGCGTCGCGGTGATGGGAGCGGTGGCGCGGGCGGTGGATCCGAGGACGACGGTGACAGCGCTGATCGAAGGCTGGTCAGCGTAGCGTCAGCTCCCGCACGTGGATGTGCGCCTCGTCCTCGAGGTCGTCCTGGTGGATCGTCAGCTTCAGCCGCGACACCGCGGCCGGCCCCGCATCGAATGCGAGGTCCCCGTGCGCGTCGCCGTCCGGGACGTCGGTCACCGTCTGCGCATAGGTCACCGGTTCGTCGGCGTCCGGGGCGAAGAGGTCGGCCGACCACGTGAACGGCATGTGGGCGAAGTGGGCGGCGATGCCGGTCAAGGCGCGGGGCGTCGGGAATGCCATCTCGATGATGAGCGGGTTCGCCTCCATCCCGCGCAGCAACGTGCTCGGATCGCCGTCGAAGAGCTCGGCCGGCGAGCCCATGTCGGACACGGAGTGGCGGACGACCACGTTCTGGCCGTCGAGGACGACGGCAGCCTCGACGAGCTTGCGCCGCTCGGCCCGCTCGGCGGCGAACACCTTGTCGACGCCCGCTGCGTAGCGCAGCCGCACGGCGTGGAAGCCGGGCCGCCCGTCCGGCCAGTTCAGCGTGCGCACGATCTCGGGCGGGGCGAACTTGCCGCTCTTGCGGACGCCGTCCAGTTCGTGATCCGTGACGATCCAGATCTCGTCGTCCGACAGCTCGATCAGGCGCGTGAGCGGATCCGAGACGCTGCGGGACCGGACCCGGCGCGTCTGTTCGAAGTCGAGGAAGAAGTAGGGCAGGCGGTCCGCGGCGTTCGCCCAGTCCGAGGTCACGAGCACCTGTGCGTCCGGGTCCGCCGCCAACAGCGACGGGATCACGTCGTCGAACAGCTGCGCGGCCCCCCACTGCATTCCGTACAGACCGTAGTCGTCGTACCACCGGTCGCCGGTGCGCAGCGCCGTCGTCAGCAGCTCGACGTTGGCGCCGGCGAGGGCGATGAAGCACAACCCGGTCACGACGCCGGGCGCCCGGGAACGCCAACGCGCCGCCAGCACGGCCAACGACGACGCCCATCCCCGCGTCGACGCGCGCTCGCGCGCGAGCCATCGCCCGGCGACGTCGATGACCGCTTCGATCCCCAACGTGATCAGTACCGCCGCCGGCACGACGAAGGCCAGGACGCGCGTGACGCCGACGCCCGCCGTCGCGGCGCCGAAGGGGGTGGCCAGCACGGCGAGGAGCACGGTGCGATGGGCCGGCGACCGCCAGCGGCGGAGCGCACCGACGAGCCCGACGACCAAGAACGGCAGCATCCACAGCGCGATGTGACCGCGGCCGCGGTAGCGATGGCGCTCGATGTCGAGGTTGCCGCCGAGCATGAGCGCCGGCCGGATCGTCGGCCAGCGCTCCTCGGCCCAGTGGAGGGGGTTGTCGACGTCGTGGCTGATGAACCAGAAGCGCGGGTGAAGGCCGAAGGCGTAGCGCCGGGCGAAGCCGAGCGCCTTGTCGCCTGCGGACGCGGCGGGGTCGACGATGTAGCTGTCGATCGCCCGCAGGTGCTCGATCTCGGCGCCGGGATGCGCGACGCGGAAGCGCGCGAACGGGATGAGGAGGACGAGGCCGAGCGCCAGGGCGGGCCCGAGGGCGCGCCGCTGGGACCAGTGGAAGCGCCCGTCGACGAGGAGCAGCAGGATGCCGAGGACGGCCATCAGGGACTGGCCGTTGGAGTAGGCGTAGAACGTGGCCGCGCCGGCGGTGACGGCGGCGCACGACCAGAAGCGCCCGCCGTCCCGTCGGTAACGCAGGTACGTCCACAGGAAGACGGCGAACGCGGCGGTCATCATCGCCGCCTCGAAGCCGGTGCGGCTGTGGAGGAACCACGTCGGCATCGCGCCGAGGACGAGCGCGCCGGCCCACCAGCGCCGCGCGTGGAAGCCGTCGCGCAGCGCCAATGCCACGGCGGCCGCGCCGACCGCGGTGACGAGGGCCGTCGTGGCGCGCGTGGCGATGATGCTCTTGCCGAACAGGGCGACGGTCAGCAGGTGGGCGTACACCGTGCCGATCGGCATCCAGCGGTTGGGCGCCGGCTCGAAGTAGACGGGCAGCAGGCGCTGGTAGGCGTCGCTCAGGCCGTTCGTCAGCAGGCTCGCGGCCGTCAACGGCCCGAAGGCCTCGTCGGCATGGAAGAAAATCGGGAAGCGATCGAGGGCGTACAGGCGGGTGATCAGGTAGACGGCAATCGCCAGGGCGAACAGGACGAGCGCGCGGCGATCACGCGGCCGGCCGGCCGCCGATTCGCCCATCGATCCATCCGACATCGACTCCTCCTCGATCCACGAGGGTGCCACGATGTGGAGTTGCCGATGGGTAGGGGCGCACAGCCGCGCGCCCCTACCCACACCGTGCAATCGTCGCGACGGCCGCAACGCGGCCGATCAACCCGGTCCTTCGGCGGACTGCTCGTACCCCGTCACATCTCGATTTGCGGACGACGAACCACCGGCAGCTGAAGCTGGCCGGCTGGTGGCCTTCGGCCATTGCGCCCGCCTTCGCGGGCGCTTCGGACTTCTGGGTGCCCGCGAAGGCGGGCACCATGGCGGCCCGTCAGGGACGCCTGCAGCCGGCCAGCTTCAGCTGCCGGTGGATTGCGACGCACGCACCGTCATCCGCAGATCGTCAAGTGACGGTCTACTAGTTCGTCATGCACGCCGCGGCATGCGGCGCGTGGAGCCCGGACAACGCGTCCCACAGCGCGACGGACATCTGCGCGCACGCCGCTTCGGCCCTGGCCATGTCCTCGGCCGGCAGCGCGTTCAGCCCGGCCGCCAGCAGCGCCGGCTCGTGGTCGTCGTCCTCGTGCAGCCGGAAGTACGTCTCGCAGCTCGCCGGCAACGCGCTGTAGTGCGTGGCGAGGCCGGCGCGCTTGCTGCGGGCGGTGGCCGGCTGCTGCGCCTCGAAGGCGTACAGCGCGCCGAGGGCGGTCACGCGATCCGTGAAGAGCGCGTCGGCGGTGGCGCAGAGCGCCTGCACGGCACGGACTTCGGGCGCCGTGACCGCGGTGCCGAGGCCGTCGGCGAACGTTGTCGCCCAGACACGCGCGTGGCCGATCTCGACGGCGGCAATGTCGGGCTCGCCGACCGAACGCCATCCATCGGCGATCCGGCCGATGAACGCGCCGTACTCGCGGGCGTAGTCGGTCAGGGCGGCGACGGGCAGCGTGCCGTCGCTCCATGCTTGATAGAACGGGTGCTGCAGCAGGCTGTGCGCGGCGATGTGGGCGTCACAGCGGGCGGCAAGCGTGTCGGGTGTCGTCACCGGAAGGCTCCTTCGGGGGCACGGTTCGTCGGGGCTGGCCGCTCATCGTAGGCATCGGCCGGCTGAAGGCAACTCGCAGCGGGTCAACCGGGCGCCCCGGAGCGCTCCGCGGCGTGCGCGATCGCCCGCCCGATGGCATCCACGGCCACGTCGATCTGCGCCTCGTCCACGATCAGCGGCGGGCAGAGCCGGAGCACGCGCTCGCCCGCACCGATGAGCAGGACACCGTCGTCGCGGGCGGCGTCGACGATCGGCTTCACCGCCAGATCGAGCTCGACGCCGATCATCAACCCCGCGCCCCGGATGTCGACGATGTGCGGGCTGTCGAGGGCGAGCAGGGCGCGGACGAGGTGATCGCTGCGGGCTTGGACGGCGGCCAGGAACGCGGGATCGCTGACGCGGTCCAGCACGACCTCGGCCGCGCGGCAGACGAGCGGGCCGCCGGCGAACGTGCTGCCGTGCTCGCCGACACCGACGCAGTCGGCCACCGCCTGCGTCATGAGCACGGCACCGATCGGCAGGCCGCCCGCCAGCGGTTTGGCCAGGCAGAGGATGTCCGGCCGCACGCCGTACATCTCGTGCGCGAAGAGATGGCCGGTGCGCCCGAGGCCGCACTGGATCTCATCGAGGATGAGCAGCGCGCCGACGGCATCGCACCGCGCCCGGAGGGCGTGCAGGAACGGCAGCGTCGCCGGCACGTAGCCGCCCTCGCCCTGGATCGGCTCGACGACGACCGCCATCGTCGTCTCGTCGATCGCCGCCTCCGCCGCCGCGACGTCGTTGAACGGCGCGAACACGACGCCCGGGAGCAGCGGGGCGAACGGGGCGCGGTAGGCCGCCTTGTGCGTCAGCGACAGCGCGCCCATCGTCCGGCCGTGGAAGGCGTGGTCGAAGGCGACGGTCCGCCACTTGCGCGGCCAACTCGACGTCGCCGCGTCATCGACATCGACGAGGTCGGACCACCCATCCGGGGCCGGCATCTCACCGTGCGTCTTCCGGGCGTACAGGCGCGCGAACTTCAGCGCCGCCTCGACCGCCTCGGCGCCGGAGTTGCCGAAGTACACCCGGTCGGCGAACGAGCGGGCGACGAGCTGCCCGGCCAGCCGGATGTAGGGTGCGGTGTGGTAGAGGTTGCTCGTATGGATGAGCCGCCCGGCCTGGTCGGCGATCGCCTGCGCCAGCTCGGCGTCCCCGTGCCCGAGCGCGCTGACCGCGATCCCGGCGTTGAAGTCGAGGAAGCGCCGGCCATCGTCCGCGTACAGCCACGCGCCCTCGCCGTGCGTGAAGACGATGCCAGGGCGGGCGTAGTTCTGGAGGACGGCGGCGCGGTCGACGGCGAGGAGAGCGGTCGGGCCGTCGCCCGGGCGGCGCGAGGGAACGTCCTGGTCGGAAGGGGTCATCGGGCACCTCAAGCTGGGCAGCGGATTATCATTCTCGTGCGACGCGGTTCCAAGCATTGCCGGGTCATCGCTGCATTCGCTCGCCATACGGAAGGACGATCGCCATGCTCTGGGGAGGCCGATTCGCCGGCTTGCTCGACCCGGCCGCGCACGCGCTGAACCGCAGCCTGCCGTTCGACCGGCGGCTGTGGGCCGAGGATGTCGCCGGCAGCCGGGCCTGGGCGCACGCGCTCGCGCGGGCCGGCGTGCTGACCGGCGACGAGGCCGCGGCGCTCGACGCCGGACTGCAGGCCGTCGCCGACGAGTTCCGGTGCGGCGCGTTCGCCTTCGCCGAGGCCGACGAGGACATCCACTCCGCGGTCGAACGGCGGCTGGGCGAGCTCGCCGGGCCGGTCGCCGGCAAGCTTCACACCGGCCGCAGCCGGAACGATCAGGTGGCGACCGACCTCCGCCTGTGGGTCATGACCGCCTGCGACCGCCTCGTCGACGCCACCGGCCAGCTCGCCTCCGCCCTCGTCGAAGCCGCTACACCGCATGGCGCGACGTTGATGCCCGGGTTCACCCACCTCCAGCCGGCGCAGCCGATCACGTGGGCCCACTGGCTGCTCGCCCACGTCTGGCCGCTGGCCCGCGACCGCGACCGCCTGAATCAGGTCCGCGCCTCGGCCGCCGTTCTGCCGCTCGGCGCCGCCGCGCTGGCCGGCACCGCCTTCGGAATCGACCGCGCCGCGCTCGCCGCGGACCTCGGCTTCCGCGCCGTCACGCCGAACAGCCTCGATGCCGTCGCGGATCGCGACTTCGCGGCTGAGTTCCTGTTCGCCGCTGCTCTCACCGGCATCCACCTCAGCCGCCTGGCCGAGCCGCTCATCCTCTTCGCCACGCCCGCCTTCGGCTTCATCGCCCTCGACGATCGGTTCTCGACCGGCTCGAGCTTGATGCCCCAGAAGAAGAACCCGGACCCGCTCGAGCTGGCGCGCGGCAAGGCCGGCCGCCTGATCGGCCACGTCACAGCGCTGCTCGCGACGCTGAAAGGGCTCCCCTCGGCCTACGACAAGGACCTGCAGGAGGACAAGGAGCCCGTGTTCGACGCCTTCGACACGTTGGACGCGCTGCTGCCGGTGCTCGCCGGCCTCGTCGCGACGCTGCGGGTCGACCCGGCGCGGATGGCGGCCCAGCTCGACCCGGCGATGCTCGCGACCGACCTCGCGGACCACCTCGTCCGCCGCGGCATCCCGTTCCGCCGGGCCCACGCCCTCGCCGGCCGCGCCGTCCGCCTGGCCGAGGATCGCGGCGTCGCGCTCACGGCGCTCCCCGCCGCCGACCTCGTCGCCCTCGACGCGGCGTTCGAACCGGACGACATCGCGGCCCTCGACTGGTCGGCGGCGCTCGACGCCCGATCGGCCGAGGGTGGTACGGCGCCGGCGGCGGTGGCGCGGCAGTTGGCGGTGGCGAGGGCGGTTGTGGCGGCGTGGGGCGACAAGGACGGCGGCGCATCAATCGGACGTCGGTAGGGGCACGGCATGCCGTGCCCTGTCCGGCGAACAACGCGATCCAACGGACCTCGCGGGACCGACGATGGGCACGGCATGCCGTGCCCCTACACGCGCCGCCCGACGATGACTTGCGCGGTCCGTTCGCCGCAGGCCCGCGTGATCACGTCCGATAGTCGGCGTTGATCCGCACGTACTCCTCGGTCAGATCCCCCGTCCACACCGTCGCCGTCCCGTCGCCCAGCCCGAGGTCGAGAAGGACGCGGAACGCATTGTCGGCGAGGAGGGCGGCGGCTGCTGCCTCGTCGAATCCCGTCGGCAGCCCGTGCGCCAAGACGATCACGGGCGCGGATGCACCATCGACGTCGTGCTCGCCCGGCGCCAGCGTCAGGCTGACGCGCGCCGGATCGACGGCGACGCCGGCTCGCCCCGCGGCCGCGACGATCCGGCCCCAGTTCGGGTCGCCGCCGGCAAAGGCCGTCTTCACCAGGGGGGATGTGGCGACGGCGTTCGCCACCCGCCGCGCGCCATCGTCGTCCGCCGCCCCGGTTACGACGATGACGGCCAGCTTGCGGACGCCCTCCCCGTCGCGGACGATCTGGCGCGCGAGGTCCTGGCAGAGGTCGTCGAGCGCGGCGCGCCATGTCACGACGTCGGCGGTGGTCACGACGTCGATTTCGGCGTCGGCGACCACCACGCCCGATGCGCCGTTGGCGAGCAGGATCACGCTGTCGTTCGTGCTCGTGTCGCCGTCGATCGAGATCCGGTTGAACGAGACGCCGACGGCCGCGGCCAGGTCGGCGGCCAGGTCGGCCGGCGCCCGGTGGAGGTCCGTCGTCAGGACGGCCAGCATCGTCGCCATGTCGGGGTGGATCATCCCGGCCCCCTTGGCCATGCCGCCGACGAGGACGTCGCCCCCCGACAGCCGGACCCGCCGCGCTGCGGTTTTCGGCCGCGTGTCCGTCGTCATGATCGCCCTTGCCGCGGCCCGCCCGCCGTCACCGGACAGCGCGTCGTTCGTCAGCGCATCTTGCGCCTGCGCGATGCCGCGTTCGACCTTGGCGATGTCGAGCGGCACGCCGATGACGCCGGTCGAGAGGACGAGCACGTGCTCGGGCGGGCAGGCGAGGGCCGACGCGGCCGCCCGCTGCATCGCCGCCGCCGCCGCGTCGCCCGCCGGCCCGGTGACGGCGTTCGCATTGCCGCTGTTGGCGATAACGGCACGCGCCCGGCCGCCGCTGGCACGCAGCGTCGTGCGGTCCAGGCGGACGGGGGCGGCGGCGAAGGCGTTTTGGGTGAACATGCCGGCGGCGCTGGCTTCGACGTCGCTGACGACGAGGGCGATGTCCGGCGCGCCGGAGGCCTTCAGGCCGCACGTGGCGGCGGCGGCGCGGAAGCCGAGCGGCGTCGTGACGTCGCCGTCGAGATGAACGAAGCTGCCGCCGATTTTCGACATGACGATGGCGATCAGTCGCGCTTGAACTGCGAGTAGTCCGGCGCGGCGTAGCGTGTCCTGCCGCCGCCCGAGACCTCCATCATCGCCCGCGTCTTCATCGGCAGGCCGAAGAGGTGGATGAATCCGGCGGCGTCCGTCTGGTCGTAGACGTCGTCGCGGCCGAACGTGGCGAAGTCCTCGCGGTAGAGGCTGTGCGGGCTGTAGCGGCCGATGACCGTCGCCGTGCCCTTGAAGAGCCGCAGCCGCGCCCAGCCGGTGACGGACTCCTGGGTGCGGGCGATGAACGCCTGCACGCCTTCCCGCAGCGGGTGGTACCACTGCCCGAAGTAGACGAGCTCGGCGTAGCGCCCGGCCAGCTGCTCCTTGTAGTGCGCCGTGTCGCGGTCGAGGCACAAGGACTCGATCTCGCGGTGCGCCGCATAGAGGAGCGTCCCGCCGGGCGTCTCGTAGACGCCGCGCGACTTCATCCCGACGAGCCGGTTCTCGACGATGTCGACCCGGCCGACGCCGTGCCGCGCCCCGAGGTCGTTCAGGCGGGCGATCAGCGCGGCCGGCGCCATCCGCTCACCGTCGATCGTGACCGGCACGCCGGCGTCGAAGCCGATCTCGACCTCCTCGGGCGTGTCCGGTGCGCGGCGCGGATCGACCGTCCAGAGGAACATGTCGGCCTCGGGCTCGAGCCGCGGATCTTCGAGCCGGCCGCCCTCGTGCGAGATGTGCCAGAGGTTGCGGTCGCGGCTGTAGACGGACTTCTCGCGGCTGGCGATCGGCACGCCGTGCGCGTCGGCGTAGGCCAGGGCGTCCTCGCGGCTGCGGATGTGCCACTCGCGCCACGGCGCGATGACGTGCAGCGTCGGGTTGAGCGCCTGGAAGGTCAGCTCGAAGCGCACCTGATCGTTCCCCTTGCCCGTGCAGCCATGCGCCACCGCGTCGGCACCGACGGCCTCGGCCACCGCCACCTGCCACTTGGCGATGAGGGGACGGGCGATCGCCGTGCCGAGCAGGTACTGCCGCTCGTACACCGCTCCGGCCTGCAGCATCGGGAAGAGGAAGTCGCGGGCGAACTCGTCGCGCAGATCCTCGATGATGCAGTCGGCGGCACCGCTGGCCAGCGCCTTGTCGCGCAGGCCCTCGAGCTCCTCGCCCTGCCCGAGGTCGGCGCAGAAGCAGACGACCTCGCAGCCGTACTCCTCGCGCAACCACGGCACGATGACGCTGGTGTCCAGCCCGCCGGAGTAGGCGAGAACGACGCGGTTGACATGGGTTCGCTTGGACATCGGAAGCCTCCTTGGCAACGGCGCATCCGCGATGCGCGCGTGGATGACGTCGAGCCGCAGCGCGGTCTCGTCGCAAGCATCGATCAGCGGACAGGTGCGGCAGTCCTTCCAGACCTTCTCCGGGAAGTCCGCCTTGTCTGCAGCCCCGAAGCCGAGCCGCTCGAAGAACGGCGCGCGGCGCGTCAACGTGAAGACGGTCTCGATGCCGCGGTCCGCCGCCATGCCGATGACGGCCTCGACGATCCGCCGCCCGAGCCCGGTGCCCTGCCACGCGTCGGTGACGATCGTCGTCCGCACCTCGGCCAGCCCGGTGCCGTAGCGGAACAGCGCGCCGCACGCCACGACGTCGCCGTCCGCCACGCCGACGACCCAGTCCCGCAGCGTCACGCGGATGGCTGCCGCCGGCCGCGGCAGGACGTCGCCGCGCCGCGCGAACTCGGCCACGAGGGCGGCGATCGCCGCCACATCGTGCGGCTCCGCCGGACGCACGACGGCGTCGCCGCGGGTGCCGACGGCCTCCGTCGCGACGATGGCGGTTCCGCCGCCGGCGGCCCAGCCCGCGAGGTCGACGATGCGCGCTTCGCCGACGCCCGACCCGACCGCTGCGAGCGCTGCCCGGACCTTGGGCACCATGCCGCCGCTGATCGCACCCTCCGCAATGGCTGCCTCGGCGTCGGTCGCATCGAGCCGCGCTGCGACGGCGTCGCCCAGTCGGACGCCGGGCACGTTGGACACCAGCGCCAGCCGCGCGGCGCCGAGGGCGCCGGCGATCGCGGCGGCGGCGTCGTCGGCGTTCACGTTCCAGCTCCGATCGTCCGGACCGAGCGAGATCGGTGACACGATCGGCACGACGCCGTCGGCCAGCAGGGCGTGCAGTACGGCGGTGCGGACGGCCGTCACCTCGCCGACGCGTCCGAGGTCGGCGGTGGGATGAGGCCGCTTGCGGCAGCGCAGCAGGCCGCGGTCGACGCCGCTCAATCCAAGGGCGTCCAGGCCGGCGGCGAGGAAGGCGGCCACGAGGCGCTTGTTCGCCAAGCCGGAGAGCACCATCTCGGCCACGTCGAGGCCGTCGTCGTCCGTGACGCGCAGGCCGTCGATGATGTGCACGGCGAGGCCGAGCTTGTTCTGGAGATCGGCGATCGCCCGCCCGCCGCCGTGCACGACGACGACGGCGCGACCGGCGGCGCGGAGCGCGGCCACGGCCCGCGCGAGGCCGGCGACGAACGCCGGATCGTCGAGCTCGTGCCCCCCGACCTTGACGACGTCGATCGGGGGGCCGCTCACCCCAGCAGCCCCGTCGTCTCGGGCAGCCCGAACACCGCGTTCATGTTCTGCACCGCCTGCCCCGCCGCGCCCTTCACCAGATTGTCGATCGCGCTCGTGACGATCAGCATCGCCGCGCTGTCGGGCGGTTGACAGACCTCCAGGCTGATCGCGCAACGGTTCGTTCGCACGACGTGGGCGAGCTGCACCTGTTCACCCGGCGGCAGCACGGTGACGAATGGCTCGGCGGCGTAGGCGTCCGTCAGCGCGGTTCGGACGGCGGCGAGATCGAAGCCGGGCGCCAGCGGCACGTACAGCGTGGACAGGATGCCGCGCGGGACGGGCAGGAGGTGGGGTGTGAAGATGAGCGGCGGCGGGGCGATCGATCGTCCGACCAGACGCGCCAGCTGCACCTCCATCTCCGGCAGATGGCGATGGCTGCGGCCCACGCTGTAGGCCTTGAAGTTGCCGGCGACCTCGACGAAGCTCGTGTGGAGGAGCGGTACGCGGCCGGCGCCGGAGATGCCGGACTTGCTGTCGGCAACGATGACCGCGCCCGTCGCGACGGCGCCCGCCCGGACGAGCGGCACGAGCGGCAGGAGTACGCTCGTCGGGTAGCAGCCGGGGTTGGCGACGAGGGACGCGCGCGGGAGGGCGCCGCGGGCGTGCTCCGTGAGGCCGTACACCGCACCGGCGAGGTGCGCAGGCGACGGGTGGGCGCGGTTGTACCACGCGGCGTACAGGTCGGCGTCCGGCAGCCGGAAGTCGGCGCTCAGATCGATCACGCGTACCCCGGCGTCCAGCAGGCGCAGCGCCGTCTCCGCAGCGGCGCCGTGTGGCAGGCACAGGAACGCGACGTCGAGGCCGTCGGTGAGCACGGCATCAGCGGCGACGAGCGGAACGTCGGGTGCGCCCGGCACCACGTCGGCCAGCGATCGGCCGGCGCCGGACGACGACACCGCGAAGCGCAGCTCGACGCCCGGATGGCGGACGAGCAGGCCGATCAGCTCGCTCCCGGTGTATCCGGTGGCACCGTATACCGCGCCGTGCATCACGCGATGCTCCGCGCAGGCCGTCGCCGACCGCGTCGGGGCGCGCTCACCAGGCCACGAGCGCGCGCAGCGCGGCGGCGATCGCGTGTTCGTCGGGCAGGTACGCCGCTTCGAGCATCGGATGGGCCGGGATCGGCGTGTCGAGGCCGGCCAGCCGCTGCACGGGCGCGTCGAGGTCCGTGAAGGCCGCCTCGGCGATCTCGGCCGCGATCTCGGCGCCGAAGCCGGCGGTGCGATGGGCCTCGTACACGACGAGCGCGCGGCCCGTCTTGGCGACCGAGGCCAGCACCGCCTCGCGGTCCCACGGCACGATCGTCCTGAGGTCGATCACCTCGACGTCGATGTCGTCTGCGGCGACGAGCGCGGCTGCCTCGAGCGCCTTGTGCGCCATCGTTCCATATGCGATGACGGTCGCGTCGCGGCCGGGTCGGGCGATGGCGGCCTGGCCGAGCGGAACGGTGTAGTCGCCCTCCGGGACCGGGCCCTTGAGGCGACGGTAGAGGTACTTCTGTTCCAGGAAGAGGACCGGGTTCGGGTCGCGGATCGCGGCCAGGAGCAGTCCCTTGGCGTCGGCGGGCGTGTGCGGCATGACGATCTTCAGCCCCGGCACCTGGGCGAACCAAGCCTCCATGCTCTGCGAGTGGAACGGCCCGGCCCCGGCCCACGTGGCGCCGGCCGGCATCCGCACGACGAGGGGCACGGGCTGGCCCCAGCGGTAGTGGATCGTCGAGGCCATGTTCACCAGCGGGTCAAAGGCGCAGGCGATGAAGTCCGCGAACTGGATCTCCGCGATCGGGCGCATACCCATGATCGCCGCGCCCGTCGCCGCCCCGATGATCGCGTTCTCGCTGATCGGCGTGTCGACGACGCGGTCGGCGCCGAACGCGTCGACGAAGCCGTCCGTCGCCTTGTAGACCCCGCCGTAGCCGGCGATGTCCTCGCCGAGCAGGAAGACGCGCGGATCGCGCGTCATCTCGTCGTGCAGCGCTTCGCGGATCGCCTCGAGGTAGGTGAGTTCACGCATCGTTCCGCTCGCGATCCGCGCCGGCCGCGGCGTGTGCCGGCATCGCGAGGACGTCGGCGGGGGGGGGCGACATCGGTCGGGGTACCCGGAAGTCGTCCGGGTAGCCCTGGTCGACCAGCTCCGCCAGTGCGGCTGCCGGGAGCCGTGTCGCCGGCGCGTCGGTCGTCGCCCACACGCCCGCCCCGACGTCCTCGGGCCGCGGATCCTCGAGCGCGGCGGCGACGTCGATCGCGTCGTCGATCTCGACCCGGAACGACTCGACGAGTGCGGCCTCCCGCGCGTCGTCCCACAGACCGGCCGCGACGAGGCGTTCGAACTGGCGGGCGAGCGGGTCGCGGGCGGCCCAGGCCTCGCGCTGTGCCGCCGGCACGTAGTCCGCCGGGTCGATGATCGAGTGGCCTCGCATCCGGAACGTCATGCACTCGATCAGCGTCGGACCCTCGCCGATGCGGGCGCGGGCGACGGCCGCCCGGGCCGCTTCGTACACCGCTTCGACGTCGTTGCCGTCCACGCGGACGCCGGGAAGGCCGTAGCCGTGCGCGCGGTCGGCGATCGAGCCGGCGGCGTACTCGCGCTCCGTGGGGGTCGAAAGGGCCCATTGGTTGTTTTCGCACACCAATACCGCGGGCACTTTGAGGACGGCGGCCATGTTCAGCGCCTCGTGCCAGGCGCCTGTCGAGGTCGAACCCTCGCCGAAGAACGTCATCGCCACGCGGGGCTCGCGGCGCAGCTTGAAGGCCAGCGCCACGCCGACCGTAACGGGCAGGGAGTCCGGGAGGACAGAGATCATGCCAACGATGCCCCGCGCCATGTCGCCCATGTGAAGTCCGGAATCCGTGCCGCCGTTCGAGCTGTCGCGCTTGCCCATGTACTGGGCGAAGACCTCGACCGGTCGGATCCCCCGGACCAGGTGGGCGCCCATGTCGCGGTACATCGGGGCGATCACGTCGCCGTCGGCAAGGGCGAAGGCGCAGCCGACCGGGATGGCTTCCTGGCCGTGCCCGGTGTACAAGCGCCCGACCAGGCGCCCCTGGCCCGCGAGGGCCCACGCGGCATCTTCGATCGCTCGGCTCTGGCGCATATAATGGTAGAGTTGGTAGCGCTCATCGCTGGTCAAGGGCATCGCCGACCTCCCACGTTGCAGAAGGTGGGGATTGTAGGCGGCCCTCGGAGCCGCGGCCAAGAAGTGGCGGCGGCCGAGAGCAGTGCTATCGGCCAAGACCGGGCACCGAGAATCGGGCCCCCGCGTGAGGAGAATGGGAAGAACATGGGTCACAACAGTGTCGTCGTCACCGATGCCGACTTCGAGGCCGAGGTCCTGAAGTCGGACCTGCCGGTCCTGGTCGATTTCTGGGCCGAGTGGTGCGGACCGTGCAAGATGCTCGGCCCCGTGGTCGAGGAGATCGCGGGCGAGACCGTCGGGCAGTTGAAGGTCGGCAAGCTCGATATCGACGCGAACCAGAATTCGGCCTTCCAGTTCGGGGTGCGCAGCATCCCGACGCTCATCCTGTTCAAGAACGGCCGCGAGGCCGAGCGTTTGGTGGGCTACATGCCCAAGGAGCGCATCCTGGCCAAGCTCGAGCCGCACCTCGCGCCGACGCTCGTCAGCTGACCCTGCGGAGTCGGATCGGCTGAATCCCAGACGCGCGTCCCGTGCCCGGACTGCCCGATGCTCATCTGATCGCGTGTCGACACCGGTCCAACCGCTGGCGTCGGATCGTGTGCGCCGGCCTTCTGGCCGCGGTGTCGTTGCCGGGCAGCCGTCCGACGCCGGTCGCCGTGAACGCCGACGCGGCGCCGCCGCAGCCGGGCATCCTGCCGGCGCTGCCGCGCTTTGCTCTCGGCGCAGCCGACAGTGCCGGACAGTTCGACGGGCCGGTTGGCGTGGCGCTCGGCGCGCGCGGAACGGTCTTCGTGGCCGATGCGGACAACCATCGCATCCAGCGCTTCGACGTATCCGGCGCCTTCCAGCTGGCGTTCGGCAGCCGCGGCGACGGGGAGGGGCAGTTCGTCCAGCCGAAGGGGGTCGCGGTCGCGCCGGACGGCACCGTGGTGGTGGCCGATACCGGCAACGATCGCCTGCAACGGTTCACGGCCGATGGGACGTTCCTGGCGGTGTTCGGTCGCCGCGGGACGGCGGCGGGCGAGTTCAAGCAGCCGGCTGCCGTGGCGGTGCGCCCCGACGGTTCCGTCGTCGTGGCCGACACCGGCAACGATCGGCTGCAGGTCTTCACGGCGGACGGCGCGTTCGTGGCCGCGTGGGGCCGAAACGGCCGGGGGCTCGGCGAGTTGCGCTCGCCCTACGGGGTGGCGGCGGCGTCGGACGGCAGCGTCTGGGTGGCCGACACGTTCAACCATCGCCTGCAGCGCGTGTCGTCCACCGGCGAATGGATCGAGGTGTTCGGCCGCGAGGGAACGGACCTCGGTGCCTTCAGCTTCCCGGTCGGCATCGCCGTCGGGAGCGACGGGGCGTTGGTCGTGGCCGACCGTGACAACCATCGGCTCCAGCGATTCGGGCCGGACGGTGCGATCCGATCCCCTTGGGGCGGGCCCGGGCGCGGCAACGGCCAGTTCCTGCTTCCATGGGGCGTCGCGCTGGCCGACGACGGTTCGGTCTTCGTCGTCGAGAATGGGAACCGGCGCGTCCAGCGGTTCGATGCCGACGGGCGATTCCTCGGCACGTGGGGTGCGCCAGGCACCGGCGAGGGGCAGTTCAACAGTCCGGCCGGCATCGCCGTACGTCCCGACGGAACGGTGTACGTGGCGGACACGGAGAACCACCGCATCCAATTCTTCAGTCCGGAAGGCTATTATCTCGGCGCGATCGGGAGCTTCGGCAGCGCGCCCGGTCAGTTCCGGTCGCCCGGCGGGACCGCGCTCGGCCCGGACGGTTCCCTCTTCGTGGCCGATACCCTCAACCACCGCGTGCAACATTTCAGCGCCGTCGGACAGGTGCTGGCGGTTTGGGGCGCATACGGCGGGGGGCCGGGCGAGTTCGACAGCCCCGAGGGGTTGGTCGTCGCCGCAGACGGCACGGTCTTCGTCGCCGACACGGGCAACCATCGCATCCAGCGCTTCCAGGCGGATGGCCGTCCGTTGGGCGCGTGGGGTGCGCCGGGCGACGGCGCGGGGCAGTTCAACAGCCCGAGCGGACTCGCGATCGCGCCGGACGGACGGGTGTACGTCGCGGACGCGCGGAACCATCGGGTCCAGTGGTTCGATGCGGGCGGTGCGTTTCTCGGCCAAGTCGGGGCGTACGGCCGTGACGACGGGCAGTTCGCCCGCCCGCGCGCTGTCGCCGTCGGTGTCGACGGCCGGGTGTACGTGGCCGACACGCTGAACCACCGGGTGCAGATCCTGGGCGCCGACGGCGCCGTGCTCGGGGGGTTCGGCGAGCGCGGCGGCGCGTACGGGCAGCTCGACGGGCCGCAGGGCATCGCCGTCACTCCGGACGGTTCGATCTTCGTGGCCGATACCGGCAACGACCGCGTCCAGCGGTTGGGTCAGACCGGGCGACTGCTCGGCATCGTCGGCGTTTCGCGCATGCAGGAGGGGCGGTTCAACGGACCCGAGGGCCTCGATGTCGCCGCCGACGGGCGGTTGTACGTGGCCGACACGGGCAACGACCGGATCCAGCGCTTCTCGGCCAACGGCGCGTTCGAGCTGGCGTTCGGGTCGAGCGGCGACGGGCGCGGTCGGTTCCTTGCACCGAGCGACCTGGCGATCGACGCGGGCGGCACGGTGTTCGTGGCCGACCTCGGCAACCACCGCGTGCAGCGCTTCGATGCGGACGGGGTGTTCGAGACGAGCTGGGGCGGCCAGGGACGCGGTCCCGGCCAGTTCGTCGGGCCGGCGGGCGTGGCGGTGGCGCCGGATGGATCGGTGTACGTCACCGATCGTGGCAACCATCGTGTGCAGCGCTTCACCCGCGATGGCGGATTCCTGGCCGCGTGGGGCGGCAACGGCCGGGCGCTCGGCGAGTTCCGGTCGCCGCAGGGCATCGCGGTCGCGGCCGACGGCACGGTGTTCGTGTCCGACCTGCTCAACCATCGCATCGTGTCGTTCGCTCCGGACGGAACGCCGCGCAGGGAGTGGGGCACGATCGGCAGCGACCCGGGCCAGTTCATTTGGCCGACGGATGTTGCGGTGACGCCCGATGGTCTGGTTTGCGTCACGGACGACGGCCTGACGGGCGATGCGAACGACCGCATCCAGTGCTTCACGGGCGCCGGCGACTTCGTCGGGTATTGGAGCGGGCCGGGAGGCGGCGATGCCGAGCTCCAGAACCCGGAAGGCCTCGCGTTCGGACCGAGCGGTGTGTGGGTGGCCGACTTGATGGCCCACCGCGTCATCTCGTTCGGCCCGACGCCGCTCGAACCGTGGCGCATCGAGTTCTTCGGCAACCGCTGGCTGACCGAGCGCCCGCTCGCCGTTTCCGGTGCAGAGGCCATGGATCTCAACTGGGGTCTGTCCGCGCCGGGCGATGCGCTGCCGGTGGACGGGTTCGGGCTGCGGGCAAGCCGCGACGTTCTGCTTCCGGCCGGACTTTCGCGCCTCGTCCTCGACGGGCGCGGCGGCGCGCGACTCTGGCTCGACGACGACCTGCTGATCGACACCTGGATGACGCCGTCCGACGGGCCGCACGTGGCGCACGCCGAATTGCCCGCCGCCGGTCGCCACCGGATCCGCCTCGAATACCACGACCTGGACGGGCCGGCGAGCGTGCGCCTGACGATCGACGGCATCGCTGCGCCGTCTCGTGTCTGGCTGCCCGTCGCGTGGCGGAGCCGCTGACCGCGTGGCCCGTGGTCCTCGTCGCGCATCCTGGCGCGGTCGTGTCGCACGTCTTGGCGCGGTCGTGTCGCAAATCGGTCGCCATTGACCTTCTCGGACCGAGCGCAGCTCGTACGCTGTGGATATGCACAGCGTACTCGCCGCCGCGGTCGTAATCAGCGCGGTCTTCGCCGACGGCTTCGCGCCCGACGAGGGCGACGAGGCGGTTCAGATATGGAACGTCGGCGCGCGCGGCATCGATCTGACCGGCTACCGCCTCGCAGACGCGTCCGGCGACGCGGAGTTTCCAGCTGGCACACATCTGCCGGCGGGTGATCGATGGTGGCTGGCACGAGACGCGTCCGTGTTCGCCCGCACGTTCGGCGAAGCGCCCGATTGGGCGTGGACATCGTCCCCGCCGGGCGCTTGGCCGGTCGGCCGAAATCGCGCGAGCGGCGTGGTTGGCCAACTGATGGTGCGATCGGCGCCGCCGCGCCTGGCCAACGGCGGCGACACGATCCGGCTCGTCGCGCCGCAGGGCGGCTACGACGACGTCGTGCGCTATGCCGCGGCGACGGAGTCGGATTCGGCCGGCTCCGCCGTGTCGGCCGGCTGGCGCGGCCCGGCGGTCGTCCCATACCGCCTGGCGGGGGTCGGTGCCGGCGCCCAGGTGCTCTATCGCAAGCTCGACCCGCTCATCGGCCTGCCGGTCACGGACACGGACGGTGCGGCCGACTGGGCGTCCGACCCCGACGACGACGCGCTCGGCCGTCGCGTTCGCCTGCCGGGCTGGGACCTCGAAGACCGCGTCGTGCCCGTCCGCGTGCCCCTGCGCGCCGTCCGCGTCGACGAGGACGGCGCGAGGCTGGCCGACGGCGCTCTCGAGCTGGCGGTGGCGCCGGATGCGCTCCTGCCGTTCCTCCGTCGCCACCTTGCCGCCGCCCGAGAGACGATCGACATCGCGGCCTACACGATCGACAACGCCGATCTGGCTGACGTCGTCGCCGGGCAGGCGGGGCGGGGGGTGCGGGTCCGCGTCATGGTGGACGGCTCGCCCGTCGGCGGCCATGCGCCGGAACAGCGCTGGTGTCTTGCCCGGATCGCGGCCGCCGGCGGGGACGTTCGGTTCATGGACCAGGGGGGCGATGTCCGGCCACGCTACCGCAGCTTCCACGCCAAGGTGATCGTCATCGACGGCCGCGTCGTGCTGATCGGCACCGAGAACCCGGGACTCGGCGCTGCGCCTGCCCCCGGCCGACCGGGACGCCGTGGCGCATATCTGGCCGTGGCACTGCCCGATGTGGCAGCGTGGGCCAATGACCTCATCGCCCGTGACATCGATCCCTCACAGCATGCGGACGTCCGACCCTTCCAGCCCGCCGATCCGGTGCGCGGCGCGCCGGCGGCGGACTACGTCCCGCCGCGGCCGGACGACGTGCCGGGCAGCTACGCCCCCATCGCACCGGATCCGGTGCTGCTGACCGACGTGACCGGCCTCTCCCTCCTGACCGCCCCGGAGAATATCCTGCACCCGACGGCCGGCCTGCTGGCGCTCGTGGATCGCGCCGGACCGGGCGATGCGGTGCGGGTGGCGCAGCTGCGGGAGCCGTGGTCGTGGGGCACCGCGGCGTCGGCGTTGACCACGGCCGGCGATGATTCGCCAGATGTACGGCCGACGAACCCGCGCGTGGCCGCCTACCTGGGCGCCGCCCGCCGCGGCGCCCGCGTGCGCGTCCTGCTCGACGGCCGTTTCGACGACGCCGCGTCCCCGGACGGCAACTGGGCCACCGCGGCGCGCCTGAACGCCGTCGCCCGCGCCGAGCACCTCGACCTCGAGGCGCGTTTGGCCGACCCGGCGCGCGGCGGGTTGCACGCCAAGATCGTCCTCGTAGGGCTAGCCGCTGGCCGCGACGTCGGGGCGCTGCGCGCGGCGCATTGGGTGCACTTGGGCAGCTGGAACGGGACCGAGGTCTCGGCCAAAGCGAACCGGGAGGCGGCGGTGCAGTTCGAATCGGCGGGCGGGCACGCGTTCCTGGCGCGGGTGTTCGATGCGGACTGGGCGGGGGCGGCGGGGATGCGGGTTTGGGTGCCTTGGGTGGGGGTGGGGCGGTGAGGGGAGGGCTAAGGGCGGGCGGGGGCGATGGCGGTGGGGGCGCGGAGAATGTGGTTGTGGGCGGCGTAGGGGAATGGGAGGAAGGGGCGGGGGCGGGCGGGCGTAGGAGTCACGGTTGGACTCACCCTTGTTTCATCCGGTAGCACCTCGAAGACCAGGAAGGCCGTGTATGCGTACTCGTTTCTGTCGCCGCCTGCCGGCGGCGTGGCCGGCTTGGCCCTGTAATACACAAGCACGCCGCGCGACTCGTGGGTCAGAGGCCCAACGAACGTGTCTACCCCTTCGTTCAGAGCGAGTGGGCGCGGTGTCGGGTCGATCAGTAGCGCGTTCGCTACGAGTGGATCGTCTTCAATCAGCGACTCCAGCCTGACTTCCTGAGTAGACGGCAGAATCTTTACATAGCGCTGGATGAGAATCGTTTGCGCTCTGGGATCTCCGGACTCCGGCGCAGTCCACGTGTTAGTAATCGAGAGTGTGACCCACGGCGGATAACCTGGCCCATCCCGTTGCGCCGCGCGCCGTGGTTGTGTTCCTTCCAAGGTCAGCCGCCTGAGCGGGTTTCTCTGATGCAGCGACAGTGAAACCGGTCCAGGGCCAGACGTCGGTGTTGCACTTGGCGTTACGGTGACGAGTGGTTGCACGTGGAAGTTGTTTAGCGTCGCTGCGTTGTAACTTGTGAGTGCACCCGTACCGACGCTCCGCCATGTCCCCTTGTCGGCGCCTACATTCCACACATCAGACGTCAATTGGTAGCCGAAGTGTCCAAAGTCACCCTTATTGATGGGTGCACTGCTACCAGTCCAGGTGATTACCGCGGTCTTGCCACTAGAAGACCGGGAGGCGTTCCATCCTGTGTTCGTATAGTCTTGCAGTATATTTGCGCTGTCCAAACCCGTGAACTCAAACGCCCACTCATCAACTCTGCCCAAGGTATTGTTTTGAAGCGTGTAGTTCGAGTAGGTAGGGCCGGCTCCCAGCGTTCGCACTTCTCTTTGGATGTGGGCTGGTCCACTACTGGCGATGGACTCAGGCACATCGACAAGGACGATGGTCATTCCGCCGACCGCAAGGCCGGCACAGCCCACCATGACAGCGGCTAGGGCGAATCGCGGCGGCTTTGTCTTCACAAGGGATCCTCTCTATAGTGCTGACTGCGATTCCGTTTAGTATTCCACGGTTCCCCGGCCAGGCAAGCCGCCGCATGTCGCCGTTCCAGAGCACCACCTACGCCTTCCTGTTCACCGATATTGAAGGCAGCACCGGTCTGTGGGAGCACTTGGCCGAGGCCATGGCGCGCGCCCTCGACCGGCATGACGCGATCGTACGTGACGCAATTGAGTCGTATGGCGGTGAGGTGTTCAAGACCGTTGGCGACGGCTTCTGCAGCGTCTTCGGTGACGCGAGGGCGGCAGCCGAGGCGGCGGCAGCGGCGCAGCGCGCTCTGCAGGCTGAGTCTTGGCAGGCGCTGGATCCGCGCATCGGACCAGTCCGCGTGCGGATGGCCATCCACGTCGGCCCCGCGATCGAGCGTGGCGGCGACCTGTTCGGGCCGACGCTCAACCAGACGGCGCGGCTGCTCGGCGCGGGTCATGGCGGGCAGATCCTTACCTCCCTCGTTGCCCAGCAGATGATCCGCGGCCGGATCGGCGATGATCTGACGCTGGTAGATCACGGACACCACTCGTTGCGCGACCTGCGATTCAGCGAGCACATCTTCGAGATCGTCGTCGATGGCCTGCCGCGCGTGCAGGAGCCTCTGCGGGTGGCGGATGCTGCGTCACGGGACAACCCGGTGGTCATCGCTGCGGGTGATGAATCGCCGACTATCCGCGCCGCGCCCGATGCCGCGGCGGTCGTTGCCCGGTTGGTGCAGGGCATTCGCAGTGCCGCCGGTGGAGCAGTTGTCCTCAGCCAAGCCGATGCTCACCTGCTGGCCCATCGGGTACCTGAGAACCTCACCGCTTATCGGGCCGCGCGGCTGGCGGAGTGGTCGCTGCCGCAGTATCAGCTCGATCGGCGCTTCGTCTCGCTGTCTCTCCTCGTCGACCTCGGCGAGGAAGCTCGCGGACAGCGCTGGCTGGCGGAACCGCAGCGCTTCGACCACCTCGCCGACGTCCTAGAGACCACCGGCCACCAGGCGCTCGTCGTGCTTGGCGCGCCGGGGAGCGGGAAGAGCACCCTGTTGCGCCACCTCGAGCTCACGCTGGCCACACGCGCGCTGCGGGGCGAAACCGACGTCGTGACGTGGTTCGTGCCGCTTAACCAGTTCCGCTTGTCGGGCGAAGAACCCGAGCCGGACGCGATAGAGCGATGGTTCGAGGCGCGCTGGCGCGATCGCTTCCCCTCCCTGCCGCCGCTCGGCGAATTCAGGCGCCAGGGCCGGCTCGTCCTGCTGCTCGATGGTCTGAACGAGATCCCGCATCAGGATGCCGCCGAGTTCCGGCGTCTCATCATCGCTTGGCGTCACTATGTGCACGTGATTCTGAGCGGACGCCCGGGCAACCGCGCGGTGTTCAGCTGTCGCAGCCTGGACTACAGCGCACCACTCTCCAGCCCGACGCTGCGCGTACCGCAAGTCGTCATCGAGCCACTGGATAGCGAGCGCATCCAGGCATTCCTCGAGCGATACTGTTCCCAGCACGCCGCGTCGTTGTGGGACGTGCTGAAGTTCACTCCACAGTTTGAGGCGCTATGCACGCCCTATCTGCTGAGAATGCTCGTCGATCAGGTCGAGGCAATCGGTGCGGTGCCGCGCGGTCGGGCCGCCCTCTTCACGGGGTTCGTGCGTCTGGCGCTCGAGCGGGAGATCAGCAACGTCAACCCGGTGCTCGGCCCAAACGACCTGCTCACGGAGCGTGACCATCGCCAGATCGTTCAGGGTGGGCCATGGGACTCCCCGTACACGTTGCCGGAGCGCGGCCGGCTGTTCGAGGCGCTCGGCCGCCTGGCGTTCGGCATCCATGCACGCACGGCCGATGCGGAGGCGTCCCAAGTGGTCGTCGACGTCGACACGGCGTGCCGGCTCGTCGATCGTCCGGACAGCCTGCTCGTCCTCGAGGTCGCGGAGGCTCTGGGCCTGCTGGCGGAGGTCACGGCGCACGACGAGATCGTGTTCATCCACCAACTGCTGCAGGAATACTTCGCTGCCCGCCACGCGGCGCGACTTCCCGATTTCCAGCCAGCCGAGACGGAGTGGCGCGCTGACGCGGTAACCGTTCCGCTGCGGGCGGCGATCGCCGAACTGTCACCGGCCGATCCGCTGCCGCTCTTGCCGGGGAGTGGCTGGGACGAGGTCATGGTGATGGCCTGCCCGATGTCCGCCGGTCCGGACGCTTTCGTCGGAGCACTGCTGGAGGTCAATCTCCCGCTTGCAGGGAGGTGCATCGCCACGGGCGAGGCAACGATCGACCCGACCACCCGAACGCGCGTGGCCGAGGCGCTGCGCCTCCGGCGCGAGGATCCGACCGCCGACCTCCGGGCGCGCATGGAGGCCGGCCTACGGTTGGGTGAGGTCGGCGATCCACAGTTCGAGCCGCAGGAGGGACCGAACGGCAGGTTTATCCGCCCAATCATGGTGGCGCTGTCGGCCGGCCGGTATGAGATCGGCATCGGCGATCCGACCGGCGACGAGGCTCTGCCGCGCGAAACGGTGGACATGCCTGCGTTTGCACTGGGGCGCTTCCCCGTGACAAACGCGGAGTATGCGTGCTTCATCGACAGCGGTGGCTATGAGGACGAGCGGTGGTGGGTGTCCGATGAAGCCAAGGCGTGGCATCGTGGGGAAGGTACAGGCGCGCCGGCACGAACAAAGGAGGAGCAGTTCAACAGGGCTTTTCGCGACAATCCAACCCTGCTTCACGACCTTCATCGAAAGGGCTATGTGACGCAACCGTTCTACGAGCGCTGGCAAGTATTGTTGACGCTCGATGAGAACGAGTTCCTCGAGCACGTTTCCGCCCGATCACCTGACCGGCCAATTCGATTGCCGTTCCGATGGAACGATGTTGGTTTTCGCACGCGCCTTCAACCAGTTATTGGTGTGAGTTGGCATGAGATCATTGCATATTGCGCATGGCTGTCTGCCCAAACCGATCAATCGTTCAGGCCTCCCACGGAGATTGAGTGGGAAGTGGCTGCGCGTGGTTCCGATGGTCGGCTGTATGCCTGGGGCAATGAATTCGGTCTTGATCGCTGTAACTCGGTGGAGACCCACGTTAGGCAAACAACACCGATCGGTATCTTCCCGCAAGGTCATACACCAGAAGGGATTGCAGATCTCACGGGCAATGTATATGAATGGACTCGATCCGCATTAAGATCAATGGACACACAATCGATGGCAAATGAGAACACCTCAAATCGCATACACATTAAGGTGCAACGACGGCAAATCGACCACTGTGTTATCCGCGGAGGGTGTTGGGGGAACGATCAGCACTTGCTGCAAACATGGCGTCGGATTGGCGAGCTCCCGGCGATGCAGGGCGATAACCTTGGCTTCCGCCTAGCCCTCTCCCTCCCGTAACGCACCCTCGTGCCTCCTACGGACAAGGCCGAATCCGCCCCGCAATCTGCCGATAGATCCCCTCCAGATCCTCCCCGTCCGGCGCGAAGAAGAAGTCCTCCGGCGACGAAGCCGCGTCCCGGAGCAGCTGCTTGAACACGTCGTCCTCCTCGCCGAGCCCGATCGTGAACAGCCGTGCGCCGGTGGCCTTCAGCGCTGCGGCGGCCGCCAGCACCGTGTCCTCCTGCTTGCCGCCCCCCTCGGGCGTCGGGACGCGGTTCGGCAGCCCGTCCGTCAGGAGGATCACCGTGCCGTGGTTCTCGGGCGTGCGCGGCCCGCGCGCCATCGCCGCCCCGGCTTCCGCCAGCGCAAGGTCGAGACGCGTGCCCTCCGCGATCTTGTCCAGCAGCCGATCGAGCGCCAGCTCCACGTCCGCCGGCCGGTCGCTGAACGCCAGCGACGTCCACGCCGTGTCGTTGAAGCCGACGACCGCCGCCGTGTCCTCGCGCGCCCAGCCGTCCGGCTCGAAGTCGAGCTGGCGGACGAACGTCTTGGCGGCCTCGATCGCCGCCGCGTGCTTCGTGCGCCCGGCGCGCGTCGTGCGGTACATCGAGGTGCTCATGTCCAGGGCGAGCAAGACGTCCGTGTGGACGAACTCGGGCACGCACGGCGTCGGCCGCGGGGCCTTCGGGCGGTCGCAGTAGATGAACACGTCCGCGATCTGGGCGTAGATCCCGGCCAGGTCCTCGGGCTGCGGCGCATAGTGGTAGGCCCACGGCTCGGAGGCGGCGGCGATCATCAGCCGCGGGTAGATGTCCCGCGTCGTGCCGAGGCCGATCGTGAAGAGCATCGTCCCCCGGTCCTTGGCCGCCGTCGCCGCCGCGAGGACGGTGTCCTCTTGGCGGCCGCCGGCCGGAGGCGTCGGCACCCTGTTCGGCAGGCCGTCCGTCAGAAGGATCATGACCGGCAGGTTCGCCTTCACCCGCCCCGGCCCCTCCAGCGGCCGCTGGCCCTCGGTCAGCGCGAGGTCGAGGCGTGTCCCCTCGGCGGTCTTGGACCGCAACCCCTCGAGCACCGCCAGCACCACGTCGCGATCGTTCGTCAACCCCGCCTCCGTCCACGCCGTGTCGTTGAATCCCACGACCGCCACGTTGTCGTGCCGCCCGAGCGCGTCGGGCGTCAGCTCGAGCAGGTTGACGAACGTCTTGGCCGCGTCGATCGCCGCCTCGTTCTTCGGCACCCCGCCCGGCACGACGGGCCGCAGCATCGACGTCGATCGGTCCAGCACGAGGACGACGTCGACGTACTGGCGCTTGGGCAGGCAGATCGTCTCGCCTTGCGGGAGGTAGATCCGGTAGCGGTCCGGCGTGGACGTGCGTGTCGGCGTCTCCGTCGGGGTCGCGCTTGGCACGACCGATGGGGACGGTGTCTCGGAGGGCGTCGGGGTCTCGGTCGGCGCGGTGTTCGTCGGTGTCGGGGTCGGTGGCGTGAAGCAAACCTGCTCGGCGTCGCCGAGGCCCTGCATCTTGCCTTGCGGACCCTCGTGGCGCAGGCGGTTGTAGAGCAGCTCCTCGCGGGTGATGTCGCCCCCCGTCGCGTTGTCGAACCACACGGCGCCGTCCGAGTAGCCGCGGAACGGGTTGATGGCCGTCGAGACGAGGACGTCGCGGCCCATCAGCTGCGTCAGCCCGCCGTCGGCGATCTCAGCGAAGTCGTTGTTCGCGCCGGGCTGGGCCAGGCCGTCGCCCGTGTAGAACTCGCCCTTGGTCAGGTCCTCGACCTCCCAGGTGAGCGTGCCCGTCTTGCGCGCCAGGACGACGTCGCCGGACGCCCGCCGATAGACCTCGGTCAGCGACGGCCCGGTGTCGATGTAGCGGTCGCGGAACCCAAGGATCATGTCGCCGGCCTGGTTGAACTCGATGTCCGTCAACAGGGGCAGCGGATACTCCTGGCGCCGCCAGCCCTGATTGTCGTCCTCGGGCCACGGGCGCCAGCCCTGGGTGTTTGGGCCGCGGTCGTAGCCCATGAACAGGCTGGCCACCTTCCGCATCGCCGTGCCGTCGGGCTTGGAAGCGAAGACATACGCCCAGAGCGCGGTGTCGCTCTGCCCTTTGCGCTGGCTGTTCACCACGCCGTGGAACAGCCAACCATCGCGCACGGCCAGCGCGAACGGACGCGCCTCACGGCGCCAGGCCTGGCTGTCGCCGCCGCTGAAGAAGCTGCCGAGCAGCTTGCCGGTGCCCACGTCGTAGCGATAGATCTTCTTGTCGAACAGGTTCATGACGAACAGCGTCTTGCCGTCGTCGGACAGGTCGATGTCGCCGAGGCTCGTTTCCGACACCGGATTGCGTCCGCGGTCGTCCGGCTGATAGTTGTTCGTGTCGTCGTGGATGTTGCTCCCGGCGTTCGGCACCGTCCACAGCGGCGTGACGTCGGAGCGGGCCACGTGGATGCCGTAGATGCCGCCCGGGCCGAGCGGTCCGTAGTGCGTGTTCCGCTTGTGGTATGCCGCGGCATACAGCACGTCGCGCTGGGCATCGTACGCCAGGCCCCACAGCGACCCGACCTGTCCGATCGTGGCTACCGGGTAGTGGGCGGTGTCGTCGGGTGAGTCGCGGAAGAGGACGACCGCCGGCTCGTCTTCGAACGTCGTCCCGCGGACGAAGCACGTCGTGGCGATGAACGGGTTGGGGTCGAAGCAGCTGGTGGGCGGCGTCGGCGGCGCCGGTGCGTCCTGCGCGCCGAGGCCGCGCGCGAGGGCGATGCCGCCGAGCGCGGCGCCCGCGACCAGCGCCGCCGTTCGTCGACCCGATCCGGCGGGCAGGCGGGGCAAGCGGCGGGAGGAAGTCAGGCGGAGGCGGAGCACAGTACCCTCCCAACAGCGTCGCGGGCAGCGACGGGGCGTCGGCATCCGTGGGTTTTCGGCAACGCTATACTATCACGCAGCGGCGAGGCTCCCGTTTGTCTCCTCGTCTGCTTGACGACAGGGAGTTCCATCGATGTTTGGCAATGGGTCATACATGCTCTGGGTTCTGTTGCCCAGCCTCGCCCTCTCGCTGTACGCACAGTGGCGCGTCAAGAGCGCCTATGGCCGATGGTCGCGCGTCGTGAACGCACGCGGCCTGAATGGCGCCGCGGTGGCGCGGGCGATCATGGAGGCACGGGGCCTCACCCACGTCGGAATCGAGAGCATCCAAGGCGTGATGACGGATCACTACGACCCGCGCGGCAAGGTCATCCGGCTGTCCGAGTCCAGCGTCCAACCCTCCGTCGCCGCGATGGCGATCGTGGCCCACGAACTCGGCCACGCCGAGCAGGACAAGGTGGGCGATGCGATGCTGAACCTTCGCGCGGCGCTCGTCCCGGCGGCGAACCTGGGGTCGGGGCTGGCGATGTGGTTGCTGATCGGCGGCTTCGCCTTGCAGTCGATGGGTTCATTCGGACTCGGCAGCCTTGTCGCTTGGACCGGCGTGCTGCTGTTCAGTGCGGCCGTCCTCTTCACGCTCGTCACGCTGCCCGTCGAGTTCGACGCCAGCCGGCGGGCCAAGCGCACGCTGAGCGATCTCGGCCTCGTGTCGGGGAGCGACGCCAAGGGCGTCAACGCCGTCCTCGACGCCGCGGCGCTGACCTATGTGGCGGCGGCGGCCGGGGCCGTGCTCCAGCTGCTCTATTGGGTCTCGCTGCTGACCGGTCGGCGCGATTAGCCTCCCGCGCCCACCGACGGATATCGCAACGGGCCCACCGATGTCGGCGCGCGGCGAGAGCGCGATCGAAGGGCTCGACCCAAGACGCATCCAGGTGGTGTGCTGGTCGATCCTGCTCGTCGCGTTCACCATCTTCGTCGCGCTGGCCATCGGCGGACCGTGGGCCGGCTGGCGGTGGGCCCACCTGGCCACCCGCCGGGCGAACGCCGAGGTCCGGGTGACCGCAGGCGGCTTGGATCGCTGCCTGGGGTCGGACTGCTTGCCGTCGCTGCGCGAGGACGAGTCATGGCAGGCGCCGGAGAGTGCCACGCTCGAGCTCGCCGGCGGCGGGAACGCGGCGGCCTTCCTGCGCTTCGTCGACGGATCGACCGCCCAGATCGAACGCTTCGGGCGCCTCCGCCTCACGCGGCTGCGCCGCCCGCTGTTCCCGTTCGGCATCCGCCGTCCGACGATCGCGCTGACCCTCGAGCCCGTGTCCGCCGGCACGGCGCTGCTGCGCGCCGGCGCTCGCTTCTACGACGGCCCGCCCGACCGCGCGCCGGACTACCACATCGATACCCCCCACGGCCGTGTTTCGCTTGCGCCCGAGACGCACGTGCAGCTGCGGCTGGACGACGATGTGCTGCGGGTGGCCGTCGCGATGGGGCAGGCGTCCGTCACGGCGAATGCCGAAACGAACGATGCGCCGCCGGCTCCTTCCGCCGCGACCCGCATGGTCGTCGTCCGGCGCGGTGAGCGGACGGTGGTCCGGCGGGGTGCGTGGCCTTCGGCGGCCACCGATCGCCCCGAGAATGTCCTGCCGGACTCCGACTTCGACCGGCCGCCCGTCGAGGACGAGGGCTGGGTGGCTTCGCCTGTCGTCGCCGACACCGCGGCTCCACCGCAGCTGACACACGTGCTCACGCCGGGCGGCCGGACGGCGATGCGATTCGCGCGCGAGGGCTCGAACAAGTCGCCGGCCGACCTCGTGCTGGCACGCGACTTCGAGGCGTTCGACCTCACGGACGCCACGTGGCTGAGCGTCGCCGCCACGGTGCGAATCGACCGCCAGTCGCTGCCGGGCGGGGGGGACCGCGCCGAGGAGTTCCCGCTGATCGTGACGCTCGTCGTCGGGGACGCGGCGGGAAACGAGCAGCGCTGGTTCACCGGCTTCTACAGTCTGGCGCCCGACCCGAGCGGCAGTGAGTTCGCCGGGGCGCGCGTGATCGAGGGGCGCGACGTGCAGGTCACGCCGCGCGAGTGGACCGCTTTCGACAGCGGCAACCTGCTCGACGCCGCGAACCGCCGCGGCTTCGCGGGGTGGTCGGCAGCGCCGGTGCGGCTGAAGCGGCTCGAGATCAAGGCGTCGGGGCACGATTTCGAGGCGTGGGTGGATCAGATCGAGGTGCTGTGGAAGTGAACCGGGCGATCGTCGCGTGACGATCTGCTACGCCCCGTCCAACAACCGCTCTTCATAGATCCGCCGCACCGTCGTCTCGATGTCCGGCTCCTTCAGCGCCAGGTCGACGACCCGCAGCCGCTGCGTGACGCGGGCGATGAGGTCGGCGGCCGTCGTCGCGTCGCGGTCGAAGGCGTACGTGATCCGCGGGCCGTCGCGGGCGATGACGTCGGCGCCCGGTACTGCGAATCGCGGGTCGTCGAGCCGGTTCGCGCTGCCGTCGCCGCCGATGTCCGTGACGTCCTCGGCCAAGTCGATGACGAGCTCGCGGCGGCCGCCGAAGCGGCGTTGGAGCTCGGCCAGGTTGCCGTCGTAGAGCAGCCGGCCGCCGTCGATGATCAGGACACGGTGGCACAGGCGCTCGACGTCGGCCAGGTCGTGTGTCGTGAGGAGGACGGTCGTGCCGCGCTCGGCGTTCAGGTGGCGGACGAAGCGGCGGACGCGCTCCTTGGCGACGACGTCGAGCCCGATCGTCGGCTCGTCCAGGAAGAGGACGGTCGGGTCGTGGAGCATGGCGGCGGCGAAGTCGGCGCGCATCCGCTGGCCGAGGGAGAGGGAGCGGACGGGGGTCTGGAGAAACGCGTCGAGGTCGAGGAGGTCGCGGAACGTGTCGAGGTTCGCTCGATATCGTTCGGCCGGGATGCGGTAGATGTAGCGCAGCAGGTCGAACGACTCGATGACCGGCAGATCCCACCACAACGACGTCCGCTGGCCGAACACGGCGCCGATCGTGGCCACGTGGGCCCGCCGCTCCCGCCACGGGATGCGGCCGGCGACGGTGATGTGGCCCGACGTGGGCACGAGGAGGCCGGTGAGCATCTTCAACGTCGTCGACTTGCCGGCGCCGTTCGGGCCGAGGTAGCCGACGAGCTCGCCGGGCGCGACGCGGAACGTGACGCCGTCGACGGCGCGGACGGGCGGCCGCCGGCGCATGGTGAAGTGCTTGGCCAGGTCGCGGACGTCGATCAGCGGCGCGAGCGGCGGGCGCTCGATGACCGGGCCGGTGCGCGGAGCCTCGGCAGCGGACGGATGATGGGTCATGTGCCGGTGCTCCGGTAGTGGCGGATGCCGATGTGCCAGATCGCCATCGCGCCGGCGAACGCGCCGAGGCCGATGACGGGACCGACGAAGCGCACCCACGACGGCATGCCGGTCGGGTCGGGCTTGTCGAGCAGGTAGAGCGTCGGGTAGTAGGCCAGGAAGAGCGTCGGGACGACGTACGTGAAGAAGCGCCGCAGCCCGAGCGGGTAGATGTGGGCCGGGTACTGGTTCAGCTCGTGGCCGCCGTAGGTGAGGATGTTCATCGCCTCGATCGAGTCGACGGTCCAGAACGTGACGGTCGAGCCGATGACGAAGAGGGCGGCGAAGAAGGCCAGCTGGCCGATGACGACGAGCGGCAGGAACGCGAGCTTGGCGGCGGTCCAGTGGACGTCGACGAGCCACAGCGCCAGCGCAAAGACCGCGACGCCCTCGGCGATGGCGCCCACGCGCATGAGGACGAAGCGCGAGCCGAGGACCTGGAGGGTGAGCGGTGCCGGCCGGAGCAGGATCGCGTCGAACGTGCCCTTGCGGACGTGCTCGCCGAATGCCGGCGGGTCGAAGCCGCTGAAGAGCATGTCCATCGTCTTGAAGGATACGGCGGTCAGCCCGCCCATGAAGGCCACCTCGCCCAGCGTCCAGCCGCCGAGCGTCTCGAAGCGGACGAACAGCGCGGCCAGCGCGCCGAACTCGAAGCCGAACATGAGGAAGGACGAGACGAAGTCCATGGTGAACGAAACGCGGTACTGGAGCTGCGAGCGCACCTGCGCGCCGACGAGGCGGACGAGCAGGCCGAGGTGGTGGCGCAGGTCGGCGACGGGGTGGTGTGCCCGGCGTAGGGGCGAAGCAATTGCCTCGGCAATTGCTTCGCCCCTACCAACGCATGACGCAATACCGCGGCGCCACGCCCTGCCCTGCCGCACCGCGCGTCCCCTCAGCCGCCGAGGATGACGAGGCGCCGTACGCCGGCGCGCAGGACGAGGGCGCCGGCGGCGAGCAGGGCGGCGGCCCAGGCGGCTTGGATCGCGAGGAGGCGCACGACATCGCCCCCCTGCTGCAAGCCCAGATAGACCTCGGTGATCGCGTTGACGGTGTAGGCGAAGGGCGTCAGCGCGCAGAGCCGTTGCAGCCAGTCCGGAAAGTAGCGCAGCGGGAACAGGAACCCCGAAGCGAACCAGCTGAGCGAGAAGACGAAGCGGATGATCCCGCGCGCGTCGGGCGACCAGAAGGCGCTGAGGTTCGACAGGAAGCGCCAGCCGAAGCTGATCAGCCACGCCAGCACGGCGCACACGCCGGTGGCCGCCCACATCGCGCCGCCCTGCGGCCAGACGAAGTGCGTGCCGGCGGGGGCGATCCACGGGAAGAGCAGGACGTAGCCGATGAGCATCGGTACGCCGCGCAGCAGGAACTGGGTCAGGGCACGGCCGAAGTCGTGGGCCAGCCAGTACGTCAGGTAGCCCATCGGCCGGAGCAGATCGCCCGCGATCTCGCCCGAGTGGACGCTGCGCATCACGTCGAACCAGCTGAACGCGGCCAGCGGGCCGATGACGGCCTGGCTGAGCGCCGTAAACGTGATGGCGGCCGGCAGCGTGATCCCGGCGGCCTCGGGACGGCCGTCGTAGAGAGCGGTGAGGACGGCGACGCGGACGATGCCGAAGAAGAAGTTCGTCAGCAACCCGGCGGCGGCGGCGGCGCGGTACGTGAGGTGGCGTCGGAAGCTCTGTCGGGCGATGGCGTAGAGGAGCATGGCGGGATTGTGCCACGCCAAGCGGCGCGGGCCCTGGCCGGCCAGAGCCCGCGCCGCGATCGATCAGGCGTCGTGGATCCCGAGATCCTTCCCGGTCTCGAGCAGCGTCTTCAGGCCGCTCAAGATCATCGCCCACCCGCCGCCGCCTTCGACCATCGGCGCCGACCCACCGACCTGCTCGGCCGTCAACGGCGCGCCCTCGAGCTCGTGCGTCACGGTGAGGCGCGTGATCCCGCCGATTTCCTCGGCGGTCTCCCACGTGACGCGCGTGTAGCCTTCGGCGATGATCTCCGGGCTCCAGTTGAAGCGCCACGTCTGGACGAGCCGTCGCGGCGGGTCCGCCTCGAGCACCTCGCCGTCCACGAGAAGCTCCGGGAGGCCCATCGCCAGCATGTCGGCGTCCGCGATGCCGCGGTAGGCGCCGCCGGGGCGGAGGTCATACTCGCTGTGGCCGGGATAGCCGTAGCGCGCGTTCCACTCGGGCTGGGTGATGGCGTCCCAGACCTGCTGCGGCGTGGCCTGGATGTAGACGCGGTAGACCTGGGTGGTCGCGGCCGGCTTCGTCGGCGGGGTAGAGTCTGCAGCCGTCGTGTCTGCAGCCGTCGTGTCCGTTGCGGTCATGATCTGTCCTCCAGTTCGCGTTTGAGGTCGGTGAGCGCCGCGATCCGACGCTCGGTGAACTTGTCGATCCACCGGTCGTGGATCAGCCGGATCGGTACCGGGTTCAGGAAGTGCAGCTTCTCCCGGCCCGACCGCCGCGTGACGATGAGGTTCGCCTCCTCGAGCACGCGCAGGTGCTTCATCACCCCGAAGCGCGTCATGTCCAGCACCGACTCGAGTTCGGTGAGCGTGCGGCCGTCACGCTCGAAGAGCTGGTCGAGCAGGAAGCGCCGTGTCGGGTCGGCGAGCGCCTTGAACACACGATCGTCGTCCGTCATGGGGCGATGATAGGTGACCATATGGTCACGTGTCAAGCTCGTAGGAGCGCGTGGATCGTGCGAACGTGCTCCGATCCGTTTCGCCTCGATCCGTTGCGTGCGGTATCGTGCGGGCTGTCTCGACGATGACCGCCGCCGCGCGACGATCCGGACAGCGAACCGGGAATGGACGTGCAACGATGCGCCAACGAGTCGTCCCTTCTACATGCAACCGGACCACGCGTGCGTCCGCTTTCGCGGGTGCGATAGGTGGCACCCGTGCGATCGTGGCGGCCGGTGCGATTGTCGCAGCCGGCGCAGTCGGTACGGTCGGCGTAGTCGCCACGTTCGGCGCTGTCGGCGCGGTCTCGACATCGCGTGCCGCTCTCGATCCCCCGCTGCGCCTCGTGCTCGACGGTCGGCAGTGGGACGTCAGCGTCATGGGCGGACCAGCGGTGCCCGACAGCCGCTCGGCCGGCCTCGACGCGGCCGCCGGTCGGGTGGCGTGGCTGCCCTATGCGCCCGAGCTTTGGACGGACCCCGACGGGGCGTCCGGCACGCCGGTCGTCGACGTGGGCGCCTCCGACAGCTGGCCGGCGACCGCGCGGTGGACGCTCGGCCTCGGCGCGTGGGCTGTCCGCACCGACGGCCGCCGGATCGTCGTCGCCGGCCAGCGCGCGACGGGCGTCCACCGCGACCGTCCGGCGACGTTCGGTGTCTTCGGCTTGGCGGACGACGGCTCGGTCGGCGGCGTCGGCGCGGTGGACATCGACGGCTCGCCGTCCAAGATCGAGATGTTCGGCGACCGGGCGTACACGCTCGAGGACCGGCACGACCTGCGGGTCATCGATCTGTCCGATCCCGCACGGCCGCGGGCGTCGGGACGATGGAATGTCGGAAGTCGCCCGGACGAGCTCGCCGCCGGGCCCGGCGGCGCGGTCTATCTGTTGTACGCCGACCGGGTCGACGTGGTCGACGCGCGCGACATGGTCAAGCCGCGCCGGGCGGGCACGCTGCCGGGGCTGCGGCGCGGGCGCGGCCTCGCCGTCTCGCCCGACGGACGCGTTCTGTGGGTGCTCGACGAGGAGTGGCAGCGCCCGTTGGTTCTGGACGGGCGGGTCATCGGCTTCGATCTGGCGGATCCGCTTCATCCCGCGCCCGCTGCATCGACGAAGTTGCCGGGGCTGCGCGACTTCGGCGACGGCGTCATCGCCGACTTCGGCCCGATCATGGTCGATGCGAACGAACGCTGGCTCGCGCTCGCCGCCGATGGCCTGGCCGTGTTCGATGTGAGCGATCCCCTCCGCCCCACCCTCGCGCTGCGCGCGCCGCTGCCCCGGCGCGCGGTCGGGCTGGCCCTGGACGGCGACGGTCTCTACATCGCCGAGGCCGTCCGCACGGCGGGCGAGCGGCCGGCGGTGGCGCGGTTCCGGCTCAGCGACGGTTCGGAGTGGCCGGCGACGATCGTCGCGCGCGCATGGCTGCCGGTGGCGTTCCGGCCGGACGGCTGGCGATGACGCGGTCGGTCCTGGCCAGGCATGGCCACGGGTAGACCGCGCCGCTACGTCCCGTCCCGCACCACCCCCGCCCCCACCAACCGCCCCACCTCCCCCGCGCCCATCCCCGCCAGCTCACAGAGCACCGCCCTCGTGTGCTCGCCCAGCCGCGGCCCGCGCCGCATCGCCGGCGTCCGGCCGTCCACGTGGATCGGCGAGCCCGGCACGCGCAGCGACGTGCCGTCGTGGAGGACAACGCGGGCCAGCATCCCGCGGGCCTCGAGGTGCGGGTCACACGCCAGCTCGGCGATGTCGCGGACTGGGCCGGCCGGCACGCCCGCCGCGTGGAGTTGCGCCAACAGCGCCTCGACAGGCTGCACGGCACACCAGGCGTCGAGGACGTCATGCAGGCGATCGGCGTGGCGGACGCGGTCGGTGTTCGTCGCGAAGCATGGGTTGTCGGCCAGCGCCGGGTCGATCAGCGCGGCCAGGGCGCGCCAGAGCCGGTCGTTGCCGACGCCGATGACGAGCCAGCCGTCCGCCGCGCGGAAGCTGCCGAACGGAGCGAGGCCGGCATCGGCGTTGCCGGCGCGGGGCGGGACGGTGCCCGTGATGTCGTAGCCGGCCAGCGTGTTCTCGAGGACGGCGAACAGCGCGTCGACCATACCCACATCGATGTGGGCGCCCTGGCCGGTGCGCTCGCGGCGCCACAGCGCGGCCAGCAGGCCGACGGCCGCCGTCAGGCCGCTGATCGCATCCGCGACGGCCGGGCCGGTCTTCACGGGCTGCTCGGGCGTGCCGGTCAGGCCCATCAGCCCGCCGTAGCCTTGCGCCACGATGTCGTAGCAGCCGTTGGCAGACAGCGGTCCGGTCTGGCCGAAGCCGCTCAGGCTGACGTAGACCAGCCCCGGATTCAGCCGCGCCGCGTCGGGATAACCGAGCGCGACCCGTGCCATGCGTCCCGGGCGGAAGTTCTCGACGAGCACGTCGACACGGCTGGCCAGGCGGTGAAGAACCGCTTGGCCGGCCGCGCTGCGGTCGTCGACGGCCACGGACTCCTTGCCGCGGTTGAGCGTCTCGAAGTAGCCGCTGGTGCCCGCGATGAACGGCCCGAACGCGCGGCTGTCGTCGCCATGCGCCGGGTGTTCGACCTTGATCACCCGTGCGCCGAGATCCGCCAGGAGCAGCGTGGCATACGGACCGCTGAAGACGCGGGTGAAGTCGAGGACGGTGAGACCGGCGAGCGGCCGACGGTCGAGCGGACCGACGTCGCGTGTCCCGCTCACAACACGTCCCCGCCCATGCAGTCCCAGCGTGCGTAGTCGAACAGCTCCGCCGGGGTGTCGTCGCCGAGCGGCTTGACGGTCAGATAGTACGGCGTGCGGCTGACCGGCAGCGTCACCGTCCACGCGACGCGGCGCAGCGCCCACCAGATGGGTGAGGCCGGTGTCGCCAGGACGCGGACGATGAGCACCGGTCGACGTCGGAGCGACGCGGACCACCGGGCGATGAGCGCCGGCAAGTCGTCGCCCTCGGCAGCGAGCAGCGTCGCGCCGCGCACGCGACCCCAACGCTCCCAGCGGAACGCGACGGCGCCGCGCGTCACCCCGCGTTCGCGCCACACGCCGAAGGCGTAGCGGCGGGCGGGCGGCTCTGCGTCGCCAGCGACGCCGACGTAGCTGCGGTCGCCGACAGTCTCATCCCCGCCGTCGCGATCCCCGCCTTCCCGATAGGCAACCACGTCGACGGCATCGGCGAAGCGGATGAGGCCGGCGTCCCGGGGCACGGGCGGTTGCGCCGGCCAGGCATCGGTCAGCGTCAGCACGTGCGGCGCGAAGGGGGACCGTACCGGCCCGAGGAGCAGCGCCACCGCCGGCCGCAGCCGCCCGACGACGCGGTAACCGTAGCCGCGGCTGCGCCGATCGACCTGCACGCCGGCGGCGTTCGAAAAGCCGACGCCGGCGACGGCGCCGCGCGCGCGCACCTCGTCGTATACGCGATCCGCCAGCGGGCGCACGAGCCCCTGCCCGCGGTACGCTGGGTGCACGGCCAGGTTCACGCTCATCCCGACCGGCAATGTGGCGTCGCGTCCCGGGACTCGGAGCGCACGCATCAGGCAGCTGTATTGCGCGATCAGGACGTCGCCGTCCCATGTCCCCCACGCCACCACCGGGAAGGTCGCGTGCTGGCGTGCGAGGACGCGCACCATGTCCGGGGTGGGGCGATCGAAGGCGGCGGACAGGAGGTCGGCCCACGGGGCGAGGTCGTCGAGGGACAGTGGGGCGGTCCTCATCCTTCGCTCGCCAACACCGCCGCACCGATCGCCGGCCACGCCCGCCACCACCGCTCGAAGGTGCGCGTGCCCAGGATCGCCCAGGCCACATCCGCCGCCGGGTCGCACCAGGCCAGACAGCCGCTGGCGCCGACGTGGCCGAATGAGTCGGGTGATGCCTCCGCTGGCGCCCAGTGCGGCGACTTGTCTCCGCGCAGCTCGACGCCGAGGCCCCACGGACAGCGCGGCCATCGCAGCGCGCCGAAGAGGCCGCCGCCGAGCCCGCCGGTCTGGTCGCGGACGGCGTCGGCGAGGACGTCGGCGGGCAGGAAGCCGGCGGGCACGCCGGCGAACGCGCGCACGAGCGCCAGCGCACCGCCGGCGGTCGTCAGCAGGCCGCCCCACGGCATGCCGAGCGATCGCCAGAAGGGCGAGTTGAAAGGCTCGAGCGCGGTGCCGGCATGGTCGCCGAGTTCGCCCATCAGCACGGCCGGCGGGCGCGGCGGCTCGCTGCCGAGGGTTCCCTCGATGCCGAGCGGCGACAGCACGAGGGCGTCGAGCGCCTCACCGATCGGCAGTCCGGTCCGCCGCTCGACGACGATAGCCAGCAGGCCGGAGCCGATGTTGCTGTATTGGACGTCACTGCCGGGCGGAGCCGACAGAGGCGTCGTCAGGCACGCCCGCGCCAGCTCCGGCCAGTCGAGCCCCGGCGCGTACGAGGCGGCCTCGGGCGCGAGGTCGATCGGCAGGCCGGCCGTGTGGCAGAGCATGGCGCGAAGCGTGACGCCGTCGCGGGCGGCGGCGGCATCGGGCAGGTGCTTGGCGAGTGCGTCGTCGAGCTCGACAACCCCATCGGCCGCGAGGCGCAGGACCGCCAGCGCCGTCGCCAGCTTGGTGATCGAGGCCACCGGAAACAGCGAGTCCGTCGACAGGGCGCGGCCGGCGGCGTCGGTGCCGAGCACGAGGTTCTCGGGCACGTCGTGGCCGCGCGCGACGGCGAGGACGAGGCCGGGGACGGCGCGGTTGTGCAGGGCGGCTTCGGCGACGGGGGCGACACGGGATTGCCAGGACATTGCGGGACGCCCTCGGGTGGCGGTGAAGGTTGGCGGAGGCTCGGGCATTACTTCAGACGCACGAGGACCACGTGCTCGGGCTCGTAGAACATCGTCACCACGCGCGCCGTCCAACGGCCGTCCGGCGACTGCAATCCGTGGTCCGAGCCCAAGATCGGCTGCACTTCGAGGCCCGATCGCCCCTGCAGCCCCGCCGCATGCACGAGCTGGCGATTCGCCATCCGGGACGGCTGTCGCACGAGCCGTCCGGGGGACGCTGCCACGGGTTGCGGGGCGCGACCGGCTGCCGGATCGAACATCCAGACTCGGCGGCGGGAACCGGGCGACCAGCCGCCCTCGACTCCCCAGACGATTCCACCGATGCTCGTGCGCCTGACGCAGTCCGACTGGTAGTAGAGCCTGCCAGCGGCATCCCATTCGAGCATGGTGAACGTACACGGCGTCCCGTCCAGGCGCTCCATCGAGCCGTAGTGCGCGCGCTCGACGAGGCTCGGTTCCGTCACCCAGATCATCTCGGCGCCCGCCGCGGCCGCAACCGGTAGCCGGGGACGCAGCGTGGTGACCGGCAGGAGGGCGAGCGCGACGGTCGCGCCCGCAACGGCAAGGCGCATGGATGCGCCGCGTGCGACAGTTGCGGATCGCGCCAGCACGTTCGCGACGACGGCCAGCAAGAGGACGGCGGGAAACACCCAGACCGATGCACGGATCGCGGCGAGCAGCGGAATGCTCAGGCCCCAGATGGCGAGCGTGCCACCCAATTGAAGCGGACGCGCGATCCCGGTCGCCGACTCAGGGTCCGGCAGCTGAAAGAAGGCGTGCACCGCAAGCGCCGACAAACCGGCAACGACGACAACGCCAACGATGGCTCTCAGGATGGTGAGCGAGTGCCAATGCGCATTCGATGGATGGGACATGTCAACCTCTGAGGTGTTCAGTGTTGGATGACGTCGGCTCTGCCGCTGACTACGCGGTCGCCAGCGTCACGCTCAAGGGGTTCTGGACGTGCTTTGAGGCGTCGAGGATCTCGAAGCGAACGATACCGCCGTCGTAGCCGAAATCGGCGATGACGCCGGGCCGCACCTCGTCGCTCTCCTTGATTCGCTCCTCGCGCAGCGTGATCACCATCGTGTCCGTCTCTGTATCGTATCGGATCAGCATCAGTCCGCTCCCCTGAGGTACCTGTTGAACTTCGAGGTCTTGTACACAGTAATGATCACAATCTCCTCGGCTCGTTCCTCTGCAACGACCACGAGCAGCATTTCCTGGCCAAGGATCCGATCGTGATACCGGCGCAGGAACACGGTCCGGTCGTTGCGGCCAGGGGCTCTCTCCGTCGGCTGGCGGATGGTCCACTCCACTTCCGACTGATCGACCTCGCGCTCGGCGAGCCCGTCGAGCGCGTGCGGAGTCCAGCGCAATTGCCTCACGGCAGGATTCGGGCATCCGCGGACCAAATTGGGGCGGTCTGACATGACCGCGCACCAAGAAGCTCCCTCATGGTGACCGCTCCGTGTTCGTAAAGTTGAGCGTGATGATGTTCCTGCTCGGAGCGGATGACAACCGAAACCGTGCGAAGGTCAGCCTTACACCTTGCCCGCCTTCATGTAGTCCCCTCCTTGTCCCCCACCGAATGCGCCTTCAGTGCCAGCGCAGCCACCTCCCCCGCCCGCCCCAGCAACAACGCCCGCTCCCGCCCGTTGCGCGTCATCCCCGCCGCCCGCTCGAACTCGGCGCGCGCCTCGTCGAAGCGCCCGAGCTTGGCCAGCAGGTCGCCCCGCACGCTTGGCAACAGATGGTAGCCCTTGAGCGCCGGCTCCGCGACGAGCGTCTCGACGATCGCGAGGCCCGCCGCCGGCCCGAACGCCATCGCCACGGCGACGGCGCGGTTCAGCTCGACGACCGGGGACGGCGCGACCTGGGCGAGCGCGTCGTACAGCGCCGCGATGCGAGGCCAGTCCGTCGCCGCGGCGGTGCGCGCCCGGGCATGGCAGGCGGCGATCGCGGCCTGCAGCGCGTACGGGCCGAGCGCGCCGCCCTGCGCGACGGCGAGCGCTACCGCGCGGTCGAGGGCTGCCAGGCCGCGGCGGATCAGCAGCGGGTCCCAGCGTGCGCGGTTCTGGTCGAGGAGGAGGATCGGCTCGCCGGACGGGCCGACGCGGGCGTGGGCGCGGGACGCCTGGATCTCGAGGAGGGCGACGAGACCGTGCACTTCGGGCTCGCCGGGCGCGAGGCCGGCCAGGATGCGGGCGAGGCGGAGCGCTTCGTCGCACAGCGCCGGCCGGAGCCAGTCGTCGCCGGCGGTGGCCGAGTAGCCCTCATTGAAGATCAGGTAGACGACCGCGAGCACGGACGACAGTCGGGCGGCGCGATCGGCGCCGCGCGGGACCTCGAACGGGACGCGGGCTTCGGCTAGGGTGCGCTTGGCCCGCACGATCCGCTGGGCGACGGTCGCCTCCGGGACGAGGAACGCGCGGGCGATCTCGTCCGTCGTCAGACCGCCGATGAGGCGGAGCGTGAGCACGACGCGCGCGTCCGTGGACAGGACGGGGTGGCAGGCGATGAAGACGAGCCGCAGCAGGTCGTCGCCGACGTCGTCGTCGAGGGCGGCGTCGATCGTCGCGACATCGTCTGCCGACGCGGCGTCGCCGCTCATCACGGCCACGTGGCCGGCGTCGTCGACTTCGAGCACGTGCGCGATCGAGGCGTACTTGGCACCGAGACGCGCATCGCGCCGGAACTGGTCGATCGCCCGGTGCTTGGCCGCGGCCATGAGCCAGGCGCCCGGGTTGTCCGGGACGCCCGACTCAGGCCACTGCTTGAGCGCTGCGACGAGCGCGTCCTGGGCGAGGTCCTCGGCTGCGCCGACATCGCGCACGATCCGGGTGAGGCCGGCGATCAGGCGAGCGGACTCGATCCGCCAGACGGCGTCGATCGCGCGGTGGGTGGCTGACATCGGCATGGCGGGCGATCATAACAAGCGTTCATGCCGTTACCAACATCACCAACGATCGGCATCGACAGCTGCCGACTCCTGCTCACGCGTGCACGGCGCCGTCATCGCCGACGTGGACGAGGAGCTACGCCTGCTGCGACTCCACCTTCGCCCGCAGCCGATCCTCCTGCTCCCGCAGCTCCGGCGTGTACTCGGCGCCGAAGTCCTCGGCCTCGAACACCGGCCGGATCTCGATCTCGGAGGGGCCGAGCATCGGGTTCGGGCAGCGCTTCACCCACTCGATCGCCTCGTCCATCGACCGCACCTGCCAGAGCCAGAAGCCCGCGACGAGCTCCTTGGTCTCGGCGAACGGGCCGTCGACAACGGTGCGGTTCGTGCCCGAGAACTGGACCCGGGCGCCCTTCGCGCTCGGGTGGAGGCCCTCGCCGGCCAGCATGACGCCGGCGTTCACGAGCTGCTCGTTGTAGGCGCCCATCTCGGTCATCAGCTGCTCGCTCGGCATGACGCCGGCTTCGGAATCCGCGGTGGCCTTCACGATCACCATGACGCGCATCGTTCGATCTCCTTGTCAGTGGTTGCTGGTTCGAGCTCTGGTTGCGAGGCCCGCAAGACCGGCCTCTACACAAGCGTCGAGCGGCGCGACGCGAAATCGACACGGCAAGCCGAAATCCGTCGCGATTCGTCCGGATTCACTCGCTAGCCGGTCGATCGCGGACCATGGAGCCGAGCCGTGAAGCCAGGCCACCGTTCTCCACGCACAACCCACTGGTGATCTGAGCTACCCCCCGCCCATCGCCGTCGAGTGATCGTGCTGCAACAGCCATCGCCCTTCCCGCCGCACGTACACCGCCGTGAATCGCGCCGCGTAATCGAACGCCTGACCGTTGTTCACCCCCCGCGCCCGCCACCGCGCCACCAGCACCGCCGTGTCGCCGTTCACGCGCACGTGGTACCGATCGCTCTCCGCCTCGTCCCAGTGCCGCGCGCCCGGCACGTACGCCGCCAGCGTTTCCGCCCGCCCCCAGACGGCACCGTCCTCGCGCACCGAGCTGTAGTCGTCGGCCATGAGCCGGGCGATCGCCTCGACGTCCATCCGGCGGTGCGCCTCCACCCATGCGCGCTCGGCGGCGACGACCGCGGCGACGTCGGGCACGAGCGCGGCCTGGACGATCGACAGATGCGCGCCGAGTTCGCCCGCGAGCGCGGGGGGCGAGGCAAGCGGCGCCCAGCGCAGATCGAACGTCACGGGCGGGCCGCCGTCCGAGCGATGGGCCTCGACGTGTTGCCAGCGCTCGCGGTGAGCGCCGTCGACCGCATCGACGACCGCGTGGAAGAAGTGCCGCCTCGCCGTCGCTTCGACACCGTACGGCCGCAGGTCCACGTCCTCGGTGCCCAGCGCGTCGACGAGGCGAATGCCCTCCAGCCCGGTCTCCTCGTACGCTTCGCGCAGCGCCCCGTCGGCGACGTCCTCGCCGTCGCCGACCGTGCCGGCGGGCACCTGCGTGCCGGCGGCGGGGTGGTCGACGTGGTCGAAGACGACGAGGCGCGCCTCGCCCGTGGCCGGGTCGGTGTGCGTGATGTACACGACGGTCTTCACGACGATCGGCTGCTGCGGATCGGCCATGCGACCTTCTCCCCGCCCTACTGCACCTGGCCCGTCCACACACGGGCGGTCGGTGAAGAACGCACGGACGGTGTCGACGTCGGGCAGGTCCACCTTCGTGCGCATGGAAGCATTCTGATGCGTTTGTGCCCGACGATCAATCGACCTAACACACTTGACCCCCCGCCCACTCACTGCGCTATAGTGCCGCCGTCCGCATCATCCCCACAGCGACCCTCGTTCGCGCCCACCCGCGCCGACCCTCATCCGAAAGGCCCCCCGCCGCGCCACCCACCCCGCGCCCGGTCCCGCGCCGACCGACCCCGAGCAGCCAAGCACCAGGACTCCCCCATCGCCCGCACCGCACCCGGCGTGCCGCCGATCGACGACGATCGTCGCGGCGCCCACCGTGCGACGGGCACCCCGCGGCGGGTAGCGGCCGACGCCGGGGCGGGCAGAGTCGACGAGGTGGAGGTTCCCGGACGCGCCGGGCTAACCCGCGGCCAGCCGCGACGAATCGTCGTCGCAGGCGGCCGAGCACGGGGAACATTCGACAGATCGGTGGATGCCTCCTGGGCCGGCACAGCCCAAGGTCTGCTCTCCTGAACCCAACAAGCCGCCGCCAAAACCGCCGGGTGACCGGCGGGACAACGCGGCCGGCAGTGCCCCCGACGTTGAAACGAATCAGGAGAGTCCCATGTGCGGAATCGTCGGCTACGTCGGCGGGCGCGATGCCCTGCCGATCCTCCTCGATGGCCTGTCCCGCCTCGAGTACCGCGGCTACGACTCGGCGGGCGTCGCCATCATCGACGACACCGGCCGCCTCGCCGTCCGCAAGGCCGCCGGCAAGCTGTCGGCCCTGCGCGACATCCTCGCCGCCGATGCCCCCGGCGGCCGTCACGGCATCGGCCACACCCGCTGGGCCACCCACGGCGCGCCGACCACGCCCAACGCCCACCCGCACACCGCGGCCGACGGGCGGATCGCCGTGATCCACAACGGCATTTTCGAGAACCATGCCGTCGTGAAGGCCCGTCTCGTCGGGGCGGGGCACGCGTTCGCGTCCGAGACGGATACAGAGGTGTTGGCGCACCTCGTCGCGGAAGCGGCGATGTCGCCGACAGCGAATGAGTCAAATGGGTCGCATGGGTCGAATGGGACGGTCGACGGATGGATATCGGGCGATGCCGACACACGACGCGCCCGATTCGCATCGGCTCTCCGCGCCGCCCTCGCCCAGGTCGAGGGCGCATACGCCATCGCCGCGCTCACGCCCGACGCCCCCGGTCTGATCGTCGCCGCCCGCAAGTTCAGCCCGCTCGTCGTCGGGCTCGGCGACGGCGAGAACTTCCTGGCCAGCGACATCCCGGCGCTGCTGCCCTACACCCGCCGCATCCTGATCGTCGAGGACGGCGAGGTCGTGGAGCTGACGGCCGACGGCGTGCGGCTGTCGACGCTCGACGGGACGACCGTCGAACGCGCGCCGATGATCATCGACTGGAGCATCGAGGCGGCCGAGCGCGGCGGCTACCGCCACTTCGTCCGCAAGGAGATCGACGAGCAGCCGCGGGCCCTTGTCGACACGCTCCGCGGGCGGATCGCGGGCGGGCGTGCCGTCCTGCCGGAACTCGACGCCCTCGACCTCGGGGCCGTCCAGCGGGTGACGATCGTCGCCTGCGGCTCCTCGGCATATGCCGGCCTCGTCGGCGCACGCCTGCTCGAGCGCTGGGCCAAGCTGCCCACGGACGTCGCAATCGCCAGCGAGTACCGCTACGGCGACGCCCTCGTCGGTCCCGGCACGCTCGTCATCGGGATCACGCAGAGCGGCGAGACGGCCGACACGCTGGCCGCGCTGCGCCGCGCCAAGGCCGCCGGCGCGCCGACGCTGGCGCTGTGCAACATCGTCGGCAGCTCCGTCACGCGCCTCGTCGACGCGACGCTCTTCCTCCAGGTCGGCCCGGAGATCGGCGTCGTCGCCACCAAGACCTTCACCGCGCAGCTCGCCCTCCTCACGCTCGTCAGCGTCGCGCTGGCGACGAAGTGCGGTGCGCTCGACGGCGTCGCGGGCGCGTCCATCCTCGCCGACCTTGCCGCCATCCCGGACGCCATCCGCGCCGCGCTGGCGGTCGAGCCCGCCGTCGAGGCGCTCGTCGATGCGCTCGACATCACGGACGTCCGGTCGATGTTCTTCATCGGCCGCGGGTTCGGCTATCCCGTGGCGCTCGAAGGCGCGCTGAAGCTCAAGGAGATCAGCTACATCCACGCCGAGGGCTACCCTGCCGGCGAGCTGAAGCACGGCCCGATCGCGATGCTCGATCCTGCCATCCCGGTCCTGGCGATCGCGACGCCGAGCCCCGTCCATGACAAGGTCCTCTCGAACATCGAGGAGGTCCGCGCCCGCGGCGCGCGCACGATCGTCCTCGCCGCCCCCGGCGACGCCGCCTCGGCCGCCGTCGCCGACCACCTCCTCACCATGCCCACCGTCCGCGAGGAGCTCTCGCCGATGGTGGACGTCATCGCCGTCCAGCTCCTCAGCTACCACGCCGCCGTCGCCCGCGGCTGCGACGTCGACCAGCCCCGCAACCTGGCCAAGAGCGTGACGGTCGAATGAACAGGTTGGGTGACGCGATGTCCCATTCGCGATGAACGACGAGCGCCCGGGCGGCAGCCTGCGGATCGTCATGCTGGGCCCCTTCGGTCTCGGGCCCAAGATGACGATCCGCCGCCGCGCCCTTCCCGCCGCTCGGGCACTCGCCGCGCGCGGCCACGCCGTCACGCTCCTCCTCCCGCCGTGGCACACGCCCGCCGAGGCCGACCGCGCCTGGGACGATGACGTCGCGGGCGTGCGGATCGTCAACGTCTCGCTGGCCGGCCTGCGCACACCCGTCGTCGGCCACGCCGTCGTCGCGGCCCGCATGGCACGCATGGCCCTCGCGCTCGAACCCGACATCGTCCATGCCTTCAAGCCCAAGGCATACAGCGGCCTCGCGGCGACGATGTTGTGGCTCCGGCGACAGACGCGCGTGTTGCCGGTGTGGCCGCTCCGTCCGTCGCGACACGATGCGCCTCGCCGCATTCGCCTCTTCGTCGACACGGACGACTGGGAGGGCGCCGGCGGCTGGAACGACCTCGAACGCTACAGCCGCGCCCAGCGCGCCGTCTTCGCGCTCCAGGAACGCTGGGGCCTCACCCACGCCGACCACGTGACCGTCGCCAGCCGCGCGCTCGAAGGATTGGCGTGGGCGATGGGCGTGCCTCCGGCGCGGGTGACGTACCTGCCGAACGCGATCGACGACAGCCTGTACAACGCCTCGATGTCGACGGACCACGGTCGACCCACGTCGCGGCGCCCGCCGACGCTCCTCCTCTACACCCGCTTCTTCGAGTTCGCCCTCGACCGCCCGCTCGACGTCCTCGCCCGCGTCCGCGCCGCGGTGCCGGACGCGCGACTCGTCGTCGCCGGCAAGGGCTTGTTCGGCGAGGAGCGGCGCTTCGCCGAACTGGCGGCGCGTCGCGGTCTGGCCGATGCCGTCGAGATGCACGGCTGGCTCGACCCGCAGGCCGCGGCCACGACGTTCGCCCAGGCCGCCATCGCCCTCTACCCCTTCGACGACACGCTCGTCAACCGCACGAAGTCGCCGTTCAAGCTCCTCGAGCTGATGAGCGCCGGACTTCCGATCGTCGCCGACGCCGTCGGCGAGCTGCGCGAGGTCGTCGTCGACGGCGAGAGCGGGCGCGTCGTCGCCGCGGGCGACGTCGACGTCATGGCCGAGGCCGTCGTCGCCCTGTTGCGGGACGGATCCCTTCGCGAACGCCTCGGTGACGGCGCACGGACGCGGGTTTCCAAGGAATACGTCTGGTCGACGCGGGTCATGTCCCTGGAGCGCGCCTACGCCGAATCTCTGTCGTTTCAGGCCTCGCCACGTTCCCTGCCCGCGCATCCCCCATAACCTCGACCCCCCCTTCCGCGTCTAACCCCGCGGAGGTCGATTGGACCGCCCACGGCTGGCGATGCCCCGCCCACGGCGCTAAGCTTGGCGCCCAATCCCTCCCCCCACCGGCCGACGACCCCCCCCGCTGCCGGGATCTCCGGTGCGCACTGCCTGCGCGCCCGTCGACCGACCGCCAACGCGATAGGTGAGACATGCCCGTGCCGTTCCTGCCCCCCCACCGGCTGCGGACCTGCATGGCGGGCGCCTTCATGGCCGCCCTGCTGCTGACGCTGGGAATGCCTTCTCCCCCCGGCCCCGAGACCGCCCGCGCGCAGCCGCTGCGTCAGTGGTCGCTCGTCGAGACGCGCATGGCCGCGTTCGATACCGGCGGCCTCTACCTCCCCGGCGGGGTCGCCGCCGCGCCGGGCGGCCTGTTCTACGTCGCCGACAGCGGCCACCACCGGATCGCCGTCGTGGGGACGGACGGCCGGGTGGAACGCGCATTCGGCCGGTACGGCAACGGGCCGGCGGAGCTGAACCAGCCGCGCGACGTGGCGGTGAACGCGGCGCGCGACCGCGTCTACGTGGCCGACCGCGCGAACCGGCGACTCTCCGTGTTCACGCTCACCGGTGAGCCCGTGTCGCAGTGGATGGCCGCCGCCGACTTCCAAGCCTTCGTCCCGCATGCCGTCGCGCTCGCTCCGAACGGCGATGTCCTCGTGCTGTCCGACGGCTCCCGGCGTGTCGAGCGCTTCACGTGGGACGGCACGTGGTTGAGCGGCTTTGGCGGGGCCGGCGGCGCGGCCGACCAGCTGGCCGGGCCGAACGAGCTGGCGGTGACCCCCGACGGCCGGATCCTCGTCGCCGACACCGCCGGCGCGCCGAGCGACGATCGCTCGGTGCCGCTCGGGCGGCTTTCGGTCTTTGCGAGCACCGGCGCCTTCATCGAGCGCCACGCATTCAAAGGGATCCGCGACGTCGCGGTGCACCCGGACTCCGGCACGGTGTACGTCCTGCTCAACGGCCCCTCCGGCGACCGCGATGAGATCAAGGTCCTCGACAGCGCGCTCGCGCAAACGGATGCGATCACGAGCGACATGCTGCCCGAGCCTGCCCGCTTCGCGCCGGCCGAGCGCCTCGCCCTGAACACCGGCGGCCGTCTGGCCCTCGCCTCCGGTCCGACCGGCGATCCCGGCCGCCCGACGCAGGGGCTGCGACTGTATGCCACCGGGGCGGGCTTGCCCGTCCTGACCGCCGCGACGCTTCTCGACCCGCTGGCCGCACCGACGGCCCTCGATCCGATCGCCCTCGACACGCTGCCCGACGGGCAGCTCGCCGTCGCCGAACGTGACCTTGGCATCGTCCGGCTCTTTCGCCACGACGGCGGCTTCGAACGCGCGCTGCCCAGCCTCGGCGCGGACGAGGTGGCCACGACGCCGGACGGTGGGCTGTTGCTCGGCATCAGCAGTGTTTCGTACGCCACACGGATCGATCCGGTCACCGGGCGGGAGAGCTGGCGTTGGACGTGCGATTGCCTGAACGGCCTCGGCCTCGCCGCCTCGAACGACCGGGTGTACGCCACGTCGGCGCTGTCCGGCACGGTGTTGGCGTACGATCCGGCCGGCAGGGAGCCGCTCGGCCGCTTCACCCCGACCCAGAGCGGCTACGCCTGGCCGCTCGACATCGACCGCGGGCCGGACGGCCGCCTGTATGCCGCCGGCGGTGAGCAGGGCGACGTCCGCGTTCTCGACCCGACGACCGGACAGCTACTCGGCAGCTGGCCGACCGGCGGCGGCGGCCCGCACCGGATCAGCGTCGGGCCGGACGGCACCGTGTTCACCCTCCGCTTCGACGGCACGGTCGCCGCTTGGGCGTCCGACGGCCAACCGCTGGCCGCCTGGCCCATCGAGGCGGTGGCGACCTACCCCGGGGGCGTGCCGTCCGACCTTGCCGCCGGCCCGAACGGCCGCCTGTACGTCCTGGACAGCACCTCGAAGGCGGTGCTCGTCTACGAGCCGGGCCCGGGCACACAGCCGACGCCGACGCCGACACCCGACCCGCCTTGCACCGTCACGGGCGACAAGACGGCCGCGCCGGCACAGGTCGTCCTCGGCCGGCCGGTGACGATCAACCTCCTCCTCGACATCCAGTGCCGCGGCGGCACGGCGCCGGCCAGCGAGATCATGCTGATCATCGATCGCTCGAACTCGATGGCCGGGGTCAAGCTGGCCGCCGCCAAGGCCGCCGCCGACAGCTTCGTGGCCTCGCCGAGCCTCGACCTGACGACGAACCGCGTCGGCCTCGTCTCGTTCTCCGACCTCATCTCCCTCGACCAGCCGCTGACCCACGACCGCGCCGCCATCCGCGCCGCCGTCGGCGACATCCAGCACACCGGCAACACGGACATCGCCACCGCCCTTCGCCGGGCGACGGATCACGTGCTCGAGGCGGCCAGGCCGGGCGCGCGGCCGGTGCTGATCCTGATGACCGACGGCAAGCCGAGCCGGATCGGCCAGCCGTACGTGGACACCGTCATCGAGGCGGCCCGCGCCAAGGCGCACGGCGCGCTGGTCTATGCGATCGGCTTGGGCGACACGATCGAGACCGACCTTCTGGTCACCGTCGCCGGCGCCTCGAGCCGCTACTTCGCCGCGCCGCGGCCCGACCAGTTGGCGTCCATCTATGCCGAGCTTTCGCAGACCGTCGGCGGTGTCGCCGCCACCGACGTGCGGATCGTCGACGGCCTCGGCCCCGACGTGACGTTCGTCCCGGGCTCGGCGACGCGCGGCGGGACGCTGGTCGGCACGGACGTCGTCTGGACGCTCGGCGCGTTGCCGAGCGGCAACGCCACCGTGAGCATGCGGGTGACGCCGGGCCGCGTCGGCCGCATCCCGACGAACACGCTCGCCACGGCCAGCTACACCGCGGACGGCCGGCGATTCACGTTCGAGTTCCCGGTGCCCGAGGTCGAGGTCCTACCCGCCCCGACGCCGACGCCGACGCCGCGCGTCACCGGGCCGTCCGAGGTCTACCTGCCGATCACGCAGCGCAACCACTGCCAGCCGGATGACGCACGCCTCGGCGCCGAGATCGTTCTCGTCATCGATACGTCGTCATCGATGGCGGGCGACAAGCTGGCGGCGGCCAAGGCGGCCGGCCGGCAGTTCGTCGATCTGCTCGACCGCCGCCGTGACCGCTCGGCGCTGGTGACGTTCGACGGCCAGGCGCGGCTCGCCCAACCGTTGACGGCCAACGCCGTGCTCGTCAAGACGGCGCTCGACGAGATGACGACCGCAGCCGGTACGCGCGTTGATCTCGGTCTGGCCAAGGGCGCCGATGAGCTTCGCCTTCGCGCTCGCAACGGCAGCCAGCGCGTGCTCATCTTCATGTCGGACGGCCAGCCGACGGCCGGGACGCGCGACGCCGCGCTGCGCACGGCAGCGGACGTTCGGCGGACGGGTGCGACGGTCTTCGCGATCGGGCTCGGCGACGCCGACGCCACCTTCCTGATCGCGGTTGCCACGAGCAGCCGCCACTACTTCCACGCCCCCAATCCGTCCGACCTCGAGCAGATCTACCGTCGGGTCGCGGCGGAGCTGCCGTGTCGATGAGCGGCGCGTCCGGTCGAGTCGGGTTCGCCCTTTCGCTCGCCGCGGCGCTGTCGCTCTGCGCCACCGTCGGCCTCGCGCCAACGCCTCCTGGGCGGGCCGTGCACCGGCTCGGCCCCGGCGACTTCACGTTCGCCTCCGAAATCCCGATCCCCGACGGCGAGCCCGTCGCGCTTGCTGTCGCCCCGGACGGCAGCGCCGTCATCGCCGTCGCACCCACTGTGGCCCAGCCCGCCGCGTTCCCGGCCCTGCGCTTCGTCGACGCCGCCGGCACCATCACGGCCAGCCGCGTGCCGCGCGACAGCCAGGGGCGGGAGCTGCTGCCGCTGGCCGTCGCGTCGCTGCCGGACGGCTTGCTGGTCATCGCCACGGCGGATCAGCTGGTGGGGTACGACGCGGGCGGCGGCGTGCGGTTCGATCGTCCAGCCGGGGACGGCCATCCGGACTTCGGGCCTTCGGCGCGGGGGTTGGCGGCAACGGGTGATCGGGTGTACGGCGTGGATATAGCGAATGCGCGGCTGGTGGGGTACGACGCGGCGAGCGGGATTCTGCGCCAGCGCCTCGGCACGGCCGGCATGGGACCCGGCAGCTTCCTGGCGCCGCTCGACGTCGACGTGCTGGCTGACGGCCGCCGTGTGGTGGCGGACTTCGGCAATCGGCGGCTGGCGTTCTTCGACGGCGACGGCAACCCGGTAGCCCGCTGGCCGCTGCCCGAGCGGCCGGTCGCCGTCGCGCACACGGCGGACGATGGCGTCGTCGCGCTCCTGGCGGACGACACGGTCTTCACGCTCGACAGCCGAGGCGCGCCGATCGCCCGTTTCGGCGGCTTCGGCCCCGGCGCCGGAGAGCTGCGGATGGCGAGCGACATGGCGGTTGGGCCGGATGGGCGGGTCTGGGTCGCGGACCGGGGCAACCGGCGCGTGGCGATCTTCGCGCCCGGCGGTGCCGGGGCGACGGCGACGGCGGGTTCGCCGCCGCCGACGTCGATGCCGACTACGCTCCGCGGGGTCGTCGACGTCGCGGCCTGCCCGGGCGAGCCGGCACGGCTGGCGCTGGCGGTCGAGCTGCCGTCGGTGGCGCCGCGGACGGACGTCGTGCTGGTGTTCGACACGACGGGCAGCATGGAAGCCGTCGTGTCCACCGCCAGGGCGCGGGCGATCGAGCTGGCGGCGCGCCTGAGGGACTTGGCGCCCGATGTCGCGGTGGCGGTCGTCGACGTGCGCGATGTCCCGTACGGCGCGGCCGGGCAGGCGACGGACTGGCCCTGGCGGCTGCGCGGGGCGCTGTCGACGGAGCCGGCGGATCTGGCGGTGGCGGCGGGGGAGCTCTGGGCGGGCGGGGGAGGGGACGAGCCGGAGGCGTATGCGGCTGCCCTTCGCGGGGTGATCGACGACCCGCGGATGGGCTGGCGGGCCGGTGCGAGGAAGGTGATCGCCCTGTTCGGGGATTCGGTGCCGCGGGATGAGGATCTGAACGCGGGTGTCGTCGGCGGGTTTGTGCCGGGGATCTGGTCGCCCGGATTGCCGGTGCGCTGGCGGGACAGCGGGCCGGATATGGCGCCGTATTCGGCGGATGATCTGGATTGGCAGTCGGTGCTGCCGGACTTGGCGGATGCCGGGATCACGCTCGTCGTCGGGGTGACGGGCACGGCCCCGGCGGGGGTGCGCGGGCGACCGGATCGGCTGACGGCGTACTGGCGCGATTGGGCGCTGCGCACGGCGCCGGGGGGCGGTGCGATGGAGGTCGGCGCCGCCAGCGAGCTGCCCGCCGCGTTGACGTCGCTCGTCGGCTCCACGGGACGGCAAGTGCGGAGGTTGGCGGGCGATGTCGAACCGGTCGTGCTGGCGCCGTGGGTGATGTGGTCGCCGAGGGAGCATCTCGACTTGGCGGTGCCTCCGGAAGGGATCGAAAGGGCGTTCGACGTCACGGTCGCACCGCCGCCGTTGACGCCGGACGGTACGTACGACCTGACGCTGCACGCGCTGGCGGACGGGGCGCGGTACGCGTCGCAGCCGGTGCGTCTGTCCTGGCGGTCCGTGTGCGGCCCGACGGCCACGCCTGACGTCGAGCCCACGCCGACGGACGGCGCGACCGAAGTGCCCACGGCGCTGCCGACGGATACCCCCGGCACACCCATCGCGACGACGACCGCGACGGCCAGTGCCACGACGATCGCCTGGCCGTCGGCCTCGCCGACAGGGCGACCCGTTCCGTCGACGGCGACAGCGACAACGGCACACCGGCGGGTGCGGCTGTTCCTGCCGATCGCCGAGCGCTTCTACTGCGATCCGGCGCGCCGCCCGGTGGTGCAGGTCGTCCTGGCGATCGACACGTCGTCGTCGATGGCCGGCGACAAGCTGGCGGCGGCGACGGAGGCGGGACGGAGCTTCATCGACTTGATCCACCTGCCGCGTGATCAGGCGGCCGTTGTCGCGTTCGACAATGCGGCGCGCGTCGTCCAGCCGCTGACTGCCAGCCGGGCGCGGCTGCGGAGCGGTCTGACGGGCCTGACGACGGGCGTCGGAACGCGCATCGATCTCGGGATCGGGACGGCTCTTGACGTGCTCGAGGCGGCGGTGCGGCCGGGTGTGCGCCAGATCGTCGTGCTGCTGACGGACGGCCGTCCGGATGGGGGGTCCGAGGCGGATGTGCTGGCAGCGGCCGCGCGGGCGCGTGTGGAAGCCGTGTCGGTGTTCGCGGTCGGACTGGGCGAGGATGCGGCGGGCGAGCTCCTGGCGCGGGTCGCTACGGACACATCGTTGTACCGCTTCGCGCCGTCGGCGGGCGAGCTGGGGACGGTCTACCGGGAGATCGCAGGCGACGTCGGGTGTCGGTGACACGCGCGGAAACGCGCAACGCCCGCCCGCCGCGATCCGCCGCCCACGTTGTCCTGTAGGGGCAGGTCCCCGTGCCTGCCCCCAGACCCCCCGGCCCCAGCCACACCCCCGGCCCACACCCCATCCCATCGCACCCCACCCCATCCCACCCCATCCCACCCCGGCCCATCATGCGCCCGGCCCCTCATGCGCCCGGCCCAACCGCCCAACGGGCGGGTGTTGGGGGGTTGGGCCGGGGGTGGCGGGTATTTGGGGGGCCTGGGGGCAGGCACGGGGACCTGCCCCTACAGGACAACGTGGGCGGCGGGGCGTTTTCGCGATGGCCGTCGTGTGCGCGCCGTTGTGTTACGGCGTGGTGGGCTGGGGCTCGGGGGTGGCCGGTTCAGGCGTTGCGGGTTCGGGGGTTGCGGGTTCGGGGGTTGCGGGTTCGGGGGTTGCGGGCACAGGGGTGTTCGTCGCCGGCGCGGGCGGCACGCTGGTCGGCGGCACGTCCGTCGCCGTAGGCGGAACGGGCACCGGCGTGTTCGTCGCCGGCGGAGGCGCGATCGTCTTCGTCGGCGGGACGGCCTGCGTGGATGTCGCATCCTTGGCCACGACCTTGACCTCGATCGAGCGCTTCTCTTCGGCGCCGCCGCGGAGGACGACGCGCAGCGTGTAGGTGGCCGAGGTCGGCGGGCACTCCTTGGAGGAGCCCTTGCCGGTGGCGGGCTTGCCGTTGAAGTAGACGGCGTCGATGTTCTCGACTTCCCAGCTGAAGTTCACGCACTCGCCGGCCGTGATGCGGGTCTTGTCGGCGCTGAACTTGATGTTCAGGGCGACGGTGGGCGTCGGGGATGGTGTGCCAAGGTAGGTCGGGGTGGGGAGCGGCGTGGTGATCGGCACGACGAACGGGTTGCGCGTCGGGAGGGGGCGCGGGGTCGGTGTCGCCACGCCCTCTTCGCTCGCGACGGGTGCGTCTGCCGGCGGGGCGAGGCACGTCAACGCGTCCACCGGGAGCCAGCCTTCGTCGGTGCCGTCCAGCAGGCGCACCTTGAGCCAGCTGGCGGTGTCGTCGCGCTCGGTGACGACGACGACCGTGCCGGCCGGGATCGCCTCGCCTGCCTCGGCGTCCTCGGACGGCGTGTCGCGCAGGCCGACGTCGTCACCCTTGATCTCACAGCGGAAGGCGACACCGGCGATCGACGTCTTGGCGCTACCGGTACCCAGTCGCTCCAGCCAGGCCTTGACCTGGGTGGGGTCGATGCCGAGCGGCTTGGGCAACGCACCCTCGGTCGTGAAGGCCGTGGCCGTGTATGCCGCCGCCTCGCCCGTTCGAAGCGTGACCGTGGTGGCGGTGGTGGCGGATGCGCCGCCGCCCTCCGCTCGGACGGGATCGACGGTTGCCGTGCCGTCCAACATGACGACCCACGCGGTTGGGTCGGCGCCGGGGATGTAGCTGATCACGAAGTCCGCGGGGCCGCTGGCGACCTTGACTTCGATCCAGTTCGCCCGGACCTTCACCTCGGCGGCCCCGTCGCCGGCCACCTGGTAGCGCGCGGTGCCGGACGCTTGATCCAGGAACGCCTGGCGGCGCTCGGGCACGCTCAGGCTGATCAGCGAATCCGTGCCGCTGTACAGGTCGTTCGTCAGGAACTCGGGCCAGGCGAGAGCGCCGTGGCCGTTCTCGCCGATGAGGATGTTTGCGCCCGGCGTGACCGTCACGGACTCGCCGGCGGCAATCTCGGTGGCCGGGTCCGTCTCGCTGACCTTGTACTCGACCTTGGGGGCGACGGCCGACAGCGACGGGCCGGCGGCGACGGGCGCCGCTGCCGTCGGCGTCCCGAGGTCCTCCGGCGTCTTCTTGCCGCACGCGGCCAGCGTGACGGCCGCACACGTCATGAACAGCGCGGCTCGCAATGGGTGACGCGCCATGGCGCAACTCCTTGGATGGGCACCTGGATGGGCAACCGGGGGGCGGATCGTTGCTGGGCTCGACCACGGGCCGCGCCAACCGCGCGATTATAAGGGCAACGGGACGGATGGTGTAGGGGCGGCGGGCGCCCAACCGCCCTTTGGGCGCGACGGGCCGCCCCTATCGAACCTCGCTCCGCCCCGTCATCGCCCGACCAAGCGTCACCTCGTCGGCATACTCGATGTCGCCGCCGACCGGCAGGCCGCGGGCGAGACGCGTCAGGCGGACCTCGCTGCCGTTCGCGCGCAGGGCGCGCTCGATGAACATGGCCGTCGCATCGCCCTCGAGGGACGGATTCGTGGCCAGGATGATCTCGCGGATCGGCTCGACACCCATCCGGCGGACGAGCTCGTCGATCCGCAGGTCCGTCGGGCCGATGCCGTCGACGGGCGAAATGGCGCCATGCAGCACGTGGTAGAGACCCTTGTACTCGCCGGTCCGCTCGAGCGCGATCACGTCAAGAGGCTCCTCGACCACGCAGACCGTTCCGCTGTCGCGGGACGGATCGGCGCATACCTCGCACGGGCTCGTCTCGGCGATGTTGTAGCAGCGCTGACAGTGGACGACGCTCTCCTTGAGGGCGCGGAGGGCCTCGGACAGCTGCAGCGCGTGGTCGTCCGGCATCCGCAGCAGATGGAACGCCAGCCGCGACGCCGTCTTGGGGCCGATGCCCGGCAGGCGCGCGAACGCATCGATGAGGCGGGCGACCGGGCGGGGGAGCGCGCTGCTCAAGCTAGAACCCCAGCCCCGGCGGCAGCTGCAGGCCCTTCGTCACGTCGCTCATCCGGGCGTGCGCCAGCGCCTGTGAACGCTCGACGGCTTGGTTCATCGCCGTGATCAGCAGGTCTCGCAGCATGTCGACCTCGGCCGGATCGAGCAGCTGGGGATCGAGTTGGATCTCCTGCACCTTCTGGTGCCCGTTCATGACCACGGTCACGGCGCCGCCGCCCACGGACACCTCGACCGTGGCGGCGCCGAGCGCCTGCTGTTCGAGGAGCATGCGCTCCTGCATTTCCTGGATCTGGCGCATCATGTTCTGACTCTGGCCGCCGCGGGGGTTCATGGGGGGTGGGGGCATGCCTCGGGCCATTGTGAGGGCTCCTTGGGTGGTGAGGGAGGGCGGGTTCGTTGGCGATGAAGGGCGAGCACGAGGCCCGCCCCTACAGGAATGACGGGCTTCGTGATTCGGGGGCGCTTACGGGGTTCGGGGGGATCACGGGTCTTCGGATTCGGGCTTCATCCCCGCCACGCGCGCACCGAGCGCGTCGATCGCATGGCGGACGACAGGGTCGTTCCTGGCGTGATCGGCCTTCGTCCGCGGCCGCGCCGCGTCGGCCTCGCCGGCGGGCACGACCGTGCAGCGCACCTCCCGCGTTCCGCCGATCGCCGCACCGACCGCGGCGGCGATGGCGGCGCGGCGGGCGGGCTCGGCGGCTCGGCGGCAGTGGAACTCGTAGAAGAAGCCGAGTGTGATCGATGCCTCGTCGGCATCCACCGGCCGACAGTCCTTGAGCAGCGCGGCCGTGTTCCGGTCCGCCCGCGCCACGGAGTCGACGATCGCCGGCCAGCGGTCCCGCAGCGTGGCGAGGGTCGAAGCGTCGCCGGAAGGGGCGAGCGGACCCGGGCTCGGCGGATCGGCCGACTGGGACTCGCGGGCGGTCGATGCCGGGGACGACGCGGCGGCAGGGGGCGACACGGACGACACGGACGACACGGACGACGGGGACGACGGGGACGACGGGGACGACGGCGGCGCGGCCGCGTGGGCTGCCGGCCGCTGCGTCGCGACCGACGACGATGAGGGTTGTCCCACCGCGCCTTGCGCCGGGGGCTGCGGCATTGCGGGGGCTGCCGACGCCGAGGCGAGCAGCGACTCGACGAGCGCCAGCTCCATGGCCAGCGCCGGCTGGTGGTGCTCGGCGGACGGGCGGGCGTCGCCGAAGCGGTGCATCGCACCGACGAGCAGCGGTGTCGGGATCCGTTCCGCAAGACCCCGGAGCGCCGGCAGGTCCTCGGGATCGGCGTCGATCAGCGTGTCGGAGATGCCGGTCTGGATGAGCAGAAGGCGGCGCAGAGCATCGAGGATGCCCGCTTGAAGCTGGCGTGCGTCCGTGCCTTCGTCGAGACAGGCGTTGATCGCCCGCAGACCGGCGGCCGCGTCGCGGTCGGCGAGCGCGGCGACGATGGCAGACACGGCTGCTGCGTCCGGCGTGCCGAGCGCGGCGTGCACGCTGGCGACGGTCACGGCACCGTCGGCGGCGCTGACCTGGTCGAGCAGGCTCTCGGCGTCGCGGAGGCTGCCGGTGGCGTAGCGGGCCAGCAGATCGAGTGCGGCCGGTTCGGCGGTGAGCCCTTCCGCGGCGCAGATGCGCGTCAGCTTGCCCACCACCAGCGCGGGTGCGACGCGTCGGAAGTCGTGGCGCTGGCAGCGCGACTGGATCGTCTCGGGGACCTTGTGAGCTTCGGTCGTGGCCAGGATGAACAAGGCATGCGGCGGCGGCTCCTCCAGCGTCTTCAGGAGCGCGTTGAACGCTGCCGTCGAGAGCATGTGGACCTCGTCGATGATGTAGACCTTGTAGCGCGCCTCGGCTGGGCTGTAGCCGATCTTGTCGCGCAGGTCGCGCACATCATCGACGCCGGTGTTCGACGCCGCGTCGATCTCGATGAGGTCGAGGGAGCGGCCCTCGCCGATGCTCAGGCACGTCGGGCAAGCATTGCACGGTGGGCCGCCGGGGTCGTCGCCCGTGCAGTTGACGGCCTTGGCCAGCAAGCGCGCGACGGTGGTCTTGCCGGTGCCGCGGACGCCGGTGAACAGATAGGCATGCGCCAAACGCCCGGCAGCGAGCGCGTTGCGCAGCGTGCCGGTGATGTGGTCCTGCCCGACGACGTCGTCGAACGTCTTCGGCCGCCAGCGGCGGTAGAGAGCTTCAGCCATAGGAAGGTCGAGTGTAGCAGCGAGGGCGAGGGCGAACAACCGTTCGCGAGTGGTGGCCTGTGCCGTTCGACCTGCGCGAAGCTGTACGCAACGGCGCTCGGCCGCCCGCGTATACTTCGCCCGCCGACGCGGCTTCCGCGTTGTCGACAGGGCGGGCGATGCCGTCCTTTTGTCCACAGGAGCAGTCGATGGGCGCGCTGGGCAGCGGCATGGTCGTGTTCAACCTGTTGCGCGAGGTGAACCTGCGCGAGATCAAGCGCGAGGCGGATCAACCGTTCACGCTGCACGTCGTGGGCGAGGTCGGCGCGGCGACGCGGCTGGCCGAGGCGCTGTCGGCCGCGCCGGGCAAGCACGGCATCCACCCCTGGGTGCGCGTCGTGCCGCTGCCGTTCGCGGCGTCGGACGGGCTTTCGGCACCCGGACCGAGCGACGGGTTCACCGTGGCCCTCGTGCTCAACGACGGCGTCGATCCCGACGCCGTCGCGCGCACCGCTCTGTCGCGGCTGCGGGCGCTGCGCATCCCGTCACTGAGCGTCGTGCTGAACGATGACGCCGTCGACCTCGTCGGCGCCGCGACGCCGCGGCCGGGCGAGACCGCCCGCGTCGTGCTGCCGGCGGGACTGCCGGGAGACGTGCTGGTCGCGCAATTGGCGCCCGCCTTGTTCGAGCGCCTCCCGGCCGACGACGGCGCCCGTGTCGCCCTTGCCCGCCAGCTGCCGGCGCTGCGCCGCAACGTCATCGCATCGCTCATCGACCCGACGGCGCGCGCGAACGCGATGTATGCCGCGACGACCGGGCTGGCCGAGTGGGTGCCGATCCTCAACCTGCCGCTGAACGCCGCCGACGTCATCGTGCTGACGAAGAACCAGTTGATCATGGCCTACAAGATCGCCCTCGCCGCCGGCAAGAACGGCCAACCGCGCGATGTGATCGGCGAGATCGTCAGCGTGCTCGGCGGCGGGCTGTTGATGCGCCAGATCGCGCGCGAGCTCGTCGGGCTCATCCCGGTCGTCGGCATCGTCCCCAAGGTGGCCGTGGCCTATGCCGGCACGCGCGTGATCGGCCTCGTCGTCGAGCGCTGGGCACTCGAGGGGCGCCGCATCGAGGGCAGCGAGGTCCGGGCGCTTCTCACGGAGGCGACGGCCGGTGCGCGCGGGCTGGCCGAATCCGTCGTCGATCGGGTCCGCGGGCGGAAGGATGAGGACGGCGACGCAGAGGCGACGATCTTGGATCGCCCCGCGACGCACGACGACAACCCCCTGTAGGGGCCCCCCCTTGTGGGTGCCCTCGCGGGCATTGCAGCGGACGGAGGGCACCCACAAGGGGTGCCCTTACATAGGGCATCACACGCCCGCAATGCGTCGGACTGGTATTACGACCCTTCCATGACGCGCCGCACCCCCGCCATCTCGACGGCCGCCATCGCCGCCTCCCCCCCCTTGTTCCCGTGCTTGATCCCGCACCGTGCCAGCGCCTGCTCGGCCGTGTCCACGGTGAGGATCGCGTTGGCCACCGGCACGCGCGTGGTGAGCGCGACCTGGGCTGCGCCGTTCGTCGCCGCAGCTGCGATGTGGGTGTAGTGGTCGGTTTCACCCCGGATCACGGCGCCGATGCACACGACGGCGTCGCAGCGCCCGCTCTCGGCCAGCCACAAGGCCGCGACGGGAAGCTCCCAGGCGCCGGGGACCCAGACCGTCGTGGTGTCGGCGGCCGCGACGCCGGCGCGGAGCAGCGCCGCCTCCGCCCCGCGCAGCAGCGCGCGCGTGATCAACTCATTGAACCGCGCGACGACGAGCGCGATCCTGAGGCCCGTGCCGTCGGGGGGGACGTCGACCGTGTTCGCGGCGGCACGCACGACCGCCTTGTCGCCGTCGGCCGCACGCGTCGCGCCCGGATCGACGCTCACGACGGGTGACGCACGATCGCCAGCGCGGGCGGCGCGGCGATGCCGGCAGGGGCGACGGAGGAGCGGGCGGCTTCGACGAGCGTGAGGCCGGACTGCGTGGACGACGACTGCGTGGACGACGACTGCATCGACGATCCGGCCGGATCGTTCGCGGCGCGCCATGCGATCAGATCGGCGATCGCCAGCATCCCGAGACCGTGCCGCAGCGCGAACGAGACGAGCTGCGCGCCGCGGGCCATGTGACCGTCGTCGTCGAGGATCTCGCACACCACGCCGGCCGGGTAATGGCCGGCCAACCGCGCCAGGTCGACCGCCGCCTCGGTATGGCCGGGGCGGGCGAGCACGCCGCCGTCGGCGGCCTGCAGCGGGAAGATGTGGCCGGGGCGCAGCAGGTCGACCGGCCGGGTGGCCGGGTCGATGAGGACGCGGATCGTGTTCGATCGCTCGAAGGCCGAGATGCCGGTCGTCGTGCCGTGGCGGGCGTCGACCGGAACGGTGAAGGCCGTGCCGGTCGGTGTCGTGTTGCGCTCGACCATGAGCGGCAGATCGAGCTCGGCCAGTCGGCCGGCCGTCATCGGCACGCAGACGAGGCCGCGGGCGTGCGTGACCATGAAGTTGATGTGATCCGGGGTCACGCACGAAGCGGCGACGATCAGGTCGCCCTCGTTCTCGCGGTGCGGGTCGTCGACGACGATCAGCGACCGCCCGGCGCGCACCTCGGCGACGGCTTCGGGCACGGAGATCAGGCTCATTGGGGATCCTCCCTTGTGGACTGCGGCTCGATGGACTGTGGCTCGATGGGCTGCTGCTCGATGGGCGGTAGCTGTCCCGGCTGCGCGACGCCGGCGCCCAACAGGCGCTCGACGTATCGCCCGAGGATGTCGCTCTCGAGCTGGACGTGCGTGCCGACGTGGTATCCGCCGGCCACCGTGACGGCGAGGGTGTGCGGGATGAAGGCGATCGAGAACGTCGTGGCGTCGACATCCACGACGGTCAGGCTGGCGCCGTCGACGGCGATGAAGCCCTTGCGCACGACGTAGCGCAGGATGTCGTCCGGCGCACGGACCCGAACGCGGCGCGCACCGCCGCCCTCGTCCTCGAGGGCGACGACCTCGCCGACGGCCTCGACATGGCCTTGGACGATATGGCCGCCCAGCCGCGTGCTCGGCGTCACGGACCGCTCGAGGTTCACCGCGTCGCCGACGGCGAGCGTGCCGAGCGCCGTCTTGGCCAGCGTCTCGGGCACGAGCTCGACCGTGAAGCCGTCCGGATCCGCCGCGACGGCGGTCAGGCAGGCGCCGTTTACGCTGACGCTGTCGCCGACGGCGATGCCGTCCGCGATGGCGGGCGCGGCGATGTCGAAGATGCGCACGCCGTCGCGCGTGCGCACGGCAGCGAGGTGGCCGAGGGTCTCGACGATGCCGGTGAACATCGTCAGCGGGCCGATGGCGACATCGTCGCCGGTGCGTGGGAGGGCGCAGCCTCGGCTCGCGATGGAAGCGTTGTTTCGTGGGGCGGCCACAGGGGTGTCCCGGTGATCACGATGTCGTCGCCAAGGGGCGACAACCTGACGTCCGCCAACCGCACCGCATCCGCCATCCGCGCCACACCGTGCCCGCCCACCGGCCCCGGCGCTTCACGCCCACCGACGATCACCGGCGCGACGACGGCCCACACGGCGTCGACGGCGCGCGCGGCGACGAAGCTGCCGTGCACCGCGGCACCGCCTTCGACGAGGACGTGCAGCGCGCCGCGGCGGCCAAGGATGTCGAGGAGCGCCGCGATGTCGACGCGACCATCGGAATCGCCCGCCGCCTCGACGACCTCGACGCCCCGCTCGCGCAGTTCAGCCGCGCGGCCGGCGGGCATCTTCACGGTCACGACGAGCGTCGGTGCCTCGGTGACGTCGAACACGCGGGACCAGAGCGGTACGCGGCCGGTGCTGTCCAGGACGATGCGCAGAGGCTGGCGGGCATCGGCGCGGTCGAGGCGCACCGTCAGCGCAGGATCGTCGCGAAGAACGGTGCCGCAGCCGACGACGACCGCGTCGACGCGGTCGCGCAGCCGGTGGGCCTCGGCGCGAGCGGGCGCGCTGCTGATCCAGCGGCTGTCGCCGGTGCGGGTGCCGATCCGGCCGTCGAGCGTCATCGCCCACTTGGCGGTGACGAATGGGTGGCCGGTCGTGATCCAGCGGGCGAAGGGCGCGTAGAGCGTGCGCGCCACATCCGCACCGACGCCCTCGACGACGTCGAGGCCCGCGGCCAGCAGCCGTGCAGCGCCGGCGCCATCGACGCTCGGGTTGGGGTCGCGGAGCGCATACACGACCCGCGACACGCCGGCGGCGATGAGGGCGTCGGCGCACGGCGGCGTCCGGCCGTGGTGCGCGCAGGGTTCCAGCGTTACGTATACCGTCGCGCCGGCCGCCGCCGCCCCGGCTGCGGCGAGCGCGACGGTCTCGGCGTGCGGACCGCCGGCCGGCGCGGTCCGGCCCTCACCGACGACGGCGTCGCCGTGGACGAGAACCGCGCCGACCGACGGGTTCGGGCTCGTGCGGCCGAGGCCGCGTTCCGCCAGCGCGAGGGCGCGGGCCATGAAGGCCGCGTCGGCCGGGGATGCGTGCCTCGGAGCGCGCATCGCGGGTTGCGCACCAGGACGTCGGATCGACAAAGGAATCGCCCTCCAGGCAACAACCTGCAGGGCATCGGGGCGCGACGGGCCGCGCCGACGCGTGGAGCCGACCCGCGGCTTCCGCGCAGGCCGTCGTCCTGTGCGGAACGACCGCCCGGCGCGGACGGCCAAGGCCGGCCCGGCGCGCGGTGGCGCGAGCTCGTCAGCCTTCTTTCATCCGGACTGTACCGTCGGCTCTGGCATCGAACCAGATCTGCCTTGCGGCTCGCGGGCTCGGGCCTTGCGGCCCCTACCGCCGGTCGGGAATCGGCGATGGGCGCGAATCCGTGCCCGTCGTCTCACCCTGCCCTGAAGGCTGAGTTGTGCGGCCAGTATAGCACCCGAAACAACGGCCGCTGCAACGGCCGCCGCAGCAGCCGCCACAGGGGCCGCTACAGGGGCCGCTACAGGGGCCCGCGCTTGGCCGCATGGTCGATGCGGGCCTGCGCAAGCAGCCGCTCCACCACCATCCCCGCCGTCAGCCCCGCCTCCGCTGCCTGGTGGAACATGAAGCTGCTCGGCGACATGCCGGATGTGCTGTTCGGATCGGTGAACAGCAGCCGCCCGTCGGCCATCAGGAAGCCGTCGAGGCGGGCGTAGCCCTTGAATCCGAAGGCGATGAACAGTCGCTCCGCCTCGCGCTGCATCCGGTTGAGCGTCGCCGGATCGACCCGCGCCGGCGTGATCTTCTGCGAGCGGCCGGGCATGTACTTGTCGTCGTACGTCATGAACGGGTTCGGGCTGACGGTCTCCGTCGGGAGGAGAGCCTCGGCGCCGCCGTCGTCCGTGCCCAGCACGATCACGCTGAACTCCATCCCATCCAGGAACGTCTCGACGAGCGCCTCAGTGTCCCACGCGAGCGCTTCGTCGATCGCGGCGACCAGGCCGCGGGCGCTGTCGCCGTCCGCGGCGTCGGTGCCGTTCCCGCCGTTCTCGATGTCCTCGATGTCGGCGACCACGCTCACCCCGACGCTCGATCCCTCGCGTACAGGCAGCACGACGAGCGGTGCGCCGACCTCGGCGGCGATCCGCGCCACGCACCCGTCCCGATCCGCCGCCCATGCGCCCGCCGTGATCACGACCTCGCGCGGCACTTCGAACCCGTGCGCGCTGAGCAGCCGGTGGGCCATCGGCTTGTCGAGCGACAGCGCGGCGGCCAGGACGCCGGAGCCGGTGTACGGCACGCCGCACAGCTCCAGCATCCCCTGCACGCAGCCGTCGTCGCCGTACTTGCCGTGCAGGGCGATGAAGGCCACGTCGATGATCTCCGGCAGCGACTCGTACGCCACCCGCTCGGCGTCGGCCGCCAGCCGCGCCTCGATGTCGGCGCACGTGTTCTGGACGACGAGTTTGTCCGGCAGGCGCCACAGCCGGCCGCCGCCGTCCATGAACAGCGGCACGGCGGTGAACCGCGTCCGGTCGAGGTTGAAGACCACCTGCCGTCCGCTGGACAGCGAGACCTCGCGCTCGCTGGAGCGGCCGCCTAGGAGGACGCCGACGCGGGGGAGGAGGGTCGTCATCGGGGCGGATGGAGGGGGCGGTAGGCCGTCGCTCACCCCACCTATTCCCGCAGCGCCTTCGGCAAGTACACCGTAGCCCGCCCCGGCGTCGGTTCGGCCGTCGGCACCGCCGTCGGCACCACCGGCACCGGCCCGTCCACGACGTCGTCCGCGAGCGCGCCGTCGTAGCTCACCCGGACGTGGCGGTTGCGGCCGACCGTCTCGCCGGCGAACGTGTGCGCCGTGCCGTCCGGGAACGTAACGGTCATCGTGTAGGCGCAGTCGCGCGCGCCGAGGCCGAAGTGGAGGACGCGGGTGTCCGTGGAGTTGTACGTCCCGCGGCCGGCCTTCACCTGGCGGGTGATCTGCTCGCCCGCCGGGCTGCCGATCGTCGCCGCACCGTCCGCCGCCCAGCGCAGCGTGACGCGCGCGCCGATCGCGTCGCGGTTCACGGTCACGCCGTCGCCGACGACGCGGACCTGGAGCCAATCGTTGGATTGGCCGATCGTGTTCCGGAACAGGTGGCCGCTCGACGCGCCCGGGCCGCCGCCGAGCAGGAGGTCGAGGTCGCCGTCGCGGTCGTAATCGGACCAGTTGATGTTGCCGGAGCCGCGCATCCGGGCGGCGGCCTCGGGGTCGGTCGGGACATTGATGCCGCTCGTGTAGCCGACGGTGGCGAACGTGCCGTCCGGCTGCTGATGATAGAGGCCGAACCAGCCCTTCTGGTCGGGCTCGATGAACGTCGGGTTCGCGTCGTACTTCCGGTCGCGCGATACACCGACGTCCAGACGGCCGTCGTTGTCGAAGTCGGCGTACGCGGCGTCGATGTCGCCTTCGTTGTACGGCAGCTTGCGCGTCTGCCACTCGTTCTTGAACGACCAGCCGCCCGCGGCGCCCTGGTTCACGAGGAGCTGCGACGGATCGGCCCAGCGGCGGGTGAAGTTCAGGGCATCGATCTCGGACTGCGGCCAGCCGCGGTAGCCGGGCGGGATCTCGGTGGAGTGGGCGATCGTGGCCATCAGGATGTCCATGTCGCCGTCGCCGTCCGCGTCCTCGCAGTCCACGCCGAAACCGTTCGAGCCGATCCATTCCTCCGGCGGCCCGCCCTGCGGCTTCTTTCCGTATTCCATGTCGGCGCGCCAAGTGTTCCCGCCCTCGAACGCCTCGATGCCGCGCGCGCGGGCCTCGTTCGTGAAGCGGCCCTTGCCGTCGTTGATCCACAGGATCTTGTGACCGCGCTCGACCGAGACGCCGTACGTGCTGACGAAGATGTCGAGATCGCCGTCGTCGTCCACATCGCACGTCGTCGAGCCGTTGGACGGACGCTGCGGGTTGCCGGCGAGGTTGGGCGTCGCGTCCGTGAACGTACCGTCGCCCCGGCCGAAGAAGAGCTGGTCGGGCATCGCGTAGCTGGTCTGGCCGTTGCCGACGAAGATGTCCAGGTTGCCGTCGGCGTTGTAGTCGCCCAGCGCCGCGTTGCCGGCGCCCCAGTAGACGACGCCCGTCTCGTCGATGCCGCCCGCCACCTCGACGCCGCTGCGCGCCTTGACCGTGAAGTGGCCCCGGCCGTCGTTCAGCAGGACCTGGTGGGTGTGCGGCACCGACGTGTCGTAATGGTTGTGGATGTCCAGCCCGGCGAACACATCCTGGTCGCCGTCGTTGTCGAAGTCCCCGAACGCAAAGAATCCTGCCTGCACGCCTTTCAGCCCGCTCTCGACCGAGATGTCGCTGAACGTCCCGTCCCGGTTGTTCCGCCAGATCAGCCAGTCGAACGGCTGTGGGTTCGCGTCGCCGACGCGCGTGCCCGGGAACATCGTCGGCGCCGCGATGTCGTCCCAGCCGTCGCCGTCGATGTCCGCCCAGCGCACGCGCGGGTGGGCGCGCGTGCCGGCGGGCAGCGCGGCGGGCTTGATGCCGCTGGCGATCGAAACGTCCTCGAAGAACGGGGCGACCGGCGGCGAGAGCGGCCGGATCGGACAGGCCTGGGCGGCAGGCGACAGCACGGCACTGGCCCGGAGCGCGACGTCATGCCTGGACGCCGCTGACAACACTGCCGCAGCGGCGACAAGGCCGGTCGCGCCGATGACGGCTCGATGGCGCAGGGTCGGAACGGGACGATCGGCGGTCATGCGGGCCTCCACGGTGCGGATCCGGCGGGTGCGACGGCGCCGGCGCAAGGATATCGCGAGCGCTCAGGCAGCGCCAGCGGCCGCCGCCGGACACGCATGAGGGGCGCCCCGCGCGCCGCGCGAAACGCCCCTCACATGCCCGACAGATCCCGCGCCTCGACAGATCCCGCGCCTCGACCCCAAGCGCCCGGCCGACCGCGCGATGGTGACAAGTCCGGGACTGAGGCTTCGCTCCCCAACATCACCCCAGTCCCGGATATCCCCCCTTCGTATCGGAGAGATGGCCTGAGGATAGGCGTGTTTGCGCCGCTGCCAAATGCCCTCTGCAAACGGGCCAAGTGCCCTCCGGTAACGGGTAGGTGCTACCATCCCCCGCCGCGCCCGGCGCCCCGAAATCGACGGAATGGAGCCTTGTCATGGAACGAACCCTCATCATCCTCAAGCCGGACGCCGTCCAGCGTGCCCTCGTCGGCGAGTTGATCACGCGGCTCGAGCGCCGCGGCCTTCGGATCAGCGGCCTCAAGCTCATCCACGTGACCGAGGCCCTCGCCGGCGAGCACTACCGGGAGCATGTCGGCAAGGGCTTCTTCCCCGGCCTCGTCGCCTACATCACATCCGCGCCCGTCGTCGTGATGGCCGTCGACGGCCCGGGCGCGATCGCCCTCGTCCGCACGACCGTGGGCGTGACGAAGCCCGCCGAGGCCGCGCCCGGCACGATCCGCGCCGACTACGGCGTCGACATCGGCCGCAACCTCATCCACGCCTCGGCGAACGCGGCGGACGCGGAGCGGGAGTTGGGGTTGTGGTTCGGGGCGGGGGAGGTGATCGAGTATCGGCGGGATGTGGATCGGTGGATTGTGGAGGGGTGAACTTGCGCGGTGCATCCGACGGCCTGCAACCCCTCCCGGCCGCGCGATGCGCGACCTGTCCTCCCCAGCTGTTGCTGGAGAGGACCAACGGATTGGGGCGGGGGTTGGATGCCGGCGCTGCCCACGGCCCACACCTGGATGACCTGCCCACCGGCCCACACGCGTTGCCTTCGCACCTGAAGCATCCTTTCTCCACCTCCGGTGGGGAAAGGTGGCAGCGCCGAAGGCGCTGACGGATAGGGGTTCATCCGCCTACCGTAACGCCGACGGCAGGATCCCCATCTGCTCCCGATACTTCGCCACCGTCCGCCGCGCGATCTTGAAGCCGCGCTCCGCCAACAACGCCGCCAGCTCGGTGTCCGTCAGCGGCGCGAGCTCGTTGTCGACGAGCTCGCGCAGGACGTCCTGGACGGACAGCGCGGCGCGGAAGAACGAGGCGTACGGGATCACGTGCCGGTTCGGCAGCATGACGTGTTTGCCGGCTGTCGCGCGGCTGATCGTCGACTCGTGCAGGTCGAGCGCCTCGGCGACCTCGCTGCGCGTGAGCGGCACCACGTGGCGCGGGCCGTGGCGGACGTACGCTTCCTGAACGCGCACGACGTACGTCGTCACCCGCAGCATCGTCGCCCGACGCTCGTCGATGTAGTTCAGGAAGCGGCGGGCGCGCTCGACGTAGTCGGCGATGTGGGCCCGGTCCGTGGCGGACATCGTGTCGGGCGTACCGGCGGTTGAATCGGACGGCGACGATGCGGACATCGCCGCTCCGCCGAGGCTCCGGTACAGCGGGTCGATCGACAGCCCCGTGCGCAGCGAGCCGACGATCTCGACGGTGATCCCGCCGTCGCGGCCGTAGCGCAGCACGACGTCCGGGGCGACGCTGCCGGGGCCGGTCTGACGGTCCCACGGCTGGAGGTCGATCAGCTCCGCCACCGGGAAGGGTCGGAGATGGGTTCGGATGAAGTCGCGGCCGGCGATCACGTCGTCCGTCGTGGCGCCGAGGGCGGCGGCGATCGCGCTGAAGCGGCCGTGGGCCAGATCGTCCAGGTGGTGGGTGACGAGGTCCATCGCCAGCGGGTGCGTCGCTCCGACCTCCGCCCAGCGCGCGAGCTGCAGGTGCAGGCACTCGGCGATCGAGCGCGCGCCGAGTCCGAGCGGGCCGACGGACTGCAGCGCCTGAAGCACGTGCTCGACCCGCTCGACGCCGACGCGCAGCGAGGCGGCGACGGTGGTCAGCGGCATCCGGATCATGCCGCGGTCGTCGAGCTCGCCGATGAGGAACTCGGCGATCTCGAGGTCGTCGTCCGACAGGACGGCGGCCAGCTCGATCATCAGGTGCTCGGTCATCGATCGCTGGTCGGCGACGGTGCGGAAGACATCCAGATCCTCGTCGTCGAAATCGGCCGCGTCCCGCGCCGCGTCCCGGGACAGCGTCTCGCCGCGGGCGCAGCGGAAGCACGTGCCGTTGGACAGGAGGGCGTCGCCGCACGCCGGGCAGCGCTCGACGTCGCGCAGTTCGAGCGCCGGATTGGCGGCCAGCTCGTCCTGGATCAGCGTGTCGAGCTCCTGGCCGGTGAGCTGCAGGATCTCGGTGAACGCGATCAGGCTCGGCGAGGGCCGCATGCTCATGTGCTGGCCCTGATCGAAGCGCATCCCCATCGTCATCGCGCCGCCTCCCGCTTGCCGACGAGCCCGCCGAGGCGCTCGGGTGCGATGTCGAGGAGCCGCGCCGCCTCGCCGGCATCGCCGTGGGCGCGCCGGAGCGCCGCCTCGGCCATGGCCCGCTCGACGTCCTGCACGACGCCGGCCAGCGTTGCGCCGTCCCGCACGAGGGCATCGACATCGAGCGCGATGCGGGTATGCGGTGTGCCGAGCTCGAGCGTCTCCGGGGTGATCAGCCGGTCGTTCGCCAGCACGACGGCGCGCTGGATCGCGTTTTCGAGCTCGCGCACGTTGCCGGGCCAGTCGTGGTCCAGCAGTGCCTGCATCGCTTCGGCGCTGATCTTGGTCGGCGCCGCGCCGGGTCGGCTGCGGTAGCGGTCGAGGAAGTGGGCGACGAGCGCCGGCACGTCGTCCGTCCGGGCGCGCAAGGGGGGCATGTCGATCCGGATGACGTTCAGGCGATAGTAGAGGTCCTCGCGGAATCGTCCCGCGGCCACGGCCGCCTCCAGGTCGACGTTCGTCGCGGCCACGACGCGCACGTCGGACTTCACCGTCACCTGGCCGCCGACGCGCTCGAACTCACCGAACTGCAGGACGCGCAGCAGCTTCTTCTGCACGGAGGGAGCGATGTCGCCGATCTCGTCGAGGAAGATCGTGCCGCCGTCCGCCAGCTCGAAGCGGCCCTTGCGGCGCTCGAGGGCGCCCGTGAAGGCGCCTTTCTCGTGGCCGAAGAGCTCGCTCTCGAGGAGCGACTCGGGCAGCGCGGCGCAGTTCACGCGGATGAGCGGGCCGCGCCGACGGGCGGAGTTGGCGTGCAGCGTCTCCGTCACGAGCTCTTTGCCCGTGCCGGTCTCGCCGGTGATGAGCACCGGGATGTCGCTGCCTGCCACCCGCCCGATCAGCTTGTAGACCGCCTGCATCGGCCCGCTGGCGCCGACGATCCGTTCACGTGCGTCGCGCGCGCCGGCCTCGGGGAGGGCGCGCACGGACGCCGCCAGGCGGCGGTGATCGAGGGCCCGCTGGACGACGTGGCGCACGGTCTCGGGCTCGAGCGGCTTGACGAGGTAGTCATACGCGCCGGCCTGTATCGCACGGATCGTCCGCGACGAACTCGAGTCCGCGGTGATGACGACGACCGGCACGTCCGCGGCCGACCGGAAGCGGGCCAGGACGTCCAGACCGTCCGTGTCCGGCAGGTGCATGTCCAGCAGGACGACGTCCGGCTTCGCCTCGTCGAACCGCGCCTGCGCCTCGGCGCCGGTCTCGGCGGTCACGACGACGATGTCCGGCGCCAGGTCGGACACGTACTCGCGCACCAGCGCGCGGATGGCGGCGTCGTCGTCGACGATCAGGATCGTGTCGCCCAGGCCGTTGCGGCTCATTGCGTGCCCCCGTGGTGGCGCGGATTATACCGGCCGCCGGGGGCCACGGTGGCAGGCCGATCGCTGACGGGGGGCGGGCGATCGGAGGACGGCGGGGATCCGATTTCCATCGGCCGCCGCGTCGGCTACCATCCCGCCATGTCCCTCGACGGCCACAGCCTCGCCGATGCCGACCCGACCGCCCCCCCCCGCCGCCCCCTCGCCGCGACGCTCGCCGGTCTGCTCGGCACCGCCGTCCGCGCGTTCGACGCCGACGCGGCGGGGATCTACCTCGTGGACGCGGCGGAGGGGGACCTCGTGCTCGCGGCGGGACACGGCCTGCCGCCGTCGGCTGTCGGCCATCGGCTGGCCGTCGGCGAGGGGCTCGTCGGGCGCGTCGCGGCCGAGGCGCGCAGCTTGGTGAGCGACGACGTCGGGGCCGACCCCCGCGCGCTCCACCAGCGGGCGGACTGGGAGACGCCGCCGCCCGTGCACGCCTTCCTCGGGCTGCCGCTTCGGGCAGGCGTGCCGGTCCTCGGCGTCCTCGAGCTGACGAGCCGACAGCCGGGCGCATTCTCGCCGGACGCGCGCGGGCAGGCATCCATCTTGGCCGACGCGGCGGCGCTGCTCATCGAACAGACGCGGCTGGCCGAGCTGACGCCGCTGGCGGCGCGGGACGACGAGCCGGTCAGCCTCGGCGGCGGCGATCCGCTCGGCATCGCCACGCTGAACCGCCGGCTGCTGTTCACGAGCGCCAGCCAGACGTTCTGCCAGCTCACCGGCCAGGCCGTCGAGGCGCTCATCGGCCGGCCCGCGCTGACGGTGCTGCCGTTCCTCGGCCGGTCGCGGGCCGGCGGCGCACTGCAGGCGGCGCTCCGCGGCGTGCCCGGCCACCTGGCGAACATCCGGCTGACCGACCGTGCCGGCCGGCCGACGCGCGAGGTGTACAGCGTCACGCTCATCCCGCTGGCCGACCCGCTCGGCGGCACGGGCGAGCGGAGGGGCGACGCGGGCGGCGGCATCCTGATGGCGCTGCAGGACGCGACGGCGCGCGCCCGCCTCGAGAACGAGCTCCGGCAGCAGAGCAGCGAGGCGAACGAGGCGCGCGAGCGCCTGCGGGCGGTGATCGAGGTCGTCAGCCACGAGCTCCGGACCCCGCTGACGAGCGTCCTGGGCTATGCCCACCTGCTGCACGACCGCCCGGACGCCGATGCCGAGCGGCGTGCGGAGTGGGCTTCACTCGTCATCGACAAGGCGCGGGTGCTCTCGCGGCAGGTGGATGAGATCACCGAGCTGGCGCGGCTCGGCAGCCTGTCGTTCACGCTCAAACGGCGTACCTTCGACCCGGCGGACGTGATCCGGGCGGTCGTCGCCGACGTGCAAACCACCGTTCCGTCGACCGAGATCACGCTGCAGCTGCCGCGGCGCGCCCTCCACGTCGACGCCGATCCCGACCGGATCGCCCAGGTGCTCGCCAATCTCGTCGGCAACGCCGTCAAGTACGGCCCGATCGATCGGCCGATCACGATCGAGCTGACGGGTGATTCCACCGGCGCCCGGATGGCGGTGATCGATCTGGGCGAGACGATCCGCGCGGACGACGCCGCGCGGATCTTCGAGCCGTTCGTTCGGCGGCCGTCGCCGGCGGTGCGTGGAACGCGGGGCACCGGCCTCGGGTTGGCCGTGGCGCGCGGCATCGTCGAGGCGCACGGCGGGCGGCTGTGGCACGCGGCCGGGCCGTCGGGCGGAAACGCGTTCTACTTCACGCTGCCGGCGGCGGCGTCGGGCGGCGTGCCGGAGGGCGCGTCCGCGGCCGGCGCATCGTAGTCGCCGATCCCGTCGAACGTCGCGCCCGATGCGCGCAGCCGGGCGCCCTGCACGACGACGTCGCCGATCAGCGCGCGTCGCGGATCGAGCGACGTGGCGAACTGCAGCGCCTGGTCGCTGGGCGGCTGGGCGTATAGCTCGAGCTCGCGAATGCCGACGTAGTCGTGGTTGGGGTCGGACTCGTCGACGACGACCCAGACCTCGTCGACGCTGAGCGGGAAGCGCCACGACACGACGTTCGGGAAGTCGGGCCGGTCGTTCTCGAGCGAGAACTGGGCCTTGAGCCACTCTCCATCCACCCGGAAGTGGACGCGATACTTGAGGGCGTAGCCGCCGGCCCAGAGGATGCGGACGGCCGAGATGTCGGCCCGGAGCGGCGCGTAGATCACGCGGAGCCACGTCGGCTGCGTCATGCGCCGCGCGGCCTCGCCGTGCCACGCCGTCGATTCGTCGCCGTCGACGGCATGGCGCGCCGGGTTGAGCGGCCGCTCCGTCGACGCCTCGATGTGGTGACCGCGGGCCAGGTTCGTCACCGCGCTGCCGTATACCTCCCACTCGCCCAGCTCGAACCCGATGTCGGGATTCGACGGCTCGACGAGGTAGAGCAGGAACACCTGCGCCCGAACGAGCGGCACGACCACGGTCTCGTCCCCGCCCTTGCCCTCGGGCGTGTAGTACAGCGCCGACCAGTCGCCGGACGGACCGTTGCCGGGATCCCACATGTAGACCCCGAAGCGTTTGGCGTACGCAGCCCCCCAGCGGAAGACGAACTTGTGGACGTTCTGTGCCGACTGCAGGTCGATGTACAGCCAGCTGGCGCCACCCGTTGCGCGCCACAGCGACGCGGTGTCCCCGTCGTTGACGCGGCCGCCGTTCTGGTCGGGATTGCCGGGCGGGATCTGGACCGGCTTGCCGAGCGCCAGGTTCGGATCGGATGCCACGGCCGTCGGAGAGGCGCACGGGTGGGGCGAGATGCCGGTGACGTCCACGTAGCTGCCGCCGCCCGGGCAGCTGCGCGATCGGCCGTTGATCGCCACCGCGAGGTTGGCATAGTCGGCGAGGGAGAGCGACGACCCGATGAGGACCGGCGCCCCACCGTCGCACGGCTCAAGCCGATACTGGACGGACGGACAGCTCGCCGACGAGAACGGTCGCAGGACGCCGTCCAGCGTCACCGGCGTCGGCGTCTGCTGCTGCGCCGGTGCGCCCACCGCGGGCCGCGCCGGCGCAACGACCGACGGCGCGAACACGACCGCCAGCGCCGCGACAAGGGCAATGATGTGCGATCGACGTCCTCGGGCCGCCGTGCGGCGAAGGGCGGACGGGTTCGTGACCTTGTCCGCCTGCGCCGAATCGCCGCAGGGACCGTTCACGGTCGGGCCTCGGACGGGGCCACATCGTTCGTGCCGTGGTTGCGGGGCACGACGAACAGGGTGGCCTTGCCGCTCGCCTGCGGCCGATCCTCGCCGTCGCGCACCGTTGCGTCGAGATGCACGACCATCTTGATCAGCCCGGCCAGCGCGATCTTGGGCGTGTAGCGCGCGCTCGGCGACCGCTCGTCGTCCTGCTCGAGCTCGGGATCCTCGGGCGGGTTCAGGCTCGTCGTCGTCCAGCGGATGACCCAACCCTCGGGCAGCGTCCAGCCGTCGGGCAGCCGGAGCGTGCACGCCACGGTCTGGAAGACCTCGACGACGACCTCGCCTCCGCCCCGGCCGCATGAGAGCACGAGGTCGGCCGGCAGCGCCGGCTGCGACGTCGGCGTGGCGGCCGGCGGCTCGGTCGGCGTCGGTGACACCGTGGCGGGCGTCGGGTCGACGGCCGGCGGCTCGGTCGGCGCCGGAGGCTGCTCGGTCGGAATGTCGCGCGTCGGCGACGGGCGCTCGATCGTCGGTTCGGCGGTTGCGCTGCGCTCCGTGGCCGTCGGCTTGGATGGTCGGGACGTCGGGCGCGGGTTCGTGTCGCGCGGCGTCGTATCCAGCGGTGTCGTGTCGCGCGGCTCGACGACGACGATGCCGCTGCCCGGTCCGGTCGCGGCGCCGGGGCCGGTCGGCGGCGCCGATGCCACGAGGGCGGAGGGCGCCCGCGACGCAGCGGCGTCCGAACCCGAGCCTGCGGCTCGGACACGGACGTCGGGCACGGCGGGCGATTTCGCGGGCAACGTGGCGGGCAACGCCGCACCGGCGCCGAGATCGGTCGTCGCGGGCAAGAGGCGTGTCCACGGCTGCGCGTCCTCCGCGCGCAGCGCCAGCACGGCGTCGGCGTGCGCCAGGCGCGGGACGGCGCGTTCGGCCAGCGGGCGGCCGCCGTCGAGGGCCAGGATCGCCTCGTCGACGAGGGCGCGGGCGCCGCGCCAGGCCATCGGCGGCAGGACGGGGCGGCCGACGACGAGGTCGTGCCGGGCGCCGAGCAGCCACCGGAGGAGGGGCTCGATCACGCGGTCGCGCGGCACCTGGCGGGCGACGGCCTCGTCGGCCGAGGCGAGCGCGGCGGTAACCTCGCGGTTGAACTCGGCCAGCGTCAGGCCGGCCAGCGGCGGCCGGGCGACCGCTTCGTCCAGTCGGCGGTCGGCGAAGGATAGGTGATGGTGCAGGGCGTCGGCCGGGCCGCCGAGCCAGAGCTGGGCGCGCTCCGTCGTCCGCTTCACGGGGTAGAGCGCGTCGCCCGGCAGCGCGTTGGCGGACGCAAACGTGACGCCGGCGCCGGCGAACAGGATGAAGGCGGCCGCCACGCCGGCCATGGCTTTGGTGCTCTGCCAGACGTGCAGCCCGAGGCGGGACCAGAGCGTCGGTCGAACCGCATGGCGCACGGTGCGCGGCTCGGGCGCCGCAGCCAGCACATCGCGCAGTTGCGCGCGGAACGACGCACGGGGCGACGGTACGTCCGGCAGCTCGTACAGCGTGGCGGCCAGCCCGACGAGATCCGTCAGGTCCCCGTCGCCGGCCGCCTCGCCCAACATCGCCAGCACATCCTCGCGCGCCACGCCGGCTGCCAGTGCGACGAGCGAGGCGTCGAAGGCTTGGGAGAGCTGCCCGGTCGAGAGCACCGAGCCCGGCTCAACGACGGCCGAGGCCGCTGCCGTGGCCGCCGCGCGCGGCGATGACCCGGCCGCCGCGGGCGCACGAACCGTCGACGGCGCCGGGGCACAGGCCAACCGCTCGGCGAGGGACGCGCGGAACGCGGCCTCGGGGGCCGGCATCTCGGGGAGCTCGTCGAGCGCAACGGCGAGCGCGATCAGCTCGGCCAACGCCTCGTGGCCCGCCGGGTCGACGTCGCCCGCAGGCAGGGACTCGGCACCGTCGAGCGCGGCGGGGCCGGCGCGGCGTCGGCCGTCGATGTGGGCATCGAGCGCCCGGGCGAGGGAAGAGGGGTCCACGATCGGCGTCCGGTATCTTTTCGCGTTAGCTCAGGATGAGCTCGTCTTGTTCGCGGTGCAGCAGCTCGCGCAGCGCCGAGAGGGCGCGGAACTGCAGGCCGCGGATCGCGCCGCGGCGCTTGCCCATCAGATCGGCCACCTCGCCGGTGTCCAGTCCTTCGAAGAACCTCAGTACGAGCACTTGCTGTTGCTCCTCGGTCAGGCGGCCGATGGCGTGGCGGACCCGCTCCATCGAGATCAGTTCGGCGAGCATCCGTTCGGGACGAGCGTCGTCCCGACTGGCCTTGGCCTCCAGTTGGCGCGTCGCGTCGTCCAGACCCAACACCTCGCGGCGGGAGCGATGGTAGTCGACGACCAGATTGTGGGCGATCCGGAAGAGCCAGGCTCCGAACGGGTGATCGCGCCACTCGTAGTCGCCGATGGCATCCCAGGCCTTGAGAAAGGTCTGACTCGTCAGATCCTCCGCTTGCGCCCGGTTGCCCACTTTGAAGTAGACGTAGCGATAGATCCGGTCGACGTAACGCTCGTACAATGTGCCGAACGCGGCTCGGTCGCCGCCACACGCCTTGGCTGCCAGCTGTCGCTCGGCATCCAAGTTGGGTGCGGCATTGCCATCCTCCGGCTTGCCGGTCATAACGCGGGGCGGCGAACTCGTGTTACGGATGCTCTCGAGGCTCATCGCCTCGCCTCCGGGGATTCATGACCCGTCGTGCTCGCGGGGCGCGCGGCCGAGCGGCCCATCTTGGGGGTCAAGTGGTTCTTGAACATCACATGGTTCTTGAACATCACACTGTGCACAGGCGCCTCTCGAAGTTGGGGTGGGGAACCCGTAAATCGGGGCAGGACCGGCTGCAGGGGTGGGGAACGCGCGAAGCTCGCGGCCGGCGGGCGCTGCAACGGTGTATGACGATACTCGCACGGTAAGTGATATGAGCAATTCCTCAGCCTCCGGGCGCTTGTCGGAAAAGCGATGCTCGCGCTCACGCCATCCGCGCGTTTACGCCGGACCCCTCGCGGCCATCGCAGCGATCGCCCTGACCGTCGCGACCGCCCTCGCCGCCCCCACCTCAGCGGACCCCGTCGTCATCGACTTGGACGACCCGACGGGCGCCGAGGCCGCCGCCCTCGCCGGCCTGCTGCCCACCTGGGAGGAGGCGATCAACGCCGGCGCCACGCGCTTGACCGTCGACCGCGCCGCCGCCGAGCGGGCCGTGGCCGCCGGGCTGCCGGTGCGCGTCGTGGGGGCGGGGCGAGCGGCGGTGGCGGCGTGGCCGGCGTGCATCACGGCGCTGGACGACCTCGTGATCTGGCTCAACGACCTCGCGGCGGCGCGACCCGACCTCGTCACGGTGCTCGACATCGGCGACAGCTACTGCAGGACGGCCGGCGGCTGCACGACGCCGGGCGGCGACCGATTGCCGGGCGACGATGTCCTCGTTGCGCGGATCACCGCCGCCGCCTCGACCGCCCCCAAGTCGGGCCGCCTCTGGATCGACGGCGGCCTGCACGCTCGCGAACTCGCGACGACTGAGCTGATGCGGCGGACGATCGGGCGCCTCGTCGCAGCCTACGGCGTCGACGCGAACGTCACGTGGCTGCTCGATCACCGCGAGGTCTACGTCGGGATCGCGATGAACCCGGACGGCCGGCGGCTCGTCGAGCTCGGCGCGAGCGCACGCTACGGCGGGACGCCATGGTACTGGCGCAAGAACGCCCGCCCGAGCGCCCTGCCGACGCCGTGCGCCTGGCCGCCGACGACCGGCCGGCACGACGGCGTCGACCTGAACCGCAACCATGTCTTCAAGTGGACGGCCGGCGGCGGTTCGAACGACGCCTGCGCCGAGACGTATCGCGGCCGGAGCGCCGGCTCCGAGCCCGAGATTGCCGCCTACGAGGCGGCGGTGCGCGCCGTCGTGCCCGATCAGCGTCCGCCGGCGGACGCCGACGTCGCGCCCGACGAGACGACGGGCGTGCTGATCAACTTCCACAGCTTCACGAACCGCGGCACGGTGCTCACCCCGTGGGGCTGGACGACGGTTCCACCGCCGAATGCGGACGGCCTGAACGCGATCGGCGACCGCTACGCCGCGCGCGTGGACTACGCTCGGCAGTCCGCGCTCTACGCCGTGAGCGGCAACACGCGCGACTGGGCCTACGGCGAACTCGGGATCCCGGCCTATGTCATCGAGCTGCGCGGCGACGACTTCTTCCCACGATGCACCGACCTCGACGCGATCCTCGACCCCCACGCCGCCGCGCTCGACCTCACGCTGGCCCTCGCGGACCGGCCCTACGCGCGCATCCGCGGCCCCGAGGTCACGGCGCTGACCGCCTCGATCGTCCCGGCCCCTGGCGGCGACGGCCGCGCGCTGCGCGTCGACGCCCACATCGACGTGGCCGGCACGCCGGCGCGCTGGGCGGCGGGTGCCGAGGTCGTATTCGGCCGTGCAGGCGGGCCGTGGGCCGGCTTGCCGGCATCGCTCCCTCCGTCCACGTCGCCGAGCGGCGGCGGTGCGGCGCTGGTTGCCGGCGATGGGGCGTTCGACAGCCGGGACGAGGCGGCGAGCCTCGTCGTCGACGTCGCCGACCTCCCGCCCGGCACGTACTACGCCGTCGTCGCAGCGCGCGGGAACGACGGGGCGTGGGGGCCGGGGCGGGCGGTGGGGTTCACGGTGGCCGAGGACGAGACGAGGGGGACGGCGACGGCCACTGCGACTGCGACTGCGACGGACATCGTGACCGTGACCGTGACCGTGACCGTGACCGCGACCGCGTCCGCAGCGCCGACCACGACGCCGACGATGACGGGCGAGCCGACGGCGCCCGCAACGACGACGCCCACGACGACCGCCGGGCCGGTGCCGACCGCCACGGCGCCGCGCCTCTGGCTGCCGATCGCACGGCGGGCGCGATGAGGGGGTGAACGGTTGACCGCCCCGGCGATTGCACCCATGCTTGCCCCGTCGGTTTTCAGTTCAGAAGGAGCACAGGTCGTGACCAACCCGATGATCGAGACACGCGTCCGCGACGTGATGAGCCGTTCGCCCGTGACGGTCGACCAGGACGTCAAGATCGACGTGGCGATCGAACTCATGCAGCAGCGCCAGATCCGTCGGCTCCCGGTCGTCGGCGGCTCGGATCAGCATCTCGTCGGCATGGTCACCTTGGACGACGCGCGGCGGGTGATGCCGTCCGGCGTGCCCTTCCACGGTGCCGGTCAGGCCGCCCAGGCCGGGATTCCGTCCGTGCGCCGGGCCATGAGCAGCCGGGTGGTCACGGTGGGCGCCGACGACTCCGTGGCCCTGGCCGCGCAGCTGATGGTCGACCAGCGGATCGGCGCCCTGCCGGTGCTCGAGCGCGGCGCCTTGGTGGGCATCATCACGGAGAGCGACATCTTCAAGCTCGTCGCGCGCGGCTTGCCTCCTCAGCAACCGGGCAAGGTCTTCGTCTGAGCCGGGCGCGGCCTACCAGGTCTGCAACGCGCCGGCTTCCTCGCCGATTTCGCGCAGCGGCAATTTCAGCCGCTCCTGCCAGAACGTGGCCTCACGGCTCGACGGGAAGAGCAGCACCGTCGCTCCGTCCGCGTCGACGAGCTGCATCACGCTCGACGGCGGGAGCATGGCCAGGCCGGCCGCCTCGCCCGTCACGATGCGGGCCGTGGTGTGCGGCAGCCACTCGATGCGCGTTCGCGCACCGTACTCGTTCTCGAGGCGGAACTGCAGGACGTCGAACTGCAACCGGCCGACCGCTCCGACGATCGGTTCGCGCCGGATCGAGTCCGTGGTCACGAACACCTGCACGGCGCCCTCGGCCTCGAGTTGGCGCATCCCTGTCTGGAACTGCTTGTAGCGCGCGGTGTCCGTGTTGTGCAGGCGAGCGAACAGCTCGGGCGCAAAGCGGCCAAGGGCGTCGAAGCAGACCGGCGGCCCGGCGGAGATGGAATCGCCCACCGCGAAGACGCCGGGGTTGACGAGCCCGATGACGTCGCCGGGATACGCTTCCTCCATGATCTCACGCGATTGGGCGAACGTGCGGTGCGGTCGGCTGAGGCGGATCCGCTTGCCGCTGCGGGCGTGATCGACCCACATGTCCCGCTCGAAGCGCCCGGCGCAGACGCGAACGAAGGCGATGCTGTCGCGATGTTTGGGATCCATGTTCGACTGGATCTTGAAGACGAAGCCCGCGAACCCGTCCCGATCCGGGGGGACGGGGCCGATATCGGCAAGGCGCGCGCTGGGCGGTGGCGCGAGCGCCACGAACGCATCCAGGAACAGCTGCACGCCCAAGCCCGTCAGCGCGCTGCCGAAGAACACGGGGGTCTGCTGGCCGGTAAGGTAGCGCCCGCGATCGAACGGCTCGCTGGCCGCATCGAGCAGGGCCAGATCCTCCGCCAGCTGCTCGTAAGCCGCCGGATCCAGTTGGTCGGCCAACGAATCGATGCGCAGCGTGGTGTCCGGCGATCGCAGCTCGGCGTGCCGCGGCAGGCCGGCTGGGAACAGGTGCGCCAGGCCCGTCGCCCGATCGCAGACGCCCAGCAGCGTATCGTGGTGGCGGATCGGCCAGTTCATCGGCACGGTGCGGATCGCCAGCTCGCGTTCGATCTGGTCCAGCAGCCCGAACACATCCCTGGTCGGGCGGTCCATCTTGTTGATGAACGTGATGATCGGGATACCGCGTTGGCGACAGACGCGAAACAGCTTCCGGGTCTGATCCTCGATCCCCTTGGCCGCATCGATGACCATGATGGCGCTGTCCGCCGCCAGGAGCGTGCGGTACGTGTCCTCCGAGAAGTCCTCATGCCCCGGCGTATCCAGCAAGTTGAGCGCGTAGCCGCCGTAGTTGAACTGCAGCACGGTGGACGTGACCGAGATCCCGCGCTCCTGCTCGATCTTCATCCAGTCCGACGTCGCCCGCCTCTGGCCGCGGCGCGCCTTGACCAGCCCGGCCTCCTGCAGGGCGCCCCCGTGCAGGAGCAGCCGTTCGGTGAGCGTCGTCTTGCCGGCATCCGGGTGCGACAGGATGGCGAACGTGCGGCGGACGCGGATCGCATCCGCCATGGACACCGGCGCCGCGGCCAGCGCGGCTGGGGACGGCGCGTTGATGAGGGTCACTTGATCTATCCGCCTCACGCACCACGCTCCGAATGCGCCTGGACAAGGCAGACGCATGAGCGACGTGCAGGTTGGTCCTCACGTGACGGTTCGCACGTGGCGCGCCGAATCGGCGGGCTGAGGCGATTCTAGCATCGGCCCCCGTGTTACCATTGCCGCCACCGGCACGCGGCCCTCTTCTCGCCACCCCATCCGCCGACATGTCCCCTACCGAGGTTCCTCGCTCATGCAACTCCAGTTCTGGGGCGCGGCCCGCACCGTCACCGGCTCGATGCACCTCGTGCACGTCGGCGGCCGGCGGCTCCTGCTGGACTGCGGCCTGTTCCAGGGCCCGCGCAAGATCGCGTTCGAGCGCAACCGCGTTCTGCCGTTCGACCCGCGGTCGATCGACGCCGTGATCCTGTCCCACGCCCACATCGACCACAGCGGCAACCTGGCGTCGCTCGTGAAAGGCGGCTTCCGCGGGCCGATCTACACCTCGGCCGCCACGCAGGACCTCTGCCGGCCGATGCTGCTGGACTCGGCCCACATCCAGGAAAGCGACGTCAAGTACGTCAACCGACGCCGCGAGGCCAAGCGCCAGCGGCCGTTCGAGCCGCTCTACACCTCGGACGATGTCGAGGCGACGCTGTCGCTCATGCAGTCCGTGCCGTTCGGCCAGCCCTTCAGCCCGATCCCGGGCGTCGAGGCCCGGCTCATCTTCGCGGGGCACATCATCGGCGCCGCCAGCGTGATCCTGGACCTCAGCGAGCCCGGCCTCGGCCTGCACGCGCCCGAAGTCCGTCGCCGTCTCGTCTTCAGCGGCGACATCGGGCGCACCGGGATGCCGATCGTCCCCGATCCCGAGGTGCCGGACGGCGCCGAGGTCCTGATCATGGAGAGCACGTACGGCGACCGGCGGCACGAGGGCACCGGCGAGGCAAAGGAGGCGCTCCGCCGGATCGTCGCCGACAAGATCCACGATGGCGGCAAGCTCCTCATCCCGGCCTTCGCGGTCGGGCGCACGCAGGAGCTCCTGTTCCGATTGAACCAACTGATCGAGGGCGGCGAGCTGCCGCGTCTCCCGGTCTTCGTCGACAGCCCGCTGGCGATCAACGTCACGGAAGTCCTGCGCCGCCACCCGGAGTGCTACGACGCCGAGATGGCCCGCGCCCTGGCCGAGGACCGCGACGGCGACCCGATCGGCTTCCCGGGCTTGCGCTTCACGCAGACGACCGAGGAGTCGAAGTCGCTGAACTTCATGGACGGCCCCATGGTCATCATCGCCGCCTCGGGCATGTGCGAGGGCGGCCGGATCCTCCACCACCTCAAGAACCACCTCGGCCAGAGCTCGACGACAGTGCTGTTCGTCGGCTTCCAGGCCCAGGAGACGCTCGGCCGCAAGATCCTCGACGGGGTCGATCCAGTCCTCGTCTTCGGCGAGCCGTACGGGGTCCGCGCCGAGATCACGAAGATCACCGGCTACAGCGCCCACGCCGACCACGACGAGCTGATCGCCTGGGCCGACGGCGTGCACGCGCGCGGCACCTTGCAGCGCACGTTCCTCGTCCACGGCGAGGAGGACGTCGCGTTCAAGCTGGCGGGCGATCTGAAGGCGCGCGGGATGCGGTCGGTGGAGGTACCGGCGCGGGGCCAAGTCTTCGACCTCTAGGTCGATGGGATCCGGCGGATGCCAGTTGACGGTATCCCGCCTGCTGCAACCAGTCGTTTAGCTGCAACCAGCCATTTAGCTGCAACCAGCCATTTAACTGTAACCGGTCGATGAACCCGACGATGGAGCCCACCCCACCGATGTCCGCCCTCTCCACCCGTCCCCGCGTCGCCGTCGTCCTCGGCGGCCGTTCCTCCGAGCGCGAGATCTCGCTTGAGAGCGGCCGGCACATCTTCCAGACCATCGACCGCGCCCGCTGGGATCCTTCGGCCGTCTACATGGACGCCCGCGGCGGCCTGTGGGCCATCCCGCTGCCGCTCGTCGTCCAGAACACGTGCGCCGACATCGACGCGCGCCTGGCGCACGACGCCGAGCGGCTGCCGTGGGAGTCGCTCGCGGAGCGCTTCGACATCGTCTACATCGGCCTGCACGGCAAGTACGGCGAGGACGGCTGCTTCCAGGGCTTGTTGGAGCTGATCGACGTTCCGTATGTCGGCTCGGGCGTGCTCGGCAGCGCGCTCGGGATGGACAAGCGCGTCCAGCGCGATCTGCTCCGACAGGCCGGCATCGACGTCCCGGCCACCGTCGCCGTCCCGGCCGCCGCCTGGGCCGCCGACGCCGATGCGATCCTCGCCCGGATCGCCGCGTCGCCCGGCTTCCCGTGCGTCGTCAAGCCCAGTCGCGAGGGCTGCTCGACGGCCCTCGCCGTGCCGCGCGACATCGAACCGTTGCGCGCCAGCATCGACGAAGCGCTCCGATGGGACACGCACGCCCTGGTCGAGGAGCACCTCAGCGGCGTCGAGGTCACCGTCGTCGTCCTCGAGGACGAGGCGGGCCGGCCGCACGCCTTCGCCCCGACCGAGACGCCCGCCAAGGGCGCGTTCCTGACGATCGAGGAGAAGTTCCTGCCCGGCTACGGCGAGAACATCACCCCGGCGCGCCTGCCGGCCCCCGTGCTCGACGCCGTCCGCGACGTCGCCGAGCGCGCCTTCACCGCCCTGCAGCTGCGCGTCTTCGCCCGCATCGACATGTATGTCGTCGGCGACCTCGGCGACCTCGGCGACGTCGCCGACGCGCCCAACGGGCGACCGCGCATCATCGTCGGTGAGCCGAACACGCTGCCCGGCTCGAGCCCGAGTTCGACGATCTTCCTCGGCCCGATCGAGGAGGGTATCCTGCCGCACGACCTGCTGACGACGATCCTCGAACGGTCCCTGGCCGCGCATCGGGCGAAGCGCGGGCCGTTGGCCTGAGCGGCGGTGCACGCATGACCGTCCGCCTGGCCGAACTCCTCACCGCCGTCCCCGACGCCGCCGTGGCCGGCCCGGTCTTCGCCGACGCGTGGTCGGGCTTCGCCTACGACTCGCGGATCGTTCGCCCCGGCCAGCTGTTCGTCGCCGTCCAGACGGCCAAGGCCGACGGCCACGACCACATCGAGAGCGCCATGCGCGGCGGTGCGACCGGCGTCCTGTGCCACCGGCCGGTCGACGTCGCGTCCTGGGGCGCGACGTGCGTCGTCGTGCCGGACACCCGGGCGGCCCTGCAGCGCTGGGCGGCGCGGCGCATTCGGGACCTCGGCTCGCCGGTCGTCGGGATCACGGGCAGCGTCGGGAAGACGTCGGCCAAGGATCTCGTCGCCCACGTCCTCGGCGGGCGACTCGACGCCTTCCACAACCCCGGCAACTTCAACGACATGTTCGGCCTCCCGATCGCGCTGGGCGAGATCGACGACCGAACCGGCGCCCCCGATGCGCTCGTCCTCGAGATGGCGACGGACCGCTTCGGCGAGATCGCCGAGCTCGCCGCGATCGCCCCGCCGACCATCGCTCTCGTCACCCGTGTCGCCCCCGCGCACCTGCACGCCCTCGGCGACCTCGACGGCGTCGAGCGCGAGAAGGGGATGCTCGTCGAGGCGCTGCCCGTCGACGGCCTGGCCGTCCTGAATGCCGACGACCCGCGCGTGGCCCGCATGCGCGATCGGACGCGCGCGTCCGTGATCACGGTCAGCAGCGCAGGCGACCCGGCGGCCGACTTCTCCGCCGTCCACCTCCGCCTCGCCCGCGACGGCACGGCGTTCGACATCGTCGTGCGCGGCGAGGCGGGCGACGGCGTGACGATCCCTGCCCGCATCCCGTGGCTCGGCGCCCACTTCGTCACCGCCGCCCTCATGGGCGTCGCCGTCGGCCGCCGCTTCGGGCTGACCGTCGACGAGGTCGTGGCGCGGCTGGCGACGCTGCCGCCGCAGAAGGGGCGGTTGAACCCGCTTGCCGGCCGCGCCGGCAGCACCGTTCTGGACGACAGCTACAACGCCAGCCCGGCCGCCGTCGCCGCCGCGCTCGACGTGCTGGCCGCGCTGCCCGCCGGCCGGCGGATCGCCGTCCTCGGCGACATGGCCGAGCTGGGCGACGCCTCGGCGGAGGCCCATCGGGCCGTCGGCGCGCACGCCGCGCGCGTCGCCGATCGCCTCGTAACGCGCGGCGCCGAGGCCGAGGGGATCGCCGCCGGGGCGCGGGCGGCCGGGCTGGCGGGCGATCGGATCACCGTCACGTATCGCGCCCAGGACGCCATCGCAGCGGTCGAGCCGCTCCTCGATGCCGACACCGTCGTCCTCGTCAAGGGCAGTGCCGTGGCGCGCATGGAGCACGTCACCACCGGGCTGATGGCTGATCCCGAGCGAGCGGTCGATGTCCTCGTCCGCCAGGACGCTGCCTGGCGCCAGATCGTCGTCCTCCGCCCGGACCGGCCCACGTGGCTCGAGATCGACCTCGGGGCCGTCGCCGACAACACGCGGTGGCTCAAGGAACGGGCCGGCGGCGCGCGGCTGATGGCCGTCATCAAGGCCGATGCGTACGGCCACGGCGCGATCCGCGTCGCCCGCACGGTGCTCCACAACGGTGCGGACAGCCTCGGCGTCGCCTGTCTGGCCGAGGCGGCGGCGCTCCGGCGCGAGGGAATCGACGCGCCCGTCCTCGTGCTCGGCTGGACGCCCGCCTGGCAGGCCCGCGATGCCGCAGCGCTGGACGTCGAGCTCGCCGTCTACGACCGCGACACGGCCCGCGCGCTCGACGACGCCGGCCGCGACCTCGACCGCGTCGTGGCGGTGCACGTGAAGGTCGACACCGGGCTCCACCGGCTCGGCTTGGCGCCTGCCGACGTGCTCGCCTTCGTGCGCGACCTCCGCCGCCTGTCGCACGTCGTCGTCGTCGGCCTGTTCACCCACCTGGCCGTGGCCGATGAGGCCGCGCCGCCATCCCACGCCGCCACGGATGCGCAGCTCGCCGCCTTCCGCGCCGTCGTCGCCGACCTCGAGGTCGCCGAGCTGCGTCCGCCCGTCGTGCATGCCGCCAACAGCGCCGCCGTCCTCAGCCGCCCGGACGCGGCGTTCGACCTCGTCCGTCCCGGCATCGCCCTATACGGCCTGGCGCCCTCGAACGAGGTCGGCGATCCGGCGCTCCGGCCGGCGCTGCGCTGGAAGACCCAGGTCGCGCAGGTCCACGACCTCGACGTGGGCGACACCGTCGGCTACGGGCGGACGTGGTCGGCCGCCCGCCCGTCGCGCGTCGCCACGATCCCGGTCGGCTACGCCGACGGCTTCCGGCGCGGCCCGGTGCGCTGGCAGCACGTCCTCGTCCGCGAGGCGCCGGCCCCGATCGTCGGCCGCGTCTCGATGGACCAGGCGGCAATCGACGTGACGGACATCCCGGGCGTGCGGCGGGGCGACGAGGTCGTCCTCATCGGCCGCCAGGGTGGGGAGGCGATCTCGGCCGAGACGGTGGCGGGGTGGCTCGGGACGATCAACTACGAGGTCGTCAGCCAGATCCTGGCGCGGGTGGCGCGGGTCTGAGGGCATTATCGCTTGTCGGAACGACCACAAACGTGCATCCTGTGGCTTCCGACCCCGTCCAACCGCAACGAGTCCCGTGATTCGAATGCGCCCGGTTTCGACATGAAAGGACCTCCGCATGCATGGCATGACCCGATTGGGCGCCGTCGCACTCGCCCTGTCCACGGCCCTGATCGGCGGCGCGATCGCCCTTGCGGCGCCGCAGCGCGCGATCACGATCGCCGGCAGCGACAACACGTTCGACAAGACCGAACTCACGGCGGATCCCGGCGAGGAGTTGGACATCACCTTCGTCGGTGTCGGCTTCACGAGCGCCCACTCCATCCGCTTCGACTTGGGCGGCGGCAACACGGTCGGAACCGAGCCGGCCACGCTCGGCGTTTCGCATAAGCTCAAGTTCAACGCACCGGTCGAGCCCGGTCTGTACGACTACTACTGCGACGTCGGAAACCACCGCCAGCTCGGCATGACCGGCACGCTCATCGTCGGCAGCCCCGGCCAGGCGGCGCGCGTCGTTCCGGTCGAGGGGTCGAACTACAAGTACGTGCCGAGCGAGATCGTCGCCACGCCGGGCGAGGCGCTCGACGTCCAGTTCAAGAACGTGCAGGGCACGCACGACATCGTCTTCGACCTCGACGCCGGGCGGCAGGAGAAGACGGCGCGCATCCAGGCCGGCTCGGAAGCCAGCTTGAAGTTCAACGCCCCCGTCACGCCGGGCACGTACGACTATTACTGCACCGTTGGCATGCACCGCGCGAACGGCATGTTCGGCACGCTCGTCGTCGCCGCACCGCCCGAGCGCCGCAAGGTGACGATCGTGGGCACGAACTTTGCGTACGACCCGAATCGCGTGACCGTCAGGCCGTCCGAACCGGTGACGATCGAGTTCAAGAACGACATGGGCTTCCACGACATCGTCTTCGAGCTCGACGGCGGCCGCAAGCTGCAGACGAGCCGGTTCCAGGCCCCCGGCACGGAGGATCTCGTCTTCGACGCACCGGCCGCGCCGGGCTCGTACGTCTACTACTGCTCCGTCGGGATGCACCGCGCGAACGGCATGGAGGGCACGCTCGTCGTCGAAGCCGAGGGGTCGACCCCGCCGCCGTCATTGACGGCCACGGCGTCGCCGACGCCCTCGCCGACCGCGCCGCCGACCGTCGCCGTGTCACCCGTCGTCCGCGACCTGAGGAACCCGCACGGACTGTGGTACCAAAGCGTCACGTTCCAGGGTGTGGCGCAGGCCGCGCTCATCGTCAGCGAGGGCGGCACCGGCGCGCCGAAGCCCGGCGAGTTCACGCCCGGCAGCGGTGACGGTCGCGTCCAGGTGCTCGGGCTCGACAACCCGGCGCTGCAGTTGACGATCATGGACAACATGACGAATGCCATCGACCCGGGCGCCGGGATCATCGGTGCGAACCACGCGATCCCGTGGCCGCTCGATCCGAGCACGCCGCCGACGTCGCTCAGCCTGCTGGTCGCCCAGTCCGGCGGCCCAGGGCAGCTCCGCCCGGCCGAGGCGGCGAAGATCCTGAAGGTCGGGCTGATCCTCGGCACCCCGACCGTGCTGGCGGACACGCTGGCCTACGAGACCGCCAACAATCCGGACGGTGCCGACCCGACGCAGGGCGGCATCGACTCCAACCCGTGGCGCCTCGTTCCGAGCCCGGCCGGCGACGCCGTGTTCATCGTCGACGCCGGCGCGAACGACATCCTCAAGATGGACCCGACGACCGGCGCGCTCTCGACATGGGCGGTCCTCGAGCCGTACGAGGACGGCGCCCAGGAGGCGATCCCGACCGGCCTCGCGTTCTCGCCCGTCGACCCGTTCACCGCCTACGTCTCGCTCCTCGGCGGATTCGCGGGGCCGACGGGCCGCATCCTGCGGCTGACGGACGTGAACAAGGACGGTGACGTCCTGGACGAGAACGAGACGAACGAGCTCGTCGCCGGCCTCGACCGGCCGACGGCGCTTGCCTACAGCCCGGCCGGCCGGCTGTACGTCGCCGAACTCGGCGCGCGACGAATCTCCTACGTCCCCGAGCTGTCCGCGACGGGCGGGGCGGTGCAGACCGTGCCGGTCGTGAAGGGCGTGTCGTCCGTCACGGCGATGGTGTTCGAGCCGAACGGCGACGTTCTCGTGACCTATGACATCGACGGGCCGGCCACGGGGCGGCCCAGCCAGAGCCCGGACACCATCGGCCGAATCGCCGCCGGCGCATTCGACCCGTCCGGCGTCCCGACGGCCGTGCCGACGACGCCCTCGCCCACGACGCCCGTCCCGACGCCGACGACGCCGCCCGCGACGGCGCCGACGACGGGCCACAAGATCTTCCTGCCCGTCGGTCTGAAGCTGGTGCCCTTGGGCGGCTGATCGCGCCGACCGTCCTTCGGACCGACATTCGTCCGGAAACGGACCGCCGGCCTGCCATAACGCGGGCCGGCGGTCGTCGTTATCGGCCCCACGCAGTCGGCCGAGACGGCCGTGCGTTCATTGTGGGCCGAACGGTCCATTGAAGGGGAGAGGAGAGCGACGTGTCCCGATTCAACCGTTTCATCCATTCCGTATCGTTCGTGGCGGCCGTTGCCGCAACAGCCGGGCTGGTCCTGGCAACCCTGACACCCACGCCACCCGCCGGCGCCGCGCCGGCCAAGGCGCCGGTGGCCGCCCCGATGCAGCAGGCCGTTCAGGCTACCGGCATCGTCACGACCGGCGTCGGTGTCTGCTTCCCGGACGCCGTTCTGCTGGACTGCACCGGTGCGGTCGTCGAACAGCTCAAGGGCCCGGGCGGGTCCGGGTCGTTCGCGGCTTTCTACGGCCAGTGGGTCGAAGTCTCGGGGACGCGGGTGACGTGCACCGGCGGCACCTACTTGAACGTCGTCAGCATCCAGAACCAGACGAACCCGTGCCCCAACGGCACGACCGTCCCGGGACAGGCGACGGCCACCGCAACCGCCGTGCCGCCGCCAACGGCCACGCCGCTGCCCGGTGTGCCGACCGCGACGCCCGTCGGCGGCGGGAGCGACAACCTGGCGTTCGGCCGGACGATCGTCGCCTCGTCGTCCCAGCCCGGCTTCCCGGCGGAGAACGCCGTCGACGCGGACCCGAACACGCCGTGGTCCAGCCACCCGGGCAGCGACCCATTCTATCGCGCCCAGAACATCCAGTGGATCTACGTCGACCTCGGCGCGGACACGGATGTGGCCAGCATCCAGACGCTCTGGGGCCCGCAGCGGCATGCCCGCGGCTACGCGCTCTACCAGTGGATCGCCGGCGCAAACGCCTGGCGTCAGATGGGGTCAACGAACTACGGCACCGGCAACGACACCTGGACGATCCGCGGCGGCGGTACGGTCCGCGGCCGGTACTTCATGCTCTACCTCGTGAACCCCTACCTGTCCGGCGGCCACTATGAGCTCCGCGACTGGATCATCAAGGGTCCGGGCGCGACGGCCGGCGGCACCGGTCCGACCTGGGAGAACGTCGCGCGCGGCAAGACGGTCTCGGCCGAGCACGAGACGCCCGGCTTCCCGGCGGCCGGCGCCGTGGACGGCGACGTGAACACGCAGTTCGAAACGGCCCGCCTGCCGGGCTGGATCTACGTCGATCTCGGCACGACGACGACGATCAACCGCGTGATCCTGCGCTGGGCGGCCGGCAAGCACGCCTCCGCATACATCCTCTACGCCTGGAACGGCTCCACGTGGGCCGGCCTGTACGAGCGCCGCAACGCGACGGGCGGTGACGAGACGATCGACCTGCGGGCGTTCAACACGCGTTACCTGCTCCTCTCGGCCACCGCCGGACCGTCGGCGACGGTTGCCCTTCGGGAGTTCGAGATCCTGCGCTACTCCGCCGGCACCAGCGGGGGCAGCATCACGCCGCCGACCCCGACCGTGCCCGCCCCGCCGCCGCCCCCGCTCCCGCTGGGCCGGTTCGAGCTGCGCGGCGGCGCTGGGCGGAGCGCGCCCGTGACCGACTTCAGCGTCGGCGGTCCGTCGTTCGGCCCGGTCCAGCTCCCGTCCGGTGCCGTGCCGGCGCCTGCGACGGCTGCCACCGAGTGACGTTCCACAACTGACACACCCAGGACCAGCCTGGGGTAGCCCTGCCACAGACGTGACGGGCGGGAGGCACTGCTTCCCGCCCGTCGCGTGCTTTTGCGGGTACAATGCCTGTCGCCGCGCGATGTCGGGCGCAGGGCGATGCCCGTCACCGACACGCGATCCCAACCCCAACAGAGGATACAAAGCCGCCATGGCCAGTCACGAAAGCGTCGTCTCCGTCGAGATCAACGCGCGCCGCAAGCAGTTGGCCGTCAAGACCCTCATGTCTTCCAGCGGTCGCCATCGCCTCTACCAGAACTTCGGCCAGCTGGCCCCCCATCTGCGCGGCGAAGCGCTCGGCCTCGTCCGCCAAGCCGTTCTCTCCGCCGGCTACGCGTCCCTCGCCGAGCTGGACGAAGCCCTGACCAGCGACCTCATCGTACCCGCCGATAAGGACGACGACGCCGCCGCCACTGCCCCCTAACCCCCTCCCGCCCCCCTTTCATCCCCCATCATTCCCCCAATCCCACCACCCGATCCGCCGCCCCCACGATCCGCCGATCGTGCGTCGCGACGAGCACCCCGACGCCCGCCGCACGGCATTGCTGCAGCACGTCGACCAGCCGCACCAACGCCCACGCATCCAGGCCGCGCGTCGGCTCGTCCAGCGCCGCGGCCGGGCGGCCGGGGGCGAGCGCGAGCGCGAGCGCGATCCGCTGGCGCTCGCCGGCGCTCAAATCGAGCGGATGACGCGCGGTGAGATGACCGACGGCCAGCCGGTCCAGTAGGTCATCGGCCGCAGCCGCCGCCGTTCCGCCGGCCCACGCCGCCGTGGCGTGCCCGATCGCCGCGCCGACGGTGCTGCCGACGAGCAGCTGCCCCGCCGCCTGCGGCACATACGCCAGGCGCCGTCCCACAACGTGCGGCGGCTCACCTGCGACGTCGCGCCCGGCGACACGAATCCGGCCGGCGGTCGGACGACGGAGTCCCGCCGCCAGCCGCAGGAGCGTCGTCTTGCCGGCGCCGCTCGGGGCCATGAGCACGACGAGCTCGCCCGGCGCGACGGACAGCGTGACGTCGGTGAACAACGGCTCATCACCGTAGGCGAGCGCCACGCCGTCGAAGGCCAGTGCCGGTGTCGGAGCAGGATCCGCATCGACATCGTCGCGATGTGCATCGTCCGCCGTCCCGCTCCGTGCGGCGCCGGGCCGACCCGCCTGCGTCGGCCGCATCGCCGGCGTCGGCAGCGCCAGCCCCGCCAGCACGTCGGCCGGCGGCCCGATGATCCCGGCCGCGCCGCCCCCCGGCAGCCACAACATCCGATCGGCCAGCGGCGCGACGCGCTCGAGGCGGTGCTCGGACAACACGACCGTCACGCCCGCATCGGCCAGCGCGCGGACCACCGCCAGCACGGCCGCCGCGTGCCCGTCGTCCAGCTGGGACGTCGGCTCGTCCAGCACGAGGACCTTGGGCGATCGTGCCAGCGCCGTCGCGATCGCCACCCGCTGCACCTCGCCGCCCGAGAGCGTGTCGATCGCCCGGTCGGCCAGCGGCCCGACGGTGGCGGCGTCCAGCGCGGCGCGGACGGCGGCGGCGATGCGATCGGCCGGCCAGCCCTGGTGCTCGAGGGCGAACGCGACCTCGTCGGCCACCTCGTCGAGCGCGAAGGCGGACTCGGGCGCGTCGCCGACGAAGCCGACCATGCCGCTCATCGCCGCCGGCCCGAGCGCCACTGGATCGCGATCGCCGACACGCAGGCGGCCGGTGACGCGCCCGCCCGTGAAGTGCGGCACCAAGCCGCACATCGCCCGCAGCAGCGTCGACTTGCCGGCGCCGCTCGGGCCGGCGACGAGCGTGATCCCGCCGGCGAACGCGGCGTCGAGCGGAGGGAGGGCCGGCGGAACGACATCGCGGACCGCCTCGGTCGCGAATCGAACGCCGAACGCGTCGCACAGGATCGCGGCCGGCGATGACGGCGCAACATGCCCGTCCGCCTCGGCCGTCCCGGCCGGCGCTCGATCGGCCATGCCCTGCGCTTCCCGCGCTTCCCGCACCAGCTGCACCTCCCGCACCTCCCGCACCAGCCGCCACGCCGGCAGCGCCAGCAGCGCGCAGCCGAAGACGACGGCCGGGTCGAGGGGCGGCCAGCCGACGCGCGGGTAGGGCGAGTAGGCCAGCGTGGCGCGCGCCGCCGGCCAGATCGCCAGGCCGAGGACGGCCGCGCCCGAGGCGACGAGCACCGTGTCGCCGGCGCGCCACGGCACCGGTCGCCACGCCGTCCGACGGTGCGCCCGCCCGGCCGCATGCAGGCCGATCGCGACGGCGGCGGTGCCGGCGACGGCCATCACCGCCCAGAACACCCCGGGTGCCGCCGCCAGTCCGGTGCCGCCGAGCGCCAGCAACGCCAGGCCGCCGCCGATGGCCGTCCGGGCCGCGGTCGGGGGCGGCGTGGCCGCGACGAGCCCGCGGGCCGTGAGGGACTCGGCCAAGCGCACCGCCCGCTCGAGCCCGCCCGCCAGCGTGGGGCCGGCCGCGGCGACGAAGCCACGCAGGCCGGACGTCTGCCCGTGGAGCGCCAGCGCCTCGCGCACCTCGGCCAGCTGCCGTCGCACGGACGGCACACCCGTCAGGGCGACGGCGACGGCGATGGCGAGCGAACCGAAGGCGCGCGGCACGAGGATCAGCATCGCCCGCGTCGGCAGCGCGGCCTCGAAGGCGGCGAAGGCGGCCATCAGGACGATCAGCGCCAACCCGTTCGCGACACCCTGGACAACGGCCTCGAACGTGATCGCCCCGCCGACGAGCGGCCACGATGCGGGCAGGCGCGCCAGCACGGTGTCGCCGCTGTGGGCCATCAGCGCGTTGTAGACCGCCGTGCTCCCGACGATCCACGGCGCCCATCGCCCGACCGGCCACGCCTTGCCCTCGCCGCCCCGGGCCGCCGCGCCTCGCATCGCCGCGCCCTGCACGACGCCGAGCGCCAGCCAAACGAGGACGAGCACGAGCGGGTTGCGCGTCACGGAGCCGATCGCCAGGGCGGCGACGAGCCAGGCGAGCCAGGCGCGGGGGTGGTGGTTGGCTGGATGGACGGCGTCGCCGGGTCCCGCGCCGGCACGATGTTCGACGGTAGGGGCACGGCGTGCCGTGCCCTCCCCCATGCCGGCACCGGCGGCGCCGCCGCCCGCACGATGATCGATGACCGCGCGAGGATCGATGGTAGGTGCGTACGACTGTGCGCCCCTGCACCCGTCCCGCGAAGATCCACCGCGGTCGCCATGCGGTCGATCGGAATCGACGTCCACGAACGGTCGCCCCAACCGCCCGAGCAGCGTCAGCGTCGGCCCACCCGCGACGGCGACGAGGGCGGCGTTTCCGGCGGCGCGGAAGGCATCGAACGGGAGCGACGTGGCGAGGTAGAACACGGCGAAGCGGCGCCATGCGTCGACGGGAGGGCCGGCGGCACCGATCTCGCGGAACTGCCAGTCCCAAAGCGTCAGGATCACACCGTAGCCGATCCCCCACAGCGCGCCGAAGACGGCGAGCGCCCACACCGTGGACCGCGACGGCACGCGGTCGCCGCCGGCGCCCGGCAGCCAGCCGGCGCTCAGGCCGACCCATCCGGCGGCGAGCATCTGATACGGCAGCCACGGCCCGACGCCGCCGGTGATCAGCGCCGAGACGATGAGCGTCAGCGCGCCCGTCAGGAAGCCGAACCGAGCGCCGTACGCGAAGCCCGCCAGGATCACGAGCGCGAAGATCGGCGAGAACTCGCCAGGTCCCGGGACGATGACCTCCACGAACCGCAGCACGCTGTTGAACGCCACGAGCGCCCCGAGCATCGCCACCGCCTTCGGCCCGAGCCCGACGCCGGCCTCGAGCGCGGCCGCGGCAAAGCAGAGCAGAACGATGCCGCCCAACAGCACCGGAACCCCCGCCGCCCGCGCCGCGACCGCCCCGCCGCCGGGCCACAGCGGCGCCGCCAGCACACCGCAGCCGACGAGGCTGGCAAGGGCGATCGTCACCCCAGCAAGACGCCGGGTCACGGTGCGCTCGGATCGCACGACGACAGCCCGGCCCGGCTCAGCGTGCGCGTCGCAGCCACAATCCAGTGGCCGCCAAGGCGACGACGAGGCCGACGTATGCCGCCAGCGCGATGCGGTCCGCGGCCCGCCCGTCGGTCCGCCGGGGCGCGGCAGGCGGCTGCGTCGTGCCGGCCGGCGCGGTGGGTCCGACGCCCCGGATCGGGCGGCGGGCGGGGTGGTCCTCGGTGGGCGTATGGTCGGTGGACATACGGTCGCTGGGCGCGGGGTCGAGCGGTGCGACGTCGAGCGGTGCGGCGCCCGGTGGTGGGAGTGCGGTGGCGGCGACGTCGGCGGGCGGGACGGCGGGAGGTCGCGAGGCGGTGGGGACGGGGTCGTTCGACGAGGCATCGGCCGGTGACGCGTGGGTCGACATCGTGGTCTTCGGTGCGATGCCGGTCGGCGTGGGGAGGGCACCGCGGCGCCGTGCCCCGACCGGGGGATTGTGGGTGAGGTCGGGGGTGGGCGGGTGGATCGACGCGGTTGCCGCTGTCGACGCTGTCGACGCGCACAGATCTTCGAACGTCATCACCGGCGGCGCTGCGCCGGCCACGATCGCGCCCTGGCCCCACGCCCAGCCGTCGACATCGCCGTCGCGGACGACGCGGGCGGCGGCGCCGAGGACGCTGAAGGACCACCGATCGCCCTCCAGCGTGTTGTAGCCCCAGTACGTGCAGCCGGCGCCGAGCGTTCGGCAGTGGCACCAGCACGCCTCGCGCGGGTGGTCGCAGCCGGTCTCGTCGATCCGGCAGACCGTCGTTCCGAGCACGCTGACGTCGGCGCGGACATCGAGGCCGGAACGGCGCAGGAGCGCGTCGCCCGTGATGGTCGGCTCCGGGAAGGCGATGCAGTACGTGCGGACGGAGCCGTCGCCGAGTTGGATGACGAGGCCGGCGCGGTTCGGCGGCTGGGCGGCGGCGGGGCGGGGGACGGCCGCGGTGGTGCCAGTGAGGACGGCGGCGAGCGAGAGGGCTGGGGGGAGAAGGTGACGCGAGATCCAGAACGGGTGCCGCCCCACCGCCGCCCGGCCGCCGAAGGTCTCGGATGTCACCGTCCCGCCAAGCCGGCGTACGGCAGGTGGATCGTGGACGTCGCCGGCGATGCGTCCCGGGCGCGCGCGACGAGGGCGCGCAGCGCAGCGGCGGTGGCCACGACGTCGTCGGGACCGCCGAAGCCCGGGAAGGCGCCCGACGGCGACGGCGCCGCCGCAAGGGCGTCGAACGGGCCGAGTCCGAGCGGGTGGGCCGCGCTCGGGCGATACCACGCCGTGCGGTCGACGTGCTGGCCGACGGCGACGAGGCCGAGGACGGCGGCGGCGGTAGCGTCGATGCTGGCGCCGTCGGGCGGACCGAAGCCCGGCCAGCCGCCGGTGGCGTTCTGCGTGCCGCGGAGGAAGGCGATGCCGTCGGCGACGGCCTTGTCGTCGGCGTTCAGCCCGACCGCGCCGAGCGCCTGCAGCGCCAGGCCGGTGGAGTCGACGTCCGGCGCGGCAGCCTTGGCCTCGAAGCCCCAGCCGCCGGCGGGCGAGGCGGCGGTGCGCAGCGCGTCGACGGCCTTGGACGGCACGTCGACATCGACGGCCCGAAGGCCGAGGATCGCCCAGGCCTGGTTCCACGGTGCGCCGTCGCCGAAGGCGCCGGTGGCCGGGTCGAGGCGCGCGGTGAGGGCGGCGACGACGTCGATGTTGCCGAAGGCGCGCGGATCGGCACCGAGAGCGGCGATGCCGGCGAGGAGCTTGCCGGCGGCGCTCGGGCCGCGTGCCGCGTAGTCGGCGGCGGCGGTGCCGAGATAGGCCGCAACCGACGGCCGGCCGGGCGTGCCCCCCTCGCGGCCATCGGTCCAGTGGCTGTGCGCCGTCATGGCCAGGACGGCTTCGATCGTGGCACCGGGATTCGCGGCGCCGCCGGCGAAGCTGCCGTCCGCGCCGCGCGCCTGATGGAGCCACCCGCGCGCGCGGTCGGCGGCGACCTGCGTGCCGTGGACGGCCAAGGACCGCCCGCTGAGCGCCGGCACGGCCTGGCCGGAGGCGACGAGCACGTTGCCGGCGGCCGCCGCGTCGAAGTCGAACGCGCCGTTCACGCGCTGCAGGCTCATCAGGTAGTCGACGGCCGTGCGGCCTTCGGTCGAAGTCCAACGCGGGTCGGTCGGCGACTCGCCGGCGGCGTAGAGCGCCTGAAGCGCGTACGCCGTGCTGTTCGCGTTCGTCGTCTCGTGATGGCCGTCGTGGCCGAAGCCGCCGTCGGCGCGTTGGGCGGTGTCGAGGTACGCGAGGGCCGTCACGATGGCCGTCGATGTAACGGGCTCGCCGGCGGCGATGAGGGCTTGGATCGCCAGGCCCGTGGCGTCCGTCTCGGCCTCGGCTTCGCCGAGCATGGAGCTCCAGCCGCCGGTTGGCGCAGCGCCGTCGATGAGCGCCTGGCGGGCGAGCGGCGATGCTTGGCCGTGCGGACCGTTGGCGGCGACGACGCCGAGCATCGCCCAGGCCTGCTCCCACGTCGAGAGGCCGTAGCGGCCGGTCGTCGGATCGTAGAAGCGCGACAGGTTGGCGCTGGGATGGAAGCCGCCCATCTCGTCCGTCTCGAGGCCGGCGGCGGCGATGCCCACAAGGCCCTTGCCGGCCTGGGCGGCGCTGGGCTGGCTGTAGTCGTACAGGTTGTCCACGAGGTAGTCGACGACGCTGCGCCCCCCGTTCGTCCACTGCCCGGGATCCTCGCCTGCCGCCCGCGCCGCCAGGATCGCCTCGACGGCCAGGCCGGGTGACGGGAAGTCGCCGTTCGGGAGTTGCTGGTCGCGCAGCCAGCGGGCGCCGAGCCAGACGGCGCGCTGCTGGGCGGTGGCGGTGATGGGCGCTCGGGCGCCGCGCCAGACCCAGGCGTCGACGTCGCCGTCCTTGAGCGTGCGGGCCGCCGCGCCGGTCGAGGCGTAGGCCCACCCGCCGTCGTCGGCGCGCCAGTAGTACGCCCAGTACGGGCCGCAGAAGCAGTTGGACAGGGGGCAGCCGGCGCCGCCGATTCGGCAGACGGCGCCGTCCTTCAGCTGGGCGTCGATGCCCGCGCTCCGCAGCAGCGCCTCTCCGGTCGGCCCCTCGTCGGACGCGATCCGGTGGATGGCGACTCGGCCGTCGTCGAAGTCGACGACGACGTCGGCGGTGCCGAGGAAGGACGGGGCGGGTTGGGCGAGCGACGAGGCGGCGTCGGCGCTCCGTCCGATGCCGATGAGCGACAGCAGGGTCGCTGCAAGAGCGATCGGCCGCAGGATCGGCTGGCGGCGGCGAGATGCGATCACGGGTCCCTCCGTTTGACGCGACGGGGCGGGCGGCGTCGGGAGGGGCGCGAGCGCGTGGGGCGCGGTCACGTCCGGTGCCCCGAGCGCGGGGGCCTGCCATCGGACGGAACCTCTGCCGGTAGGCGATCGGGCTTCCGCGGGCCGGGGCGACGTCGTCGACGTCGGCCGTGCGGTTACCGTTGCGCGTCAGCGCCGGACTCTCACCGGCTTCCCCTGGGCGGGCGAACCCGCTCCCCCGCGCGCATCCGGGCTGCGCGGGACCGGCAGGGGGCAGCGTGTGGGCTGCGGGGGGAGTATAGCAGTCAAGGGGGCATTGCCCAGTGGGCCTCGCGAGAACGGACGGGGGAGGGCGGGGGTCTGAGACCCGCCCCTACCTACGGGGTGGCGACTGCGACGGGATCTGCCAGTGGTCGGGTTGGGACCACAAGCGGCGCGGCCGGGCCCATCGCCCGCCCGGTCAACCCCGCCGCCACCAGCCGCGCCGCCGCCGGCGCCACCGGGACGCCGTGGCCGCTGTAGGCGCCGGTGATCCAGAGCCGGGCGGTGGCGGGATCTACGTCGGTGTCGCCGCGAAGGCCGGACGACGGGGCGGCGACCGGTCCGACGAGCGGCAGCCGATCGGCCGTCCAGCACATCGGCCCGGCCCAGCGGCGCTCGACCGTGATCGGGAGCGACGGGAAGTGGCCGGCCAGCCAGCGGTCGAGGCCGGAATGGATCGCGTCGTTCACGTCGGGCGCGACGAAGTGTGGGCCGACCTCGCGGTCGGGCGCGGACCAGCGCATGCCGCCGAAGACCAGGCGGCCGTCCGAGAGCTGTTGGAGGTACTCGTAGCCGTTGTTCAGGCTCCAGGCGCCGCGGATGATGCGCTTCGGGAGCGGCCGCGAGGACAGGACTTGGCCGCGGACGGGGACGACGGCGTCGCGGAAGCCGGGCAGCAGCTCGGGCAGCCAGGCGTTCGTGGCGACGACGACGACCTCGGCGGTGATCGGGCCGCGGTCGGTGTGGACGACGATCGGGGGCTGGTCGGGGTGATGCTCGACGACGGTGCGGCGGTCGCTGGCTTGAAGGTTGACGGCGTCGCTGTCGCCAGCGCGGCGGTCGATCCCCCGCACGTCGATGCCCTCGACGAACGTCGCGCCGCGCGATGCGGCGGCCGCGGCGAGACCGGCGACGAGGCGGCCGGAGTGGAACGCGCCGCCATCGGGGAGGTGGAGGGCGCCGTGGATGTCGACGGGGCGCGGGACGTCGAGCCAGGCGGCGACATCGCTTGCGGACAGCCACTCGCCTGAGAAGCCGTCCGCGGCGAGCAGCGCGGCGGCGTCGTGCAGATGGGTTGCCTCGGCCTCGCTGACCGCGGCGTGCAGCGCGCCCTCCGGCCGCCAGTCGCAGTCGATGCCGTAGCGGCGGATCGTGGCGACGACGTCGGCGGCTCCGGCGACGGCCCACGCCCAGAGCGTGCGGGCGGCGGCGGGGCCGTGGCGGGCGACGAGGGCGGGGTAGAGCTCGGCGGTGCCGGGCAGGAGCAGGCCGCCGTTGCGGCCCGACGCGCCGGCGGCCAGGTGGGCGCGCTCGAGGACGAGCGGCGGGCGGCCGACCTCGGCGAGGGCGAGGGCGAGCCACGTGCCGGTGAGGCCGGCGCCGACGACGAGGATGTCGGCGTGGGGGGGGAGTTCGGTCAGCGGGGCGACGGGCGGGGTGAGGTCGGCGTGCCAGTGGGGGGTGGACATCGATCAGTGAAACGTCCGGCGAAGCGCCCGTTCACCCGGCAGGCAGGCCCGGTTGCCGCCCGTACCCGGAATGCCGGCGATGAAGAAGTCGAGCGTCTCGGTGCGCGGGAGCATGCGGCATTCCTTCCAACGCTACGGCTTCCTGTGATGTCGTCGCCGCAATCATAGCGTGCAACGGATGCGCGGCGGTCTCCCATCAGAACGGCGCGATGGCGCGCGCGCGCGGAATCGGGATTACCATCGAGATTCCTTCGCCTCACCGGGAGTCCACCCATGTCCCTTCCCCGCCCCGTCCGCGCCCCCCGCGGCACCACCCTCCGCTGCCGCGGCTGGCTCCAGGAAGCCGCGCTGCGCATGCTGATGAACAACCTCGACCCCGAGGTCGCCGAGGACCCGGACCGCTTGGTGGTCTACGGCGGCCGCGGCCAGGCGGCGCGGTCGTGGGAGGCGTTCGATGCGATCGTCCGCGAGCTGGAGCGGCTGGGCGATGACGAGACGCTGCTGGTGCAGTCCGGCAAGCCCGTCGGCGTCCTGACGACGCACCGGGATGCCCCGCGGGTCCTCATCGCCAACAGCAACCTCGTGCCCCACTGGGCCACGCAGGCGCACTTCGACGACCTCGCCGCGCGCGGGCTGATGATGTACGGGCAGATGACGGCCGGGTCGTGGATCTACATCGGCACGCAGGGGATCGTCCAGGGGACGTACGAGACGCTGGCCGAGTGCGCGCGGCAGCACTTCGGCGGGTCGCTGAAGGGGACGATCACGCTCACGGCCGGCCTGGGCGGGATGGGCGGCGCGCAGCCGCTGGCGGTGACGATGAACGACGGTGTGGCGATCGTGGTCGAGGTCGATCGGCACCGGATCGAGCGGCGGATCGAGACGCGCTACCTGGACGAGTGGACGGACGACGTCGAGGACGCCCTTGACCGTGCGCAGCGGGCGCGCGACGCCGGGCAGGCGCTGTCCATCGGCCTGCTCGGCAATGCGTGCGAGGCGGCGCACACGATCCTGCGATCGAATGTGAAGATCGACATCGTAACGGATCAGACGCCGGCGCACGACGTGAGCATGTACGTCCCACACCATCTGAGCGTCGAGCAGGCGGACGCACTGCGGCGCGACGATCCGGCCGCGTACGAGCGCGAGTCGATGGCCAGCATGGCCGAACACGTCCGGGCGATGCTCGGCTTCCAGGCCGCGGGCGCCGTCGTCTTCGACTACGGCAACAACCTCCGCCAGCGCGCCTTCGACGCGGGCGTGGCAGACGCCTTCGCCTTCCCCGGCTTCGTGCCCGCGTTCATCCGCCCGCAGTTCTGCCGCGGCCGCGGGCCGTTCCGCTGGGTGGCGCTGTCGGGCGACCCCGACGACATCTACACGACGGACGCGATCGTCGCCGAGCTGTTCCCGGACGATGAAGGCCTGCAGCGCTGGCTCAAGCTGGCCCGCGAGCGGATCGCGTTCCAGGGCCTGCCGGCCCGGATCTGCTGGCTGGGCCAGGGCGAGCGCGCCAAGGCGGGCCTCGCGTTCAACGCCGCCGTCGCGGATGGTCGATTGCGTGCGCCCATCGTCATCGGCCGCGACCACCTCGACACCGGATCGGTGGCCAGCCCGCGCCGCGAGACCGAGGCGATGCTGGACGGCACGGACGCCGTCAGCGACTGGCCGCTGCTGAACGCGATGACGGCGGTGGCCAGCGGGGCAACGTGGGTCAGCTTCCACCACGGCGGCGGCGTCGGCATCGGCTTCAGCCAGCACAGCGGGCAGGTGACGGTGGCGGACGGCACGGCCGAGGCGGCGGTGCGGCTGCGGAACGTGCTAACGAACGATCCGGCGCTTGGGGTGCTGCGGCACGCGGATGCGGGGTATGCCGAGGCGGTGGAGACGGCCAGGGCGGAGGGGCTCAGGGTGCCGATGGGGGCGGATGAGCGGTAGGGCCGCGGCGCGAGCCACTATGTCGCGCGCACCTCGACCCCCTCGGCGGGGAAGCGCTTGTCAAACGTATGGACCGGCACACCGGACGCCTTGGCTGCCGCCCAGATCAGCGCGTCCCCGATCGAGACGCGGCCGGACGCCCGGCACAACGCCAACGCGGTAACCATGATCTCCTTGGGCCGATCGGCCGGTCGGACGTTCGCTCGGCGGACGAACGAGATCAGCGCGTCCAGCAGTGTTTCACGAGGCACGCTGTAGACGGCGCGCAGCACGTGGGCCGTCTCCAAGAGGGCGACGTCGCTGACGAGGACGATGCCATCGTCCTCGATGATGTCCCTGGCCCGCATCGCCGCAGCCGGTGGGTCTCCCGTGAGATAACGAACGAGGACGCTGGTATCCAGCAGGCCGACCGCGTCGGCAGCCGGATCAGCCACCGTCGGCCAGCCGATAGCGATCCACTGCCGCCTGTTCGGCGGCCTCTGCGACTGCGGCCTCCAGCTCATCGTCCGTCAGCGAACGGGTGACATGCGAGGCCAGGATCCCGTACAAGGACTCCATGTGCTCGGGCGGCAGGAAGCGGATCTCGACCCGATCCTCGACCACCCGCTGGACGGCGATCGATCCCGGAACAACGCCGAGCGCGTCGCGAATCTCCTTCTCGATCACCACTTGTCCCTTGAGGCCAACCTTGGTGCTCACAGTCATACTCCATGCGATAGTTCTACTGGACGCGCTGATCATACCTCTTGGGTGATGCCGCGCCAACCGGCGGCTGCACTCTGTCATACGCACCTTCATACACACCCTGCATCCCATAGGCGCTACGCAAAGCGATTGTTGCAGGTGGGTTCGCTGCCGGCCGATCAGACCTCGTGCTCAGAGCAAGAGCTGCAGCCCCCAAGCCACCACCCCCCCCACCCCCACCGCCACCACGTTCACGACATCGTTCGTCATCCACCGCCACCCACGCACGCGCTCGTTCCGCGTCCCGTCGAGGGCCGTGGCGCGCTCCGTGTCACCGTGCGGGGACGGGGCGATGCCGCCGTGCGGCACACCGTCGTTGTGCGCTGCGTGGGCCGCGTGATCCGCGATGCCGTGCCCCCGATCGCCCCCGGATCGGTATTGCGCCTGCAGCGTGGCGCCCAGAAGGCTGTCGACGGCCGTTCCGACGAGGCCGGCGAGGGCGCCGATCGGCAGGAGCGGCAGGCCGGACGTGTCCCAGAGGCCGAGGCCGCCGAACGTGACGACGTCGCGCAGGCTGTAGAGGGCGGCCGCCGACAGGCCGACGACCGCCGCGCCGACGACGGCGGCGACGGTGCCGAGGACGGTCACGCCGCCGGATGTGCCGGGGCGCACGATCCGGCCCGACGTGACGAGCCGGGGCGGCGCCTCGGCCAGCAGCCCGACCTCGGTGGCCCATGTATCCGCGGTGGCCACGGCCAGCGCGCCGGTGTAGGCGGCGAACAGCCAGGCGTCGGGCCAGCGCCAGTGGAGGATCGCCAGGAGCGCGGGCAGGCCGCCGTTGGCCAGGACCTGGCCGAGATCGCGCCGCCCGCCCTTGGCGAACGTGCGTCCGGCCTCGGCCTTCTCGTCGGCCTGCCACTGCGTCACAGCGCTGGAGGTGGCGAAGAAGATCACGAGGAGCAGCGCCCATTCCCAGCCGCCGAGGCCGAAGGTCAGGGCGCCGATCACGGCCGCGCCGACGGCCCCGCCGGCGGTCAACAGGCCTAGCCGATGCGCAGCGAACGCCCCGACGGCGGCCAGCGCGGCACCGGTGGCGAGGTCGATGGCCACGGGGGTCATGGTGGGGCGCTCCTTGGGGGGCGGCGAGAGAACGGCATCCATCCGAATCGGACCGTGGGGTACTTCCCAAAACACGTGTAGGGGCACGGCATGCCGTGCCCATCGCACGAATGGTAACCGCGACGGCTGCGCGTTTCCGATCGTCCGGGCACGGCATGCCGTGCCCCTACACATCGGTTGTCGTGGATGGCCGTCATGGTTGTGTTGCGGCGCATGCCGTTAAGGTAGTCGCGGCGACTCGCCAAACGCGAACGGGGGCCGCCCGAAGGCGACCCCCGCAATCCTATCCGCGGATTCGACGTCACGCAGCCGCCCGCTCCCGATCCGCTCCCAATCCGCGGCCGCGCAGCGGCGGAGGAGTCCTACGGAATGCAGAGCGTCTGGCCGGCGTAGATCAGGTTCGGGTTCGACAGGCCGTTCGCCTGCTGGAGGACGTACGTGCTCAGGCCGTACATCCACGCGATGCCCGAGAGCGTCTCGCCCGGCTTCACGTAGTGCTGCTGCTTGCACTGCCCCGTCGGGGGCGGCGGGTACGAACCGCCGCCGCTCGGGCAGACGGAGATCGACTGGCCGGCGCGGATGCGGTCCGGGTTGGCGATGCCGTTGCGCGAGGCGATGCCGTAGACGGTGTCGTTGTTCCAGGAAGCGATCCGCGAGAGGGTGTCGCCCATCTTCACGATGTAGTTGAAGCAGTTGCCGCCGCCCGGATGGCCGCCGCCCGGTACCGCCGTGGCGCCGGGGACCGTCGTCGGCTGCGGGCCGGTGCCGCACGGGATCTTGAGCCGGCTGCCGGCGACGATCCAGTTGGGGTTGGCGATGCCGTTCAACTGCTGCAGCGCGGCAACCGTCGTGCCGTACTGCGCCGCGATGCCGTACATCGTCTCGCCCTTGGCGACGACGTGGTAGCACTTGTCCGTCGACGGCACGGCCGTCGGGCCGCCGCCGGGGCGGGTGGCCGTCGGGCGCGGTGCCGTGCCGGAGGGGCGCGTGGCGGTCGGGCGCGGGGTGCCGGTGCACGTGACGCGCACGGTGCCGTCGACCGGGGTGACGGTGATCGGGCTGGCCTGGCGATCGCTCAGGAGCACCGACACGAAGCTCAGCGGCGAGCTGCCGGCGGCGAGCCCGCGGAACGTCACCTGCGCGGCGACGCCGCTGCCGTCGACGGCCGGGGTCGGGTTGATCAGGCTGGCGGCGTAGCTGATGACGCCGCCGGCGATATCCACGTTGTTCACCTGGATGAGGCCCTGACCGGCGGTCACGTCCGGGAACGGCCCGGACTGGATCTGGACGCCGGGCGCCGCCGCGTTCGCGTCGACAACCTCGACGACGGCGGGGTCGTAGCTCAGCTTGAAGTCCAGCCCGTACAGGCCGGTGACGGAGTTGATCTGGATGTCGACCGTCACGGTCTCACCGCAGCCAACGGAGGCAACGGCCGGCGAAACCGCCACCGTCGTCCCCTGCTGCAGGGCCGTCTGCAGACCGCTGGCCTGCACGGTGCCGGCATGGCCGATGATCGCCGCTCCAGCCATCGTTGCCACCCCGACCAGCGTCAGGGCACGTACGCGTGCCAAGGCACGCACGAACGTGGTCATCTCGGAACCTCCTTCGGTCGCGTGTTGTTTTCTGCGCCTCGACCCGGGTCCGTGGTGGGGCCCGCGACACGGCGGGACGGCGGCGGAGGCGATCTGCGGGTTACCGCGGGCTAGAGTAGCACAGCCGAAGGGCAATGTCAAGACATAAGCAATCTTAAAGACCGAGCGGCGGCGAGCAACGGCGAGCAAGGGAGAGCGGGATGGGCGTGACCTCGGCCGCACCGACTTGCACCGCGGAGGGCGGTTCTCGTTGGCCGCGCCGGCCGTGCCGGCCACCGTGCCGTCGCTGTTCGTGCTCCGCCAGCTGGTCGGCGACCACCAGTGCGGCTCCTCGGCAGGGTCGATCACACGCTCCGACGGCTTGTGGTCAGCATGCCCAACAAGCGTGGGGGCGATCGTGTGATCGTGCGATCGTGCGGCCGAGGGCTCAGAACAGATCGGCGAGGCCCTTGACCGAGTCCACCACGCCGGACCACATCTGGGCGGGGGCGGAGGCCACGGCGCCGGGGATCTTGGCGGCTTCGCTGCCGATGCCCACGCCGGCCTGGGCGAAGGTTCCGGGCATGGCCTTGAACTCGCCCGCCAGCGACGTCCCGGCACTGGCGAAGGCACCGGGGACGATGGCGACGGCGACGGCCAGCTCCTTGCCGACGTAGCCGACGGCGTGAGCGGTGCGAACGAGGTCCAGGCCGAACGAGTTGTCGAAGACGGAGATGGAGATCTTCTGGCCGACGGTGACCCCGGTACCGGCGAGCTTGACCTCGACGCTGTTGTCCTTGATGCCGGCCCCGGTGCTGAGCCCGACGCCGAGGTCGAAGTCGAAGATCGAGGCGCTGCCCCCGGCGAGCCGGAAGCCGACCCCCGCCCCGGCGTAGAGCAGGTCCATGTCGGCGTCGGCGTGCGCTTCGAGGACCGAGACGTCGACCCCGTCGATATCGCCGATGGCGCCCTTGCTGGCGATGCGGATGACCGCTGCGGAAGCGACGACCGTGAACTTCGGTCCGAGCAGCGTCTTGGTGACCACGACGCCGCCCTTCACCGAGCCCACCGAGTAGGAGCTGCCGGGCCCGATGGGTGTCGTCGCCCCGTCGGCGGTGACACCGATCAGGGCCGAGTCGTCCATGGCCAACGCGTCGTAGTCGGCCGCGGCGGTCCACGTGACCTTGGCGTCGTCGAGGGCGTTGCCGGACCGACGCACCTTCAGCTGGACGTCGCCGTCCACGTTGGCGATGTCGGCGATGTTCTTGGCTGCTTCCGCATGGAACCAGACGTGGCTGAGGTGGTACGTCTGGTCGACCTTGAGGCACTCGGCCTCGACCGTCACCACGATGTTCTTGCTGCTCGCCTGGAAGCTGCCCGCCGGGACGAAGCGGCCGAGGCGGTTGTTGGCGTTGGGCGTGGGATGGTCGCTCCTGACCAGCACCAACTCGCCGTCGTCGTTCGTGATGTCGGCGATGGTGGCGGCGTCCGGGGCCGTATAGGTGACCTTCGACGCATTGAGGTCGCGACCGTTTGCCTTGAGGCAGTCGGCGGCGATGGTGATGCGCACGTTCCTGCTCGTTGCCGCGTACGAGCCGTCGGCGACGTACTGGTTCGGTGTGGTCACGGTGGTTCTCCTCCGGTTGCTCCCGACGTGCCGACGTGCCGTCGATCGAGGTCCCCCGGACGTGGATAGGGACTTGGGGATGGCAACTTCGACCGCCCCCCGCCGGAGATCGGCCAGTATAAAATCCCTGCCAACGCCGCGTCAACGGCCGGTAAGGGAGAGCGGATGCGGGGGCAGCGACGGCCGCGCGACGGTTGCGCGACGGCCGCGCGGCGGTGTCGCGGCGGTTCGGTCGGCCGATCTGCGGGTACGCTGTGTGCATTGACCGCACTCCCCGAGCGCGCTACCGTCCGCGAGCGATGTCGTACCCAACGTCCCCCCTCAGCACGATCGTCCCAGGCGCTTCCCGCTTCGTCCTCCCGGCAGACCCGCGGGCGGCGATTCTGGCGGGGGCGCTGGCTGGGGCGATCTGGGGCGTCGTGGCCCGTGTGTGGATGCGCGTGATCTCGGCAGAGCATGAGTTCTCGTGGGGCGGGACGCTGGGCATCATCGGGATCTTCGCCGTATTCGGCCTTGGCCAGGCGGTGGCGGCGATCGCACGGCGCTCCGCATGGCCCATTGGCTGGCAGATCGCAACGCGCATCCTCACGATCGTCGCCACGATCCCGATGGGGTTGGCCGCCGGGGCACCGATGCTGCCGTATCTGCTGCTCGCCGCCCTCGCCCTCGGCCGCACGGACCTGCACCGCGGCGTGCGGTTCGCGTTGGCCGCGCTGGCCGCCGTTCCGACGCTGTTCGTGCTCCGCCAGCTGGTCGACGACCTCGTGCTGTGGAGAGCAGTTGTCGGATGGATGCTGATGTTCGCGGTCTATGCGCCGCTGGTCTGGGCGTTGGCGCAGTCGCTCAGGCCGTTTGTTCGGCGCGAGATGGTGGTCGTACCGGCGTAGCGCACGCGGTCGGCGGCGGGCGACGGGGCGGCGGCGGTCCGATGGGGCCGCCGCCTTCTTGTTGGGCCGGGGGTGGCGGGTGGGCGCTGGACCATGGATGGTCGGGCGTCGGATCGTGGGTGGTTTGGGGCTGGATCGTCGGTGGTCTGCGGCTGGATCACAGTGGTTTGGAGTCAGATCACGGATGGTCGGGGGCTGGACCGTGGACAGTCCCGGCCAATCGTCCTGTGCCGGGGTTGCCGGAGGGTCTCCGCCCTCTGAACTGCGGGTCCCGACCGGCATCCGGAGTACCGTTCATCGCCATGACGACCCATGTCCCGGTGCAGTCCCACCACGCCGGCTCCGTCCGCACGACGCCCCGCGAACGGCGTCGCCTGCTGCTGGACATGGCCGTACGCCGCCACCAGGTGGGGACGGGAAGCGCGCGGGCGTTCGTCTCACGGAGGACGGCGATACAGGAGTGGCCGGATCTGCGGGCGGTTTTGACGAATGCCCGTTGGGCGGTGGCCGGCGGCGTGGCAACCCGTGCGTTTATGCCCGAACGGATGACGCAGGACCTCGAAATCGTAGTCCACCCGGACGATATGGAATCGGTCGTGGCGCTGCTGGCGGCGGCGGGATTCGTGGCGGGCGAAGCGCTGGCCGTCCCCGGACGCACGTTGCGGTCGCCCGACGGGATCGAGGTCGATGTGCTCGAGGGCCGCTTCCCGTGGATCGATGAGGCATTCGGGGCGCTGGCGACGGACCCGAGCGGTCTGCCCGTCCTCGATCTGCCCTACCTCATCCTGATGAAGCTCGCCGCGTCGCGGACGATCGATCTCGGCGACATCACCCGCATGCTCGGGCTGGCGTCCGATGGGCAGTTGGATGCGGTGCGCCATGCGGTGGGGCGGTTCATGCCCGACGACGCGGGCGATCTCGAGACGATGATCTGTCTGGGGCGGGAGGAGATGGGACTGGGAGGAGACTGAGCGGCTTCTACTCGATGTCGTCGTAGGTCTCGGGACCTGACTTGCGGCGCACGCGGAGGATCAGCACAAGGCCTGCCTCTTCGTCGAGGCGGTAGATGAGCCTCCATCGGTCGACCCGGATGCGATATCGACCCGGTCGTTCGCGCAATTCCTTGGCACCCGCCGGCTTTGGCTGAACAGCCAGTGCCTCGATTGTCCGCCTCATCCGTTGCCGGTAGTTGCCGGCGAGGTCGAGCAGGTCACGCCGGGCGGCGTCAGCGTACCGGAGCCGGTACGCCATTCGATTCCTCGCGCGACGCTATCTCACGCCAGACAGCCTCGTGATCATGAATGGACTCGGTGCCCGCCAACAAACGCGCCTCGACTTCATCCGCTGCTCTTACGTCTTCGGCCTCTTCCATGGATTCGGCGATGTAGGCTTCCAGGGCGTCGCGGACGACGTCTGAAACCGTCTCACCGCGCAACGCCGCGACCGCCTTGGCGCGGCGACGGAGCGTGTCGGGGAGCTTCACGGTGATCTTGCAGTCCATTGCGAGCCTCCAGGCGGCGAACTGTACTGCTGTATCTTAGTACAGGCATAGGGCTCGACAAAGTCCGATTGCAGACAGACCATTGACCAACCCGTGGCCATGACGGGGCGATTCGGCATGCCGACTTCCACCGATTCGGCATGTGGTCCTTTGGCATATCAGCATGCGAACTTGGGGGACTTCGCGGGCCTCGCGCCGAACATGGGACAACCCTGACCACGGCCGCAACATCGACCCTTGCGCCGCCATGGCGCTCACCGGTACCGTGCGCGCCTGCGCCCACTCGCCGACGACCTTAGTTCGCCCTTGATCGCCCGCCTCAACCGCTCTGGCGGAACCGCCGCGCTGGCCGCTGCCGCAGGATGGCTGGTCATGCTGGCCGGCCTTCTCGCGGCCGCATCGCTCCGCCGAAGAACCCCGCCCGTCCGTCACCCAACCGCAGCCTCCGCGACGTCCCCAACGACCGCACCCTCCGCCGCCTCGGCGAACTCGGCGACCTCCGCCCCCTCCCCACCCTCCGCAAACGCCAGCACGTGCCCATCCGGATCAAGACAATAACCAACCCGCTGCCCCCAGTCGCGCGGCAGCAGCGGGCTCAACGCGCGGGCGCCGGCGTCAAGCGCGCGCTGCAGGCACGCGGCAGCGTCCGGCACGACCAAGTACAGCTCGCATCGCGGAATCCCTGCGGCGGCGTCCGGGTCGGGCAGGGCATCGCCGAGGAGGCGTCGTATGCCCGCGGCGGGCATCAGCCCGAGGGACACGCCGTCGCCCAGCGCGAACTCGGTCATGCCCGGCTCGTGGGTGCTCGGCGCTTCCTGGAACACCGACCCATAGAAACGGGTGCTCGCGTCCTGGTCGCGCACGTAGACGATGAACATCGAGAAGCGAGCGTTCATGTAGTGCCGTGGTGCTCATGGCGATGTGGTGCTGTGGTGTCTATGGTGCTGTGGTGCCCAAGGTGCCCAAGGTGCCTATGGTGCTGTGGTGCGGACGACACCTGTGTGACGTCTCGAACGGGCGGTGACTCAACCGGCCCCGTCGCGCCCGATCACCTCGAACACCACCGTCGCCTTGTCGGACCGGCGGAACTTGATCTGCATCTTCGCGGCCGCCGCGGCCAACTTCAGTCGCCCCTTGAGGGACTGCCGCCCGACGCCCTCGCTGGCAATGGACGCCATGCCGCCCTCGCCGACGGTGAGACCCTTGAAGAACTGGACGTAATCGGGGCGGGCGGCGAGCTCGTCGGTGGAAAGCTTGCGGATCATATTGTGCGTACTCCTAGTGCGTGGGTAAGAGGAAGGAACGGGTCGAGCCGTGTGCGGGGCAGGCGTGCAGCGAAGTTCTTCGGAGCAGTGTCGACGGCGATGGTAGCACGTGCGGATGCGGCTCGGGTGCGTTGGGAATCTTGTGTAACCAGCCGGCCGCAGGTCAGAGGGGGAGGCGGTCATCGAAGCGGATGGCGAGCTGATTGAGGACGAGGGGCCAGCCTTGGATGGCTCCGGTCCAGCGTTTG
>JADYYS010000055.1 GCA_020853525.1 Ardenticatenales bacterium | reverse complement strand
GCCTTCGCGGGCACCCAGAAGTCCGAAGCGCCCGCGAAGGCGGGCGCAATGGCCGAAGGCCACCAGCCGGCCAGCTTCAGCTGCCGGTGGTTCGTCGTCCGCAAATCGAGATGTGACGGGCTACTAGTACCCCACCACTGTAGAGTCTGGGGAACCCGGAGACCCCGCAGTGCCGGGGTACGAGGCGTGCAATCAGATACGAAGGAGATACACATGAAGGCCATCCTCGATGCCCTCGGCCTCGCGGCCGAGAACCCCGGCGCCTGCACCGGACCCGACGGCTGGATCACCGACCCGGCCGGCGGCACGCTCGTCAGCCACAACCCGACGACCGGCGCTCCGATCGCCGCCGTTCGCCAGGCCACGGCGCACACGTACGACCGCGTCGTCGGCGCGGCCGCGACGGCGTTCGAGCGTTGGCGCGAGCTGCCGGCGCCCAAGCGCGGCCTGGTGGTGCGGGATCTGGGGCAGGCGCTCCGGCAGAACGCGGAGCCGCTCGGCGACCTGGTGGCCCTCGAGATGGGCAAGATCAAAGCCGAGGGCCTCGGCGAGGTCCAGGAGATGATCGACATCTGCGACTTCGGCGTCGGGCTGTCGCGCCAGCTCTACGGACTTGCCATGCACTCGGAGCGGCCCGGCCACCGGATGTACGAGCAGTGGCACCCGCTCGGGCCGATCGGCATCATCAGCGCGTTCAATTTCCCGGTGGCGGTCTGGTCGTGGAATGCCGCCCTGGCGGCCGTCTGCGGCGATACGATGGTCTGGAAGCCGTCGTCCCTCACACCGCTGTGCGCCGTCGCGGTCCAACGGATCTGCAACGAGGTCATGGCCGATCACAAGCTGACCGGCATCTTCACGCTGGTCATCGGCAGCAACGACGACGTGGCCGACCGGATGAACCGCGACCCGCGCCTGCCGCTCATCAGCTTCACCGGCTCGACGCGGGTCGGCCGGCACGTGGCGCAGACCGTGGCCCAGCGCTTCGGGCGGACGATCCTCGAGCTCGGCGGCAACAACGGGATCGTCGTCGCCGAGGATGCCGACCTGGCGCTGGTGGTCCGCGCCGTTTTGTTCGGCGCCGTCGGCACGGCGGGCCAGCGCTGCACGTCGACGCGGCGGCTGATCGTCCATGAGACCATCGTCGACGAACTGACCGAGCGGCTCGTCCGGGCCTACCGCCAGGTTCCGATCGGCGACCCGCTGCAATTGGGCACGCTCATGGGGCCGCTCGTCACCGCGCGGGCCGTCGACGACATGATGGCGGCGATCGAAGCGGCCAAGTCGATCGGCGGCGACTTGGTCGTCGGCGGCGGGCGGCGGCCGGACCTCGGGCCGCAGTTCGTCGAGCCGGCGATCATCCGGATGACGGAGCAGGCGAGAATCGTCTGTGAGGAGACGTTCGCACCGATCCTCTACGTGATGCCCTATCGGGACCTCGACGAGGCGATCGCGTTGCACAATGCCGTGCCGCAGGGCCTTTCGAGCGCAATCTTCACGACGAACGTGCGGATCGCGGAACGATTTCTGTCCGCATGCGGCTCGGACTGCGGGATCGCCAACGTGAACATCGGCACGTCGGGCGCCGAGATCGGCGGAGCGTTCGGCGGCGAGAAGGAGACGGGCGGCGGGCGCGAGGCCGGATCGGACAGCTGGAAGGCCTACATGCGCCGCCAGACGTGCACGATCAACTACTCCAGCGATCTGCCGCTGGCGCAGGGGATCACGTTCGGGGACGGCGCGTCGGACCACTCGGGCGGACCGACGCCGACGTAGCGGCGGCGGAGCGCCGTCGTCAGGGAGCGGTGGTCGAGGTTGTCGATCGTGTGGCCGTCAGGCCGACCGTCGCCGTCGTGCCGGCGGTGGCCGTCGTGCCTGCCGTTGCCGTGATCCCGGCCGTTGCGGTGATCGCGCCGCCGGCGCCGAGCGGTGTGTAGGCACCCTTGCTCAGATAGGCGATGAGCGCGTCGACATCGGCGTCCGGCAGCGTGCCGAACGTCGCGGGCATGACGCCGTTCACGAACCCGCTGACGACGAACGCGCCCGGGTTGCGGATCGACTCGGCGATGTAGGCGGCCTCGCCGTCGGCGGCACCGGTGTAGGCCGGGTCGGCGACGCGGTCGGCGGCAGTCGTCCAGATCGTGCTGAGGTTGGGGCAGACGACGAGCGGTGAGGCGGCTTCCACCGCATGGCATGTCGCGCAGGCGAGGTCGGTGAACAGGAACGCGCCGAGCGCGACGGGATCGGAACCGTCCGGGCGCTGGTTCAACCCTGGGTCGTCGAACGAGGAAACCTTGTTCGGCACCGCCGCGGCGAACGCCTTGGCCTCATCGGGATCCTCGGGGAGGAAGTCCTCGAAGGCAACCAGGTAGTTCGCGATGTCGCGGATCTGATCCGGCCGGAGCGGCCCGTTGTTCGCCTGGGCGAACGCCGGCATCGCCATCAAGGACTCCGTGCTCGGACCGACGTCCCGGTTGCCCTTCCACTGCCACGGCCGCGTCGAGGCGTTCCGGCCGTTGGACACGACGTTCACGATGTACTCGAAGAGCATCGTGCGCTCCCAACCCATCTCCTCGAGGCGCCATGCGACGCCCGGATTCTTGCCGCCGTGCAGGCCGGAGGTCTGGTCGAGCGGCGGGCACTTGAGGCCGACCGCATTCGGGCCGTGACAGAGCGCGCACTGGCCGTCGAACAGCTTTGCGCCGCGCTCGACGCTGCGGGTGGTGAAGCCGCGGGCGGCGCCGGCCATCCGTCCTTCCTCCGTCGCACCGATCAGGCCCATCACCAGGATGGCGCCGATCGTGGCGAGCAGGCCGAGTGTGATCTCGATCCGGGTCATGTCGTTCTCTCCTCCGCAGCACGGCGCGGGAAATCGCGACGAGCTTGGCGGGTTCGCGGTCGGCGGTTACGGGGGTGGCGCGGCGTCGGTGAGTGGTGCTGTCGGTTAGTGGTGGTATTGCGAGTCGCGGTGGATCGCCAGGTACTCTTCCTGCTTGCTCGGCTTGATGTTCGGCATCGCATCCGCCAAGCTGATCGTTGACTTCTTGCCCTGGGCGTCCGTCACCTCCAGCGTCCCGTCGGCCTCGAAGTAGATCGCGTTGCCGTCCGCGTCCTTGAGGTGCGGCCGCGGGTCCGCGAGGATCGGCCGGGTGCCGTCGCTCGCCTCGGCGCCGTACTCGAGGTCGAAGACGACCTTCTTGCTCTTGGCCGGCTCCAACTGCACCGGCTTGCCCGCGGCATCCATCCTGACCGAGCCGTCGGGCATCAACTCGTAATCCGTGAACGGGATCATGTACGTGAGGTCCTTCTCCCGGTCGAGCTCCATCTCGTCCCAGAAGACGGCTGCGTACACCCACTTGAGCTCCGGCTGGATGTACTCGACGGTGACCACGGCCTTGGGTGCGCCGCTGGTCTGCTGGATCAACTTCGGCTGCTCCTCGACCTTGGCCTTGAGGGCGATGAGGAGCTGGAGGAACTCGGAGTCGGGTTCGTCGGCCAAGTCGGGCGGCAGACCGGTCAGGAACGCCGGGTCGGCTGGGTCGAGGCTGTTGACGAAGACGTACTTGTCGCGGTCCGCGTACTGCGGGTCCTGGTCCATCCCGACCGGGTAGGACACGTAGTACGTCCGTTTCAGACGCGTGTCTGCTGCGTCCGCGGGCGTCTGCGCCGTGTGCAGATCGTCCCACGGCAGCTCGCGCAGCGGACCGGGGTGCGTCTGCGGGACGAAGACCGACAGAATGTCCTGCGCCGGCGGTGTCTCGATGCCGTAGCGCGGGGTGCCCATGTAGGTCAGCACGAGCATGATGATGCAGGCCATGACGCCGATGCCGATCGCCACCGGGCGGCGCTTGGCAAGACGGAGCGGGTTGCGGTCGATCCAGGGAACGACGAACAATACGACGAAGATCAGCGTCGGCAGGACGATGCCGAACAGTTGCTTGCTGCCGAGCTTGAGCATGCCCTGTAGCCAGAGGAAGTACCACGGCGCCTCGGTGTGCAGCGGCGTCACGGCCTGATCGGCGTGCTGCTCGAGCGGCGCGGAGAAGAACGTCGCCACCGCCACGACCATGAGGAACGTCGCCACCGAGGTCAGCATGAGCTCGTGGATGATCAGATTCGGGATGAGGTCGATCCGCTCCTCATGGTGTCGCTTCTCCTCGGGCGACATGTCGCCCTCCTCGACCACGGCCGGCAGGCTGATCGAGTGCTCGCGGGACACCTTGTAGTAGTGGATGCTGATGACGACGATCGCCACGAGCGGCAACAGGAAGATGTGAAGCAGGTAGAACCGGAGCAGGCCGCCCGCCCAGATGTCGACGGCGCCGCGCAGCAAGAGGTTCACCTCCATGCCGAACCCCGGCGCCGCCTCGGCCATCGAGGTGCCGATGGTCACGGCCCAGTAGGCCAGCTGGTCCCACGGCAGGAGGTAGCCGCTGAACGAGAGGACCAGCGTCACGAGCAGCAGGATGACGCCGGTGAACCACGTGAAGGCCCGTTCCTTCTTGTAGCTGCCCGTGAAGTAGACCCGCACCATGTGCAGGATGACGACGGCCACCATGCCCTCGGCGCCGAGACGATGCATGTCGCGCATGAACTTGCCGTACGGCACGTTGGACAGGATGTAGAGCATGTCGCCGTACGCCCGTTCGGGCGTCGGGGCGTAGAAGAGCATGAGGATCAGGCCGGTGATCGTCTCGACGACGAAGAAGTACGTCGCGAACCATCCGAGCCGCCAGGTGTGGGTGAACCACGTGCTGCCGCGCTGGTAGTACTTCGGGCGGAGGTGGAGCATGAAGCTCTTGACCTGCGCCCGGTAGCGCGGGTTCGGTCGCTCGGTCGGGACATCGCCGCGCAGGATCGCGCGCAACTCCTTGGCCGACAGCCCGGCCATGATCCCGCGCACGACGTAGTCGCCGACGCCGGCCGCCCACTTCAGCCAGTCGTAGTCGCGGATGCGCTGCCACTCTCCGGCGACGTTGCTCCGAAGGTTTCGCAGCGTGTTCGATCCCAACATGTTCTTCTGCTCCTGAAGTCTGGCGTACCAGAGGGGTGGCGATCGAACGCGCCGGGTCTAGCCGTGCACTGCGCCGAGGATCTTCATGCCGGTCTCGACGACGATCCGCGAGCCGGCCGGGATCTTCACCGGTCCGCCGTCGGGAGGCGTCTCGGCGACCATCTTGCCGCTCGAGTCGTACACGCGCACGACCAATCGGTCGAGGCTGCGGCCGGCGGGCCCGAAGATGTACTTGCCCTCACGTTCGAACTGCGACCCGTGGCACGGACAGACGAACTTGAACTCTTCCTGTTTCCACTGGTAGATGCAGCCGAGGTGGGTGCACACCTTGTAGATCGCCCGGGCGCCGGTGGCCGACATCACCCACCAGAACTTCGCCTTGGCGAACGGCTCCGGCGGCGCCCCGACGCCGGGCAGCGCCTCGATCATGCCGATGTCGACCGGACCGCCGAACTCGCCCGGGCCGAGGCGCGGCATCGCGAACTGGTACGTCAATACGGCCGACTGGGCGGTGATGAACCCCAGCGACGCCAGCCAGGCGTAGTTCAGGAACTCACGCCGTGACATCTCCTGCTGTGCGTCGCTGGCCAGGATATCGCTCTGGACAGCCATGTGTTCTTCCTCCTCGTGCCCTGAAGGACCGCATCAGCGGACCCATGCCGTGTGTCGTAGAATCCGTACGCGCCGCTCAGCCGCCGGCGGGCAGGACAGCCCGACCGCCATACATCCTGTCGTAATAGGCGCGGAACTCGCCGCTCTTGATCGGACGCCACCACGCCTCGTTGTCGCGGTACCACGCCGCCGCCATCGCCACCGCCTGCTCGGGCGTGTGGCGCGATCGCCAGCCGAGGGCCTGGAGCTTGGCCGTGTCGATCGCGTAGCGCCGATCGTGCCCTGGCCGGTCGGTGACGTGTCGGACGAGAGACCGCGGTCTGTCCAGCGTCTCGAGGACGATGTCGACCATCGTCAGGTTCTGGATCGAGGTGCCCGTCCCGACGTTGTACGCCTCGCCGGCCGGACCGCGGTCCACGATGAGGTCGATCGCCTCGCAGTGGTCGCCGACCCACTGGTAGTCACGTTCCTGGCGACCGTCGCCGTACACCGGCAGCGGCAGGCCCTCCAACGCGTTCGTGCTGAACAACGGGACGGCCTTTTCGGGGTACTGGTACGGGCCGACGTTGTTCGAGCCGCGCGAGATCGTCGTGTGCAGGCCGTACGTCACGTGGTAGGCGTGGACGAGGAGGTCGCCGGAAGCCTTGCTGGCGGCGTACGGCGACCGCGGAGCCACGGGGTCGGTCTCGCGCGAGGCGCCCTCCGCCACATGACCGTACACCTCATCCGTCGACACCTGATGGTAACGCAGCCCCTTGGCCCGCGCCGCCTCGAGCAGGGTGTAGGTTCCGTTGACGTCGGTGCGGATGAAGGCTTCGGGATCATCGATCGAGCGGTCGACGTGGGTTTCGGCCGCGAAGTTCACGACGGTGTCGATGCCGTGGGCGGAGAGGACGCGCTCGACGGCCCCGGCATCGCAGATGTCGGCATGGACGAAGGCGTAGCGCGGGTCGTCGGACACGTCGGCCAGGTTGGCGAGGTTGCCGGCATACGTGAGCTTGTCGAACACGACGACGTGGTCGTTCGGCCGCGTGCGCAGCACATGATGCACGAAGTTGGCGCCGATGAACCCGGCACCCCCCGTGACCAACAACCGTCGACCTTTTCCGCTCACCATGGGTCCCCACGATAACCCGGTCCGGTCCAATTCCGGTGTCCGGCGTGTCTGAAACCCCGGCTGACCGACGCAGCCGGGGGGGTGATTAAACGGAGATCGGGCGGGCGGTCAACTTCGTTGGGGTGGACCGATGTCACAACAACCCGATGTCGCTATGGTCGCCGAGCGTCATCTTGTGGGCGACGGGCTTGACGGACGACCGCGCCAGCCTGGCGTTGCGGCCGATCAGGCTGTCGGCGATTCGGCCGGGGATGCCTCGGATCTCGGAGTGCTCCAGGACGATCGAGTGCTCGATCTCGGCGCGCTCGACGACGACGTCGTGGTAGATCGAGGTGAACGGGCCGATGTAGCTGTCGACGATCCGGCTGTTGCGACCGATGATCGCCGGCCCGCGCACGACGGAGTTCACGATCTGCGCGCCGGCCTCGACGGTCACGCGGCCGTCGACCCGGCTGTCACCGTCGACCGTGCCCTCGATCACGTGCGCCAGCTCCTCCAAGACGTGATCGTTCGCGTCCAGCATGTCGATCGGCTTGCCGGTGTCGATCCACCAGCCGGTGTGCACGTACGGGTGGACGGCCAGGTGGTGGTCGACGAGCCACTGGATGGCATCCGTGATCTCGAGCTCGCCGCGCCAGCTCGGGGCGATGGCATCGCATGCTTCGTGAACGTGGGCGTCGAACATGTAGATTCCGACGAGCGCCAGGTTGCTCTTGGGCTCGCGCGGCTTCTCGACGAGCCGGCGGATCCGCCCGTCGGCCTCGAGCTCGGCCACGCCGTAGTGCTGCGGCTCGGCGACGGCGGTCAGCACGACCTGCGCGTTCCACGATGAATCGGCGAACTGTTCGATCAGGCGAGAGACCCCGCCCTGGATGACGTTGTCGCCCAGGAACATCACGAAGCGGTCGTCACCGAGGAAGTCGCGGCTGATCTTGACGGCGTGCGCCAGCCCGAGCGGCTCGTCCTGCGGGATGAACGTCACCGCAACCCCGAAGCGGCTGCCGTCGCCCACCGCTTCGCGGATCTCCGGACCGGTGTCGCCGATGACGATGCCGATCTCGGTGACGCCGGCATCCCGAATCGCCTCGATCACGCGGAACAGGACCGGCTTGTTGGCCACCGGGATGAGCTGTTTCGCGCGCGTGTACGTCAGCGGGTAGAGCCGGGTGCCCTTGCCGCCCGACAGGATCAAGCCTTTCACGCGCCCTCCGATCGGGATGCTTCTCGCGGATGTGGGTGAGACTGCGGATGTGGGCGCAGGGCCGCTGTGCCCGCGCAGTCCGCAGCGCTAATACCGAACATCCGCCGTCGACGGGTCGGCCTCCGTCAGGACGACGCCGAGGACGTTCGCCCCGACGCGATCCAAAGCCTCCCGCGCCGCCCGGGTGGTGTCCCGCCGGGAGCGGCCGGCCGCCAGGACGAGCAGGACGCCGTCGACGAGAGGCGCCAGGACGGCGGCATCGGAGACGGCCAGCACCGGGGGAGAGGAGAGGATGACGATGTCCACCTCGGCACCAAGCCTCAGCAAGAGCGCGCCGGTCTGCGGGCCGTCGAGCAAGGAGGCGGGATGGGCGGCCGGCGGGCCGGCGGTGAGCACCCACAGGCCGGGCACATCCGTCGGCCGGAGCGGCAACGGATCGCCGCGTTCCGAGGCCAGGACCTGCGCCAGACCGGTATCGTTGTCGAGGCCGAAGAGGGTGTGCTGAGCCGGTCGCCGGAGATCGCCGTCGACGAGGATGACGCGATGGCCGGCGTGCGCCGTCGCCACGGCCAGGTTGGCCGCCACGGACGCCCCATCCTCCACCGCCGTCGGCGACGTGACGAGGAGCGATCGCAGCGGTCGGTCAGGCCTGTTGAAGGCCAGGTTCGTGCGGAGTGCCCGGAACGCCTCGGCCGCGGCGGACTCCGGATCGGCGAGCGTGACTAGGTGGGTCATACGGTCGTTCCGGTCATGCGGTGGCTCCTGTGCGCGCCGCCCGCCGGCCGCGCCTTCGATGCGGGATCACGCCGATGAGCGGTGCGTTGGCGGCACGCCCTGCGCTGCGCGGATCGTTCACCCATCGGGCGCTCCCGAGCGCGCGCAGCAGGACGATCACCGCGCCGACGAGCGCGCCGATGACCATTCCCGCCGAAGCGCTCGCCAGCGTCCGTGGCGCATAGCGATCGGGCAGCGTCCGGTCGCGCAGTCGGACGAGGACGCGGTCCTGTTGATCGAGGTCGAGGTTCGCCTGGTTGCGCCGCTCGACGAATCTCTCGGCCCACGCCCGGCTGATCGCCATGGCCGTCGCTTGGTCGGCATCCAGGACGTCGAGGTGGACCTCGAACACGCTCTCTTTCGGCGCGACGGTTACCTTGTCCAGCAGGCGCTGGGGGGGCAGGTCCAAGCCGAGCTCGGCATTGATCGCCTCGGCCATCTGCCAAGTGCGCAGGTCCTCGGCCAGATTCTTCATGAACTCGGGGATGGCCTGCGTCCGTCCCCAGTCGGTGCCGAGCGCGGGCTCGACGGCGATCTTCGTTCGCGCGCGCCAGACCGTCGGCTGGACGGCCGAGAGGGCAAGTCCTGCGCCGAGGCCCACCGCGGCGAGCAGCCCGACCGGCCAGAGCTGGCCGAGGCCGATCCGGAGCGCCCGCCGGGCATCGATGATGACGGCAGCCAGCGAAAACGCACGCCGCCCGGACCGCGCGGGAACGGCGCCGAGCGCAACCCCGCCGCCGACCCGTTCGGCGTCTGCGGCGCTGAGGACGACGGCCCGGGAAAGGTACTCCCAAACGAGGATCGCCACCGTGCCCAACATCCCGCCGAGGACGAGTCCGGCCGCCACGAGCAGCTTGCGGCGTGGCGCGGCCTGGGCGAGGGCCGTCCGGTCGCGCAGGGTGGAGTAGATGCGCTCCCGCAGGTCGACCTGCTGGTTCGCCTTCGTGCGGCGGTCCACGAACGCGATCGCCCACTTCTCGCTCACCTGCGTGGCGATGTCGGGATCGGCATGGCGGGCCTTGACGTGGATCTCGAACACGTTCGCGTCATCGCCGATCCGGATCATGCCGTGCAGGTCCTCGGCGGACAGGCCGTGCTCGGCGAGGTACGGTTCACCCAGCTGAAGGGCTGCCGCATCCGCCATGTCCCGCGTCTTGAGGTCCTCGATGAAGCTGGGCATGATCTCGCGCACGGCCTGGTTCTGACCGAGGTCCGCCGGGCGTGCCGGAGACAAAGCGATGCGCGTCGTCGCCTCGTACAGCGCCGACTGCAGTTGGCCGGCGATGAGCCCGACCGCGGCGCCGGTCGCGGCAAGCACGACCGCCAGCCAGCCGCGGCGCAGGATCATCCGGGCGAAGGCGTCGAGGTCCATTGGCTGCCCACGGGGTTCAAGGCCGATCGGCCGGCATGTCGCGCGGCACATCCGGCGGCATATCGCGCGGCATTGTAGCACGCGCCTCGAGCTCCATCGCCCGGACCCGGGCGGCGGTGTCCTCGATGATCGCGCGGTTCGTGGCGATCAGATCGGCCACGATGCCGGTGAGGAACATCTGAAAGCCGGCCAGGAGGAGGATTGCCGCCAGGATCACGCTCTGGACGTGCAGATCCCCCTCGTCCGTGAAGAGGTAGTAGTAGACGAACCGCAGTCCGATCAGGGTGCCGATCCCGAACGTCAGCGTCCCGAAGAACGTGAAGATCTTGAGTGCCTTGTAGGTGGCATACGTGCGCAGCGCGATCGAACCGCTCTTCCAGACGAACTCGCCGATGTTGGCGAACAACCGCGACTCGCGCGCCTTGGGGTTCGTCCGGATCGGCACGACGACGACGGCCATTCGGCTCTGGCCCGCCTGGACGACGTGCTCGGCGGTGTGGTCGAAGCTCGTGGCCAGTGAGAGCTGCAGCGCCGCGGCCCGGCTGTAGGCGCGGAAGCCGCTGGCGACGTCCGGTACGTCGATGCCGGCGAGGCGGCCGATGATCCGGCTGCCGAGTTCCTGCAGGCGGCGTTTGACCGGCGAAAAGTGGGCGATCGCCCCGGTCTGACGGTCGCCGATGACGAGCTCGGCCCGCCCCTCGAGGATCGGCCGGACGAGCGCCGGGATGTCGCCGCCGAAGTACTGATTGTCTCCGTCCGTGTTGACGATGATGTCCGCCCCGAGCCGCAGCGCCGCGTCGAAGCCGGCGCGGAACGCGTAGCCGAGGCCGCGGTTGCGCGGAAAGCGGACGATGTGGTCCACGCCGAGCGCGCGCGCCACCGCCACGGTGCCGTCCGTCGATCCGTCGTCGATGACGAGAATCTCGACAACGTCGATGCCCGGGATGTCGCGTGGGATGTCGCGCACCGTCGCCGGCAGCGTGTCTTCTTCGTTCAGGCACGGGATCTGGACGATCAGCTTCATCGACTGTCCCTGTCGCGGGTCGAACGCGCGAGGCGCTTGCGACGGGCCACCGTGCCGAGCACGGGCGCAGCTGCGGCCGTTGTCGCGTCGTGCGGGGAATAGAGCGCGGGATCGACGGCGTGGAGCACGGCCGCCATGCCGACTGCGACGAGCAGCGCGAGCATGAGGCGCAGCGGCAGCGCGACGCGGTCGGCCACCGAGCCGGGCGCCGTGGACAGGCGCGGACCGTCGACGAGCGTGAAGGCCGTGCCGTCCGCGCCGACATGGGACGCCCAGCGCGAGCCGTGTTCGGTCAGCTCGGCCACGACGGCCGCAGCGATGATGTCGGCATCGCCGTAGATGCCGCGAATCCCGCCCCGGGCGTCCGGGCGGACCGTTCGGCGAACGGTGATGTCGGTCACCCGGTGGCGGTCCTCGGCCGAAACGCTGCTCTGGATGTCGCCGGGTGACACCTTCAGTCCGTCCGGCAGCCGAGCCGTGACGGCGGCGGCGAACGCGTCGCCGGGCAGGACGCGGCTCAGGTCATCGATGAGCGCCTCGCCGACCTCGGCTTCGCTGCCCTCGAGGCGGCCTGCGGCGCCCGCGTCGGGTTGGACGTCGACGGCGACGGTCAAGCGCGCTTCGACGACCTGTGCCGCTGCCGGCGGCCGCGCGATGGTGAACGCCGCGGTCAGGAGCGGCAGACCGACGACGATCCACCAGCGACGGCGGAAGCCGACGAGCCAATCCCGCATCGCCGCGTCAGGCCACATCGCGTACGCCGTCCTCGATGGGCGGAGCGCCCGTGGATGTCGACGGTCGCTTGCCGCGCGACAGCGCCAAGTCGACACACCCACGCAGGCGCGCATCGAACGTGGCGTGATCGAAGTGTTGCGCATGGGCGCGAATGCGCCCGGGCTGCCACGTGACGGCATCGGCGGCCCGCACGGCGCCGGCCAGCGCGGAGGCCGAGGCGGCGTCGAAGAACAGCCCGGTCGTGCCCTCGACGACGGTGTCGAGCACGCCGCCCGCTCGTCGTGCAATGACCGGTCGGCCGGCAGCCATCGCCTCGACGGGGACGAGTCCGAAGTCCTCGATGCCGGGCCAAATCAGCGCAGTGCAGCCGCCGAGCAGGCGTTTGACATCGGCATCCGGCAACCGGCCGGTGAACGTGACGGTCGGCCCGGCGAGGCGCTCGAGCCGTGCGCGGTCGCGCCCGTCGCCCACGACGATCAGGCGTCGGCCGAGTTCGTTGAAGGCGGCGACGGCGAGGTCGATCTGCTTGTAGGGCACGAGACGCGCGACGACGAGGTGGTACGGTTCGCCGCCCGGCGTGGCGGTCGCGACGTCCGCAGCGCGGGCGAAGGCATCGACATCGACGGGCGGGAAGACCACGGTGCTGGCGCGCCCGTACGACTCTCGGATCCGATCGGCGACGACCGTCGAGATCGCGACGAAGCGATCGACCCGTTGGGCGGCCGCGAAGTCCCAACGGCGCAGTGCCGGCAGAAGGATTCGGATCGCCAGTCGACCGCCCGGCGGCAGTCGCTCCTGTGCCAGGTAATCGGCCGGTTGCCAGACGAACCGCGTCGGCGTCAGGCAGTAGCAGACGTGAACCGCACCACCGGCGCGGATGCCGTGGCAGAAGGCGCTCTTGTTCGACACCACGAGCTGCGTTCCGGCCGGGACCCGGGTCCGCGACCAGACGAGCGGGTAGAGCGGCAGGAGGGCCTGCGGGTAGCGGTGGGCAAGCGGGGCCCGGTTCAACCAGGACGGGCGGATGTCCCAGTCGGCCATTCCCGGCACGGCGTCGGGTTCGACGAGCGACGTGTAGATCGGTGCGGCGGGCATCAGATCGTGGAGCGATTGGAGGACGACTTCGGCGCCGCCGGCCTGGTTCAGCCAGTCATGTGCCAGCGCGGAGCGGGGCGGGAAGGCATGCATGGTTGAGGATTGTACACGGGCCACGCCTGCGGCGCCCGAACGGAAACGGTCATGGAACAGCGTGATTGCGGAATGTCGTGCTGTCGACAACTATGAATTAGGCGTGCCTAAACTTCGCGTTTTCGCACCACCGCCGCTGCGACGTCGAGGACCGTCGCGTGTTCGAGTTGCGCGTGGTCGACCGCGGTGACGTCCGTCGTCGTGATGAGCGCCTGTTCGTGTGCGGACACGTGGGCCAGCAAGCGCCGCCGCCGGTTCCGGTCGAGCTCGGAGAGCACGTCGTCCAGGAGGAGGACCGGGCGCTCGCCGGTCGTCCGCCACATGACGCCGGCCTCCGCCAGCTTGAGGGCCAGCGTGACGGTGCGCTGTTGGCCGCGCGACCCGAACGGACGCAGGTCGACGCCGTCCAAGCGAAGCTCGAGGTCGTCGCGGTGAGGCCCGATGAGCGAGACGCCGCGCGCGATCTCCTCCTCGCGCCGGCCGGCCAGCAGGCGCCGAAAGCGTTGGGCGATCTCGGCCTCGGCGTTCGCAACGTCCGCAGCAACGCCGGGCGCCGCGTCGAGATCGTCCGGCGACCGAATCGGATCCGTTGCCGCGTCGCCGCCGGCTTCCACGACCTGTGAGCGGTAGGCGATTCCAAGCCGCTGATCGTCGCCGACGAGGTCGATGTGGAGCTGATGCGCCAGTGCGTCGAGCTGCCGGGCGGCGGCGGCGCGGCGGCTCAGAATGCGTGCCCCGTGCGTGACGAGCGGTTCGTCCCACACCGCCAGCTCGGTCCGGTCTCCGCCGCGGTCCCGCAGCCGGCGCAACAGATGGTTGCGTTGAACGACGACGTGGTTGTACTGTCCGAGCGCACGGACGTAGTTGCGGTCGATCTGGCACAGGAGCACGTCCAGGTAGCGCCGGCGCTCGGCCGGCGCGCCGTGGATCAGGTCGATGTCGCGCGGCGTGAACAGGACGACGTTCAGCGTGCCGATGACGTCCATAGCCCGCCGCGGGGCATCGTCAAGTCGCAGCCGCTTCGTGAAGCGCTCGTCACCCGGCGTGGCTGTCGTGCGCACGTTGACGATGTCGATCGTGCTCGGTCCGCCCGTTCGTTCGACTTTGCCCCACACCCGGCTGAACGGGATCACCTCGTCGCCGGCACCCCAATGGATCAGCATGCGGTCGAGGATGCCGTACGGGGCACGGGTCGTGGCCAGGACGAAGGCGGCCTCCAGAAGGCTCGTCTTGCCCTGTGCGTTCGCGCCGACGAGGAGGATCGGACCCTTGGGCAGGTCGATCTCGAGGTGCCGATAGCACCGAAAGTTGACGAGCTCGAGCCGGTGAAGGTACACGCGGCGCTGCGGCCGGTCGGCTGCGGGCTCAGCGCGCGATGTGCATCGGCATGATGATGTGCGTGAATGGCGTCTGGTCGGCGGGGCGGAACACGCCAGGGCTGGACGGGCTGGCCACCTCGAGGGCGATCTGATCGCTGTTCACGACCCCGAGCACGTCGAGCAGATAGCGGGCATTGAACGCCACCTCCATCGCCTCGCCATCCACCGCCGCCTCGATCTCGCTTTCGTTGCCCCCGACTTCGGCCGAAGTCGCGCTGATCGTGACCGAGCCACCCAGCTCGGTGCCGGGCGTGAGCGTCAGTCGGACGACATTGGCCGCATCACGGGCAAACGAGCTGGCGATGCGGGCAGCGCCGAGGAACGCCTTCGTGTTGATCACCGCCCGGGTCGCGGCGGCCGTCGGAATGATCTTCTCGTAGTCGGGCGGATTGCCCTCGATCAGCTGCGAGACGATGTCGACGTCCTTCAGTTGGAAGAGGATCTGGTTGCGCGCCGCCGGGATGGACACCCGAATCGGGTCATCGTCGTCCGACGCGATCCGTTGCAGTTCGGCCAATGCGCGCGCCGGGACGATCAGGCTGATCCGGCCGTCGATGGGGGCGTCGAGTTCGCTTTCACGAACGCTCAGGCGGAAGCCGTCCGAAGCGGCCAACGTCAGACGACCGACATCGGGGTCCGCGATGAACAGCACGCCCGTCAGCACCGGACGCGCGTCGTCCGTGGCGGCGGCGATGACGACCTGCTGGATCATCTCCTTGAACGTGCGCGTGTCCAGCGAGAATCGCGTGCCCTCATCGACCGAAGGCAAGACCGGGAAGTCGGCCGAGTCGATGCCCTTGATGTCGGCCTTGTGCTGCCCGGCCGTCACGTGCATCGTTTGGTTGCGACCATTCAGATCGAGGGTGACAAGGCCGGACGGCAGTTGGTTGACGAACTCGGCGAGCAGCCGTGCCGGGATCGTGATCGCGCCGGGGTCCGTGATATCTGCCTTCACCCAACAGCGGATGCCGATCTCGAGATTTGTCGCCGAAAGCTTGAGTCGGCCCTCGTCCGTTTGGATGAGGATGTTCGACAAAATCGGCAACGTGCTCCGCGTTGCGACCGCGCGGCTGACCACGCCAAGCCCACGCGCCAAGCTGTCTTGCGGGCACATCACCTTCATGCTCGGACCTTCATGTCGGAACTCCACATCCGGATAGGGCCGGCCAGACTCGGCCGGATTGTAAGCATCGGCGGTCGGTGACGCAATGGCCGGGATGTTTCACGTGAAACAATCGGTCATGCGCGGAACATCATGATCCCGTCCTCGATCGGCCACATGCGAGCACAGGCGGGGCACGGGACACCGTCCTGCTCTGCGATCAACGGCTCATGTCCACATGCCGGGCAGCGCCAAAGCGCTTCGGATCGGCGACCGGTGAGTTGGGCGGCGCGCACGAACTGGCTGGGCGCTGGGGCACAACGACCAAGCGGGCCACCCAACACATGATCCAGTCGAGCCAACATCGCGGCCGGCAAGGCGCGCTTCGCAAAGGGTGCACGGAACAACGACACCGCGCGCCGTCGGCGCACATGCAGGCCGGCATCGGCGAGCGCGGCCTCGACGAACGACGGGTGGAAGTTCCAGTTCAGCGGGACGAACTCATGCGGACGATGATCGAACGGGTTCTCCGATTGGCGCCGCAGGACCCAGCGGGCGATCCCCTTGAGGTTTCGCTTGTTCGCGAACTCGAGGATGTACGAACCGCCCGGTGCGAGCACGCGAGCGACCTCGCGAATCGCCTCGGGAACGGCTTCCACGTGGTGCAGCACCCGGATCTGCACCGCCGCATCGAGGGCGCCGGTGGCGAACGGCAGGCGGTAGAGATCCGCACAGACGTACGTGGCACCGTCACCGATCCGCTGTCGCGCGTCGGCCAGCATGGACCGCGCGTAATCGACCAGGATGATCTCACCGTATCCGCGGTACTCATCGATCAGCCGTCCGAATCCGGCACCGATCTCCACCAAGCGTCGACCGTCCGGAGGCAGCAGGCTGCGCAACGCCAGCCGCTCGGCGGCGTCCTCGTATCGACGATCCGTGTCCTCCCAGAACGCGCGGCGGTACGGACTGCCCTCGTAATCGCAGATGCGCGGCGGGTCAGTCGGCATGCCGGATCCGGCGCCGATGTGTCGTGATTTCGTCACAGCGCGCTCGCTCGTCTGGGCGCGGCGACGAGCGCCGCAGTCGTCCGCACGATCATCGGCGTCGCTGCCCCCCCGCAAGGCGGTCGTACAGGGAGGCCAGCTCTTCCTCGGCGAAGAAATGGATGACGACTTGGCCGCCCGTACCGCGCCGACGGATCTCGACGCGCGTGCCGAGCGATTCCTCGAGCTTGCGCGCCGCCGCCTGCGTGTCCGCATCCTGTCCTCGTTCCGGTCCCGATGTCCTGTCGGTCTGGACAGGGGCCGCCGGCGACAGGGACTCCAGCATCCGTCGCACCTCAGCTTCGGTGCGCCGCACGCTCCAACCGTCCGCAATCACCCGCTTGGCCGTCGAGAGCTGCGAGGCGGCGTCGGGAAGTCCGAGGAGCGCTCGGCCATGGCCCTCTGATAGATGTCCGTCCGACAAGAGCGTCTGGACGTCGGCGGCGAGGCCGAGCAAGCGGAGCGTGTTCGCCACCGCCGTTCGTGACTTGCCGACGAGGTCGGCCACCTCCGCCTGCGTCAGCGCGAACTCCTCCACCAGCTGGCGATACGCCTGGGCCGCTTCGAGGGCATCAAGGTTCGTCCGCTGGACGTTCTCGATGACCGCGATGGCCAGCATCTCCTGCGGCGTGGCGTTGCGAACGACCACCGGCACATGGGCCAGTCCCGCCAACTGCGCCGCGCGCCAGCGTCGTTCACCGGCGATCAGCCGCCACGTCGGGCCGTCCGGCATAACGAGCAGCGGCTGGATGAGGCCGTGCGATCGGATGGATGCCGCCAGCTCATCGAGCTCGTCCGCGTCGAAATGCTTGCGCGGCTGATACGGGTTCGGTTGGATATCGCCGATCGGCACCTCGGTCGCCGTCGACCTCGTCTTCGGATCGGCACCGGCCTCGGTGCTGTTCAACAAGGCGTCTAGCCCGCGGCCCAACCCGCTGCGCTTCGTCGAGGACGCCATCGTGCCACTTCCTTCCGGGAACGGTCAGCCGACCGGCGGATCAGACCTTCACCGGGGAACCGGCGGCGGGCACACCAAGCCGCTGGGCGAGCTCACCGGCCAACGCTTGGTAGGCCAACGCGCCGGGCGAATTCGGTGCGTATTGGTGAATCGTTTCCCCGTAACTCGGAGCCTCCCCCAATCGAATCGACCGAGGAATGACGGTCGTGAACCGTTCGCGCGCGAAATGCTTGCCGACCTCTTCGACGACCTGCGTCGACAGGTTCGTGCGCGGATCGAACATCGTCATGAGGAGTCCGGTGATCTGCAAACCGGGATTGATGCGCGCCTGGACAAGCTGCAGCGTCTTGTTCAGGTGTCCCAAGCCTTCGAGGGACAGGTACTCGCACTGGACGGGCACGATGACGCCCTGCGCCGCGACGAGCGCGTTGACGGACAGCAAGCCGAGGCTTGGCGGACAGTCGATGAGGACGAACGTGAAGTACGGGTCGAGCGCGGCGATCGCGCGCTTCAGGCGGGCCTCGCGGCCGGGCACGTCCACGAGCTCGATCTCGGCGCCCGCCAGTCCGGGTGACGAGGGTGCGACCCACAGTCCTTGGATCGCCGTCTCTACGATCACGTCGGCCAGCGCGACGTCATCGTGCACCAAGACGTCGTACAAGGTGCGCTGATCCCGGCCGGACCGATCGAGCGAACGCGTGGCGTTGGCTTGCGGATCGGCGTCGACGACCAGCGTCGGATGACCCGCCAGCGCCAGCGACGCTGCCAGGTTGACGGCCGTCGTCGTCTTACCGACGCCGCCCTTTTGGTTCACGATGGCCAGGACGTGCATCACGGTACCTCGGCACGAACGCAGTTGCGCCCGAAGACGGTCACATGTCGGGAAGCATCTGGTCGCGGCGCCGGACGGTCACCTTGCGGTACGTGCCGTTGCCGATACTCTGCGTTGCCACCGTCGCGTGGTCCCGCAGCGCCAGGTGAACTACCCGCCGCTCGTAGGCACCCATCGGTGGAAGGGAGACCGGCTTGCCGCCGGATTCGACGAGTTCGGCCGATTGGCTGGCCAGTGCCAGCAGCTCCTTGACGCGCCGTCGCCGGTCTCCGTCGACATCGAGCAGGACGTTGCACCACGCGTTCGCGCTACGGCTGACGATCAGTCGCGTAACGAACTGCAGGGCGTTGAGTGCGGCGGAGTCCTCGTTGAGGAACCGCTCGGTGCCGCGGCCGCGGATGCACAGGACGGCGGACCCGATGTCATCGTCCTCGCCATCGGGCAGCAACGAGTCCTGGATCTCGACGGTGGCCTCGGCGTACCCGAGCAGCCGCACCAGATCGAGCGCCACCGCCGCAGCCGCCTCGGTCGAATCGGCGCCGGCCGCGAGCGCCTGGCTGGCAGAAGTCGAGGCCGGCACGCGCTCCGGTGCGGGCGGGGGCGCGGGTGGTGCGATGGGTTGGAGCTGTGCAACAGAGGGCTCCGTCGGGGCCGCTTTGGCGGCACTTGAGGGAGCATCCGAGGGAGCCTCCGCTTCGTCCCGGCCGCGTCGCCGCCGCCGGCCGCGTCGTTCTTCCGCCGCTGCCGTGTCGTCGGTCGCAGCGGCGGCGTCCGGCGTGACGGCGGCCTTGCGAGACGGAACGGCTTCCTGGTTCGCGGTGCCGGCACCGGGCGCCACGGGTGTGAGTCGTACCAGCGCATCCTCGGCCCCGAAGCCAAGCAGGCCGGCCCGGCCCTCGCGCACGACGTCGATCTGCACCTCGGCGCGGCTCAGTCCGCCCAAACGCACCAGTCCGCGCGCAATCGCCTCATCGACAGTGCGCGCTGCGACCTCAACGGCGCCGCGTGCGCCGCTGCTGCTGGGCTTGCTGGCGGGTTTCGGCTCGCTCATCGTTCTTCTCCTGTGAGGCGACGCCGCCCGACGGTCTCCGTGCGGCCCGCGGACCGGGCGCACCGGACACCTCGATGGGCGCCGTAATCTTGGCTGAATCGTTCGTTCCGTTGCTGCGGCGGGACCAGAGTTGCTGCACCAAGTTCGCCAGCGTGAACACCGTGTAGTACAGGACGAGGCCGGACGGCAGGCTGGCGAAGATGAAGGCGAACATCAGCGGCATCCACTTGAAGATCGACTGCATCGCCTGGGCCTGCGGATCGGCCGAGTTCTGTGGCGGCGTGCTGAACTTCTGGTACACCATCTGGGAACCGGTCATCACGATGACCAGGATCGGGATCGACAGCCCGAAGACACCGCCCGGCGGGGAGTCCTTGCATAGCAACTTGAGCGTCGGCTCACAGACCGAAAGGTCCGGAATCCAGAGGAATCGTTCCTTCATCAGCACCCCGGTGCCCACAGGGGGCTGGCCGAGGTGCGTGATCGCTTGGTAGAGGCCGAACAGGATCGGGAGCTGAACGAACATCGGCAGGCACCCGCCCAACGGGTTGACGCCGTTCGCGCGGAAGAGCTCCATCTGCGCCTGCGCCTGCTTCTCCTTGTCGCCGGCGTACTTCTTCTGGATCTCCTGGAGCTGCGGCTGGACTTCCTGCATCTTGCGCATCGAGCGCATCTGCGCCGCCGTGAGCGGCCATGTGATGATCTTGACCGCGATCCCGACCAAGATCAGCGCAATCGCATAGGACGACACGTTGGCCGGAAGAGGCAGCCGGGACGCGGTTGCGTTCAGGAAATCGATCAGCTGTACGAATAGCCCGGTGAAGGGGTTGGAGAGCAGATAAACCAACGTTGGATCCTGTCTGAACGTGCCCTACGGCACGGGGTCGTATCCACCGGGATGGAACGGATGACAGCGGCCGATCCGCTTCATCGTCAGCCAGCCGCCGCGCCAGACGCCGTAGCGCGAGATCGCTTGCGCTCCGTACTCCGAACACGACGGCGTGAACCGGCAACTCGGCGGCAAGACCCGACTGAGCGTGCGCTGATAGATGCGGATCATGCCGACGGCAAGTCGACGCATTGGGCTTCCGTCACCAAATCCAATCGCCGGAGGAGCGACCCCAACGCTTGATCGAGCGCGACGGTGTCGAGGTCGACAAGCGGTGCGCGCACGATGATCACGATGTCCCACCCCGCCCGAACTTGACCATAACGAAGCCGCATTCGTTCACGAATCCGACGCTTGATCCGATTGCGGGTCACGGCATCCCCGACACGCTTGCTGGTGACGATGCCGACCCGCGATTCGCCTTCCGGCCCAGCAGGCCGCGGCGCAGCCAGAATGACGAAGGCGCTGTTGGCCCGCGACCGCCCCTCGCGCCGCACGCGACGAAAATCGTCGCCCGAGCGAAGCCGGACCGCGCGCCGCATCGTCCTCCGGCGCCTCGGCTACTTGTGGTGCAGATCGACGACCAATGACTTGCGGCCGTGCCGTCGACGTCGCTTGAGCACGTTGCGCCCGTCCGGCGTCGACATCCGCTTGCGGAAGCCGTGGGTCGTCAGTCGCTTGCGCTTGTTGGGCTGCCAGGTACGCTTCATTTCACGATTCCTTAAGGCTCGGCGTAGGGCGGGATTCGCCCGCGATAAGTGCAATCCGCGATTCTATACAACGTGTCGCCGGCTGCCAAGCTCGGCGGCACTATCCCAGAGACGGCAACGTCCGCCGGATCATCGGGTACGCCTCCAGCGCCCGCCCCGCGCCGAGCGCCACGCACGCCATCGGGTCGTCGGCCACGAAGAACGGCACGCCGATCTCCTCGGTCAACAGCACGTCCAAGTCGCGCAACTGCGCGCTGCCGCCGGTCATGACGACGCCGCGGTCGATGATGTCGCTGACGAGCTCGGGCGGCGTGCGCTCCAGCACCTCGCGCGCCACGCCGATGATCGCCTGAACGGGTTCGGCCAACGCCTCGGCCACCTCGCTCATCTTGAGCGAGATCGTCTTCGGCAGCCCGGTGACCTGATCGCGCCCGCGAACGTCCATCGTCTGGTCGTCCTCAGGGCGCTCCGGCTTGATCGCACTGCCGATCTCGACCTTGATCTGCTCGGCCGTTCGGTCGCCGATGAGGAGGTTGTAGCGGCGCTTGACGTAGGCGGCGATCGCTTCGTCCATCTTGTTGCCGCCGACCCGCACCGAGCTGGCGACGACGATCCCGTTCATCGCGATGACCGCGGACTCGCTTGTGCCGCCGCCCATGTTGAGAATCATGTTGCCCGTCGGCGTGCCGACCGGCAGGCCGGCGCCCATCGCCGCGGCCAGCGGCTCGGGGATGAGGAAGGCCGACTTGGCGCCGGCGGCCTCCGCCGCGTCGCGCACCGCCCGACTCTCGACGCTCGTGACCCCCACCGGGACGCTGATCATCACCTCGGGCTTGAAGAGCGGCATCCGGCCGCACACCTTCGTGATGAAGTAGCGAAGCATCGCCTCGGTCACGACATAATCTGCGATCACGCCGTCCCGCAGCGGCCGCGCGACCTCGATGGTCTCCGGTGTCCGGCCCAGCATCGCCTTGGCCTCGTCCCCGACGGCGATCACGTGGTTGTCGCCGGCGGAAATCGCCACGATCGACGGTTCGTTGAGGACGATGCCCCGCCCGCGCTCGTGGACGAGCACGTTGACGGTGCCCAGGTCGATGCCGATATGACGGGTGAACATGCTGCCTCCGCAAGCGCCGCCAGGGTGGCGCCGGCCGTACGAAAATCGTGTTGGGCCGAACGGCCCGCTAGGCGGGCGCGCTCTCCAACCACTCCGCGTGGCCGACGGCGCCGAGGGCGCACAGGTTTTCGATCAGTCGGTTGTAGCCACGCTCGACGGTGTGGGCGCCGCGGATCCGCGTGTCGCCCTCAGCCGCGAGCGCCGCAAGCATCACGGCGGCGCCGGCCCGCAGGTCCTGGGCGGTCACCGTCGTTCCATGCAACACGGACGGACCGGTGACGACGGCCGTCGAGCCGTTGACACGAATGTCCGCGCCCATTCGCTGCAGCTCATAAGCATACGTCATCCGGGCCTCGAACACCGTTTCCTGGACGATGCTCTCGCCGACGGCCTGCGTCAGGAGTGCGGTGAACGGCTGTTGAAGGTCCGTCGGGAAGCCCGGATAGAAGTAGGTGTGGACATCGGCTGCCCGAAGCGGTCGATCCACGACCACCCGGACGCTGTGGTCGTGCTCCTCGATCGTCGCCCCAACCTCCACCAACTTGCCCATCACCGAGCGGAGATGGTCGGGCACGATGCGTTCGACGGTGACGTCACCGCGCGTGATCGCCCCGGCAAGGAGATACGTGCCGGCCTCGAGCCGATCGGGCATCAGGCGATACACCGAGCCGTGCAGGCGCGGTACGCCCTGGATGACGAGCTGGCGTGCCGTCGACGCCCACGCGATCCGCGCACCGAGCGACCGCAGGAATTGGACGAGCTCGAGGACTTCCGGTTCGATGCTGGCATTGTCGATGACGGTCAACCCCTCGGCCAGCACGGCCGCCATGATGATGTTCTCCGTGCCGGTGTGGCTCGGGACGTCCAGCAGAATGTTCGCGCCCCTGAGCCGGCCGCTGGCGGCGAACCGATGGTCGACGTTGGCCACCTGCGCGCCAAGCGCCGCAAATCCCTTGCTGTGCACATCGACGGGCCGGGAGCCGATATTGCAGCCGCCCGGGCGAGCCGTGCTCGCCTGGCCGAATCGCGCCAACAGCGGGCCCATCACCAGGAAGCTGCCGCGGAACCGTTCGGCCAGCGCGTCGGGTGTCGTCCGCGTGCGGATGTCGGCGCAGCACACCGTCACGCGACTCAGCGCCGCCTCGTGCTCGACCTCTGCGCCCATGTGGCGCAGGAGGTCGAGCATGACCCGGACGTCGGCGATATCGGGCACGTTCTCGAGCGTGCAGGTGTCGGCGGTCAGCAGCGTGGCGGCCAGAATCGGCAGCGCAGCGTTCTTGGCGCCGCCGATCTGCACCGTGCCGGACAGACGAGCGCCGCCTTGCAGCACGTAGATGCGTTCACGGGACGGGGGATCCACCACAGGATTGACGATGGGGGACCGAACAGGGGAATCGGTCAGGGCGAGGGTCATGTGCGCACCCGCTGGCGAGGCTGGGCAGGGGCACCCAGGCGAGGGCTAGTATACCCGAACGGTCCGACCCGATGAACGTGCCCACCGTGCCCAAACCGCCGCGCGACCGCTGATTGCCCGACGAACCGTCCGCGGATCCGGCTGCCGAACCGGCCGGCCGAACGCATGACCGCCGCCGCCGCTGTCACATTCGTGTCGCCTGCGCGTCGCCATCCTGTCCGCGTCGACCTCCTCGAACCGCCCCGCGCCCCGTACAGTGATCCTGCCGCCGGATCGCGCCGCCGGCTGGCCGTCGTGGAGGACAGAGGATGCTCGCACGGATGTGGAGTTGCGCATTGGCGGGGCTGGAGGGCGAGCTCGTGCAGGTGGAGGTCGACATCCATCACGGCCTGCCGCACATCACGCTCGTCGGCCTGCCGGACATGACGGTCCGTGAATCCAAGGACCGCCTGTACGCTGCACTGCGCAACGCCGGCTTCGGCTTCCCGATGGCCCGGATCACGATCAACCTGGCGCCGGCGCACGTCCGCAAGATCGGGCCGCATTACGATCTGGCGATCGCGCTCGGGATCCTGGCGGCCAGCGAGCAACTGCACGGCACGCTCAATGGCGAGTTGGACGACGCGCTCGTCTTCGGCGAGGTCGCACTCGACGGCCGGCTGCGCCGAACGCACGGCATCCTCCCGGTCGCCGTCGCCGCCCGCAACCACGGCTTCCGCCGGGTCATCGTGCCCGCCGCGAACGGTGCGGAGGCGGCGCTCGTACCCGGCCTCGACGTCGTGGCATCCGACAACCTCCGGCAGCTCGTCAAGCACCTGCGCACCGGGGCACCGCTGCCGCCGATCGCCGCCGTCCCGCAGCAGGCCGTGCAGGCGCTGCACACCGATCTCGGCGACGTCCGTGGGCAAGAGCACGCCCGCCGGGCGCTCGAAATCGCGGCCGCCGGCGGACACAACCTCTCGCTCACCGGCCCGCCCGGCGGCGGCAAGACGATGCTGGCGCGCTGTTTGCCCTCGATCCTGCCGCCGCTCTCGCTGGAAGAAGCCCTCGAAGTCACGGCCGTCTACTCCGTCGCCGGCCTCCTTCCCAGCGATGTGCCGCTGCTCCAGGAGAGGCCGTTCCGCGCTCCGCACCACACGATCTCCAACGCCGGCCTGATCGGCGGCGGATCGTGGCCCCGTCCCGGCGAGGTCTCGCTGGCCCACCACGGCGTCCTGTTCCTCGACGAGCTGCCCGAGTTCGACCCGGCCGTCCTCGAGAGCCTTCGCCAGCCGATCGAGGACCGGCGTATCACGATCGCGCGCGCCGCCGGCAGCGCAGTCTTCCCGGCCAGCGTGACGCTGATCGCCGCCCGCAACCCGTGCCCGTGCGGCTACCACGGCGATGCCGACCACGCCTGCACCTGCGCCGTCGCCGCCGTCCTCCGCTACGGGCGCCGTGTCAGCGGGCCGCTCATGGACCGAATCGACCTGCACCTCGAGGTGCCGCGCGTCCCGCACGAGAAGCTGCTCGGCGGCCCGACCGGCGAGCGATCCGCGACGGTGCGCGCTCGCGTTGTGGCCGCTCGGGAGCGCCAGCGGGCCCGGCTGGGGGCGGCGGAGGGTCCGGCGTCATCGCCCGCAGCGGTCGACCGTCGGCGCCAGCGTGCGTTGGCGGTTCGCGCGCACGATTCGGCCGGCGCGGAACGACGATCGATCGCTGTCGCGTCGGCGACGCCCGATCCTCCTGACAACGACACGGCGACGGACGACCGATCCCTGCCCGGCTTCGGCTTCGTCGGCGCCGCGGTGGCGCGCTGCAATGCCGAACTCTCGCCGACCCAGGTCCGTCGCGATTGCCGGATCGACGCCGACGGCGAGGCGCTGCTCCGGACCGCAATGCGGCGCCTCGGCCTGTCGGCGCGGGCATTCCACCGCATCCTCAAGGTGGCCCGGACGATCGCCGACCTCGAGGCGTCCGATGGGATCGCGACGCGCCATGTGGCGGAGGCGCTGCAGTATCGTCCGCGGCAGGGGGCGTGATTCCAGCACGACAGCCAGTATTCCGACATCGGAGACCCCGATTCCCGCACGGTAGGGGCACGGCACGCCGTGCCCGTATCGGCGCAGATCGGACGACCACGATCCGCATTGGCCACCGATCGCGGCACCCATCGACGGTTGCGCGGCGGCGGCGCGGCGGTCGGCGGTCGTTCGAACAAGGCGCGAAGGCGGTACGCTGCGCGTCATGAACACATACCCAGGTTTTCAGGGGACCATTCGCCGGAATGTCGGCGCACTGATCGTCGCACTGACCGCGTTGGCGGCCGTGATCGGCGGCGGGGCGGCGCGCTACATGGCGGCGGCGGCGCACGGCCGGACGTACGCCATCGCGCAGACACCGCACCGCACGACGGCCATCGTCTTCGGCGCCGGCGTCTGGCCGAGCGGCGCTCCGACGCCGATTCTCTTCGACCGCGTTGCGACCGCGGCCGAATTGTTCGCCCTCGGCAAGGTCGACGGGATCGTGATGAGCGGCGGTGTCGGGCCGGGAGGTTACGACGAGCCGGGCACGATGGCGCACCTTGCGGCGCAGCTGGGCGTGCCGGCCGGGGCGATTCGGCTGGACACCAGCGGCACGAGCACCTGGGCGACGTGCGCCGGCTGGGTCGCCGCGCATCCGGCGGACACGGCGCTGCTCGTCACACAGGCCTACCATATGCCGCGCGCCCTGTTCGCCTGCCGTCGTTTCGATGCCGATGTCGTCGGGGTGGCCGCCGACCGGAGGCGCTACCCGCCCGTCCACGCGGCATGGTGGCGACTGCGCGAAGGGCCGGCATCGATAAAGTTGCTCTGGCAGGCGTTGGGACGGTGACGGCTCTTTCGCCGCCACCCTTGAGCAGTATCCTCCCGTCATCCTCTCATCGCCCACTGACCCCCGATCCGCGAGGACAGCCATGGACCCCGGCGACGTGACCTTCGTCCACATCTCGGACAGCCATATCGGCCCAAGCGCCGACTACCGGCGGCACGGAATGGCCGCGCTGCCGTGCGCTGAGCGCATCGTGGCGACGATCAACGCGATGGCACCGCAGCCGGACTTCGTCCTGCACACCGGCGACGTCGTGACCGAGCCGCACGACGCCAGCTATGCGATGGCAGCCGAGGTGTTCGGGCGGTTGGATGCGCCCGTCTACTATGCCGTCGGCAACCATGACACGGCCGCCGACCTGCGGCGCTGGATGCGCGTCGGCCCGCACATGCCCCTCCTGCCCGACGACGGGCCGTGGTCGTATGCGTTCGAGGTGCGCGGCCATCGCTTCCTGGCAGTCGATGCACGCGGGCCGGACGCGATCGATCCGCAGGGGGCGCTTTCGGCGGCGCAGTGGTCCGTTCTCGATCGCGAGCTGACCCCCGACGGCCCGCCGTTGACGATCTTCACGCACTTCCCGCTGCTGCCGATGGGGAGCCCGTGGATCGACAGGACGATGCTCGTCCGGGACGGAGACGTGCTGCATGACCGCCTGGCCGCCGTCGCGCACCGGTTGAGCGGCGTGTTCTTCGGGCACATCCATCAGCCGCTGCACATGTCCGTCGACGGCGTGCTGTACTCCTCGGCGCCGAGCACGTTTGCCCAGCTGACGGGTTGGCCGACGGACGAAGTGGCGGGCGCGGACCCCGTTGCCTTGCCCGGCTACGCCGTCGTGCGCCTCACCGCCGCCGGAACGACGGTCCGGACGCTATCGTTCCCCCGACCGTAGGCCGGCGCGCGCGGCCGGCGGACCCGGCGACGAGCTGGCGAGGATTCACGCAACGGAGGTCGACCCGATGGATGAACGATCCGATCCCCTGCACGGCGACGTCCTGGCCGGCGTCGAGTTTGCCGACAACCCCGAGCCGCGCTGCGCCGTCGCCCTCGTGCTGGACACTTCGGGCTCGATGCACGGTCGGGCGATCGCCGAGCTGAACGCCGGACTGCAATCGCTGGCCGCGGCGCTGAAGGCCGACACGCTGGCCAGCCTGCGTGTGGAGATCGGCGTGCTGACGTTCGGCGGCAGCGTCCGTGTCCTCGATCCTGCAGGCGGTGTCGAGGCGCCCGCCGACCCGGCCGATGCGTTCGTGACCGTCGATCGGTTCGTGGCGCCGGCCCTTTCCGCCGACGGCGAGACGCCGATGGGTGAGGCCGTTGGCCGGGCGCTGGCGCTCATTCGAGCGCGCAAGGAGCGCTACCGCACGAACGGCATCGACTACTTCCGGCCGTGGCTCCTGCTGGTCACGGACGGCCGCCCGACGGACCGCGGCTGGGAGGCGGCGGCCGACGAGGCGCGGGCCGAGGAGGGACGGCGCGGCGTCTCGTTGTACGCCGTCGGGGTCGAGGGTGCGGACATGCGGACGCTGGCGCGTTTTTGCGGAGAGGATCGGCCGCCGCTCAAGTTGGCCGGACTGGCCTTCAACGAGCTCTTCACGTGGCTGTCGAAGAGCCTCTCGGCCGTGTCCCAGTCCCGGCCGGGCGACCAGACGCCGCTGCCGCCGGTCGGCTGGGCGGTGGCCGACACGTCCCATTGAGCGGCAGCTGAGCGGCGACGGGGGGTGGCGATGGGCGGCCGCGTCCATCGCCGGCACGTCGCACCGCGCGGCGGGCACGGATTGCCAGGACGCACATGCCGCGGCCGTCCGATCGGATGGGGTGCTGGTTGCCGCCGTGGCGGACGGCGCCGGCAGCGCGCCGCATAGCGCGAGGGGGGCGGCGGTCGCGGCGGCCGCCGCGGTCGGCACGTTGCTGCGCGATGGCGGCCCGGCTGCAGGGGGGTCCGAGGGGACCCGCGCGGCGGACCGCGACGTCGAGGCGCGACGCGCACGCGATGCCGAGGGGTTGGCCGCCGCCCTGCAAGCCGCGCGTGCGGCCGTCCAAGTCCTGGCGGACGCCGAGGGATGGCCGGTCCGCGACCTGGCTTGCACGCTGTCGTGCGCGATCGTCCGCCCGGACGGCGTGCTCGCGGCGCAGATCGGGGACGGCCTCATCGTCGCCGTCGGGCCGGACGGCGTGGTCACGGCGGTGACCATGCCGCAGCGAGGCGACTATGCGAACGAGACGACGTTCCTGACGAGCGAAGGCGCGGTCGCGGCCGCGCTGGACGCGATGACGCGGGCGGACGTCGACGTGGCGGCTGTCGTGCTGCTGACGGACGGCCTGCTGCGACTGGCGCTCGACGTGGCGACGGCGACCCCGCACGCCGCCTTCTTCCAGCCCCTCGCCCGCTTCGCCGCCGCCATCGACGATGTCGAGACGGCCACGGCCCATCTTGCCGCGTTCCTCGACTCGCCACGCGTCCGTGCCCGGACGGACGACGACCTGACGCTGCTCGTCGCCGCAACCGGCCCGGCGGAGCCATGAACGGATCGCCCGCGCCGCGTGCCGTCGAGGCGGGCGGCGACGCCCCGACGCGGGCCTCGCGACTCGGGTCGAGCGGCGCGTGATCGTCCGCACGGCGGCCGGCGCCTCGGTCGAGCTCGGCGCGGAGATCGCGCGGGGCGGCGAAGCGGTCATCCGCCGCGTCGTCGGAGACGGCCGGTTGCTGGCAAAGGTCTTCTTCACCGACCGCACCGCGATGGCGGACAAGCTGCGGGCGATGCGCGATCATCCGCCCCCCGACCCGGCCGGCGTCCAGGGCCACAGCGCGATCGCCTGGCCGTGCGAGCTGCTCCTCGACGACGGGAAGCGGCTGATCGGCTTCCTCATGCCGTACGTTCGGGATGCCGTACCGGCGATCGACGTGTTGAACCCGCGCCGCCGTGCCCGGACGCTGCCGGACTTCGACCGAGCCTATCTGCACCGGGCGGCGCGCAACCTAGCCTCCGCGCTGGCGGCGTTGCACGCGGCCAAGGTCGTCGTCGGCGATCTGAACGAGCGGAACGTCCTCGTCACACCGCGCGCACTCGTGACGCTCATCGACGCCGACTCGTTCCAGATCCAACGGGTCCGCCCGGCCGAGATCGTGTTCTATCCGTGCCCGGTAGGCCGGGCGGAGTACACGCCGCCCGAACTGCAGGGACAGCCGTTCCATGACACCGTCCGCCTGCCGGAGCACGACGCCTTCGGCTTGGCCGTACTCCTCTTCCAGCTCCTGATGGCCGGCAGCCACCCGTTCCGCAGCGCCTGGCTGGCCGACGGCGAAGTGCCTCCGCTCGAAGAGAAGATTCGTCGCGGCTGGTTCCCCTACCTGGAGCGGCCCGGCGTGCCGGTCGCTCCGCCGCCCGGCGCACCCGCGCTCGGTACGCTCCATCCCTCGCTCGTCGACGGCTTCGTCCGCGCCTTCGCCCACGGCCATGCCGACCCGCATCGACGACCGACCGCCGAGGAATGGGCGTATCGTCTCGAAGAGGCTGAGGCCCACCTCATCCGCTGCCCGACAGGCCACGCCTTCGCCGACCACTTGACGGCGTGCCCCGACTGCGGCGCCCGCCGCCGCGGCGCACCGTGGATCGCCCGCCGCGGCCCGTCGCCGTCCCGTGTCGCCGGCGCCACGGCCGTCGTGACGGCGCCCCGGGTGGGCGCACACCGGTCATCTCTCACCGGCACCACGTCACGGCATGCCGGATCGCCCTCTGCCATGCGACAGGTGTCGGCCGGCCTGCGCGCCGTCGGGCGCACTGTCGGGCGCGCGCTCACGCATCCGCCGACATCTTCGACCGGAGCGCCGCCGACCGTCCTCCGTCGGGCGCGTATCGGCGCCCGGCACGTGGCTGCGACGACGGCGCAGGCGGTCACGGCCGCCGGCGGCGCCGTCGCGATCGGGCTCGTCGTGACCGGCATCACGTCGCTCGGAGCTCTGTCGTTCGCCGCCGACGCGGATCGCGCGCTGCGCCAGTCCGTTACCGGTTGGCTGGCCGGCGGGCTGGCAATGGCGGCGGTCGTGTTCGCTCGCTCGGCCATCGAGCGTCGGACCGCGCCGGTGACGCCGTCCGCGCTGCCGCTGCGTCTCGGCCGAGCGGTCGGCGAGCCGATCATCGGGTGGACGGTCGGGTGGATCGTCGCAGCGGCCCTCGTCGTCGTGCCGGGTTGGGTGCGGTGGGCGGGGCCGGGCGCCGGGCTCCCGGCGGCGAGCGGTGCGACCGGTGTGTCGGAGATCGGCTGGGCCGTCGGCTGGGCCACGTTCGGTGCCGTCGCCGGCGCACTGGCGGTGGAAGGCGACACACCGGCGCCTGCCCGGGCGGCGGCGCTGTTTGCGGCCATCGGCTATGGGGTGGCGCGGGGGGTGCTTTGGCTGCTGGCTGCGATGCCGTGATCGCACGGCGAGCGGTCGGCGAGCGGTCGGCGGGAGCGCGATGGTCGTGGGCAGGGCAGGGCAGGGCACGGCATGCCGTGCCCCTACACGATGGACATGCGTGCGTCGGGGGGGCACAGGCATTCGGACGGCGCTGGGTTCGTCAGCCGCCGGTGAACTTCGTCTTGTAGCCGAGCTTGTGGAGCGCGGCGGCGATCGCGTCGCGGTGGTCGCCTTGGATCTCGATCGTGCCGTCCTTTACGGTGCCGCCGGTGCCGCAGGCGGTCTTCAGCAGCTTGCCGAGCGCCTTGAGGTCGTCGGGGCGAAGGAGCAGCTCGTAGACGACGGTCACGGTCTTGCCGCCGCGGTGCTTCTTCTCGCGCCGGATCGCGACCGTCTGTTCCGAGGGTGGCCGGCTTGAGCCCGGACCCTTGTCGACGCCTGCCTTGGGCGCCTTGCCGCCCTGCGTGCTGTAGACCAGGCGGTCACGGCTCATCGGCATGGGAGTCCTCCGATCGCGATGGCTCGTCAGCCGCTGACCCGGCGAGCAGCTCAGCCAGGAGCGCGCCGGCGTGCTGCATCATCCGGCCGCGGGGCACGACGCGTCGCGCGCCCGCCCGCCTTGCCGCCGTCAGCAGATCCGCCTCCACGTGTGGGCCGTACGCCAGGACAGGCACGCCGGCCGCGACCGCGGCGCCGATGCGGTCGATGGCGCCGGGCGCGCTGAGGTCGACGACGGCGCCGGCCGGGCGCGGGTCGGCGGCCAGAGCGGCCGCCCAGGCGTCGGTGTTCACGCTGTCCAGCGGCACGCCCGCCGCCCGCGCCGCCTCGCCGACGCGGACGTCGGCCATGACGTCGGGAATCGAGGCGATGAGTGTTGCCGTTGCAGGGGTGGATCGGGTCATGGGCGGTGGTTCCTCCATTCGGCGACGATCGCGGTGACGGCGGCGACCTCACGGTCGATCCGTTCATCCCACGAGACGAGCGACGAGGCGGCGTACCGGGATGCGCCGGCGGCGAGTTCGGCGCGCAGCGCGTCATCGCTCAGGATGCGGATGAGCGCCGGTGCGATGGGATCCGCGACGTCCGGCGGGAGCAACAGGCCGTTCCGGCCGTCCGTCACGACGTCGCCCGTCCGGCCGTTGGCCAGCGTCACGACCGGCAGGCCGGCGACGAGAGCTTCCAGCAGCGTGTTCGACAGGTTCGAGTAATCATAGAGCGCGACGAACGCATCGGCGGCGCGTAGGTACGTCGGCAGGGCGTCGCGCGCGACGAAACCCGCGAAGCGGATGCGGCCCGCGACGCCGAGCGCGGCGGCGCGCCGTTCGAGCGCCGGCCGCGCCGGACCGTCGCCGACGATGAGCGCCACGACGTCGGGTACCGCGGCCGCGACGGCGGGCAGGGCGTCGATCAGGCGGTCGGCGCGTTTGATGTCGACGAGCTGCGACACCCAGACGAGCACGGGGGCGTCCGTCGGGATGCCGAGGGCCGCGCGGGCCGCCGGTCGGTCGGGCGCCGATGCGACCCACGCCGCGTCGGTGCCGTTGCGCCAGAGCCGGAGCCGCGCGGCCGGTACGCCGAGCCAGGCCGTGATCTCGGCGGCATCGATCGTCCCGTCGTCCGTGACGATCACGGCGCCGGTCGGGAGGCGGAAGGCGAGGAGCTCGTCGAAGCGGGCGAGCCAAAGCTTCGTCCACGCGAGGGCGCGGCGCACGCGATTCGACGCCGGTGCCGTCGTGCCCACCCCGGGTGTGTCGCTGCCCGTCGCCAGGATGCCCCGCACGTGCTGGACAAAGACGCTGCCCATAATCCGCCCGAACGACGGGATGCCGCGCCGCCGGCCGATCCAGGCGGCGATCGGGATCCCGGGGTTGTTCACGCCGTACGTCGCCGCAGGCCGCAACTGCCGTGCGAGCCCTTCGGCCCTGACGATGCCGAGGACGACGAACTGCAGCCACCACAGCCGGAACTTCAAGTGGCGGACGATCGCCCGGTCCTCGCCGCGGACCCGGCTGAGGTAGGAGTGCTCGGCGTCGTAGACGAAGTCGACGCGATCGAGCGGGATGCGGAAGTAGTGGACGGTCACGCCGTCGACGGACGACTCGACGATGCCGCGCCGGTTCGTCGCGCAGAGGACGTGGACGTCCCAGCCGGCGCGCTGGAAGCCGCGCAGGGCGTGGAAGACCGTCGGCTTGCCCTTGTGCGGGCCGGCTTCCCAGATGAAGGGGGTGGCGACGAGAAGGACCGGGGCGGTCGTCGAGGCACCCCGTGCGGACAACGACTTCGCATCGCTCATCGTCGCGGCCCTGCCGCCAGCAACGCGGCATACAGCCCCATCAACCGTCCCATCTCGGCCTCGGCGTTCAACGTGCGCGCGGCGTCGAGCGAGCGCCGCTTGAGGGCGTCGATCCCGTCGGCCGACAGCGCGTTCAACCGGGCGGCGAGCGTGGCCGGTGCGAAGTCGGCGGCGACGATCCCGCAGCCGTGGTCGATGACGACGCGGGCCATCTCCGGCGACGGGCCGATCGCGACGGCCAGGCCGGCCATGATGAACTCGAAGAGCTTGTTCGGCAGGGCCATCCGATAGCTGAAGTCGACCGGCGGCAGGAGGAAGATGCCGATGTCGGCGCCGGCATTGAGGGTGCGGGCGATCTCGGCGGGCGCGACGGGATCGCGGAACGTCACGCGACCCTGCGCGTGCCGCTCGGCGTGTCGCGCCAGCTCGGCAACGTAGCCGGCGTCGCTTTCGACGAGCATGAAGGTGAGGCTGAACCGGTCATCGCACGCCGCGACGACATCGACCATCTCTTCGAGCCGCCGCGCGCGCAGCGCGACTCCATGGTGGATGAGCACGACACCCTCGGGATCCGTTGGCCGCATCGTCAGCGGCACATACGTCGGGCAGTTGCGGATCACGGCTGGATCGAGGCCGAACTCGGCGCGGTAGCGGTCGGCGATGCCATCGGCGACGGTCGTCATGGCGGCGGCGCGGGGGGCGAGGGTGCGGATGAGCCAGGTGTGGAACGGGCGCGCCAGGAAGCGTGTGAGCGTGCGGCGCGGCAGCCGGTCGGGGCTGTACTCGTGGGCGTCGAAGAGAACGGGGATGAGTCGGCCGCCGTCGATCCCGCCGGACGCCGCCAGCGCGGCCGGCAGGCCGATCGCCTCGTTCGCATGGATGAGGTCGGGCCCGGCTGCGATGATCGCATCGCGCGCTGCCGCATGATCGGGCTTGCGCCAGTACCAGCGCTCGAACCACGACGGCGACACGCGCCCGGCAAGCAACCGGATCGCCTGCAGCACCCGCTCGCGACGAGCGAGCCGATGCGGCGTCACCGGAACGAACGTGACGCCTTCGGGCAGCGGCACTGCGCCCGGCATGCCCCAGCCGACGACCGTCACGGCGTACCCTGCTTCCGCGGCCGCCGCGATCTGGCGGAGGACGCGGCCGTCGCGGGCCAGGTCGGACAGGCTGAGGATGCAGATCCGCTCACGGCTCATGGTGCTGACGCTACCACGATCGACGGGTCGGCGAAAAGCGCGGATGAACGTCGCGGCCGAGGCGCCTTCGACGGCGCCTCGCCGCACGGCTGCTCGCGGCCAAGGCCAGCGACGATTTGCCTTGACGACGACCGGATCGGGTCTACCCTTGACGGCATGGCACGGGCATCGCGCATAAACCGATTCGGGGGCGCCTTGCGCATCGTCGTCGGCAGCGTCCTGGCGATTCTCGTCGGTACCGCTCACGCGCGGGCGCAGGCCACGCTGCAGTTCAGCGACGGCGAGTTCGTGCCCGGCGACTGGACGCTCACCGTGGCGCAGCTGAATGCCGGCGGCACCGTCGACGTGCAGCGGTCCGACAGCGGCGGGAACCCTGGGGCGTTCCTTGGCATCACGAACCGCACGGCGCCGCCCGACCCGGCGCGCCGGCCGTCCGTCATCGGCGTGCATCTGAACCGCCGTGCGGTCTGGTCTCCGGACGACCAAGGACCGATCTCGTGCCTGATGTACCACGAGGACGCACGGGCGATTTCAGCCCAAGGCGAAGGGCAGTCGACCGGGCCTGCGCTCGTGCAGGACGGCCGCATCTTCGTCGTCCGGGGCCAACTGACGGGCAGTGGACGGAGTTGGCATCGGATCCGGTTCGACCGTCTGACGGCAGCCAGCTTCATCGAGGTCGTCGACGGCCGCGGACTGGACGACGCTGCGCACCCCGACTTCACGGCGACCGGCGCCCCGTTGACGTTCGGCTTCTATCGCTCCAACAGCAACTCGATCAGCCCGAACACGATCGGCATCGACAACTGGTCGATCTCCGCGCCGTGCCCGGGTGACGCGCCGCAGACCCAACCACCCATGGTCTGTCCGCGCCTCGCGGGGACGGCACCCGCCAGCGCCATCGCCGCTGCGCTGGCGAATCCGACCGGCGTTTCGGGGTACGGCCGTCCGTGCCACCCCAACGTGCCGCCCGGACCGCTGAACTGGCCGCGACGATGGCTGAGCCTGCGCAACCTCAACGTGCCGTACCACCCGCTGTTCAACGCCTTGATCTTCAAGTGCGGCTGCCCGTAGGCGGGGCCGCCGTTCGGCAGTAGGGCCGGTGTTGCAGCAGTAGGGCTGGTGTCGCAGGGCTTGCCTCGACGACAGGGCCAAGATCATCGCGCGGCAAGCGGCGCACCGAGCAGGGCATCGACGATGCGCACGGCTGCGTGGCCGTCCCCGAAGACCGGCGCTGGGCGCGCAGACGGCTTTGGACGTTGTGCCGCCGCGACGATGCGGTCGGGATCGGCGTCGGCCAGGACGTTCCAGCCATCCACGAGGGTCTCGACCCACTCCGTCTCCGCCCGCAGCGTCACACACGGCACGCCGCAGAAGTAGGCCTCCTTCTGCACGCCGCCGCTGTCGGTGAGGATCATGCGGGCGTTCGACTCCAGGGCAAGCATGTCGAGGTAGCCGACCGGGAGCCGGCAGCGAATCGGTCGGTTTGCATCGCCGCTCTGCCGTGCGGCGGGATCATCCGTGGGCGTGTCGAGGTGAACCGCCGGGTGATCGAGCGCCGCGAGTGCGGCCCGCGTGCGAGGGTGAACGGGGAACACCACCGGCATGTCCAGCCGGGCAGCGCCGTCCAGGATGGCGCGCAGGCGGCGCGGATCGTCGGCGTTCGCCGGCCGGTGGACCGTCAGGAGGGCGTACGGGCCGGAATCGATGCCCAACGCCCGGCGCCGGCCCGGCGCGGCGGCCCGTTCGCCGAAGTGGCGGACGGCATCGAACATCACGTCGCCGATGAGGTGCACGCCGTCGTCGATACCCTCGCGGCGCAGGTTTGCGACAGCGGTCCCGGTCGGGCAGAACAGTAGCGAGGCGCAATGATCCGTCAGCCGACGGTTGTGCTCCTCGGGCATCGCCCAGTTGAACGAGCGCAGGCCGGCTTCGACGTGCGCCACCGGGATGCCGAGCTTGACTGCCGCCAGCGCGCCCGCCAGCGTCGAGTTCGTGTCGCCGTACACCATGAGCCAGTCCGGCCTCGTCTCGACGAGCACCGCCTCGATCGCGGTGAGCATCGCCCCTGTCTGCCGTCCGTGCGGCCCCGAGCCGATGCCGAGGTTGACGTCCGGTTGCGGCAGGTCGAGCTCGGCGAAGAACACGTCGGACATGGCGGCGTCGTAGTGCTGACCGGTGTGTACGAGCACCTCGGTGGCTCGCGCACGCAGCGCCCGGCTCACCGGCGCTGCCTTGATGAACTGGGGACGGGCGCCCACCACGGTGACGACGGTGGTCATGTGGGTTGGTCCGCGAGAGCAGCCGTGACGATCGCCCGCAGGGCATCCGCTTCGTGTTCGGCGGTGAGCATGCCCGCTGCCACGCGCGCCGCCGCCTTGCACCGGTCGATCGCGTCGGGGGTGAGGCCGTCGAGCAGCCGTGCGACATCGGCCGGTTCGAACCCATCACCGACGAACCCGATCCCGTGGTCGCGCACGTGCTCCACCATCTCGGGCGATGGACCGATCGCCACCGCCAGCCCCGCAGCGATGAACTCGAAGAACTTGTTCGGCAGCGCAAACCGGTAGTTGAAGTTCACCGGCGGCAGGACGAAGAGGCCGATGTCATATGCCGCCAGCGCCTCTACGATCGCCGTCGGCGCGACGGGGGGGACGATGCGCACGCGACCGGGGGCAAGGCGCTCGGCTTCGCGCGCCAGCCAGGCCACGTAGTCCGGCTCGCTCGGGACCAGCATGAGGTCGAGGCTGAAACGCCGGTCGGCCATCGCCACACCGCGCACCATCACCTCGAGGCTGCGGCCGCGGGCGCCGACGCCGTGGCTGACCAGGCGGACGTGATCGGCGCCCGTCGGTCGGGCAGGCGGCGGCGGGAACGGCGCTTGCGGGATGTTCCGGACCACGCCGTGCGGAACGCCGAACTCGGTCTCGTACGCGCGGGCCAGCGTGTTCGCCACGGTGAAGGCCGCCGCCGTGCGGGGCAGGTGGTGGTGCAGGATCCAACGCACGGCGGGCGACATGAAGGTGCGCCACGCAAGGCGCTGCTCGTTCTGCCGCGGTGCGTACTCGTGCTGGTCGATGACGACCCGCGCCCCGACGCGATCGGCGGCCCGGAGCGCAACGGGCAGCGCCTGCCAATTGTTCGCGACGATGACGTCCGGCCGCAGGGACACCAGACGCTCGAGGGTCGACCGATACAGCGCGTAGCGCCAGTACCAGCGTGGGTATGCCCAGTCCGGCGCGAGCCGACCCAGGGCCAGCAACGTCGCCTTCATCGCACGATCCACCGGCTTCCCCGGCGTCGGGCGGGCCAGTGGAGACCACGCCACGCCGGCGTCAAGCTCGCCCGCCCCGCCGGCCGCATCGCCGTAGCCCAGCAGCGTCACGTCGTGGTCGCGCGCAAGCGCTGCCGCCTGGCGCTTGACGCGCAGCACCTGGCCCACGGGTGCGAAGAGGACGCAAGCGACCCGCGACCGGCTCACCGCCGCCCCATCCCGGGCGTCACGTCGACAGGGTCGTCGGCCGCGTCGACGGGCGTTGCCAGCGCGGCGGCGACGACGGATCGCAACGTCGCGGCCGCGTGCGCGGCGTTCAGCGACCGAGCGGCAATCCGTGCGTTCGCCTTGTATCGATCGATGTCCGCGGCGGATTGCGCGTTGAGGGAGACGACGACGCGTTCGGGGGTGAACGCGTCCGCGACGACGCCGCACCGGGTCCGTGCGACGATCTCGGCCATCGCCGGCGACGGGCCGATGCAGACGGCGAGGCCGGCGGCGATGAACTCGAACAGCTTGTTCGGCAGCGCATGCATCGTGTTGAAGTTGGAGGGCGGCAGAACGTAGAGGCCGACGTCGTACGACGCCAGCGCCGTGACGATCTGGGCCGGGGCCACCGGAGGCACGAAGCGGATGCGATCGGGTGCCAGACGCGCGGCCAGCGACTCGAGGTGCGCCATGTAGGAACGATCCGTCGGCACGAGCATGAGGTCCAGTACGAAGCGGGGCTCCGCCAGGGCGACGACCTCGATCAACCCTTCGATGGCCCGCTCGGGCGCGGCGACGCCGTGGCACACGACGCGCACCCGGTCCGTGCCGGTTGCATGGGGCGGGGGGAGCGGCACCGCCTCGGGCGCGTTGTGCACGACGGACGGGTGCACCCCAAACTCGGCGGCGTACGCCTTGGCGAGCGCATCACCGACCGTGATCACGGCTGCCGTGCGCGGCAAGTCGCGTTGTAGGAGCCACCGGATGGCCGGACCGACGAACCAGCGCCAGAACCGGTGCTGCTCGTTCTGGCGCGGCCCGAACTCGTGCAGGTCGGCGATGACGCGCGACCCGGACGCCTCGGCTGCCCGGAAAGCGACGGGCAGGGCGGTCCAGTCGTTGGCGACGATGAGGTCCGGTCGCAGCCCGGTCACCACAGGGACGGCGGCCTCGAAGTGGGGGTGACGCCAGTACCACGCGGGGTAGGCCCGGCTTGGCCAGACCCGTCCGAACACCAGCAGTCGGAGCGTGCCGCCGCGGTGCGGGGCAGGACCGTTCTTCGGGATCGGCAGGGGGGAGAACCGCGCCCCGCCGCCCAGGTCCGCGCCCGCATCGCTCCCGTCGCCATATCCGACGACCGTCACGTCATGGTCGACGGCCAGCGCGGCAGCCTGCCGCAGGACGCGGCCGTCGCGGCGGATCGGCGAGAATGAGAGGCAAACGACGTTGGCGCGGCTCATCGGCGGCGATCCAGCACGGGGCGGACGGCGGCGAACAGATCTGCCAGCGTCCGACGGTCGACGAGGATGAGGGTGACGGCGTAGCCGATGCCAAACGCCGGCAGCTTGACGGCCATCACCATGGCCGCGACAACCGGGTGCTGGATGAACGCGAAGCGGTACGCCATCTGGACGGCGAACGACATCGTGCTGAGCGGCACCGTGAAGACGGCCAGCGTGGCGGCGGTGCCGACGGCGGCCGCGAACAGGGGCGGTGCGACAAGTCGGCTGATCGGGACGTCCACGTGGCGGCGGGCGCGCCGGTAGAGATATGCCGTGCCGAGGACGACCATTCCGTCGACGGCCAGCGTCACGCCGGAGATGCCGAACGTCGGGCCGAGAAGGAGCAATCCGACCGCCAGGGCCGCGAACTGCAGCGTGTAGGCGCGGAGCACGCTGCCCGGATCGCCGAGGCTGCCCAGCATGTTCGCCAAGCCGATTCGGATCGGATCGACGAGCGCGAAGACGCACATGAGCTGAAACGGACGAACCATCGGCAGCCACTTGACGCCAAGGACGAGGCGGACCATCTCGGGCGCGGCCAGCACGAGGGCGCCGCCGAAGGCGAGACCGGCCGTGAGCAGAACGGAATTCGACAGCCGGAACACCGCGTTCAGGCGTTGGCGATCGTGCTTCAGCTCGGCGTACGTGCCGCCGATGACGCTCGTGATGGGCGCGACGACGAAGTTGCGCGGATACGTCGCGAAGCGGTAGGCGCGCGAGTAGATTCCGAGCGCGTAGTCGCCCAGGTAGGCGCCGGTCCAGAGATCGTCGATCCGTTCCGTGGCCATGAACAGGACGCGGGCGGGCGCTGTGCGGCTTCCAAAGCGCAGGTAGTAGCGCACGACATCCCGATCCAGGCGCCAGTGCGGGCGCCACGCCGGCCGCCAGCCGACGAGGAAGGCTGCCGAGACGGCGACGCCGACGATCTCGGCGCCTACGAGCGCCCAGATCTCGGCGCCCGCCAGCGCCAGTCCGACCGTGACGAGCGATGTGATCGACAGCTCCGCCAGATCGGCCATGACAAGCCGGCGGTGAACGACGCGGCGGGCGAGCACGGCGCGCGGCGTATCGAGGAAGATCGAGACGGCGGTGACGCAGGTCAGCGTGAGGACCGCCCCTCGAAGCGCCGGTCGCGCGCCCAGGAGCGCCCATGCGCACAACGCCAGCACCCACACGGCCGTCACGATCGTCTTCATCGAGAAGAGCACGTCCGCCGCCCGCTGTTCGTCCTCGGTCTCCGGCGCACGGTTCAGCAGCGCACCGTCGATGCTGCGCGCCAGGCTGGAGGTCACGAACACGATGCTGCTGGCCATCGCGAACACCCCGAACGTGGCCACGCCCAGCAGGTGAGCGGTGATGACGCTGCGGACGAACATGACCGCCATCCGCAGCGGGCTGGCGACCACGTTCCAAGCCAACGACGTCACCGTCCGGCGGCCGACGCCGGCCGGCGTGTTCGGCAGAACCTCGTTCGGCGGAGCCGGTAGGTCGAAGTCCTCGGACCCAGGCGTCATGCCGAACCCCGCCGCGCGTACGCCGTCACGATCCAACGCGCGCGCGGTCGTACGAGCGGACCGGCCATCGCCAGCAGCCGCAAGCCCGCCCGCTGCCCAAGGTTGTACGCCGGGCGGACCACCTGGCCATGTCCGCAGTGCGGGCAGGTCAAGCCGTCGCCCTGAACGAGGTGCCCGACGGCCCGACGTCCGGCGGCCAGCACCAAGCTCTGGCGCCACGTGCCGACGCCATCGGTGCGGCGCCACTCGAACCCGGCGGGTGCCAGGCGGCGGTGTCGGGCGGCGGTGAAGCGACGTTGATGCCAGTTCGGGTGGAAACGGCGGCCGCAGCGCGCGCACGCTGCCTGTCGCGCCGCCAACTGCTCGCCGTTCGGCGTCGAGACGATGACCCAGTGCCCGGCGACGCGTCCCATTTCGGCCAGCGCGCGGGCCATGACGTCGGCCGGCAGGTGCTCGATCACCTCGGCGGCGAGCACGACGTCGAAGCTCCGATCGGGGAACGGAAGCGCCGTGATGCTGCCCGCGACGGGAACGCCGGCCACGAACCGCAGTGCACGCGGGCTGAGGTCGAGGTCGACGACGACGGGCACCCGATCCAGGAGCGCGGCCGACGACGACCCGTCGCCGCATCCGACGTCGAGCACGGTGCGGGTGCCGAGCGGCACGAGCGCCTGTGTTCGGGCGACCCGCTCCGCATTCGCCGGATCGGGCGGCCGCCCCCACAGTGCGAGCGTATCGTAGTGCGCTGCCGCCGTGACGTCCGATGCCACCCGCTCTCCGGACGTCGAGCGCGACACCCTCATCCCGGGTGCTCGTCTCCGCGATGCGCCAACGGTGCACGCGCCGGGCCGATGCCCACCGCCCGCACCGTCCAGCCGCATCGCGCCGCCATCCCGGCGTCGACGGCATGCCGGCCGTCCACCAGCACCGCCGTGCGCACGCGTCCCGCGATCGCTGCCCAGTCGAGCCCGCGATACGCGGTGTGCGCCACCATGAGGACTACCGCGTCCACCCCGTCCACGACGTCGTCGACCGTCCGGTCCCGGTAGGCGGGCACCCACGGATCGTGCGCCGTGACGTCGGCGCCGCGCCCGGCGAGCGCCGCGACGAGGGCCGTGCTCGGGCTGTTCCGATCGTCCTCCGTGTCCTCGAGGTAGCTCATGCCGAGCACGGCGATCCGGCTGCCGCGCAAGCGCAGGCCGTGCTCGGCCAGGCCGTCGGCGGCCAGGTCGGCCATGTGGGCCGGCATCCCGTCGTTCACGGCACGGGCGGCGGGGATCAGGCGGGCGGTCATCCCGCTGATCAACAGCCACGGGTCCTTGGGGATGCAGTGGCCGCCGACGCCTGCGCCGGGCAGGAGCATGTGGCGGCCGGGCGACTTGTTGATGAGATCCCGCACCCGCCAGACGTCGGCGCCGGCCGCCTCGCAGACGAGCGCCATCTCGTTCGCAAAAGCGATCTGCACGTCGCGGTACGCGTTCTCGCCCGTCTTGACGATCTCCGCCGTGAGCGCATCGCTTGCGTCCAACGTCGCCCCCGGCGCGGTGACGACGTGGCGATAGAGGCGGAGCGCGACGTCGGCGGCCTCGGGCGTCGTCCCGCCGACGACACGGCTCATCGACGACAGGTTCGCCAGCAGGCGTCCCGGCATGACGCGCTCGGGGCAGTGGACCAGGAGGACGTCTCGGCCGATCTGCAGCCCGCTCGTTCGTTCGAGCGCCGGCGCGACGACGCGATCCATCGTCCCGGGCGCCAGCGTGCTTTCGATGACGACGATCGTCCCGGGCCGCAGCCGTGGGCCGATCGCCGCCAGCGCCCCCTCGAGCGCGCGATAGACGGGCTGATGCGTGACGGCGTCGACGGGCGTGTCGACGGCGACGAGGATCGCGTCGCACAACCGCAGCGCCTCCGGGTCGGTCGTCGCGACGAGTCGCTCCTCGGCGACGACGCGCGCGAGGAGCTCCGGCAGGCCCGGCTCCTCGCCCTCGAACGGCACTTGGCCGGCGTTGATCGCATCGACCTTGTCGGCGACGACGTCGACCCCGACGACGGTGTAGCCCGCGCCGGCCAGCGTACAGGCCACGGGCGTGCCGACGAAGCCGAGGCCGACGACTGCCAGGCGCGCGGTGCGGGCGTCGAGGTGGGCGGCGAGGGGGGTGAAGGTGTCGGACACGACTCCGGTCACGGTGTCGACGTCGAGACTGCCGTTCACGGACCGCCCCACGCCGGATCGTCGCCCCGCTCGCCCGCCTCGACGATGGCGCGGGCCAGGCGCAGGGCCGCGAGCCCGTCCTCGCCGCTCACGATGGGCGGCGTTCGATCACGCACCGCGGCGGCGAACGCCGCCAGCTCGGCCACGAGCGGCTCGCCGCCGTCGATCCGGATCGTCGTCGCGTTGCCCTCGACGACGCCCTGCAGCTGGCCGAACGACTCCCAGTGGGCATCGGCCGACGCGTTTTCGTAGAACGTGAGCGTCTGGCGCAGGTAGTCGGCCACGAACATCCCGCGCTCGCCCGTCACGCTCAGTTCACGGATCTTCGTCGGCGTCAGCCAGTTGATGTTCAGCAGCCCGATCGCGCCGCCGTCGAACCGCAGCAGCCCGACCAGCAGGTCCTCGTGCGCGGTGTGGATCCGCTGCGCCGTCTCGGCCTGGATCCGGACGACCTCGCGGCCGACGATCCAGCGGAGGATGTCGAGGTCGTGCGTCGCCAGGTCGACGACGACGCCGACGTCCCGCACCCGCGCCGGGAACGGCCCGACCCGCCGCGCCTGCACGGTGAACACGCGGCCGAGCTCGCCCGCGTCGACGCGCCGCTTCAGCTCGCGCACGGCCGGGTTGAAGCGCTCGACGTGGCCGACGGTGAGGACGACATCGGCTACGCGCGCCGCGTCGATCATCACCTGCGCTTCGGTCTCGGTGGCGGCGATCGGCTTCTCGACGAGCACGGCAACGCCGGCCGCGATGACGTCGAGCGCCACGGTCAGGTGCTGCTGCGTCGGGACGACGACGCTCACGAGGTCGGGTCGCTGGCTGGACAGGAGCGTGCGGTGGTCGTCGAACGTCGGCACGCGCAGGCGGCGCTCGACCCAGTCGCGGTTCTCGGCCACGGGGTCGGCGACGCCGACGAGGTCGACATCGTCCAAGGCGGCGTACACGCGGGCGTGGTGGCGGCCCATCGCCCCGGCGCCGATGACGGCGGCGCGCAGCGTCATCGCCCGGCTCCCGGCGGCGGCCCGGCCGTGTCCTCGGCGGGCCGACCGTCGGCGAGCGCCATGCCGCAGCCGGTGCACGGGGCATCGCCCGCCTCGAGCCGCCGGCCGCACCGGCAGACCCAGCCGATCCGCCGCGCCGGGTTGCCGACGACGAGGGCGAACGGCTCGACGTCGCGCGTCACGACGGCGCCGGCGCCGACGATGGCCCAGCGGCCGACGGCGATGCCGGTCACGACGACGGCGCCGGCGCCGATCGCCGCGCCGTCGCCGACGGACGTCTGGCCGACGAGCCAGTCGTCGGCCGCCTTCAGGCTGAAGTCGGGATTCACGGCCCGCGGCACCCGGTCGTTCGTGAAGCACGCCTGCGGGCCGATGAAGACGCCCTCGCCGACGGTCAGGCCGTGGTAGAGCAGCGCGCCGTTCTGGATCTTGCAGCGCGCACCGATGCGGACGTCGCTGTCGATGTACACGTCTTTGCCGACGATGCACCCCTCGCCGAGGACGGCGCCCTCGCGGACCTGGCTGTGATGCCAGACCTGGCAGCCGGGGCCGAGCGCCGCGCCGGGGTGGACGATGGCGGTATCGGCGATACGCGTGGGAGCCGACGTGCCGGACGCTGCCATCAGACGGATGCCGCGGGAGCGGCTGCGGATGTCGCACCGCCGTCGTCGACCGCACCGGCCATGTGGATGTCGACCGTTCCGCCCGCCGCACCGACCGCTTCGCCGACGCCGGTCAGCACCGTGTCGAACTCCGCGTCCGTCATGCCCGCGAAGAGCGGCAGGTTGAGGACGCTCCGGGCCAGCCGATCCGCCTCCGCGCCGCCGACGGCCGCGACGAGGTGGCCGACGGCGCCGGGTTGCTTGCTCATCGCGCCCGGGTAGACGGTGCCGAAGCCGATGCCGCGGGCCTTGAGCGCGGCCTCGATCGTCGGCCGAACGGCGGGGTCGTGGAGCGTCACGTTCAGGTAGCCGTTCTCGACGTAGCCGGCCGGCGGGCCGACGACGTGAACGCCGAGCGCCGGCAGGAGCTCCTGGTAGCGCTCGGCCACCCTCCGCCGGTCGGAGAGCCGCACGTCAAGGTAGTCCAGACACAGGTCGAGCCAGGCGGCGTCGAAGCCGCTCATCCGGCTGTTCCAGCCGACCGCGCCGTGGGCGTAGTGGTCGGTGCGGCCGTGGTTGCCGAGCATCCGCACCGTGGCGGCCAGCTCGGGCGAGGAGCACACGACGGCGCCGGCGTCGCCGCACGCGCCGAGGACCTTGGCGGGGTAGAACGAGACCGTGCTGATCAGGGCGTCGGCGTAGATCGAGCGGCCGTTCCAAGTGACGCCCCACGCCTGTGCGCCGTCCTCCACCAGGGCGATATCGCGCGTGCGGCAGAAGGCACGGAAGTCGTCGAGCCGCCGCGAGCCCCAGCCGTACAGATGGACCAGGATCGCGGCCTTGGGGCGATGGGCGTCGACGGCCCGGACGAAGGCATCGAAGTCCAACTGCAGATCGACCGGATCGATGTCGACCGTCACCGGCCGCGCGCCGACGTTCACGACGGCCTCGAACGTGGCCCAGAACGTGGCGTCCGGAATGACGACGATGTCGCCTTCCCCCACGCCGACGGCCCGGAGCGCCAGCTGCAGCGCGTCCGTCCCATTGGCACACGCCACGACGGCCGGCGCCTGGGCGGCTTCGGCCAGCCGCGCCTCGAGCCGCGCGACGTCGGGGCCGCTGACGAAGCGGGTGTGAACGGTCACGTCGCGGACGCGGTCCATCCAGCGGTCCAGAAAATCCGGTTCGAAGCGTTGCAGATCAATGAACGGGACGGGCATCCCGAGGTCTCCTTCATGAACGAAGGGGGCGCCTTGCGCCCCACAGGACGGCCCATTATGCTACGCCGCTCTTCAGGGGGGCCACGTTCGACACCGCCACCGCGAGCGCGTCCCGCGCCATCGCCGGAGGTTCGATCGCGTCGCGATCCCCTGCTGAACCGCCGCAAGCCGCGATGAACGAGGGGAATGCCGTGAATGCGTTGCGCCGAATCGCCTTGGCGGCCGTCGCCGCCGCTGTCATGCTGGCCGCCGCGGCCGCCGGACCCGCCAGCGCCCGCCCGGACGACGTGGCGGGCGCGACACCGCCGGGTTCCTCGGTCGCTGTGCCGAACCGCCCGCCCGACGGCCCGCCGCCGGCCGTCGCGGGCGACCCGACCCGCCGCGAGTACGTCGTGTTCCTGAACGACGCCCCGCCGCTGGCGAAGTACCGCGGCGGGATCGCGGGCCTCGACCCGACGGCGGCGGACCTGAACGGAGACGTCCACCTCGACGTCGAGACGCCTGCGGCTCTGGCGTACACCGCCTACCTCGACGGCCGCCGCGCCGCGGCGATCGCCCGATTGAAGGCCGTCGCGCCGCAGGCCGATATCGGCTGGCAGTACCATATCGTGGCTCACGGCTTCACGGTCGGGTTGACGGCGGATGAGGCCGTGGCGGCCAAGCACATGCCGGGCTTCGACCTGGTGTTCCCGGACGAGAAGCTCGCCTACGAGATGGACTCGAGCGCCGAGGTCGTGCGGGCCACGGACGCGTGGCAGGCGGTCGGGGGCGTGGAGGAGGCCGGGCTTGGGGCACGGATCGCCGTGATGGACTCCGGCATGGACATCGAACATCCGTGGTTCCGCGACGACGGGATGCCGCCGCCGCCGAACGGGTTCCCGTCGGCGCTCTTGGTCGGCGCCGACGGCGTGCTGCCCTATCCCGAGCCCGAACGCTACGTGAACGGTAAGGTCATCGCGGCGCGGGTCTTCGTGCGCAACGCCACGACGCAGACGCTGCAGTCGACGACGCCGCTCATCGACTGCCCGATCCCGACGATCAGCCCCAGCAACCCGAACCCCCCGCCCGCCGGGTGTGCCGGCACGAATGACCACGGTCTGCACGTCGCCGGCATCGCAAGCGGGCGGCGGGGCACGTATGACCTGAAGACGGGCAGCTTGGTGCTCCCGACGGTCCTGTCGGGCGTGGCGCCGATGGCACACGTGCTGACCTATCGTAACGTCGGCTCGTCGATCGGCGCGACGATCGCTGGTCTCGAGCAGGCGGTCAAGGACGAAGTGGATGCGGTGAACATGTCCCAGGGCACCGTCCGCTGGCTCCTCGCGCGTCCCGAGCGCCACCCGATCGCTTTGGCCGCCGACGGCGCGGCCGACGGGGGGACGCTGTTTGTCGTCTCGGCCGGCAACGCAGGCAGCAACGGGCGCACGTCGCTCTCAGGCGGCTGGAAGTACCACCCGCGCGTCCTGGCGGTCGGGAGCACGACGACCGGCGGATCGTTCGACCAAAAGATCACCGTGACCGGCGCCGGCGTGCCGGCCGATGCGGCGCAGATCGTCGCTGCGCCGCGGGGTGGGGAGCCGATCCAGAAGGACCTCTCCGGACCGCTCTTCCTGGCGCCGGGCGGCGGATGCAGCCAGGACACCGGCGCGTCCGGCAAGATCGTCGTCGTCGACCAGGAGGGCGCCGGCAACTGCAGCGCAACGGTGCGCGCCGACAACATGCAGAAGAGCGGCGCCAAGGCGATCGTGTACTATCGCCGATCCGCCCAATTCGCGGGGTACTCCGACAGCGGCAGCCTCGTCCAGTACCCGTCCCAACTGGCGCTCCCGGCGGCGGCGATCGGCGCGGCGGGCGGGCGTTCGCTCGTGGCGTGGCTTGCCGGCGGTGGGAACGGCACGGCGACGATCGCCGGGTCGATCGGCCGCGGGCGCGCCGAGCCGGTGGACTTCATCGCCGCTTCGGCCAGCCAGGGGCCTGGGCTGGACTGGGAGATCAAGCCCGATGTCGCGGCGCCCGGCGAGAACATCCTTTCCAGCCGGATCTTCGTGGACGCGGTGGCGCGCAAGCGCCTCTACCCGGTCAGCTCTCTCTCCGGTACGAGCATGTCCACGCCGCACGTCGCTGGCGCGGTGGGCGTGCTGCGGGCGGTGCATCCGGACTGGACCGTCGATCAGGTCATCAGCGCGATCGTCAACACGTCGAGCCCGACGCTGCGGGCCAACGAGCTCGATCCGCGACCGGCGATCCCCGGCGAGGGCGGCCCGGGCCGTCTCGACGTCGCCGGCGCGCTCGACCCCGGCGCCTTCCTGTGGCCGTCCAAGCTGAGCTACGGGAAGGTGACCGAGGGTGCCTCGAAGACGATCAGCATCACCGTCGAGAGCGACCTGACGATCGCCGCCACCTGGAACGTCCGTGTCGCCCCGGCGAGCACCGCCGGGGTCACGGTCACCGTCGCGCCGGGCGAGGTGACGCTCGAGCCGGGTGCGTCGGCGACGTTCGACGCTGCGCTGAGCGTTTCGGCCGGCGTGGCCGCCACCGAACACTGGGGCGACATCGTCCTCGAGACCGACGCCGGCGGCAAGACGCATCGCCTCCGCGTGCCGTACTACGCCTTCGTCGATCGCGCGGCGGACCGCAGGAACGTCTTGATCGTCGACTGGGCCTACGGCAGCAAGGTGGACCACACGCGTATCTATACCGAGTCGCTCGAGGCCGCCGGCCTGACGTATGACATCTGGGTGCTGGACAACCCGTCGCGGCGGGTGAGCACCCGCTCGTTGCCGATCCGAACGAGCCATCCGCCGCTGTCGGAGATGTCGCGCCACGACCTCGTGATCCTGAACACGAACGAGAGCCGGATGTCGTTCCATCAGGTCAGCCTGCCGGGCATGTACCAGTACCTGAACCACATGCTGCGGGGCGGTAACTTGCTGATCAGCGGCCAGGGCGTCGCGCTGAACTTCTGGCGCTTCCTCAACACCTCGAGCCGGCTGACGGACAACGCCACGAACCGCCGCAACTATCCGGACACATTCCCGTTCACGTGGGCGGGTGGCGACAGTCAGAACGTCGGCTGCGAACTGTGCATCATGCGGTACTTCACCGGGTTCACGCCCGAGATCACGGCAACGCTCGCCGGCAGATTGCTCGTCCCGTACCCGCAGCGACCCGCCCAAAGCGCGGTGAGCGTCGTCCTCGAGCCGAATGCCGGCGCCGAAGCCGGGTCGCCGTTCGGCTATCCGATCGACCTGTCCACCGGTGATCGGGCGCCCGAGGGGGCAGCCGGCAATCAGTACGCGTTCGCCTCCGGCAGGCTCGTGGACGGCAACCGCCCGACCACGAGCAGCTCACGCACCACCGGCCTTGGCGACATCCCGGACGCGGAGCTGACGATCGACGACCTCGTCCCGCTCGCCCGCCCGCTCTGGCAGTACACCGGCATGATGGCCGTCGACCGCGTGAACCCGCTGTCGATGACCGAGCAGACGAAGGTCGTCGGCACGTACGTGGCGGGCCAGCAGCACCCGGGCACGGGCGTTACGTGGAACGCGATGTTCTGGGGCTTCGGATTGGAGGGCGTCGGAAAGGGGGACGACGAGCGGACGGTGACGCGGGAGCGGCTGCTGGGGGACACGTTCAACTTCCTGGCGCGGAACCTGGCCGGGATCGAGATCGACGTCACCACGTCCGACGCCGCCGACTTCGAGATGGGCCTCACGTTCCCGGCGTTCGCCAAGCCGCCGATGGTCGACCGTGCCGAGATCGACTGGGGTGACGGGCAGGCCGTCGAGACGTTGGCGTTCTCGTCGCCGCAGTCGGCGTCCACGGCGACGTTCGCCCACGCATACGCCAAGGAAGGCGACTACGACGTGTCGATCGTCCTCCACCCGTCCGCCGATGCGGCACCGATCCACGTCGGCGGCACGGTGACCGTCACCGCGCCGCCGAAGCCGCCGACGATCTACCTGCCGCTCTCGCTGCACGGGATGCTCGGCGGGGATGCGACGATGCCGACGGTGTGGCTGGATCGCCGATAGCGTCCCGTCCGTTCGCCGAGTAGGGGCGAAGCAATTGCTTCGCCCCTACTGCGCCCCCTAATACCGATACCCCTCCGCCTTGAACGGCCCCTGCGCATCCACACCCATGTACGACGCCTGATCCCCCGTGAGCGTCGTCAGCTTCACGCCGAGCTTGCCAAGGTGCATCCGGGCGACCATCTCGTCGAGGTGCTTGGGCAGGACGGTGAGGCTGATCGGGCGGCGGTTCTGCCAGAGGTCGAGCTGGGCCAGGACCTGGTTCGTGAAGCTGTTGGACATGACGAAGCTCGGGTGGCCGGTGGCGCAGCCGAGGTTGACGAGGCGCCCCTTGGCCAGGATGTAAATGCTCCGGCCGTCCGGGAAGGTGTACTTGTCGACGGCGCCGACCTCCTCGGGCTTGATCATCGTCGTCGTCACGCCCGGGAAGTCGTCCAGCGCCTCGACCTGGATCTCGTTGTCGAAGTGGCCGATGTTGCAGACGATGGCCTGGTCCTTCATCCGCGAGAGCTGGTCGACGGTGATCACGTCCTTGCAGCCGGTGGCCGTCACGTAGATATCGGCCGTGCCGAGCGTGTCCTCGACCGTCAGGACGTCGTAGCCGGCCATCTTGGCCTGCAGGGCGCAGATCGGGTCGATCTCGGTGACGATGATCTTGGCCCCCAGGCTGCGCAGGCTCTCGGCGCAACCCTTACCGACGTCGCCGAAGCCGCAGACGACGGCCGTCTTGCCGGCGATCATCACGTCGGTCGCCCGCTTGATCCCGTCGACGAGGGACTCGCGGCAGCCGTACAGGTTGTCGAACTTGCTCTTCGTGACGGAGTCGTTGACGTTGATCGCCGGGAAGAGGAGTTCGCCGCGCTCGAGCATCTGGTGCAGCCGGTGGACGCCCGTCGTCGTCTCCTCGCTGACGCCGACGATCTCGGGGATCACACGCCCCCACCAGCCCGGCAGCTCGGCGCGCAGGCGCTTGAGGGCCTTCATCAGCGCCTCTTCGTCGTTCGAGCCCACCGGCTTGTCGAGGCTGCCGGGATCCTTCTCGGCGCGATACCCCAGGTGCGCGAACAGCGTCGCGTCGCCGCCGTCGTCGACGATCAGCGTCGGGCCGAGGGGCTCGCCGCCGGCCGGGTTCGGGAACTTCAGGGACTGCTCGAGGCACCACCAGTACTCGTCGAGCGTCTCGCCCTTCCACGCGAACACCGGAACGCCCGCCGCGGCGATGGCGGCTGCCGCGTGATCCTGCGTGCTGTAGATGTTGCAACTGGACCACCGGACGTCCGCGCCGAGCTCGACGAGCGTCTCGATGAGTACGGCCGTCTGGATCGTCATGTGCAGCGAGCCCGTGATCCGCGCGCCGGCCAGCGGCTTGCTCGGCCCGTAGCGCTTGCGGCACTCCATCAGCCCCGGCATCTCGTGCTGGGCGATGTCGAGCTCCTTGCGGCCGAAGTCGGCGAGGGCGATGTCGCGGACCTTGTAGTCGTCGACGAGGGTCGGTGCGGTCATTGGGTGCGGTTTCCTTTCGCGCGGGCGAGCACGCCCGTCGTGCGGATACAGTCGGGCAGTTGTCGTCGGATGTCGTCGGATGTCGACGATGTTGTCGAGGGGACATCGCCGGGATGGCGACCGGACAACGGCCCGATGATAGCAACGGCTTCTAAGAAACTCGCCGCGTTGTGCGTTCAGTGGTCACCCAACATCGCCCCGCAGCCTTGCGCGGCAGAAGGAAGCCCTCCATGGACGACATCCCGACGACCTTTCCGAAGAACCTGGACCTCAACAGCCCCGCCCACCTTGCCCCCGACGACGCCCGCCTCACCGCCTACGCCCTCGGCCAGCTCGACGGCGATGACCTCGCGGACGGGCGAGCGGCGGTGGAGGCGGCGTTGGCGGGGGACACGGCGCTGGCTGGGGAAGTCGACGCGATCCGCGCGATGGCCGTCGGTCTCACGGCGGCGCTGGCGGCGGAGGCGGAAGCGACGACCGTCGCCGGACTGACCGACGTGCAGCAGGCCGATGTGCGGCGCGCTGCCGAGCGCCGCAATCGAACGCTCGAGATCAAGCTTCCCCGCTGGTGGCCCGTCGGGCCGAGTCGCACGGCCTATCTTCTTCGCTCATCGCTCGCCGCGGTCGCGATGCTGCTGGTGGTCGTGCTGCCGTTGGGCTACGTCGCCGGGATGCTGTTGACGTCGCCTCGGGGGATTGGTGCGCTGTCGCAGAACGTCGACCGCAAAGCACGGATGTCTTCTGGGGCGATCGACAGCTTGCGTGCGATGACCGGCGACGCGTCGAACAGTGCGGGTGCGGCGGCAGTGGTTCCGGGCGCCAGCTTCTCGGCGGACGCGGCGGCTCCCTTGGCTGAGGCTCCCGCCATCGCGGCCGCTCCGAACGGGCGATCCAGCGTGCGACAGTCGGCTGCCCCTACCGCCGCACACGGCGCGATGGAGATCGCGCCCGAGTCCGATGGGCTCTACGACATGGCTGCGGCCCCCGAGGACCGGAGCTCGCAGCCCATTCCCAACCTCCCCCCCGACCTCCACGCCACCGCCGTCGCCCCCATGCGCTACCCCACCCCCGAGCCCTACCCGCCCTACCCACCGAACGGCGAAGGCTACAACAACGTCGTCGACAACCCGTTCCAGCGTGTCACCGACGCCCCGCTCTCGACGTTCGGCATCGACGTCGACACCGCCAGCTACGCGAACGCGCGGCGCTTCCTGACCGGCGGCCAGCTGCCGCCGGCCGAGGCGGTGCGGATCGAGGAGCTGATCAACTACTTCCCGTACGACTACGAGCCGCCCCGCACGCGGGACGAAATGCCGTTCGCCGTCGATGTGGCCGCGCACCCCGCGCCGTGGGCGCCGGAGCACCGGCTGGTGCGGGTGGCGTTGAAGGGGCGCGAGGTCGAGTCGGATCGGCGGCCGACGGCGAACCTGGTGTTCCTGATCGACGTCAGCGGGTCGATGAGCGATCCCAACAAGCTGCCGCTGGTACAGCGGTCGATGACCGACATGGTCGAGCAGCTCCGGCGGGACGACCGGGTCGCGATCGTGACGTACGCCGGCGAGGCCGGGATCGCGCTCGAATCGACGCCGGGGTCGGAGCGCGGCGCGATCATCGACGGGATCCGGCGGCTGAACGCCGGCGGTTCGACGAACGGCGCGGCCGGGATCCTGACGGCGTACGAGATCGCGCGGCGCAACTTCATCGACGGCGGCGTGAACCGCGTGATCCTGGCCACGGACGGCGACTTCAACGTCGGGGTGACGAGCGACGATCAGCTGGTGCAGGTGATCACCGCCGAGGCGCAGACCGGCGTGTTTCTGACCGTCCTCGGCTTCGGGATGGGCAACCTCCAGGACGGCAAGCTCGAGCAGCTGGCCGACAAGGGCAACGGTCACTACGCCTACATCGACGGCGAGCGCGAGGCCCACAAAGCCCTCGTCGACGAGTTGGACGCGACACTCGTCACGATCGCAAAGGACGTGAAGGTCCAGGTCGAGTTCAACCCGGCGCAGGTGGCCGGTTACCGCCTGATCGGCTACGAGAACCGGGCGATGGCGGCCGAGGACTTCGCGGACGATACGAAGGACGGCGGCGAGATCGGCGCGGGGCACACGGTGACGGCGCTGTACGAAGTGGTGCCGGTCGATCAGGAGCTGCCCGGCGCCGACGGTGTGCCGCTGCGCTACCAGGGTCGTTCGGACGACGACACGGCGCGTGGTGCGCCGCCCGCTCGGGGCGTGTCCGGCGAGCTGCTAGTGGTGAAGCTCCGCTGGAAGGCGCCGGATGGGGCCGTGAGCACGGAGCGCGACGTCCCGTTCGTCGATCGGGGCGAGGGCGCGCGCGGTGCGGATCAGGACTGGCGGTTCGCCGCATCCGTCGCGGCCTTCGGTATGCTGTTGCGCCGGTCGCCCTACAGCGGCGACGCGGATTGGCGGATGGTCCTCGACCTTGCGGAGGGCGGCCTCGGCCGCGACGAGGGCGGGTGGCGGCGTGAGTTCATCGACCTTGTTCGACACGCGCAGACGCTTTCAGGAGGCGACCGATGACCACCGACGCCAAGCCGGCCTCCGAAGACGCGGGCGCAGCCGCGACGACATCCGGAGCACATGGGACCCATGCGACCCATGGGACCTATGCGACCCATGCGTCCCTTACGCCCGACGCGAGCCCCTCATCTGCCGCCACCACCGACGCCGAGTGGATCACGGCCGTCATGGACGAACACGCCGACGCCCTCATCCGCTACACCGCCCGCCTCACGCCCGACCTCGACACGGCGCGCGACGTCGTCCAGGACGCCTTCCTCCGCCTGTGCAAGGCCGACCGCGAAGCCGTCGGCGAACGCGTGGACCTCTGGCTCTTCACCGTCTGCCGCAACCGGGCGTTCGACCTCTACCGAAAGGACCGCCGCATGACACCCCTCACCGATGCCGCCACACGCACCCGTCCCAGCGCCGACCCCGGCCCCGAGGCCGCCGCGCTGAACCTCGACGCCCGGGGCCGCCTGTTGGCGCTGCTCGCGACGCTCTCCGACCGCCAGCAGGAGGTCGTCCGCCTGAAGTTCCAGCACGAGCTGAGCTACGCCGAGATCGCCCAGGTCACCGGGTTGTCGGTGGCCAACGTCGGCTACCTGCTGCACATGGCCCTCAAGCGCCTGCGGGAGGTCGCGGCCGGCGAGGGCGAGGACGGCGGCGCGGCGGCGTCATCGACCGGCCGGCCTGCGACGGCGGCCGGCGCGGCGAACGGAGGTTGACGATGACGACCCGACGAACGCCCGGCCCCCCGCCCGCGTCACCGTTCGACGACCCCCGGATCACCGCCTTCGCGCTGGGCGAGCTGCCCGAAGCCGACCGCGCCGCCCTCGCCGCCGACCTGGCGCGCGACGCGGCCCTGACCGCCGAGGTGGACGCCGTTCGGGCGATCGCCGACAACCTGGCGGTCGCGTTCTTCCACGAGGCGGCCGCGCCGGTCGACGGCTTGACGGAGCGGCAGCGCTTCATGGTCCGGAACGCCGCCCGGCGCAACAACGGCCGGCGATGGAACGCACTCGTTGAACACGCCCGAAGCTGGCCCGCGCTCGCGTTGTTGGCGGCCGCGATCACGCTGTTCTTCCTCTTCAGCCAGAGTGTCGGCAGCGCGGCTGTGGCGACCCAGGGGTGGTTCGCAAAGGTTCGGGACGGGGGCAACATCTCCACCCTGACGAGCCGTACCATCGCCGACGAGTCGCGCTACGGCGAGTCGCCCACGCTGTGGAAGATGATGACCGGCCGTGGCTCGAGCGATGGTGCGCCGGCGCCGTCCTACCCCGCCTCGGTTGGATCGGCACCCGTCCAGCCGGCTGCGATGGCAGACCGGCCTGACTCCCTGAGCACCAACTCGCCGGCTCAGGCCCTGAACGTCCAGAACACCCCGGCACCACCGCTTCCGCGCACGGGCGGGGGAGAAGATCCGGCCGCCGATGCTCCGCTCGTCGCCCCCGTTTCCGACCCCAACCGCAAGATCATCAAGGACGCCGTCCTCGCCATCGAGGTCGGCGACACGATCGCCGCGCTCAGTCGCATCGACACGATCGCCGTCCAGTCCGGCGGCTACATCCTCGAGACGCTGTCCGACCAGGGCGTCGACAGTGGGCGACCCGGCGCCACCGTGAAGTTCGCCGTGAACGTCGACAGTTTCGAGGCGGCGCTCGGACGGCTTCGCGCGATCGGGACGGTGGTGCACGAGCAGTCGAGCGGCGTCGACGTGACGACGGAGTTCACGGACATCCAGAGCCGGGTCGCCAACCTGGAGGCCACGCAGGCCCGGGTGCGGGAGTTCCTGGCCCAGGCGAAGACCGTCGAGGAGGCGCTGACCGTGAACGCGCGGCTGACGGAGATCGAAGGCCAGCTGGCCGAGCTGAAGGGCCGCGTCACCCACCTCGCGGGCCGCGCCGCCTACTCCACCATCACCGTCACCCTCATGGGCCCCGTCCCCCCGACCCGCACGCCGACGATCACCCCGACGCCCGCGCCGACGGCGACGCCGACGCCCGGCACGGCGTGGAGCCCGGCGCCGATCGCGAAGGACGCGTTCGCGACGCTCGGCGGACTGATGAAGGGGCTGGCGGCGGTGGCGATCTGGCTCATCGTCGTCGGGTTGCCGATCGGGTTGATCTTGGTGGCGGGGTGGTGGGGGGTGCGGGGGATTGTCGGAGGACGTCGTTCCTGACCAGGCATGGGCATCGCGATCCACGGTTCGTGTAGGGGCACGGCATGCCGTGCCCATCGCCCGACCTCGCGGTTAGCGTCCGTCCATCGCATCGACACGGCATGCCATGGGAAACGCCTGAATCGACGATCGTCGTTCAGCCAACGGATGGGCACGGCATGCCGTGCCCCTACACAACGGGATTGTGCTGATTGGGGGTGATATGGATTACGACGGGGCCTTTACGGCTCCTCGTACAACAACACCTCCGCCCCGCCCGGCCTGAAATCGATCCGCCGGATCGGCGAATACACGATCCGCCAGCCGTCCGTCCGCCCATCCGCCGGCACCGCGCCGCCGCCGATCGGCGTCGCCGCCCACATCGTTCGCCCGAGGTCGTACGGCACCGGCTGGTCGCTCGGGTTCACGATGACCATGCCGTGGGTGTAGCGGCGGACGTACACCGGCGGCGCCAGCGGGTCCGGCCGCTCGGCCAGCGCGCCCACGGATGGCGGCGGCTCGTCGACGTACGCTCCGAGGTCGATCTCGTACTCCGGCCACCAGTCCACGTTGCTGCTCGTCTCGAGGTTGAGGTAGCTCCGACGGCCCTTGACCAACAGGTACGTTGCCAGCGTGAACATCCGGTCGTCGACGTCGCGGGGGCTTCCGTCGCCCGTCGGATAGGCCTGGGCGATGATCACCTTGCCGCGCGACGCCAGCCCGAGCACGCGGTCCATCTGCAGCCGCCAGTCCCCTTCTGCGTAGCGCCGATCGGGCGCCCACATCGCGAAGCCCTCGATCATCACGCCGTCCGCAGCGCTGTACGTCGTCCGGTCACGCGTCGTCACCCAGTTGCCGGCGTTGGGTAGGACAAGGTAACGGTCGCCGAAGCGGCCCTTGACGTAGGCCAGCCAGTCGTCGATCCGCGTCGACCACTCGGTCTCGAACGCCGCGTCGATGGCGGGCAGGCTGGGGCGCCAGTGGTCGCCGCCGAAGTAGTTCGGGACCGAGACCGAGTCGGCGAACAGCGCATCGTCGTCGTTCGCCTCCAACTGGCGCAGCACCTCGCCCGTCCACCATGCGCGGTAGTCGTTGTTCGCGACATCCGTCAGGTACCAACCGAAATCGCAATTGAGGACGCGATCTTGATTGGCCCACCGGAAGAACCACGGCGCACGGACCGCAGTGTCCCCCGGCCACTCATGGACCCAGGCGTCGCCGTCGACGATCTGGATGAGGCCGCCCGTCGGCGCGCATTCCCGTCCCTCGATGACGCGGTAGCCGAGGCCGATCCCGAGTCGATAGTGGAGGATGAGGATGTTCGGGGCGATCGTCCGCAGCCGGTCCGCATCCGGTCGCGTCATCTTCTGCGTGCCGACGTAGTGCGATGCCGCGAAGCGGATCTGCGCGTCGCTCAGGTTGCCGAGGCCGACGAGCTGGTCGTTGAAGACGTGGATGCCGTCGGCCGTGTCGGGCCACGGGCGGGCGGCGGACGCGGGTGGCGTGGGGGCGGTCGGCGCCGTCGTCGGTGGCGCGATCGCCGTCGCCGTCGGGGTAAGGGACGGCTCGACGATCAGCATCGGCGTCGCGGTCGACGTCGCCCGCTGCCCGGTCGGCACCGAGATGCGCGGCAGCGGGCCATCGAGGGCGATCGGCAGGTGGAGCGGCGGCAGCGCGGGCGGCGGAGTGTCGAAGGTGCGAGCGCGGGGTCCGGTGCCGGCCGAGGGACGAGCGAGCGTGAGTGCGGCCACAACCGCCACCGCGCCGACGACCCGCGGCCGCGCGATCACATCGCCGCCGCGGCCGATGCGGCTGCCGCCAGCTCGTCCGGCGTCAAGCAGTACGCCTGACCGAAACCGGCGTTCAAGAGGCCACCCGTCGGGGCGAGCCGGACGAGATCGAAGTCGCCCAGCTGGAACATCATCTGGTGCTTGGGCAGGGCGGCGAGATACGTCGCCTTGGCCGCCTCATACGCCGGCGACGCCTTGTCGATCACCGTCGCCGTGCAGTCGAGCGCGACGCGCTTGCGCATGAGGACCTCGACCCGAGGGTCGTCCGGCTCGAATACGAGCAGGCTGCAGCGCGGGTCGGCGCGCAGGTGGCGCTTGTGGGCGGCGAGGTCGGACAGGTGGAGCAGGAAGCCGTCGAAGCCGCTCTCCGGCACGCACGCGACCATCGACACGCTCGGGCGGCCGTCGCTGAGGGTGGCGAGGGCGGCTTGGCGGTGGTCGCGGATGAGGCGGCCGAGGGTGAGGGCGGCGGCGTCGTCGAAGGGGCGGAGGGGGTCGTTGGGTGGGGTGGGCATGAGGCGGAGTATAACGGAAGCGGAGCGGTTGGCGATCCGCCTTAGGCCATCGGCTGCTGACTCCCCCCCGCTATACTCCCCCCATGAACCCCGTCGACGAAGTCCGCGCCCGCATCGACATCGTCGAGCTCATCGGCGAGCGCGTGCCGCTCAAGAAGGCGGGGCGGACGTTCAAGGCATGCTGCCCGTTCCACCAGGAGCGGACGCCCAGCTTCGTCGTGTTCCCGGAGAGCGGCTCGTGGCGCTGTTTCGGCGCCTGCGGCACGGGCGGCGATGCGTTCGACTTCATCATGCGCACCGAGAACCTGCCGTTTCGCGACGCGCTCGAGTTCCTCGCCCGCCGCGTCGGCGTCGACCTCTCGCCGGCGACGCCGGAAGCCAAGGCCCAGGTGGAGCGATCGAAACGGCTGCGCGATGCCGTCCTGGCGGCGGCCGAGCACTGGCACGGCCTCCTCCTGCGCGCGCCCGAGGCCGAGGCGGCCCGCGTCTACCTGAGCGGTCGCGGCTTCGGCACGGATATCGCCAAGTCCTTCCGACTGGGCTTCGCGCCCGACAGCTGGGATGCCACCGGCAACCACCTCCGGGCGATGGGATTCCATGACGACGATCTGCTCGCCGCCGGCCTGCTGCGCGAGCGCGACGGCGGCGGGCACTACGACTACTTCCGCAACCGCGTCGTCATCCCGATTCACAACGTCCGCGGCGAGCCCGTGGGCTTCGGCGCGCGGGCGCTGGATGCGGACAGTCAGCCGAAGTACCTGAACAGCCCGCAGACGCCGATCTTCGACAAGGGCCGCACGCTCTTCGCCCTCGACCGTGCCCGCCAGACCATCCGCGACTCCGAGGAGGCCGTCGTCGTCGAGGGCTACACGGACGTGATCCGCGCCCATGCCGCCGGCTTCACGAACGTCGTCGCCAGCCTCGGCACCGCACTGACGGAGCACCACGTGGCGCTCCTGAAGCGCTTCGCCAAGCGGATCGTCCTGGCGCTGGACGCCGACGCCGCCGGCCAGGCCGCCACCGTGCGCGGCCTCGACGTGATCCGCGAGGCCGCCGCCGGCGACGTCGTGCCGGTGCCGACGGCGCGCGGCGCGGTCCGCTTCGCCAGCACGCTGGAGGTCGACCTGCGCGTCGCCGTGCTGCCGGCGGGCAAAGACCCGGACGACGTGATCCGGGACGACCCCGAAGGCTGGCGCAGCCTGATCGCCGGCGCCGCGCCTGTCCTGGGCTACCTGCTGGATGCGCTGACCGCCGACCTGGACCTGAACGACCCGAGCGCCAAGCAGACCGCCGCCGAGCGCCTCATCCCGGTCATCGCCGACATCCCGGACCCGATCGTCCGCAGCGCCTGGATGGCCCGCCTGGCCGACAAGCTGCGCGTGGACGAGCGGGCGCTGGCGGCGCGGATGGGCCAGGTGGCCCGCGCGCGGACCACCCGGCCCGCGCCGCGCCGGTTCGACGGGCCGGCGGCCACGGGGGATGGCGCCGCGCCGGCGATTCCTGTGGTCGCCGACAGCGGCGGCATCGATGCGCAGGGCCGGCATGCGCCGCACGACCAGACGGACCCCGGGCAGGCGACCGCCACCGTTCCGCCACCCGCCGCCCCGCCCGACAACCACGCCACCCGCATCCTCGGCTTCCTCCTTGCCGCGCCGAGCCGCCTGGCCGCGCTGAACGAAGCGCTGCGCGCGGTCGACGAGGCGGTACTCGGCAGCGAGGACTTCCTCGATCCGCTGCAGGGCGACCTCTTCGAAGCCGTCCGCTATGCCGCGCACGGCACGCCGCCGCCCGATGCCCCGGCCGAGCAGCGCCTCGACGCGCTGCCCGAGGCCCACGCCCGGTTGGCCGACACGCTGCGGCGGCGCGCGGTGAGTGGCCCCTCCGCCGCTGAGCCAACGGTCGTGCAGAGTCTGTGGCGGCTCGTCCTCCGACTGCGCGAAGGGGCCATCGTTCAGGAGCTGGAGGCATTGCGCTTCGAGCAGACCGAAGCGCGGCTCGAAGCCGACGCGGATGGACCCGAAGTCGCGCCGACGAGCGTCCGTGTCCGTGAACTCGACCAGCGTGTGTATCAGCTGACGGCGATCAAGCGGCGGCTCTCGCGCCTGTTGGTGTCCGACGGGGCGGTGATGGGGAAGCGGGATCGCGGGTTCGGCTAGTACACCACCACCGGACATGCTCGGAGTGGCCACCAGAGTACGGAACCCGGAGATTCTGCAGTGGCGGGGTGCGCGGGCGACCAACGACGGGTGTGGAGCACACGGCGTCACCGGCAGCCGTCGATCCTGCATGTCGGACGCTCACGGGGTGCTCATCGTACGTCGGTACGATTTCGGCGCGCGCCCGCGCACGTCTGCCGGGCGGCCATGAACAAGAGAGGTTCTGCCGTGCAACGACCCCACCCGTGGTTGCTGGTACTGGCGATGGCCGTGGCCGTCGGCTGCAGCGCACCCGCCGCGGCGCCGACGACCGATGAACCGGCCACCGGCGCGCAGGCTCCGGTATCGACCGATTCGCCCGTCGACGCCGCCGTGAGCGCACTGCCCACGGCCGGCGACATCGCGGCGCCCGCCGAGCCCGCGACGGCCGAGCAGCAGGCGCAGCCGGCCCGCGACCCCAACCGCGACTTCACGCCGAGCGACCCCGCCGCGGTCACCCTGGCCGCCGGCCGACCGCAGCTCGTCGAGTTCTTCGCCCACTGGTGAGTGTCGTGCCAAGCCATGAAGCCCGTCGTGCACGGGCTCGAGGATCGGTACGAGGGCCGGATCGACTTCGTCTACCTGGACATCGACGACGACGCGACGGCGCCGCTGAAGGAGCAGCTCGGATTCAGGGGGCAGCCGCAGTTCTTCCTCGTGGACGCGGCCGGCAACACCGTGCAGTCCTGGCGCGGGCGGACCGACGAGGCCGAGTTCGTGGAGGCGTTCGATCAGGTGGTTGTCGAGTGAGGGAGGGCAAGGGATCGTTGGGACGGCGCTCCAGCCTATAGCCGCGCCCGCCGCAACAACAACGCATTGCTCACGACGGTAATCGAGCTCGCCGACATCGCCAGCGCCCCGAACTCGGGTCGCAGGAGGATCCCGAGCGGGCGGTAGAGGAGCCCGGCGGCGATCGGGATGGCAACGACGTTGTAGATCGCGGCCCAGAACAGGTTCTGGCGCATCTTGCGCACCGTGGCTTTCGAAAGTCGAATCGCCATCAGGATGTCCGCCGGGTCGGAGTGCATCAGGACGATGTCGCCGGCCTCGACCGCCACGTCCGTCCCGGCGCCGATCGCGATGCCGAGGTCGGCCTGCGCCAGCGCCGGCGCGTCGTTCACGCCGTCGCCGACCATCGCCACGAACGTGCCCTCGGCCTGCAGTCGCTCGACCTCGCCGGCCTTGTCCGCCGGGAGCACCTCGGCCAGGACGCGCGTGATGCCGACGTGGCGGGCGACCGCCTCGGCCGTGTGCCGGTTGTCGCCGGTCATCATGACGACGTCGATGCCGAGGGCCTGCAGGCCATGCACGGCAGCCTGCGCCGTTGGACGGATCGGATCGGCGGCAGCGACGACGCCGGCGGGCTGCCCATCGACGGCGACGAGCATGAGCGTCTTGCCCTCCGCCAAGAGCCGGTCCGCCGCTTCGCGCAGGCCAGCCAGGGGAACACCGTTCTGTTCCAGGAGCCGCTGCGTGCCCACCAGAACGTCGCGACCGCCCACCATCGCCCGCACGCCAAGACCCGCGATGGACGCGAACGCCTCGACATCGGTCGGCACGGCGAGTCCGCGGCGCTCCGCCTCGTCGAGGATCGCCTTGGCCAACGGGTGGCCGCTTCGCACCTCGGCGGCCGCTTCCAGCCGCAACAGCTCATCCTCGGAGGTTCCATCCAGCGCTACGACGTCCGTCACCCGCGGCCGGCCCTCGGTCAGCGTACCCGTCTTGTCGATGATGACGGCCTGGATACGGGCCGCCAGCTCGAGCGACACCGCCTCCTTGAACAGGACACCGCGCTTGGCGCCCATGTCGGTGGCCACCATCACGGCCGTCGGCGTCGCCAACCCGAGCGCGTCGGGGCAGGCGATGACGATGGCCGAGACGGCGAACGTCAGGGCGAGCAGCAGCGGCTCACGGGCGACGAAGTACCAGACCGCGAACGTGGCCACGCCCGAGCCGACGGCCAGCAGCACGAGGTAATGTGCCGCCCGATCCGCCAGCCGCTGGGCCGGCGCCTTCGAACTCTGCGCGCGCTCGACCATCGCCACGATCTGTGCCAGTGCGGTCTCGCCGCCGACCTTCGTCGCGCGGTAGCGCAACGAGCCCGACTGGCCGATCGTGCCCGCGATCACCGCGTCGCCCGTGGCTTTGGCGACGGGCAGGGACTCGCCCGTGATCATCGACTCGTCGATCGCCGTCGCGCCGTCGAGGACGACCCCGTCGACGGCCACCTTGTCGCCCGGCCGCAGGACCAGGACGTCGCCGACCACCACGTCGTCGACCGCCACGGTCACGAGCTGGCCGCCGCGCTCGACGACCGCCTGCTGTGGCGCGAGGTCGAGGAGCGCGCGCACGGCGTCCGAGCTGCCGCGGCGGGCGCGCATCTCCATCCAGTGGCCGAACAGGAGGAACACGGCCAGCATGACCGCGGCTTCGTAGAACGTCTCCTGCCCGGGTGCGAAGAACGTCAGGCCCAGGCTGAAGACGTAGCTGACGAGGATGCCGAGCGATACGAGGACGCTCATGTTCAGGACGCCCGAGCGGATGGAGCGCCACGCGCCGATGTGGAACACCGAGCTGCACCAGAGTGCAACCGGGGTTGCGAACAGGAGCGTGATCCAATCGCTGCGCACTCCAAAGGGCGTCGGCAGACGCACGCCAAGCATGTGGCCGGCCATCGGCGTGTAGAGCACGGCCGGGATGCCGAGCGCGAGGGCGATCCAGAAGCGGCGGCGCATGTCGGCTTCCATCGTCGCCGCCAAGCGGGGATCGGACATGTCGTGATGGGCGTGCGCTGCGTGTGGGTCGTGCCCAGCGTTCATCGTCGTCTCCACCGTCGGATGCAGCCGTGTGGTTGACAGTCGCGGCCGCGATTGGCTAGAGTTCGGCCGTGTTAATAGCCCCCCCTGGGGGGAGGGGTCAAACCGACTACCAGCCGCTCCGCGCCGCATCGCGGTGGACGGAACGACGGAACGACTGCCGCGAGGCCAACACCCTCATGTCCTTGCTTCCCGCCGCACCGGACGATCATCGCCCGCATCCCGAAACTCGCCCGCGCCGCACTTGGCGTGCCGCCAGTGCGCTGGCGGCGACGTGCGCGACACTCGCGCTCGCTGGCTGCACGTCGCGGCCGACCGCCGCCCCCGCAGCTTCCGCCACCCCCGCAACCCCCGCTGCGTCCGTCGGCCCCGCCCCCACCCGCGTCGTGGCCCCCGCCGCCGGCGCCCTCGGCCCGATCGTCTTCGACCCGAACCAGATGGCCGACTTCCCGTGCCACGGCATGGGCACGACGCTCATGGGCACGTGCTCGGACGAGGATCTGGCGATCCTGGCGGACATCGTGCGCGCCAAAGGCGGCAAGGGGATCGTCGAGCTGCCGAAGGCGGGCGACGGCGCTGCCGGCGCGGCGTCGACAGGCGGTGCAGCGGCGACGAGCGCGGGTGCGACGTCGTCGAGCGGTGTCCGCGACCTGGGCGACGGCATCACGTTCGACCCGAACGCGATGAAGGACGCCGCGTGCCACGCGATGTTCGGGATCATCATGGGCCGCTGCAGCGAGGCGGACATCCAGCGGCTGGCAGGCGAGATCCGTGCACTCGGCGGGGCGGCCGGCGACGCGGCGATGCGGACGGCCGACCGGCCGACGATCCTGCCCGGCAGCCAGGTGCCCGGCATCGCCCGCGAGGCGCAGCAGCCGGTGACGACGCTCGATCTGACCGACGGCGCCCGACTGGCGATGGCCGCCACGGTCATCACGCGCACGATCGGCGGCCGCCCGTACCCGGGCTACGGCTACAACGGCGAGGTCGGCGGGCCGATCCTGCGGGTGGCGCAGGGCAGCCGCGTGACGGTGGACTTCACGAACCGTATCGACATGCCGACGACCGTCCACTGGCACGGCCTGCGCCACGCGAACAAGGACGACGGCGTGCCGGGCGTGACGCAGCCGGCCGTGCGGCCGGGCGGCTCGTACACCTACACCCTCGCCTTCCCGGATCCGGGCGTCTACTGGTACCACCCGCACGTCCGCGAGGACATCCAGCAGGACGGCGGGATGTACGGCGTCCTCGTCGTCACGCCGACCGACCCGGACTACTTCAACCCGGTCGACCGCGAGGAGGTCGTCGTCCTCGACGACCTCCTGATCGAGGACGGCCGGCTCGTCCCGTTCGGCGGTCCCGAGGCCAGCTTCACCGTCATGGGCCGCTTCGGCAACACGATGCTCGTCAACGGCCGCGACGACTACCGGCTCGACGTCCGGCAGGGCGAGGTCGTGCGCTTCTTCGTCGTGAACACAGCCAACGTCCGGCCGTTCAGCTTCGGCTTCGACGGCGCACGGATGAAGCGCGTCGGCGGCGACCTCGGGAAGTTCACCGCGGAGGTCTACCTCGACCGCGTCCTGATCGCCCCGGCCGAGCGGGCGATCGTCGAGGTCCTGTTCGATCGGGCGGGCACGGCGACGCTCGTGCACGAGACGCCGGATCGCACGGTTGCGCTCGGAACGGTCGCGGTGGCGCCGGCGAAGGCGGCGCTCGACACCGCGGCGCGCCGCGCGTTCGATGCCGAGCGCGTGAACACCGACATCGTGACCGACATGCGTGAATTCCTCGGGTTCGCGTTCGCCGCACCGGACGTCGAGCTCGAACTCGACATCGACATGCCGAGCTTGCTCACGGCGGCAGACGCGGGATCAGACGCGGGATCGGACGCCGGCGACGCTGCCGACGACAGCGAGGTGGACACGATGGTGGACGCCGAGTCGGACGCGGGCGAACACAGAGACGTCGACGATGGCCACGGGGATGTCGACGACGGCCACGGCGTCGCGGACGACGGGCACGGCGACGCGGGACACAGCGTGGAGTGGGAGGACGACATGCTGGCGGCCAACCGCCAGTCGACGGCGGCCGAAACGCGCTGGGTGCTGCGCGATGCCGCCAGCGGCGCGGAGAACGAGGCGCTGGTCTACAGCTTCACCGTCGGCGACGTCGTCAAGATCCGGATCCGGAACCTGCCCGACAGCGTCCACCCGATGCAGCACCCGATCCACATCCACGGCCAGCGCTTCGTCGTCGTCGCCCGCAACGGGCAGCCGAACCGCGACCTCGTCTGGAAGGACACCGTCCTCGTGCCGATCGGCGAGACCGTCGACCTCGTGATGGACGTGACGAACCCCGGCGCCTGGATGGTCCACTGCCACATCGCCGAGCACCTCGAGACCGGGATGATGTTCCAGTTCAACGTGACGGCGGCGGACGGGACGATGCCGGAGGTGTACGGCGACCGCATGTCGCACGGGGCGGAAGGCGGCTGGTAGAGAGCCGGTCAAGTCGTCGTCGGCGGAAATCAACCCCTATCCGTCAGCGCCTTCAGCGCTGCCACCTTTCCCCAGCTGTCGCTGGAGAAAGGATGCGACTTTGTTGAATGGGATAGGGTGAAAGCGTATCGCTGTTCAAGCGGCGCGCCTGGGCGCGCCAGTTGTGGCGTCATGAATGCCGCTAACCGGCAGCGATGTCCCCGGGCACAATCCGTACGTCCTCTCCAGCGTCAGCTGGGGAGGACAGGCGCGCTTGCCGCGCGCCGGGAGGGGTTTCGCGGCGGCGCAGGAGCCTCGGCGATCGCGTGATCGGCTCGCTTGTCCGCCCGCCCGCCGCTTCGTGCGACGTGCCGATCGATCAGGGCTGCGTCGGCGCCGCGGACCGTGCCGTGCGGATCTCGCCGGCCAAGCGCTGGACGTCGTCCTCGGTGCACTGTCCCATGATCGTTTCCTCCATCGTGTGGCACGGGGAGTCCGCCATCTGGGCGGTGTTCACGACGATGGCGTTCTCGACCCGCAGCCGTTCGATGTCCGCGTCGGTGCACTGTCCCATGATCACGTGGTCCATCACGTGGCACGGCCGGTCGGCCATCGCGACGTGGTCGACGACGTAGATGTCGTCTCCGGCCGCGCCGAGCGGATCGGGCGCTGCGGCGGCGTTCGCGGGCTGGGTCGCGACCGCAGCGGGCACGGCGGCGGCGTCGGGCGCCGCGACCGTCGTCGGCGCAGGTGGCGCGTCGGCCGGTGCATCGGCGGGCACGGCGCCGCCGCAGGCGCTGAGCACGGCGGCCAGTGACAGGGCGGCGGCGAACGTGCGAACACGGTTTCGGGAAACGATCGGGGTGGTCATCGGTGGTGGGATCTCCTTGGTCGGGGCGGAAGAGGGTCGGGGCGGAAGGGGGTCGGGGCGGAAGGGGGTCGCGGCGGGCAGTGCGTCGCGTGCGCATCGCGCATCGATGCCGTACCCCCTCCCCCGGGGGTGCGGGCGAGTATAGCCAGGCCCGGTGGAGCGCGTCAACCGCGAGACGTGACGCAACAGCCCACCCCCACACTGTCGATCGCGAGAGCCAGCACGCACCATGTCGCGGGTTGACCATGCCTCGATCGGACCCGTATACTTCGGGCTGACCCCCCCCAGGGGGGATCCCACCGCCCCCACGCGGAATCGGAGCGGCGCACGATGCCCGATCTCGACGGGTCCTCGAGCCTCTGGTTGTTCTTTCTGGCCGGCCTCTCGGTCGGCGGCTTGAGTTGCATTGCCGTCCAAGGCGGCCTGCTCGTCGCGGCCGTCGCGCAGCAGGCGGTGGGGCGGCAGGGGGATCGGCAAGGGGATCGACAAGAGGATCGCCCGCCGGCGCTGGTGCTGGCGCTGCCGGCCGTGCAGTTCCTGACGGCGAAGACCGTCGCCTACGTTGCCCTCGGCGCCGTCCTCGGCTGGGTCGGCCAGGTGTTCAGCCCGCGCTTCCAGGGCTTTGTCCTTGTGGCCGTCGGCGTGCTCATGGCGCTGCTCGTCCTGCAGATGTTCGATGTCCACCCCGCGCTGCGCCGCCTTGCGCCTCGGCCGCCGAAGGCCGTCCAGCGGTTCATCGGCCAGCGCGCCCGCGCGGGCGGCGCATGGTCGCCGGCGGTGCTGGGCGGGCTGACGGTCCTGATCCCGTGCAGCGTCACGCTCGCGGTCGAACTCCTGGCTGCGCGAACGCAGTCGCCCGTTCGCGGCGCGCTCGTCCTCGGCGCGTTCACCCTCGGCACGGCGCCGCTGTTCCTGGCGCTGGCCCTTGGCGGCGCGTGGCTGGGCCGGGCGAGCCACCGCGTGTTCAAGCCTTTGGCGGCCGCCGTCGTCCTGGCGATCGCCTTCCTGTCCGCGCAGTCCGGGCTGCGGCTGCTCGGTTGGCGCGGCACCTTCGCCGGCTCGGGCGGATCGAGCATCGATGTCGCAGGCACGGGTGCGCCGCTCGCGGCGCCTGTGACCGCAGGCGACACGGCCGCCGTCGGCTCCACCGTTGTGGACGCACCCGCCGGCGAATCGCCGGCTGTAGACACGGCCGCCGCGGCGTCCGCGCCGAGCGCAGCGCACCAAGAGGCGCGCATCGACGTCACGACGACGTACCAGCCGCAGCGGCTGCAGGTCCGCGCCGGCATTCCGACATCGCTCAAGCTCGTGTCCAACGGGGCCAAGGGGTGCATCCGCGCCTTCACGGTCCCGGCCTACAACATCCTGGCGATGCTGCCGGAGACAGGCGAGACCGTCGTCGAGCTGCCGGCGGCCGAGCCGGGCGAGATCGCGTTCAGCTGCAGCATGGGGATGTACTACGGCTCGATCGAGGTGATGCCATGAAGATCTCGTTCAAGCAGCGCTCGGCCGAGCCGCCGCCGGGCTACGTCATGCAAGCCTTCACCGTCCACGACATGCACTGCGGCAACTGTGCGATGTCCGTCGACTGGGCCGTCGAGGCGCTCGACGGCGTCGCCGAGTCGACGACCTCGTACCCCAACGCCACGACGACCGTCCTCTACGATCCGACCCGGCTGACCCTCGACGCGATCGCCGCGGCGATCGCCGGAGCCGGCTACCGTGCCGACCCGATTCTCCCAGCCGACACAAGCCCCGCACAGGCGACCCGAGCCCCACACAGGAGTGAAGTCCCGATGGAAAGCGTGACCTTCGAAGTCCCCGCCATCAGCTGCGACCACTGCGTCGCCACGATCAAGCGCGTCGTCACCGCCGACGTGCCGGGCGTCACCGACGTCACCGGCGACCCGGCGGCCAAGCGCGTCACGATCGCGTTCGATCCGCCGGCCACGGTCGAGCAGATCGTCGCGGCGATGGTCGAGTGGGATTACCCGCCGAACCAGCAGTAAGGAGCTTCCACCATGTCACATTCCGCCATCCGCCGCATGACCGTCCTCCTCGGCGCCCTGTTCATGGCCGCCGGACTCATCGCCTGTGGCACCGGCGACAACGCCACGCCCGCCGCCTCGGACGCCGACGCGCCCGCCGCCGGCAGCGTCCCGGCCGTCTCTGCCGCCGTGCAGCCGGTTGACGTCGAGGTCACCGTCGGCGAGTACGCCATCACCTCCACGCTCACGACGTTCCAGACCGGCGTGCCGTACCGCTTCGTCGTGACGAACAAGGGGCTGCTGGCGCACCAGTTCCGGATCATGCCGCGCGGCGACACCGCCGCGATGATCGCCCAGATCGGCGCCGGCCAGATGATGACGGGCTCGCACCAGCACCCCGGCGAGCTCGTGTCGGTGCTCGAGGACCGGCTGACCGTGGGCGCGACGGTCGACCAGAACGCCGTGTTCCTTACCCCGGGCGACTTCGAGATGAGCTGCCACATCTCCGGCCACGCCGAGGCCGGCATGGTCATCCCGATCACGATCGAAGGCGAGACGTTCGCCGGCGCGCCGGCAGCGGGCGCGCACGCCGACGGACAGGTCGTCGTCGATACTTCCCAGATGGCCGACATGCCGTGCCACCGCATGGGCAACACGATCATGGGCCGCTGCACGGGCCCGGACATCGAGCGCCTGATGGCCGAGATGCGCGCGAACGGGATGCTGCAGATGCATGAGCAAATGCACGGGGAGGGCAGCATGATGGGCGGGATGATGGACCGGATGATGGGATCGTCGATGCCGATGTCGGGGACAATGCCCATGAGCGGCACGATGCCGATGTCGGGAACAATGCCCATGGGCGGCGCGATGCCGATGACGGGCACGATGCCCATGGGCGGCACGATGCCGATGACGCCCGGCTCGAATGCCGGCGATCACCGCCACATGCCGATCGACCCGGCCACGCCCACGTCGTCGACTCCCTGAGCGGTCGAGGAGGTTGATCGCATGAACCCGGCCAACAAGGCATCCATCCAACGCCGCCTCAAGAGCATCGAGGGCCACGTGCGCGGCATCACGCGGATGGCCGACGAGGGCGCGTACTGCATCGACATCATCCAGCAGGTGCGCGCGGTGCAGGCCGCGCTCGACCGCGTGACCGACCTCATCCTCGAGGACCATCTCAACAGCTGCCTGGTGACCGCCATCCGCGGCGAGGATCCGGACGCCCGCGAGCGCGTGCTGTCCGAGGTGCTCGACGTCTTCCAGGCCACACCGCGCCGGCGAGGCTGACGCCCCGTCGCCGCAGATCGAGGTTCCGATGACCGTCCCGGCCGCCTCAGGCGATGAACCACAGTCCGGCGCACCGACCGGCGACATCACGCTGCCGATCGAGGGCATGACGTGCGCTTCGTGCGTGCGCACCGTCGAGAAGGCGCTGACGCGCGTGCCGGGCGTGAACAGCGCGATGGTCAACCTGGCGACCGAGACGGCGCGCGTGACCTACGCGTCCGCGGAGGTGACGCCCGACGCGCTCGTGAAGGCCGTCGAACGCGTCGGCTACGGCTCGCGCCTGCCGGAGGGCATCGCGCCGTCGGGCACGACGGCGTCGCCGGCGGCCGGTGCGAGCGGTCTCGGTGGCCCCCGCGACGTCGATGCTGCGGCCCACCGCGCCGCCCCGGCCACCGTCGTCCACGCCGCCGTCGTCGCAGACGCTGCCGACGTCGCGTCCACCGCCACGCCCGAGGAAGCGCGGCAGCGGCGGGAGCGGCTGAAGGTTCTGCGCCGGATGACCGCCGCGCTGGGTGTCGGCGCGTTGATCATGCTCGGCATGGCGCGCGAGATGCTCGGCGCCACGTGGCTGCCGGCCTGGCTGGCCGACCCGTGGCTGCAGCTGGCGCTGGCGACGCCGATCCAGTTCTGGGCCGGCTGGGGGTTCTACAAGAGCGCGTTCGGCGCGGCGCGCAACCGCACCGCCAACATGAACACGCTCGTCGCGCTCGGGACGACGGCTGCCTACGCCTACAGCGTGGCCGCCATCCTGGATCACGCGTTCGGCACCGGCATCCTGCCCGCCGCGGCCGGTCATGACATGCCGGAACTCTATTTCGACACCTCGACGATGGTCATCGGCCTGATCCTCCTCGGCAAGTACCTCGAGGCTCGGGCCAAGGGACGGACGAGCGAGGCGATCCGCCGGCTCATCGGCCTCCAGCCCAAGACCGCGCGGATCGTCGAAGGCGGCGTCGAGCGCGACGTACCGATCACGGCCGTGCGCCTCGGCGACGTCGTGCTCGTGCGGCCGGGCGAGCGGATCCCGGTCGACGGGCGGGTGCTGGACGGCCGCTCGGCGGTCGACGAGTCGATGCTCACCGGCGAGCCGATGCCGGTCGAGAAGGGCGCGGGCGACGAGGTGATCGGCGCCACCGTGAACAAGACCGGCGCGTTCCGGTTCGAGGCGACGCGCGTCGGGAGCGACACGGCGCTGGCGCAGATCGTCCGCCTGATCCAGGAGGCGCAAGGCTCGCGGGCGCCGATCCAGCGATTGGCCGATGTCGTCAGCGCCTACTTCGTCCCGGCCGTCATCGTGCTCGCCCTCGTCACGGGCGCGGTCTGGCTGGCCGTCGGCCCCGCGCCGGCGTTCAGCTACGCGCTGAAGGCGTTCGTCACCGTCCTGATCATCGCCTGCCCGTGCGCCATGGGCCTGGCCACGCCGACGGCGATCATGGTCGGCACGGGCAAGGGCGCCGAGAACGGCATCCTGATCCGATCCGCCGAGGCGCTCGAGACGGCGCACAAGCTGGACACGATCATCCTGGACAAGACCGGGACGCTGACGGCCGGCCGGCCGCGCGTAACGGACGTCGTGGCGCTCGACGGCGACGCGGGCCGCGTCCTGCGCCTGGCCGCGTCCGCCGAGCGCGGCAGCGAGCACCCGCTGGGCGAGTCGATCGTCGAGCACGCCAAGGCACAGGGCGTGGCGCTCGGCGAGGCGACGGCGTTCGGGGCGATCCCGGGCCACGGCATCGAGGCCACGATCGACGGCGTGCGCGTGCTGCTGGGCAACGCGAAGCTCATGGCCGACCGCGCCGTCGCGCTCGGTTCGCTGGACGCGGCGGCCGAGCGCATGGCCACCGACGGCAAGACGCCGATGTTCGTGGCCGCCGACGGCCGCGCGATCGGCCTCGTCGCCGTCGCCGACACGCTCAAGCCGGGCGCGGTCGAAGCGGTGGCCGGCCTCCGCCGCCTCGGCCTCGACGTCTGGATGATCACCGGCGACAACCGCCGGACCGCGGACGCGATCGCCCGCCAGGTCGGCATCGAGCACGTCCTGGCCGAGGTGCTGCCCGAGGGCAAGTCGGCCAAGGTGAAGGAGCTGCAGGCCCTCGGCCGGCGCGTCGGCATGGTGGGCGACGGGATCAACGACGCCCCGGCGCTCGCGCAGGCCGATGTCGGCCTTGCGATCGGGACGGGCACGGACGTGGCGATGGACTCGGCCGACATCACGCTGATGCGCGGCGATCTCGAGGGGATCGTCACCGCGATGCGCCTCTCGCGCGCCACGATGCGGAACATCAAGCAGAACCTCTTCTGGGCGTTCGCCTACAACATCGCCCTCATCCCGGTGGCGATGGGGATCCTCTACCCGCTCTGGAAGTTGCTGCTCGACCCCAAGATGGCCGGCGCCGCGATGGCGCTCAGCTCCGTCACCGTCGTCTCGAACGCGCTGCGGCTGCGGCGCTTCGATCCGCAGCACGGCAGCGCGGTTCGCCGCCCGACCGACCGGCAGTCGACGGGCTCACCGCCGCAACGTTCGTGGGCCGCGCGTGCCGGCGGCTGGCCGCTGGCGGCGCTGATCGGCGCGGTCGCCGTGGTCATCGGCGGCCTGCTGGCCGTGTCGGCGTTCGCCAACAGTGGCGCGGGGGTGGATCGCCCCGCCCTGGCGCAACCGGAGCCCGAGCTCGCCGCCGCCCACGTGTCGCTCGCCCCGCCGACGTCCACGGTGCAGGTCACGCTGCGCGAGTTCAGCATCACCCTCGACCCGCCCGTGCTCGTGCCCGGCCGTCGCTACCGGTTCGTCATTCGCAACGAGGGCGCCATCGCCCACGATCTCCACCTGCTCCCGGGCGGCGCATCGGCCGCCCTGCTGGCGGACGGCCCGCACGGGCACACGAGCGAGGACGGTTCGGTCGCGACTGATCACCCTGACGACGTGCTGTACGTTGCGGCCGTCGATCTGCCACCGGGCGCCGAGGTCCGTCGGACGGCGACGATCCCGATCGACGCGCCCGCGCTCGAGGCGGCGTGTCATGTGGAGGGGCACATCGCGGCCGGCATGGTGGCGCCCATCGGCAGGCCGGCGGTGGATACGCTTGCGGTGGACATCGAAACGGCCACCGCCCACACCGCTGCTGCCGGCGCGGAGCCGACCCCTCGGCAGGCGAGCGACGCACCCTCGGACAGAGCGGTCGTCGTCACGGCCCGCCTCGAGGCCGTCCGGGCAGCGGTGCGCGCGGCATTGGACACCGTGCTGATCGACAACGGCCGCTCCGGCGCCGCGACGCTGGCCGCCACGCGCCTTCTCGCAGCGGACGCGCGGCTGGCTGCGCTGATATCCGGCCCGAGGTCGGAAACGGCCGCGTCGGACGTCGATCCCGCGGCCGTCGCGGCTGCCGCCGAAGCGATCGTCGACAATCTGCGCGGCGTCGTCCAATACGCGGCCAACGCACCCGACGGCGATCGACTGTCGACCGAGGCCATGTTGGCCGTGTGGGACGTGATGGCCGAGACCAGCCGCCTGCGCGGGCTCGCGTCCGCCGATGGGCGCCAATAAGGGTGCCGTCGACCGTCCGACCGCGGCAGCGCCACGAATCCGACCCGCGGGCGTGACGGACCTCGCCGCGGCCCGATGCGTTTCGGTACAATGGCGGAGATGACCCATGAAGCGCGGGACGCCGACCGAAACGATGACCTGACCGTCGACCTGACCGTCGACCTGTGCGGCGTCCGTCTGCCCAACCCGCTCGTCCTGGCCTCCGGCATCCTCGGCACCCACGCCTCGCTCATGCACCGCGTCGCGATCGCCGGCGCGGGCGCGATCACGGCCAAGAGCTGCGGCCCCGCGCCGCGCGGCGGGCACGTGAACCCGAGCTGCGTCGCGTGGGACAACGGCCTGCTCAACGCGATCGGCCTCGCCAACCCGGGCGCCGTCGACGAGGTCGCGCTGCTTGTCGCCACGAAGGCGCTGCTCGCCCCGCTCGGTGTGCCGCTCATCGCCAGCATCTTCGCCGACGACGTCGACGGCTTCGCCCGCGTGGCGGCGACGATCGCCGCTGCCGAGCCCGACCTCCTCGAGGTGAACATCAGCTGCCCGAACGTCGCCAGCGAGTTCGGCGAGCCGTTTGCGGCTTCGTGCGCCTCCGCATCAGCCGTGACGGCGGCGGTTCGCGCCGCCGTCGACATGCCGATCATCGTCAAGCTCGCCCCGAACGTCGCCGACCTCGCCCGCATCGCGCAAGCCGTCGTGGACGCCGGTGCGGACGCGATCTGTGCGATCAACACGATGCCGGGGCTCCTCGTCGATGCCGAGAGCGGCCGGCCGGTCCTGGCGAACCGGACCGGCGGCATTTCTGGTGCCGCCCTCAAGCCCGTCGCGCTGTACGCCGTCGATCTGATCGCCCGCGCCGTCCGCGTCCCGATCATCGGCACCGGCGGCGTCCGCTCGGCCGTCGATGTCGTCGAGATGCTCTCGGCGGGAGCCGCCGCGGTCGGCATCGGCTCGGCCGTGTACGGCGCCGGGCCCGACGTGTTCGGCCTTGTCGCGCGCGACCTGGTCCGCTGGCTCGCCGAGCGCAACCTGACGCTCGCCGACGTCCGCGGCCGGACGCAGCGCGCCCCGTCGTGGCCGGAGGCGGCGACGCCGGCGCCGGTGCCCCAAGCGGACCACGCGCTCGTCGCGAACCCGCAACCGGTCCTCCGATGAACGACGCCGTGCTGCCCCGCCCGCTGCGCCTGGCCGCCGTCCGCGACGAGAACGCCCGCACGCGCACGTTCGTTTTCGACGCCTCGATCGACGCCGCGCCCGGCCAGTTCGCGATGCTCTGGCTGCCCGGACTGGACGAAAAGCCGTTCAGCCTGCTGGACACCGACCCGGTGTCGTTCGCCATCGCCGCCGTCGGCCCGTTCACGCGGGCGTTGCACCGGCTGTCCGTCGGCGATTCGGTATGGCTGCGCGGTCCGTTCGGCACGCCGTTCGCGTTGCGGGGCGATGACCACCTCCTCGTCGGCGGCGGCTACGGGGTTGCGCCGCTCCTGTTGCTCGCCCGTCAAGGGCTGGCGATGGGCCACCGCGTGCGCACCGTCATCGGCGCGCGGACGGCCGGCGAGCTGTTGCTCGTCGACGCGACGCGGGCCGCGGGGGCGACGGTCGCGGTCACGACGGAGGACGGCAGCGCGGGCGAGCGCGGGCGCGTGACGGACGTCGTCGGCCGCTGGCTGGCGGACGATCGGCCTGCCACACTCTACGCGTGCGGGCCGCACGGCATGCTGGCCGCGCTGCGGGACCAGGCCGGCCGCGCGGGCGTGCCGTTTGAGCTGTCATGGGAGGCCTACATGCGCTGCGGGATCGGGATCTGCGGCAGCTGCGAGCACGATGGGATGTTGCTGTGTGCGGATGGACCGGTGCTGTGCGGCGGGTAATGGGGGGCGGAGCGATCACGATCATCGTCATCGCGACGTTGGCGATGATGCCGCGCGTGCGTCGTGCCGACATCGCTTCCGGCCAGCGCGCCCGTCCGCCGGTCGCGGCGCGGATCGCGGGGCTGCGGGGGGCGAGCGCCGTGGCGCCCGAGAACACGCTGGCGGCCGTTCGACAGGCAGCGGCCGAGGGAGCCGGCGCGGTGTGGGTCGATGCCCGGGTGACGAGCGACGGCGTGGCGGTGCTGCTGCGCGATGCGACGCTCGATCGCACGACGGGCTGCCAGGGTGAGGTCGCGGCGCAGACCGCCGCGCTGGTCACGGCGTGCGACGCCGGCACGAAGTTCGATGCCCGATTCAGCGGAGAACGTGTCCCGCGACTCGCCGAGGTCATCGGCGCCCTCGGCGGCGCCCGGCTGATCGTGGATCTGGCCTACGCCGGGGCCGACGGCGATGCGGCGGTGGTCGCGGCGCTGGCGGGCGCGGCATCGATCGACGTGACCGTCGTGAGCGATCGCTCGGCCTCGCTGGCGGCGGTGAAGGCGGCGCGGTCCGGCACACACGGCTGGCTGCGCATCGATCGCGGTGCCGACTGGGCGCAGGCGCGCTCGGTAGGTGCGGACGGGGTGGCCATGCCGGGCGACCTCGTGTCGAATGCCGACATCGTGGCCGCCAAGGCTGCCGGCCTGCAAGTGGCGGTGCACGATCCGGCGGACGAGGTGGCGCTCGTCGACGCGCTGTTGTACGGCGCCGACGCCGTGGCGGTGACGCGTGTCGGGCCGAGTGTCTGGGCTGCCGGCCTGACGTTCCGAACCCTCGACGGCCGCGATTTCGGCCGACCGAACACGTCGCAGGCGGGCTTCGGCCAGCTGCTGGCCGGCGGCGATGTGAACGGCGACGGCGTCATGGACCTCATCATCGGCGCGCCGCAGGACAGCCAGCGGGCGGCGGCGGCCGGCTGGCTCGGCGTGGCGCTCGGCGGCAGCGACTTCCCGCGGCGTCTCTCCACGGCCACGATGTCCGAGCCGGACGGCCAGTGGGGTGCGGTGGTTGCGGTGGGGGACTTCAACGGCGATGACAACGACGACCTCGTCATCGGCTACCCGCGCAGCGACCGGCTCGGCAACGATGCCGGCGGCCTTTGGCTGTGGGACGGCTCGGTGAACGGGATGCGCAGCCAGCCGCTGCCGTTCGGCCCGGCGGTTGGCGCCGGCGCGCAGTTGGGCGCCGTGCTCGCCGTCGGCGACGTGAACGGCGACGGCATCGACGACCTCATCGCCGGCGCGCCGGGCGCCAACGTGAACGGCCGGCCGGGCGCCGGTCGGGTGTACGTCCTCGCCGGACGCCTCGATGCCGGACCGACGATCGGCGGCGCGCTCACGCTCGACCGCTCACTCGACGAGGTCCCGGGCGACCCGACGACCCGCGAGGGCTTCGGCGCCTCGGTCGCGCTGTCGGACCTCGATGGCGACGGCTTGGCGGACATCGTCGTCGGCGTGCCGGAGGCCGAGGTGGACGGGGCGCGCGGCGCCGGCCAGCTGATCGTCTTCAAGAGCATGGGCGAGGACATGACCGGGGCGCTGACGTTCGACGAGATGGCCGTCTCCACGATCGACCGCGGCGATGCGGATGTCCCCGACGAGGCGCTGCGGGCGGACAACTGGGGCGCGCGCCTCCACGCAACGGATCTCGACCGCGACGGCTTCGGCGATCTCATCGTCCCCGACCCGAACGCCACGGTGGCCGAGGCACGTGAGGCGGGCGACGTGACGCTCCTTTTCGGCGGCGCAGCGGGGCGTGACCCGGCGCGGACGGTTGCCGTGAACCAGGACAGCGGACTACTGCCCGATGAGGCGCAGGCGCGCGACCGCTTCGGCGCATCGCTGGCGTTCGGCGACATCGACGGCGATGCGCTGCCCGATCTGATCGTCGGCGCGCCCGGTGAGGAACGGCGGCGGTTGCCGGGCGTCGGAATCGTCACAACCGTCTGGAACTCGGCGCACGGCATCGAGCCGCGGGCCGCGGCCGGCGTGGCGCCCGACGCCTGGCCGCTGCGGGCCGCCTTGGCCAACGGCCTGGGCTTCGGCAGCGCCGTGGCGGCCGGCGACTTCAACGGCGATGGCGTGGCGGATCTGGCCGTCGCGAACCCGAACCAGACGATCGACGGCGTGCCGTTTGCGAACGCGCTCGTCATGGCCTGGGGCTGGAGCGCAACGCTGCCCGGTGTGCCCCCCGCCAGCCCGACCCCGCGTGCCAGCGCCACGCCGACGGCGTCGCCCACCGGCCCGACGCCGACCGCATCTCCCACCGGCCCGACGCCGACACCTGAGCCGGCAACCGCGACGCCCGTCGGCCCGACGTCGACACCGACGCGCACGCCGCGTCCGTTGCGTCCCGCGTACCTGCCGTATTCGGCGCGGGTGCACTTCCTGGGGCGGTATGGGCCGGGGGTGCCCCTACAGGGGCACGGCCCCGACATCGTTCCCCGAGGCGTCCACCTGGCGGATCTTCAACTCGACCTGCTCGAGCAACAACGCGCACCGCTGGGCGAGCGCCAAGCCGCGCTCGTATGCGGCGACGGCCTGTTCGAGCGGTAGATCGCCGTTCTCGAGCTGTTGGACGGTGGTCTCGAGCCGGGCGAACGCGTCTTCGAAGCCGAGCACGGCCACGTCTTCAGTCGCCGATTCGAGGGCGGCCGCCGCGTCGGGGTGGCGGGCGACGAGCGTGGGGTTGAATCGGCGGTCCATCGACGGTCTCCTTGGAGCGGATCTGGGGCGGACACGATTGCGGCGCGGGCACCCGACGGCACGAGCGGATCGAAGTGCTGAGCGACTACTCGAACAGGCGGGTCTGACCCTGGACGACGGCGCGCACGTCGCCGTCGGCGAGGCGGATTCGCAAACCGTCGCCGCCCTTGACATCGGACGGGCGCCGGACGGTTCGGCCGTCCGAGAAGCGCGTGACGTGGGCGAAGCCGCGGCGTAGGATGGCGGTCGGGCTCAGCGCCTCGAGCCGCTGGCGGTGGCCGTCGAGGTGGGCGTTGGCAACGGTGAGGCGGCCGGCGAGGGCGCGCTTCAGGCGGGCGCGGTTCGCGTCGACGCGGGCATGGCGATCGGCGACGGTGCGCGCGGGCGAGACCAGCGCGAGTCGGTGGGTCAGGGATGCCAGGCCGCTGCCGGCCGCGTCCTGCCGCCACCGCAGCTGGCGGGCGAGGCGCTCCGTCAGATCGTCGACGGCCTGGCGGAGGTCGGCCGCGTCGGGCGTGACGCGCTCGGCGGCGGCGGTCGGGGTCGGCATGCGCAGGTCGGCGACGAAGTCGGCGATCGTGAAGTCGGTCTCGTGGCCGACGCCGGACACCGTCGGCACCGGACAGGCGGCGATCGCTCGGGCGACGGCCTCGTCGTTGAACGCCCAGAGGTCCTCGATGCTGCCGCCGCCGCGCACGACGAGGACGACGTCCACCGCTGCCCGGGCGATCGCCGACAGGGCGGCGACGATCTCGGCCGGCGCCTCGGCGCCCTGCACGCGCGTCGGCGCGACGAGGACGGTAGCGCACGGCCAGCGGCGCTGGATCGTCTGGGCTACATCGCGCAGCGCGGCTGCTTGGGGGCTGGTGACGACGCCGATCCGCATCGGATAGGGCGGGATGGGGCGCTTGCGTGCTTCGTCGAACAGGCCCTCGGCCTCGAGCTGGCGGCGGAGGCGCTCGAAGGCCTGCCAGAGGTCGCCCTGGCCCGCGGGCTCGACGAAGTCGACGTCGAGCTGGATGTCGCCGCCGCGCTCGTACAACGTCACCTTGCCGTGGAATCGAAAGGCCATTCCGTCGGCCGGCAGCGTCATCTGGCCCAGGGCGACCGCCTTCCACATGACGCACTTGAAGCTGCCGGCGGCGTCCTTGATCGTCCAATACCAATGCCCGCTGGCTGCCGGCCGGGCGTTCGAGACCTCGCCCTCGACCCAGATGTCCTGCAGGCCCGGCTCGGCGCGGAGCACGGACTTCACGCGCAGGCAGAGCTCGCTGACGGTCAGGGCGTCCACGCGGCCTCCGCTGGACGGGGGTCGATACCATTCGCGTCGGCGTCGGCGTCGGCGTCGGCGTCGGCGTCGGCGTCGGCGTCGGCATCGACATCGGCACGCGGCACGGCGGTGTGGGTGGTGTCGACGTCCACGGGCGTGCGATCCGCCGCGCCGTCGCTCAGGCCGTCGTCGTGGATCGCCCCCTGACCGTAGCGGTCGAGGACGAGGGCGCGGGCGGCCTCGACGAGGTCGCGTTCGGCCGGCGAGTCGGCGCGCCCGGCGAGGACGTCGGCGATGCGGGCGATCTCGGCGCGCGGGCTGACGCGGCCGGTGGCGCGCACGGCCACGGCGTCGTCGTCGCGCACGACGAGGCGTCGGCGGTCGAGGTCGAAGTAGAAGTTCAGGTCGTTGCCGACCTGCCACGCCTCGCGCAGCCGCAGGGCGTGGTAGGTGGCGCGGGGCAGCGGCCCCTCCAGGCGGAGCTGAAGGATCTGGTCGGGCGACGCGAGCCTGCGGATCTGGTCGATGAGCCATACCGTCGGCTCCTCGGCCGGTATGTCCGTGGCGCGGAGCGTGTGGCGGCGCATCGGCTGCGGGTCGAGGGGCAGCGCGGTGGCCGTGACGGCGGCCGGGCCGCGCGTGCCCCGTGTGATGTCGAGCCGGATGAAGCCGCACTTCACGTCCATCTCGCCGAAGCTGAGGCGCTCCGTCGGGCCCGGGAAGATCACCTTGACGCCGGCGACCTCGGTGATCCGCGCCTCGTGGATGTGCCCGATCAAGACGGCGTCGATGCGGCCGGCCAAGGCGGCGATGGAGGCCTTGCGGATCGTCGGCTCCTCGGCCAGCGGGTGGAGCGTGTCCTCGAGGGCGTAGTGCATCACCAGGATGCGAACGTCGGCATCCGGCGGTGTGGCCGCGGCGGCGGCCGAGGCGAGCGGGTCCGCTTCGAGGGGCATGCGTGGGTCGGGCGGCAGGCCGCCGACGGCGATGCGAACGCCGTCGAGATCGCCGGACCACCACGTGACGGTGGACGGGTCGGTGAAGACCGTCGCCAGGCGGACGGCGTCGAACAGGCGTTGGGGGGTGGCGCCGCCGTGGCGGGACTTCGGGATGTCGTGGTTGCCGCCGATGAGGAAGCTCCGGACGCCGGCATCGGCCAGCCGTTGGAACTGGGCGGCGGCCCAGACGAGCTCGACGGCGCGCGGGTTCGGCCCGTCGAACAGGTCGCCGCCGTGGATATAGCCGTGCGCGCCCTCTTGAATGGCGTAGTCGATCGTCCGCTCGAGGCCGAGCCGGAGGCGGCGCCGGCGCTCAGCCAGCTGGTCGGGCGTCATGCGGGCGTAGTGCTTGTTCAGGTGGCTGTCGGAGGCGAAGATGAGCGTTGGCACGCGTGTCAGATCTCCTCCCGCCAGGCCTCGCGCGGCCGGTCGGCCCGTTCGGCGGCGCGGCGTGCGATCACGCCCTCGGTCAGCGCCGCGGCGCGTGCGGCCTCCAGCGCTTCGGCGACCTTGATGTCCGCGCCCCCCTCGGCGCTGCGCCGGCCCGCCACCCGGACCATCACCGGCACGCGCACGAGCGGTCCGAGCACGACGGCCTCGCCGACGTTCAGGCCCGGGAGGTCGGCCAGCAGCGCCTCCGAGACGCTCTCCGAGGCGCGGCGGACGGCGCTCTGATCGTCCGGGTTCGTGAGGCGCATGATGATCTGGCTGCCGCACTGGGACAGCGTGTCCGCGTGCACCTTTCCGGGGCGCTGCGTGACGAGGACGAGGAAGACGCCGAACTTCCGGCCTTCGGCGGCGATGCGCTTGACGAGCCCCGCCGCCCGCCCGCCCTCCTTGTTGCCGCCGGGCACGATGTTGTGCGCCTCCTCGAGGACGACGAACACCGGCCGAACGAGGCCGCGTCGGGTGGCCCGGCGCCAGAGTTCGGTCAGCGTCTTCATGACCATGAGGTCGGCCACGCGGCGATCGACGCCGGCCAGATCGATCGTCGAGAGCTGCATCGGGCCGAGGAGGTCGTCGATCGGGATGCTCTCGAAGCCCCAGACGGGCAGCGATTCCACGTACTTGATGTACTTCACGGCCTTCTCGGCGCCGGCGATGAGGCTCGGTGTCGGCGCGCCCTCGAACGCGTCGCCATCGTCCCGCGCGCGCTTGCCGCGTCGCCCGCGGCCGCCGCGCGCATCGCTTCCCCCGTGGTCGTCGGTGCTCACCGCGTCGCGTCTCGTCTCGTCCGTGCCGAAGAAGGCATCGGCGGCGACGCTGCCCGATGCGTCGGGGGAGACGTCGACGTCGAGGTCGTCGAGAGACGGGATGAAGCCCCAGTCGTCCAGCCCGCCGCCCGAGGCGGCCGAACCACCGAGCGGCCCGACGTCGACGTCGGCTTCGACGGCGCCGGCGGCCAGGCGGCGAAGCTCGGCGACGAGCTGGCGGGGCGTGTAATCGCCCGTGAGGTGCTTGCAGGCGGTCCGGACCGCGTCGCGTAGGTTCGCCCAGTTCTCGCCGATGCCGGCGATGTCGCAGATCTCGTCCGGGTCGAGCGCCGAGAACTGAAGGGTGATCGGGCGGGCGCCGCCGATGTCGTCGTCGCTCAGGCGGTGGACACCGTCCGTCGGGACGCGGTAGACGGCCACGCGCTCCGCGAACGGCGTGGCCCGGCGCTGGGCGTCGCGGCGCATGAGGACGTAATCGCTGTTCGGGTCGAACACCATGACCGTGCCGCCGAGTTCGAGCAGCTGCTCGAGGACGACGCCGACGGTGTAGCTCTTGCCGGCGCCGGTCTGGGCGATGACGGCGAGGTGGCGGTTCAGGCCGTCGGGGTCGAGCAGCACCGGCACGTGCGGTCGGTTGATCAGCGCGCCGAGCGAGATCCCGCTCTTCACGTTGCGGGTGAAGAAGCGCCGGAGCAGGTCATCCGGCGCCCGCTCGACGACGTGCCCCGGCATCGCGGCACCACGCGGCACCCGGACGTCGCGCCCGTCGTAGTAGCCGATGACCTTGGCGTCGCCGACGATGACGGGCGGCGCCGCGCCGAGCCGGCGGAGGATCGCCTCGACCTCGTTGTAGTTCATCCCGGACGCCAGGAGGCGGTTGTGGACGGAGATCCGGGTCACCTGCGCCAGAACGTCCACGGTGCGGAACCCGTCATCGACGCGCTCCGGTACGTCGCGGAGAACGAGGTACTCCAGACGCGGCGGCGCCAGTTCGGTCGTCGTGACGAACTGGAACGCGTCCGTCCGAACTTCGCCGATGACATAGCCGACCGCACCGTCGGCGATGGGGACGGCGGCCGAAACGGCGGAGGCGTCGCGCGGTTGCGGATCGGACATCGGGCGAAGGTCCTCGCGAGGCGACAAGGGATGCGAACACGCGTTCGCATGGGATTCTAGCGGGGGGACATGGGACTGTCTAGGACCGACGGCAGGATCGGGAAACCGTCGATGTTCGCAACCCACCGCTCAGCCGGACGCATGCCTGCCCTATACTTCCCCTCCATGATCGACCGCGAAATCGACCGCCTGATCCAGGTGCTTGCCCGTCCGGGGCTCAGCCTCGCCGAGGCGGAGGCGTTCATCGGCGCGTTCGACGGCCGCGAGGTTGCGGCCCTGCCGGCCGTGTTCCGTGCGCTCCACGACGCGCCGAACGCCGCCGAGCTGAACGCCGCCGTGCAGGTGTTGCGCCGCTGGTCCACCCTGCCGCTGGCGGCGGCGCTGCCGAAGGCGCTCCACGCGCTGATCGGCGAGGCGGGGGTGAATGATCTGAACAAGATCGCCGCCGCCGGCCTGCTCATGCTGCTCGGCGAGCCCGTCGACGATGTCGAGCTGGCACAGGCGCTGGACGATCCCGGTGCGCTGGCCGTGGCGTCGCTTGCCGACGCCGTCGCCGCCAGCGCGTCGCCGGCGGCCCTCGTGCATTTCCTCGACGCGCTGGCCGACTGGGAGGATGGGCGGATCATCGAGCTCTGCCACGACTTGGTCGCGACGCGCGCACCGGACGCCGGCCGGATCCTCGGCCCGCTCGTCTGCTCGCCCGACCGGGACGTCGCCATCGCCGCGCTGGCGGCCGTCGAACGGCTGGCCGCAGGTCTCGCGCGCCGGTCGATCGCGGTCGCGGCGCGCGCGCATGCGGACGAGGACGTGCGGCGACAGGCGGAGTTGACGCTCGCACGGCTGCCGGGAATCACACCGGCCGGCGAGGCGCCCGCAGCCGGCACACGCGGCGGCCCGCGTGCCTGGTCGTCACCGGACGGCGAACGCCGTGCCGTGGTCCTGGCCGCGGCCGCCGGTGACGACGGGGCGAGCGACATCTTCACGGCGGTCGTTTCGCCGGACGGGATCGTGAGCTACGCCGCGGCCGAGCGCGTCGGCCCGGAGGGAGTCGAGTACGTTCTGGCGCAGCTGGCGTCGGGTGGGCTCGGCGTCGTCGACGTCGAGATCGGCGCGGCCGAGGCCGTCCTGAGCCGGGCGACGGCTCGGACGCTCGTCGGCGGCGCCGTCCGGTCGGTTGGCTACGCGGCGTGGGGGGCGTGGCTGCCGTGCGAGCCGGCGGGTTGATCGACCGCAAACTTGCCCGACCGCCGGCGCATGATATACTCCCGCGCCGGAACGAAATGGGTCCGCGCGGAGGTGCCCGATGACGAACGGGCAGGTCGCGCTGCTGGCTTCGCAGTTGGCATGGACGCTGGCGTTCATGGTGTTGATTCCGGCCGGTGTCGGCGTCTTGATCGATCGCCGATTCGGCACCGCGCCGTGGGCGATCCTGGTAGGTGCGCTTGCCGGGATCATTTTCGCGACCATCGGCATCACACGGCGCGTGTTGAGACACTACGAGGCCCTGGCGCCGCGTGAAACGCGGCCGGACGGCGACGGTGTTGCCGAGAAGGGTCCGGAGGAGGATTCCGAGTGGGCTGGTTGAAGAGCAAGAAGTTCTGGATCAGCTTGGTGGTGCTGGCGATCATGATCGCCAGCGCGTTCTACATCAAGGTCCCGCTGCCCCACATCCAAGTGCCGCCGGAGACGCTGTTCATGGTCGGCCCCGTGCCGTTCACGAACACGATGCTGGCGCTCCTGCTGGCGGATGTCGTCCTCATCGTCATGGCCTTCCTGGCCACGCGGAAGCTGGAGATGGTCCCGCGCGGCCTCCAGAACTTCTTCGAGATCGTCATCGACTTCTGGCAGACGCAGTCGCTCAACCACATCGGTGAGAAGATGACGCGGGCCTGGCTGCCGCTCGTCCTCACCGTGTTCTTCATGGTCTGGTTCTCGAACTACTCGCACTTCCTGCCCGGGTTCGACACGATCGGCATCCTATGCAAGGCGGGCGAGTGCCCGGGCGAGCCCGGCGCGGCGCATGCGGCCGCGGACGACCACGCCGAGGAAGGCGCACCCGCCGCCGAAAGCGTTGCGGCCGCCGAGGGCGAAGAGCACGCCGCGCCCGAGGGCCCGGCGCATACCTACTTCAAGGTCACCGACTGGAACGGCATCGGTCTCATCACCGAGCGCTATCCGGAGGACGCATCGGAAGAGGAGAAGCACGCCGAGGGTCGGGTGCTCGTCCCGTTCCTCCGCGTTGCCGCCTCCGACCTGAACATGCCGCTCGCGCTCGCCCTCATCGCCTTCCTCGTCATCGAGTTCGCCGGCTTCAAGGCCCTCGGCTTCGGCTACCTCGGGAAGTTCTTCAACTTCAAAGAGGGCGGCATCATGATGGGCGTCGGCCTGCTCGAGCTCGTCAGCGAGATCATGCGCATCATCACGTTCAGCTTCCGGTTGTTCGGTAACGTGTTCGCCGGACAGACGCTGTTGTTCGTCTTTCCGTTCCTGGTCCCGGCGCTCATGGTGCTGCCGATCTACGGCCTCGAGCTGTTCGTCGGCCTGATCCAGAGCTATGTCTTCGCAATCCTGATCCTGGCGTTCATGCAGCAAGCGATCACGGCGCACCACGGTCCCGACCACGGCGACCACGCGGCCGAGCATCACTAGCCACCGAGCGTCGCCGGCCAACGTGCAGCGCCGGGTTCACCCCGTGATCCGCGGCCTGCGCGGCAACGACACGCAATCGTCCTGTCCATGAGGAGGAGACTGAACGATGGAACTTGAAGCAGCCAAGGAGCTTGGCAAGCTGATCGGCGCCGGTATCGCCGTCGGCACGGGTGCGATCGGGCCGGGCATCGGCATCGGCTTGGTCGTCAACGGTGCGCTGTTGGCGATGGGGCGCAACCCCGAGGCGAGCGGCGACCTGCGCGCGACGATGCTCCTCGGCATCGTGTTCGCGGAGTCGCTGGCCATCCTGGCGCTCGTCATCTCGCTCGTCCTGCTCTTCGTCATCTAGCTTTCGTGGTCTCGACCGTCTGCGACCGGGGCATCCGCCGCCGATCGTAAGGAGCGCGTTGTGGAAAAACTGGGTATCAACGTCTATTTGCTGGGGCTGCAGATCCTGCACTTCGTGCTGCTGCTGGTCCTGCTCAGGGCCCTGCTCTACAAGCCGATCCTCGGCTTCATGCAGAAGCGCACCGAGCAGATCCGAAGCAGCATGGCCGAGGCCGACAAGGTCCGGCAGCAGGCGGCCGCCGAGCGCGCGACGCTCGAGTCGCAGATCGCCGAGGAGCGCCGCACGAGCCAGGATCGGCTGCGGCAGGCCGTCGCGCGCGGCGAGGAGGCGGCGGATCGTCGCCTGGCAGAGGCGACGGCCGAGGCCGAGCAGTTGCTCGCCCGCGCCAGGGCGGAAGCCGAACAGACCCGCGCCCAGGCGCTCGCCGGGATGCAGAACGACATCGCCGAGCTGGCGCTGCTGGCAGCCGGCAAGGTGCTGGGCGAGGCGATCGACGCGGGCAAGCACCGCAAGCTCGTCGACGGCTTCCTCAGCCAGAAGCTGGGCGAGCTGGCATGAGCGATCTGCTCGAGGGGCTGAAGGACAAGGCCCGCGACCTCATCGGTGAGGCGGCCAAGTCGATGAACCTCGACGACCTCAAGCGCATGCTCGGCAAGCTCGAGGGCGGCGACGAGGGCGACCGGCGGATCGACGCCGACGTCACGAGCGCCGTGCCGCTGCTCGACAGCGAGCGCGAGACGATCGACCAACGCTTGAAGGCACGCTACGGGGACGACCTGGCGATTCACTATCGCGTGGACGCCGCCATCCTCGGTGGGCTGATCGTGCGCGTCGGCGACCGCTACATCGATGACAGCGTGTCGTCGCGGCTCGGCCAGCTGCGCGCATCGTTGACGGGAACACAAACGTAGGGGCGACGCATGCGTCGCCCGTGCATGCGTCGCCCGTGACGCCCGCCGACCGGTGCCGTTCGTCGTCCGACCGGTGCCGACGTGACCTGAACGTGCGAGCACGCCTCGTGTGGACCGTGTGGAAAGGGTGAGGATCGTGACAGCAAACGTACGCGACTGGGCCGCCATGCTGCGGCAGCAGATCGAAGGGTTCGAGTCCACCGCCAAGGCGGTCGACGTCGGCACGGTCGTCGAGGTCGGCGACGGCATCGCCCGCGTCGAGGGGTTGCGCGGCTGCCTGATGAGCGAGCTCGTCGAGTTCCCGGGCAAGGAGGGCGGGTCGGTATACGGCATCGCCCTCAACCTTGAGACGGAATCCGTCGGCATCGTCATCCTCGGCGATTTCACGGCGATCGAGGAGGGCGACATCGCCCGCTCGACGGGCCGTGTCATCAGCGTCCCGGTCGGCGACGCGCTCGTCGGGCGCGTGGTGAACGCGCTGGGACAGCCGATCGACGGCAAGGGCCCGATCCGGACGGAGAAGACGCGGCCGATCGAGCGCATCGCCCCGGGCGTGACCGAGCGGCAGAACGTGAAAGAGCCCGTGATGACCGGCATCAAGCCGATCGACACGATGATCCCGATCGGCCGCGGACAGCGCGAGCTGATCATCGGCGACCGACAGACCGGCAAGACGGCGGTCGCGGTCGACGCGATCATCAACCAAAGGGGATCCGGCGTCATCTGCATCTACGTGGCCGTCGGCCAGAAGCGGTCGCAGGTCGCGCGCATCGTCGCCCTCCTGGAAGAAAACGGAGCCATGGAGCACACGATCGTCGTCGTCGCATCGGCGTCGGAGTCGGCCGCGCTCCAGTACATCGCCCCGTACACCGGCACGGCGATGGGCGAGGAGTTCCTCGAGTCCGGCCGCCACGCCCTGATCGTCTACGACGACCTCTCGAAGCACGCCACGGCCTACCGCCAGGTGTCGCTCCTGCTGCGCCGCCCGCCGGGCCGCGAGGCCTATCCCGGCGACGTGTTCTACCTCCACTCCCGCCTTCTCGAGCGTTCGGCCAAGCTGTCCGACGAGCGCGGCGGCGGCAGCCTGACGTCGCTCCCGATCATCGAGACGCAGCTCGGCGACATGTCGGCCTATATCCCGACGAACGTCATCTCGATCACGGACGGCCAGATCTATCTCGAGCCGAACCTGTTCAACCTCGGCATCCGGCCGGCCGTGAACACCGGCCTCTCGGTGTCCCGCGTCGGCGGCGACGCCCAGTTCAAGGCGATGAAGCAGGTGGCGGGCAAGCTGCGCCTCGAGATGGCCAGCTTCCGCGAGCTCGCCGCGTTCGCGCAGTTCGGCAGCGACCTGGATGCCGCCACGCAGCGCCAGCTCGACCGCGGACTGCGGCTGCAGGAGGTGCTCAAGCAGGGCCTCTACCAGCCTTGGTCGTTCGCGGACCAAGTCCAGGTGATCTACGCCGTGACCAACAACCACGCCGACGGCGTGCCGGTCGACGGGATGAAGGCCTGGCAGGACGGGCTCGTGAAGTTCATGCGCGACACGTTCCCGAACCTCGGGCGGGACGTGGAGGAGAAGAAGCAGCTCGACGACGACCTGCGCGGCCAGCTCGACGAGGCCCTCACGGCCTACAACGCCACGTGGGAAACCATGCGCGGCGGGGGAGCTTAATCCCGTGGCCGGTGGTGCCCGTGAGATCAAGCGCCGCATCCGCTCGGTGTCGAACATCGGCAAGGTGACCCGGGCGATGGAGGCCGTCAGCGCCTCCAAGATGCGCCGGGCGCAGGATGCCACGCTCCGCAGCCGGGCGTACGCGCACCGGGCGGCGGAGGTGATGGCGCACCTGCAGGCACAGCCGGGTGGCGTCGGCGTGCGGCACCCGCTCCTGCGGACGGATGTCACGGGCAAGCCCGGCATCGTGCTCATCACGCCCGATCGCGGGTTGACGGGCGGCCTCGTCGTGACGCTGATCCGGTTCGCGATCCGGTCGGCGGAGGCGGAACTCGGCAAGGACCTGAAGTGGATCGCCCTCGGCCGAAAGGGGCGCGACTTTCTGGCCCGCGCCCGCCGTGACCTCATCGCCGGCTTCGCCCCGTTGCCGGACAACCCGCGACCGATCGACATCACCGGCGCCGCCAGGCTGGCGATCGACGGCTTCCTCGGTGAAGAGCTCAGCTCGGTGCATCTCGTGTTCGCGGACTACGTGAGCGCGTCCAGGCAAAAGCCGACGTTCGTACAGCTTCTCCCGGTCGAGTTGCCATCGGACGTCGAGCCGATGCCCTCCGAGTTCGAGATCGAGCCCAGCCCGGAGGCCGTGCTCGATGAGCTCCTGCCGCGGCTCGTCGAGCTGCGGATCTACCAAGCGCTGCTCGAGGCGCAGGCCAGCGAGCACTCGGCCCGCATGGTTGCGATGCGCAACGCGACGGACGCCGCCAAGGAGCTTGTGAGCTCGCTCACGCTCGTCTACAACAAGGCTCGCCAGTCGGGCATCACGAACGAGATCCTCGACATCGCGGGCGGAGCCGAGGCGCTCCGGCAGTCGATGAAGAAGGCATAGACCCATCGCCCAGGAGTGACGACGTCGGCGGCCTTGCGCACCGACGCCGCCCCCTCGATTCGGACCATTGAACGCACGGGTACGGCCGCGGGCCGCCCAGAACGAAACGTAGATTGCGGAGGACAGCCGTGGCCAAGAACGGCAATGCGAACGTCGGTGAGGTAACCCAGGTCCTGGGCTCGGTGGTGGACGTGAAGTTCCCGTCGGACGCCATGCCCGAGACCTATTTCGCCCTCGAGATCGCGATGGGCGCGGGCGATCCATTGACCGTCGAGGTGCAGCAGCATCTCGGCGACGGCACTGTCCGCTGCGTGGCCATGGGGTCGACGGACGGCTTGGCGCGCGGCGCCGATGTCGTGAACACCGGGGCGCCGATCACCGTGCCCGTCGGTCCGCCGACGCTGGGGCGCATCTTCAACGTGCTCGGCAAGGTCCTCGACCCCGGCGAGCCGGTCAAGGCCGACGTCATGTACCCGATCCACCGCGCCGCCCCGCGGTTCGACGAACAGAGCACGAAGACCGAGGTCTTCGAGACCGGCCTCAAGGTCATCGACCTGGTGGCGCCGTTCACGCGCGGCGGCAAGACCGGCGTCTTCGGCGGCGCGGGCGTCGGCAAGACGGTCATCATCATGGAGATGATCCAGACGATGGCCCTCGAGCACGCGGGCGTCAGCTGTTTCGCCGGTGTGGGCGAGCGCTCCCGCGAGGGGACGCAGCTCTGGGGCGAGATGAAGGAAGCCGGCGTCATGAAGAACGTCGTCATGGTCTTCGGCCAGATGAACGAGCCGCCCGGCGCCCGCCTGCGCGTCGCGCTCACCGCCCTCACGATGGCCGAGTACTATCGCGACCAGGGCATGGACGTGCTCCTGTTCATCGACAACATCTTCCGGTTCGTCCAGGCCGGCTCCGAGGTTTCGGCGCTCCTCGGTCGCATGCCGAGCGCCGTCGGCTACCAGCCGACGCTCGGCACGGAGATGGGCCAGCTCCAGGAGCGGATCACCAGCACCAAGAAGGGCGCGATCACGTCGCTCCAGGCCGTGTACGTCCCCGCCGACGACTACACCGATCCCGCCCCGGCCGTGACGTTCGCCCACCTGGACGCCACGATCTCGCTCGAGCGCGCGATCTCGGACCGCGGCATCTACCCCGCCGTCGACCCGCTGGCCTCGTCGAGCCGCGTGCTCGACCCGCTGATCGTCGGTGACGAGCACTACAACACCGCCCGCGAGGTCCAGCGCATCCTGCAGCGCTACCGCGACCTCCAGGACATCATCGCCATCCTCGGCGTCGACGAGCTCTCCGACGACGACCGCATGCTCGTGTCACGCGCCCGCAAGATCGAGCGCTTCCTCTCCCAGCCGATGCGCGTGGCCGAGCAGTTCACCGGCATCGCCGGCCGCTACGTCCCGCGCGAGGAGACCGTCCGCGGCTTCAAGGAGATCCTCGAGGGCAAGCACGACGACCTGCCCGAGCAGGCGTTCTACATGGTCGGCGGCATCGACGACGTGATCGAGAAGGCGAAGACGCTGTAGTGGTGCATGGAGCGAACGGGCAGCTGAAGCTGGCCCGCTGGTGGCCTTCGGCCATTGCGCCCGCCTTCGCGGGCGCATCCGGATTGTTGGCGCCCGCGAAGGTGGGCGCAATGGCGCCCCGCAAGGGGCGCCCCTAGCGGGCCAGCTTTGGCTGCCCGGGCACGTCGCCCCAACCACGACGCTTCAAGGAGCCAACCATGCCGCTGACGCTCAACATCGTGACGATGGAGCGCGAGGTCTACAACGCCGATGATGTCGAGATCGTCGTCGTGCCGGGCAGCGAGGGCGTGATGGGCATCCTGCCGCGCCACGAGCCGATCCTCTCCGCCCTGAAAGAGGGCGAGATCGAGATCGTCCGCCCCGGCCGCCGCGACATCCTGGCGATCGGCGGCGGCTTCGTCGAGGTTCGCGGCCCACAGGTCCTCATCATGGCCGATGTGGCCGAGCAGTCCGACGAGATCGACCTGGCGCGCGCCGAGCGGGCGCGGGCCGAGGCGCTCGATGCGATCGCCAAAGCGCCGGCGCAGGCCGAGCGCCTGGACATGATCCACGCCCTCCGTCGCGCCGAGGCCCGGATCAAGGTCGCCCGCCGCCGCCGAGGCGACAGCGCCCTCTTGTAGGGGCGACGCGAACGCGTCGCCCGCAGGCCGCCCACCCCTCACATCACCCCCGAATCGCCCCGCCCCCGCCTCGTCACCCCCGTCCAAACGAACGCCGCCCCGAAGCACAACGTGCACGGCAGGACGATCGCCGCGCTGGCGGCGATCGAGGCGTAGTACGTCAGGTAGAGGCCGATGAGTCCGGACAGCGCGGCGACGCCGACGCTGACGAGGATCATCGACGGCAAGCGGTCGGTGACGAGGTAGGCCGTCGCCGCGGGCGTGATGAGGAACGCCACCATCAGCACCACCCCGACGGCCTGCAGGCCGACGACGATCGTCAGCGCCAGGAGCACGAGCAGCAGCGCGTCTAGCTTGGCCGTCGGCAGGCGAAGCGTCGTGGCCAGTACGCTGTCGAAGCTGGCGATGACGAGCTCTTTGTAGAGCAGCGCCATGACCGCCAGCACGCCGCCGCCCACCACGGCCATCCGCAGGACGTCGGCCCAGCCGACGGCCAGCAGCTGGCCGATGAGAATGTGCGAGAGGTCGATCCGCACGCCGCGGCGGGAGATCAGGGCGATCCCGAGCGCGAACATCGCCGCGAACACGATACCGATCGCGCTGTCCTCGCCGACGTCGGCGCGGCGACGGATCGCGCTGATGCCCAGCGCGGCCACGAGCGCGGCGCCGAGCGCCCCGCCGAACATCGCCCCGGCGCTCGGACCGCCGGCGTAGTAGCCGATCGCAACGCCCGGCAGGATGGCGTGCGCCAGCGCGTCGCCGAAGAACGCCATCCGCCGAAGCATGAGGAACGGGCCGACGACGCCGCACACCGCAGCGAGGATTGCGACCGCCGCGAACTTCGGCAGCATGAACGCCGCCTGCCACGGCCCCGCGAGCCAATCGCCGAGTGCGCCGGCCCACTCAGGCACGGCGGCCACCGTGCCCCCGCGTGACCGACTCGCCCGACAGACCCGCAGCGTCGCCGGCCGTCCAGCCCACGGAAGGCAGGCCGGCCGCCCCACCGTGAACGACGACCGGCGGCAGGTGCGCGGCATGGCCGTCGTCGCAGCAGCCGGGATCGGAAACGACGCGGCGGCCGTCGGTGCCGTCGACGACCTGCAGCCCGGCCCCGTACGCGGTGATCAGGTTCCGTTCGGACAGCGCCTCGGACGGGGGGCCGTACGCGATCATCCGTCCCGACACGAGCAGCACGGTGTCGAAGCGAGCCTCCGCCAGCGCCAGGTCGTGCAGCGCGACGAGGACCGCGACGCCGTTCGCGGCCAGATTGTCCATCACGTCGACGATCGTCTCGGCGGAACCTTGGTCGAGGTTGTTCAGCGGCTCGTCCATCAACACGAGGCGCGCTTCCTGGGCCAACGCGCGGGCGATGAGCATCCGCTGCTGCTGGCCGCCGGATAGGTCGCGAATCCGCCGGTGCGCGAGGTCGGTGATGCCGACCGCGGACAGCGCCGCGTCCACCGCCGCGTGGTCCGCCGTCCCCGGCCGCCGCAACCAGCCGACGCGGTGTGCGCGTGCCATGAGGACGACGTCTTCGACGGTGACCGGAAAGCGCCAGTCGAGGCCGGCGCGCTGTGGCACGTACGCTACGCAGCGGTCCTGTCCCGGCGCATGATCGTGCACCGTGATCCGGCCACCGTTGATCTCGACGAGGCCGACGATGGCCTTGAGGAACGTGCTCTTGCCGCTGCCGTTCGGGCCGACGACCGCCACGCGCCGGCCCGGATCGACGGTCAGCGTGACGCCGCTGAGCGCGACGCGGGTGCCGTAGCGGACGGTGAGGTCCTCGACGGTGAGGATCGGCGTGCTCATGCGCAGGCCGGGCAGCGGCCGAACAGCTCGAGCAGGTGGCCGTGGATCCGGAAGCCGGTTCGCGCGGCCAGCGTCGTCTCGAGGTCGCCGAGCGGGCAGTCGTCGAACTCGACGACGGTGCCGCAAGCGGCGCAGACGAGGTGATGGTGGCCGCCTTCCGCCAGGGCGAAGCGCTGCTCGGGGCCGTCGCCGAGGTAGAGCGGGCGGAGGGCGCCGATCCGCACGAGCGCGTCGATCGTCCGGTAGACCGTCGCGCGCCCGAGGTCGGGGCAGATCGCCCTGGCGCGCTCAAGCACCTCCGCCGGTGCGAGGTGGGTCTCGCTGGTTTCGAGGACGGTGGCGACAGCGCGGCGCGGCGCGGTCAAGCGCAGGCCAGCGGCGGTGAGGCGGTCGGCGAGCGGGGTGGCAAGAGGTGGGTGGTTCACGGAGGCAATCATCGTCTTATTGAGATCGATTCGCAATTGCCTGTGCGTTCGCCCTTTGATCGGACCTCCCATATGATCCGCCGTGATCCGATGCGACCGATGCGACGATCCCTGGGCAATGTACCGCGGGCAACGTGCCGCGGGCGATGAACGGACGGGGCGGATGAGCGTTCTGGCGGAGCGGGTGGCCATCATCACCGGCGGTGGCAGCGGCATCGGCCGCGCCGTCGCATCGACGATGGCGGCGCTCGGTGCGCATGTCGTGATCTGCGGCCGCCGCGCCGACGTCGTGACCGAGCTGGCGCGCGAGGCCACGAGTGCGGGCATGACGATGCGCGCCGTCGCGGCCGACGTCGCAGTCGAGGCCGACGTGGCGCGTGTCGTCGCGGAGGCGTACGACAACTACGGGGCGGTCGACATCCTGGTGAACAACGCGGGCGTGTTCGAGGGCGGGGCGATCCACGCGCACGACGTCGACGCCTGGGACCGCGTGATGGCCGCCAACCTGCGCGGGCCGTTCCTGATGAGCCGCGCCGTGCTGCCGATCATGCGGGCACAGGCACGAGGGCACATCGTGAACATCAGCTCGGAGTCCGGCCTCGAGCACTACCCGACGAACGGAGCGTACGGCGTGAGCAAGCACGCGCTGAACGCGCTCGGCGAATACATCCAGCGCGAGAACCAGGACCTCGGGATCCGCGTGAACACCGTCTGCCCGGGCGTCGTGCTGACCGACATGACGGGTGATGTGAGCCGCGTCGAGCCGGCAAACTGCCTCCTGCCGGAGGACATCGCCGAGCTCGTGCTCTGGCTCGTGACGCGGCGGGAGAACATCAAGATCGGCACGCCGGTGCTCATGCAGACAATGCGAAATCCGTGGCGGGAGGTGACCCAATGACCGGCCGAAGGCGAACGTCGAACGTCGCGATCGCCGTGGGGGCGATTGTCGCCACGAGCATCGGCACGGGCGCGCTCACCGCGAGGCCGACATCACACGTCGGCGCCCAGTCGCCGACGTCGACGCCCGTGGCGACATTCGATGCCTCTCCCACCCCCGACGCCTCGCCCACGCCGCCCCCTGACCTCATCCTCGACGGCGGCCGCGCCCAGCTGGCCGGCGTCCACACGTTCGGCCGCGTCGTCCTGAAGAACCGCGCCGTCATCGAGGTGCAGCGCTACTCGGGCACCGGCGATTCCGGCCGTCTCGAGATCCACGCGCAATGGATCGAGATCGACCGGACCTCGCGGATCTTCGGCGACGAGGCCGGCTACCGCGGCGTCGTGCGGAACGCCGGTGAAGGGCCGGGCGGCGGCGAGGGCGGACGGCAGACGTTCGACGGCGGCGCGGGCGGCGGCTACGGCGGGCGCGGCGGCGACGGCGTGCTGGACGGCGTGCCGACGAGCGGCGCCACCGGCGGCCGGGCGTACGGCACGGCGTGCGGCGACGACATCGAGCCGGGCTCGGCCGGCGGCGCGCCGGGCGTGGCGGACTCGGGCGGCGACACGGCCAGGGGCGGCAACGGCGGTGCGGCCGTCGCGCTCATCGCGGACACCGTGCTCATCAGCGGAACCATCACGATGAACGGCGAGGACGGGCTCGTCTCGGCCAACGATTCCGGCGGCGGCGGCGCGGGCGGGGGCATCCTGATCCGCGCCCGGCGGCTGCAGCACAGCGGCCGGATCGACGCGAACGGCGGGATCGGCGCGGACTCCGACGACGGCGGCGGCGGGGGCAGCGGCGGACGGATCAAGATGGGCTACATCGTCGGCAGTCACAGCGCGTCGGCATTGAGCGTCGACGGCGGCAGGGGAGACGGCAACGGGCGGAACAACAACGGCGGGCGGGGATCGATCTGCATCAGCGTTCCGACGCCGACGCCGACGGTCCGGCCGTCGATCACGCCGGTCGCCAGCCCGACGAGCACACCGGAGCCGGAGACGGCGACGCCGACCGCCACGGACACGGCAGTTCCGACCGAGACGCCGTCGATGACGCCGACGCCGACCGCGACCGCGACGCCGACGGCCACGCCGACGCCGCGCCCGCTCTACTTGCCCCTCGCCCTGCGCGAGCGCTGCCCGGTCGTCGACCTGCGCCCGGTGGCGCTGGCGCTCGTTATCGACGCTTCGTCGAGTATGGATGCGCTCACGCGCGACGGCCGGCCGAAGCGGGACGCGGCGGTCGATGCCGCTCGACAGGTCGTCGCCCTCCTCGGGCGCGGTGTCGCCGGGGACGGCATCGCGATCGTCCGCTTCAACGCCGACGCGGCGGTGCTCTCGCCGTTGACCTCGGATCGCGGCGTCCTCGGCCGGGCGCTGGATGGCCTGACGACAGCCCAAGGCTCGCGCCTCGACACGGGCATCCGCGCCGCCACGGCGCTGCTCGCAGCCACGCCGCCGGACACGATCCGCCTGATGGCCGCCGTGACGGACGGCGAGATCGACGAGGCGCGGCGGAGCGTCACGGTCATGGCGGGCGACGAGGCGCGGGCGAACGGCATCGCGCTCCACGTCGTCGGCATCGGCGCCGATCCGCTGAACACGATGATGATCGCCGTCGCGGGCGACAGCGGCCACTACCACGTGGCGCCTGACGCGGAGGACATCGCCCGGATCTTCCGCGAGCTGTCGTTCCTCCCGCCGCCGTGCGGGGGCGGGACGTTTTGGCCGGCGATGTCCATGGGGTCACCGTTGCCGCCATCGCATACGTCGCATACGTCGCATACGTCGCCGCCATCGCGATGAGCGGAACCGCGCCATGAACTACGGCTTCCTGATCGATAACCGCAAGTGCATCGGCTGCCATGCATGCTCGACGGCCTGCAAGCAGGAGAACCAGGTCCCGCTCGGCGTGAACCGCACCTGGGTGAAGTACGTGGAGAAGGGGTCCTTCCCGGATACGCGCCGCTTCTTCCAGGTGACGCGCTGCAACCACTGCGCCAACCCGCCGTGCGTGCGGATCTGCCCCGTCACGGCGATGTACCAGCGCACGGACGGCATCGTCGAGTTCGACCCCGACGTCTGCATCGGCTGCAAGGCCTGCCTGCAGGCGTGCCCGTACGACGCGATCTACATGGACCCGGACACCGGCACGGCCGCCAAGTGCCACTTTTGCAGTCATCGCACGGATCTGGGCCTCGAGCCCGCGTGCGGCGTCGTCTGCCCGACGCAGGCCATCGTCTCGGGCGATCTGGACGATCCGTCGAGCACGATCCGCCAGCTCCTGGGGCGCCACGACGTCAGCGTCCGCAAGCCTGAGCAGGGCACGCTGCCGAAGTTGTTCTACATCGACGCGGACGCCGTGACGCTCGTGCCGACGATGTCGTCCGCTGCCGGCGGGTTCCAGTGGGCGGACCGCGATCCGGCCGCCGCCGGCCCGATCGCCTTGGGCGGCAGCCAGGCGGGCCACATGGTCCAGACCGGCTACAACGCCCAGCACCGTGCCCCGTGGCACTGGCCCGTGCCGGCCTACCTGGTGACGAAAGCGATCGGGTCGGGGGCGTTCATTCTGCTCGCGGCACTGGCGCTGACCGGCCGCGTCGACGACCCCGTGTGGGCGACAGTCGCCTCCGCCGTGGCGGCGCTGTTCACGGCGATCACGGCCGGCCTGCTCGTCGCCGACCTCGATCGCCCCGAACGGTTTCTGCGGATCCTCACGCGGCCGCAGTGGCGGTCATGGCTGACGCGCGGGGCGTTCATCCTGCTCGGCTTCGGCCTCGTCGCGACAGCGAACACGGCGCTGGCCGGCGCGACGTGGGCGGGCCTCGTCGCCGCCGACGCCCTCGGCCCGCTGCGCGCGATGCTCCTCGCCGTCGGTGCGGCGCTGGCCGTCGCCAGCGCGGCGTACACCGCGTTCCTGTTCGGCCAAGCGGAGGGCCGCGATCTCTGGCAGAGCCAGCTTCTGCCGGCGCACCTCGTCGTCCAAGCCGTCGCCGCCGGTTCTGCCGCCCTCCTCGTCGTCGACGCCATCGCCGTGCCGCTCGACGTCCCGTTTGCCGACGCCGGCCTGCGCGCGTTCGGCATCGCGTTCTGGGCGATGGCGATCGCCCTCGTCGTCGACGCGCTGCTCATCTTCGGCGGCGAGTTCGCGATGCCGCACGCCACGCGCGAGGGGGCGATCGCGGCGCGCGAGATCACGCACGGGCGCTATCGGCGGCACTTCTGGTGGGGCGCGATCGGCCTCGGCCACGTCGTCCCGCTGGCGCTCGTCGGCGTGCTCTGGGGGATGTCGTCGCTGCCGGCGGAAGCGCGGCTCGCGGGCATCGCGGTCGCGGGAGCGGCGGCGATCGTCGGGCTGTTCTGCTACGAATACGCGTACGTCATGGCGCCGCAGGGGGTGCCGAACTCGTAGCGGGCGGCGCGTCGACGAGCGAATCGGACGTGTTCCGACGGTATACGCCGCCGCTGCGAACGAGCAGCCGCTCCGCCACGAGCTCGCGCCGCAGCGTCGCCACGTCGTCGTGCGCGTCGACGAGGATCCGGTTCACGTCGGACTCGGGGTAGTCGCGACCGGGCTCGAAGTCCTCGACCAGGCGATCGAGCACAACGCGGCGCTTCTTCCGCTGGGCAGGGATGCGCGACAGCCGGCCGCGGACGAAGAACGTGTCCAGTACGCGCTGGCGCCACGCGTCCTGCGTGGCGCCAGCGCCGAGTCCGGGCTGCGACAGTCGAACGAGATCGCCGAGCCGCCGATCCATCGCCTCGCCGACGAGGCTGTACATTTGGTAGTACTGCTCGCGCCGCGACCTGAGCAGCCCGGCCTTCATCAGCAGGCTGATGTGGTGGGACACCGTCCCTGGACTCAGGGCGACGATGTCGGCCAGCTCCTCGGTGTGCCGCGGCGCCGAGGCGATGAGGTTGACGAGCAGCAGCCGCGTCGGGTGTCCCAGCGCCTTGAACAGCTCGGCGCGTGCCTCGAGTTCCCGTTCGGCCGTCCCGGTTGCGCTCATACGTCCACCACCAAACCGCGCCGGCCGGTCGCCTCGCGGTAGCTGCCGGCGAACATCTTCCGCGCGGCCCGCATCACCTCGATCTTGATGTGCTCGCGGATGGCCGCCTGTTCGTCGTGCATGGAGCGGGCCAGGGTCAGCTTGTGCTCGGCCTCGCGGGTGAAGCCCGCGCTCAGCTCGTCGAAACGCGCGGCGAGGTGCTTGAGCGCCTCCGTCTCTGTGTTGTCCATCATCGGGCTCGTCTTTCTTCGGTTCGCAGAATCGAATCGATCAAATCTGATTCTATATCTATCGAATATGAAGGCGCAAGCCAACGACGAGGATGGCCGTGCATCACGCTTCTCCCGGCCGGATCGCTACGGGTGCAGCTTCTCGCCCCGTGCCAGCATCGCCACGAGCTGCTCGATCCGCCGTGCCCGCGTCTCGGCCTTCCTGGCCGTCTGGATGCGCCACAGGATCGCGTAGCGATTCGCGCTGTTCAACATGCCGAAGCACGCGTGGGCCGCGGGGCTCGCGTTGAGGGCCGCCTGGAAGTCCTCCGGCACCGAGGCCGTCCGCTGCGAGTCGTACGCCGCGTCCCAGCGCCCGTCCGCCTTGGCCGCCTCGACGGCAGCGAGCCCGGCCGACCGCATCCGGCCGGCGTCGACGAGCGCGGCGACCTTTTCGCGGTTGATCTTCGACCAGACGCTCTTCGGCCCGCGCGGCGTGAACCGCTGCAGCCACGTGTCGGCGTCGAACGATTTCTTCTGGCTGTCGATCCAGCCATAGCACAGCGCCGCGTCGAGCGCCTCGGCATACGTCGGCGACGGGATGCCGGACGCGGCCTTCGCGAGGCGCAGCCAGACGCCGGGCGACGAGGCGTGGTGCTCGGCCAGCCACTCCGCCCAGGCGTCGGCGTGGGCGAAGGCGACTATGGGGCGGTCGATGGAACGACCAGCTGGCGCCAGAACACCGTCCAGGCCGTCGATCGCCAGGCGGCGTAGATGGCGACCGGGATGAGCAGCAAGACCAGCCCGGGAAGCGCGAAGGCGATGCCGAGGCCGACGCTCTCGGCGGCGATCCCCGCGATCACCGCCGGGACCAGCACAATGCCGGCGATGACGGCGATCACGAAGCCGAACAAGAGGGTGCACAACAACTGGACGAGCCACATCAGGAAGACGTCGAGGAAGCGGTCCCGCAGGTTGCGCCACGCCGTGCCGACGGCGTCGAGCACGGGTTGGTCGGCCAGGATCGCGTGACGCAGCGCGAGCTCGAGGAGGAGATTCGCCGTGAAGATGGCGATGAACAGGAAGGGAGAGAACAGCACCATCAGCCCGATGAAAGCCACGGCCCCGGTGCCGGCAATCCCCTGGCGTTCCGCGTTCCACGCCGCCATCGAACCGATCCCCACCGCCCCGAGGACCATCGCCCCGGCGATGATGATCGCGAGAATCGGCAGGAAGATGGCCAGGTGTGTGCCGAACGTCCGCCACCAATACCGGAAGCCGACCCGCCAGCCGTTGCCGGCGGCCACCGCCTCGCCGCTGTCGGCGCGCGCAGACAGGTGCACGAGCCCGCCCTTGGCGGCGATGCCGATGACGAGCAGGACGAGCCCGAGGATGAGGGCGATACCCACGGCGAGGGCGATCATGCCGGCGTTGTCCTGCAGCCACTGCATCGCCAGCGGGCCGAAGCCGCCGTCCCGCCAGGGCATCCTGTCGCCCATCCCTTCGGGCATTCCCGGAATCCGGCCACGGCCGCCCGGCGACCCGGCACGGCGGCTGATTCCGTTGCCGATGTCGCCGAACTTGATCCCGCCGCCCGTGCCGGCCAGCAGGCCGAACAGCCACAGGATCTTGTACCGCCAGGTGAGGGTCCAAGCGCGCTTGAGGATCTCGACGTATGGCATGGCGGGGCGTCTCCAAGTGCGGATCGGCATGTGAAGGTCGGATCGGTCGGATCGGTCGGATCGGTCGGATCGGCGGACGCGCTGTATACGCGGGAATGCGCACTGCCGTCGCGACATCGCCCGTCACGGGGACCGATCGTGCGGGGCGGGCGATGTCAGCGCGCTAGAGGTATCGCGCGACCGCCATGCACACCACCGCCACCGCCAGCAACCATGCCGCGGCCCGCGCGATCTTGCCCATCCGGGCCTGGAGCGCGGGCAGCTCCGCCTGCTGTTCGGCCGTCGCCGTCCCGCCGGCGGCCTCGATGGCCTGCGCGATCGCGGCGAGGCGCTTCATCGTCGGACGCTGGAAGAAGAATCCCATTGAGAGCGCCACGATCGCGGCGAGCCCGCCGATGGACAGCGTGATGCCCGTCGGGCTGCCGAACCACTCGCTGTTGCCGCCGGCGACGAGCCACATCAGCCACACGCCCGAGAGCACGGTAAGCGATCCCGAGCCGAGCGCCGCCTGCAGGAACCCCGAGCGCGCGAAGCGCTGCATGAACGGGGCGCTGCCCGGCCCGGCGGCGCGGGCCGTCGGGAGAAGGAAGCTGACGATGAAGAAGATGGCGCCGGCCCAGAAGATGCCGAACAGGATGTGGATCAGGCGCAGGACGATGATCAGCCAGTTCATGGATGCTTCCCCTCGGTGGTTCGCCGGATGCGCCGATTGTCGGCCGGCCGGTGTGGCGATTGGCACAGCGGTGACGTCGCTGGCGGTGCGCGCGGGAGTATAGCCACGGACGGTGGAACCGGGCCATCCCGGCAGCCGTGATCGGTCCGCGATCCTAGCCCGGACGTTCGGCCGTCGCCAAGACCACCCGATGCCGGATGGCATAGCGCGCCGGCCCGCCGCCGAGCTCGCTCTCGTAGAGCACGACCTCGCTCACCGTCGTCGCAATCCTCGCCCCCGGCGCCGCATCGACGAGCCGCCGCACGTCGCCCGGCGTGCCCGGACGCACGCGCGAGAGCGTGAGATGAGCCGCGAAGCGGCCGTCCGATCCGAGGCCCGCCGACTCGGCCGCCCCATCGGCGAGCGCCGCCAGTCGGCAGAGCGCCGCGGTGCCTTCGTCGACGCCGAGCCACAGGACGCGCGCTCGCGCCGCCGTCGGAAACGCGCCGAGGCGGCCGAACGTCATCCCGAACGCGGCCGGCCACGCCGCGTCGTCCAAGGCGCGCCCGAGCGCCGCTTCGCCGCGCGCGTCCACATCGCCGAGGAACCGCAGCGTCACGTGCCAGTTGGCGGACGGCACGAGGCGGCCGGGCAGCGGGCCGAGGCGGGCGAGGTGGCGTTCGATCGCCTGGCGCGTCGTGGCGCCCAGCGGCACGGCGACGAAGAGGCGGCGGGGGGGCTCGGTCACGGCGCGGGTGGCGGGGGGAATCGGCATGTGGAAGTCACGCGATGTCGGCATGTGTACTTGAGTGGAATCGGCATGTGGATTCGGGGTGCGTCGGCATGTGTACTTGAGCAAGTACACATGGGTACTGGAATCGTACCCCTGCCTGATGTGGTGGACGGTCAGGCAAGCCGGTCTATTATGAGCGCGGTCGCGTCGCGATGAGGTCGATGGGCACGTGTTCGTCCCCTTCGACGGCCAACGCTCAGGAGGCGTCCGATGCTCACCGTCCAGATCGAACACCCCGTCCCCGACTACGACGGCTGGAAAGCCGCCTTCGATCGCGACCCCGCCGGCCGCGAGGTGTCGGGCGTGCGCCGCTACCGGGTCTATCGTCCCGTCGATGACGTGCGCTACGTGATCATCGAGCTCGACTTCGACACACAGCCGATGGCCGAAGCGTTCGTCGCCAAGATGCGCGGCATCTGGCAGCAGGTCGAGGGGACGGTGATGACGGGGCCGCGGGTGCGGATCGTGGAGTGCGTGGAGGAGCGCGGCTACTGAGCCGCTGACGAAACCGAGTCGCAACCAGGAGCGCCACGATGGGCGAGCGCGTTCTCGTACAGCTGTTCGAGCACAACAACTGGGCCAACCGCCGGATCGTCGAGGCGTGCGCCGCACTGACGGACGCGCAGCTCGACGCCGAGCCGCAGACCGCCACGAAGGGGAGCATCCGCGAGACGTTGACGCACCTCGTGGCGGCCCAGCGGGGCTACCATGCGTTGTTGACCCTTCCCCTCGAGGCGCGACCCGTCGACCCGCTTCCGTTCGACGCGCTGTCGGCGTCGCTGGAGCACTCCGGCGGTGGCCTCCTGGCCCTCGCGCGCGACGAGCCGACTGCGCACTGGAGCGAGCGCATCCGGACGCGAGACGGCCACCTCGTGGAGCCATGGGTCGTCATGGTGCAGGTCATCAACCACGCGACGGAGCACCGCGAGCAGATCAAGAGCATGCTCACCGCGCTGGGGGTGACGCCACCGGACGTGGACGGCTGGAGCCACGGAGTGGCGAGGGGTGCGCTTGTTTCGATCGCGTCGTGAGCCGGGGATCGAAGCGACGGATCAGGTAGCCTTCGGCTTCATCAAGCCGGGTGCTTCGTCATTGCGGTGCGGTGCGGTGCAGGGCTCCGGGCTCCCGATGAACACCCGGCCGTGAACGGCCGGGCGATCGCCGGGAGTCCTGCACCCCGCGATGACTTCCACGCCCACGATGTCGCCGACGATCTGGAAGTCCATACCCGCGGATGACAGCCAGCTGGCACGCTACGCGTCGCCGGCATAGACTGGCGCGATGATCGTCGACTCTCCGCCTCCCCGCCGCTCGCTCGCGATCTACGCCATCGCCGTGATCTGCGCGTACGCGATCTTGGGAGCACTGAGCGCTCTTGGATCCGGCTGGATGGTCGACCTGTACGTGGTGATGTGGTACGTGCTGGGCGGACCTGCCGTCCTCTTCACGCTCATCGTGGATCCGCACTACAACTCGTTCGGAGCGAGCCTGTCGACCTGGGGTCTCGCCGTCATACCCCTCACGCTGCTCCCCGTGTATTTCATTGCCAGCGCTACGACTCGGCAGGGACGCATCGGCGCCGGCGCGCTGCAGGCGCTGCTGTTCGCTGTTGGCCTGGGCGTGTACTACGTTCTCACCGAGTTGATGATGAGGGAGTAGCCCATCCGTCCAAACCGACGCATCATCCGCGCCGACGCGCGCCGCGCGACCCGCTCGCCCCAAGGCCGCACGATGACGATGTCCCCGCCTGCTCCGCCAACCCCGCCCCTCCGCCCCTACCCCCCCACCGACCGCTGGGACGACTGGACCGAGCACGACCCCCGCGCCTGGCCGCGCCGCGTGGCGCGCAACTACATGCTCATCCCGACGGTCTGCTTCAACTGCGAGAGCGCCTGCGGGCTCCTCGCCTACGTCGACCGGGAGACACTCGACGTCCAGAAGTTCGAGGGCAACCCCGAGCACCCCGGCAGCCGCGGCCGGAACTGCGCCAAGGGGCCGGCGACGCACAACCAGGTGCACGACCCCGAGCGGATCCTGTACCCACTGAAGCGCGCCGGCAGGCGCGGCGAGGGGAAGTGGGTGCGGACGACGTGGGACGAGGCGCTCGCTGACATCGGCGGGCGGATCCGCACGGCGTTCGCGGAGGAGCGGCACGACGAGGTGATGTACCACGTCGGGCGGCCGGGGCACGACGGGCTGATGGAGTACGTGCTCTGGGGCTGGGGGATCGACGGGCACAACAGCCACACGAACGTCTGCTCCGCCAGCGCGCGCGCCGGGTACGCGTACTGGACGGGGCTCGATCGGCCGTCGCCGGACCACGCGAACGCGCGCGTCATCCTGCTGATCAGCGCCCACCTCGAGACCGGCCACTACTTCAACCCGCACGCCCAGCGGATCATCGAAGGCAAGCTCCGCGGCGCCAAGCTGATCGTCATGGACACGCGGCTGTCGAACACCGCCAGCCGCGCCGACCACTGGCTCTCGCCGTGGCCGGGCAGCGAGGCCGCGATCCTGCTCGCCATCGCCCGCCACATCGTCGCCGTGGGCAAGCACGACCGCGACTTCGTGCAGAGGTGGGTGAACTGGGAGGCCTGGCTGGCGCACGATCATCCGGGGGACGAGCGCACGTTCGAGCAGTTCGAGCGCCGGTTCCTGGAGCTGTACGCGCCGTACACATTCGAGTTCGCGGCCGCGGAGAGCGGCGTCGATGCGGCGGTCATCGCGCAGGTCGCCGATATCGTCGCCGATGCTGGCTCGCGGTTGGCCGCGCACACGTGGCGGAGCGCGACGGCGGGCAACCTCGGCGGCTGGCAGGTGGCGCGCTGCCTGTTCCTGCTGAACGTCCTGACGGGCTCCGTCGGCACGTCGGGCGGGACGTCGATGAACGCGTGGGACAAGTGGGTGCCGCGGCCGCCGCAGCTGGCGCCGAACCCGCCGCGCTGGAACGAGCTGTCGTGGCCGCGCGAGTACCCGCTGACGTTCTTCGAGCTGTCTTTTCTCTTGCCCCATTTCCTCAAGGAGGGGCGGGCCAAGCTCGACACGTACTTCACCCGCGTCTACAACCCGGTCTGGACGAACCCGGACGGTGCGACGTGGATCGAGGCGCTGACGGACGAGGACAAGGTCGGCCTCCACGTCTGCCTGACCCCGACGTGGAGCGAGACCGCCCACTTCGCGGACTACGTCCTGCCGATGGGCCATTCCAGCGAGCGCCACGACGTCATGAGCCAGGAGACGCATGCCGGCTGCTGGATCGCGTTCCGCCAGCCCGTGCGGCGCGTCGCGCTCGAGAAGATGGGCCGGCCGGTCGAGTTCACGTGGCAGGCGAACCCGGGCGAGGTCTGGGAGGAGACGGAGTTCTTCATCGCCCTGTCGTGGCAGATCGATCCCGACGGCTCGCTCGGCATCCGCAAGCACTTCGAGTCACCGCACCGGCCGGGCGAGCGGATGACCGTCGACGACTATTACGGCTGGCTTTTCGACCACAACGTCCCCGGCCTGCCCGAGAAGGCCGCCGCCGAGGGCCTCACCCCGCTGGCCTACATGCGCAAGTACGGCGCCTTCGAGCTCCGCCGCGGCCCCGGCGCCCCGTACGACCAGCCCGTGGCCGCCGACCTCCTCGCCGGCGCCCGCGTGGACGCGGACGGCGTCGTCTGGTCGCCGGCACCGGCGGCGCACGGCGCCAACATCACACCGCATCCGGCGTTTCCGGCGGGCGCGGACGGGATGCGCGTCGTGGGGCGGGTCGTGGATGCGTCGGATGGGTCCCAAGGGTCCCATGGGTCCCATGGGTCCAATAGGTCCGATGAGACCCATACGACCCATACAACCCTTACGCCGTCGACCCCCCGCGACCTCACGACCGCCGCCGTTCGCCGCGGCTTCGACACCCCCTCCCGCCGTCTGGAGTTCTTCTCGCCCACCCTGGCCGAGTGGGGCTGGCCGGAGTGGGCGCTACCGGGCTACACGCCCAGCCACGTCCATCCCAGCCGTGTCGACCGCGCGAAGGGCGAGGTCGTCCTCATCAGCACGTTCCGCCTGCCGACGCTCATCCATACCCGCACCGGCAACAGCAAGTGGCTCTATGAGATCAGCCACAACAACCCGCTCTGGCTCCATCCGAGCGATGCCGCGCGCCTCGGCCTGCAGACCGGCGACCTCGTGCGGATCACGACCGAAATCGGCCACTTCATCGACCGCCTCTGGGTGACCGAGGGCATCCGCCCCGGCGTCGCAGCGTGCTCGCACCACCTCGGGCGATGGCGGCTGACGGAGGACGGCGGCGGGCACTTCAGCACGGCGCTCGTCGATCTGACGCGCGGGGGCGTGCCGGTCGTCGACGGCCCGTCGGCGTCGGCGGCGACGTCATCGGGCGAGGGCGATGGGCAGGCGTGGTCGATGCGCCGTATCCGGGGCGCCGGACCGTTCGAGAGCGCCGATCCGGACTCGTCGCGCGTGTGGTGGAAGGACGTCGGCGTCCACCAGAACCTGACGTTCCCGGTCCATCCGGACCCGGTGACGGGCATGCACTGCTGGCATCAGAAGGTGACGATCCAGCCGGCCCGGCCCGACGACCGCCTCGGCGACGTCCATGTGGACACGGCGCGGTCGATGGCGGTGTACCGCGAGTGGCTGGCCATGGCCCGCGGCGCCGACGACGTCTCACCCGACGGCACGCGGCGGCCGTACTGGTTGCTCAGGGCGTATCGACCGCAGCGCGACGCCTACCGATTGCCGGAGTTGCCGAAGCGACAGGATCCGAACAAGGCACGAGGAGCAGGGGCAGGATGAACATGAGCGTGGTGTGGCTGGTGGTGGCCGCGGCGGCACTGGCCGGCGTCGCGGCTTGGGCGATGCGGCGGGCGTGGCGGGTCGCCCAGCCGTGGGGGCGGTGGATCGGCGCGATCGTCGGGGGGGTCGTGGCCGTCGCTGCGGCGTTGGCGGCGGTCGTCCTGGTGATCGGGCTCTATCGGCTGCGCAGCCGGGATGACCATCCGATCTCCGACATCGAGGTCGAGGCCTCGGCCTCGGCGATCGACCGCGGCGCGCACCTGGCGGAGGCATGCGCGGGCTGCCATTCCAGCACTGGGGATCCCCCGCTGGACGGGGGCGAGGACGACTTCTTGGAGGACCTGGGCGACCTCTACCCGCCGAACCTCACGCCCGGCGGTTCGCTCGCCGACCGCTCGGACGGCCGGATCGCGCGCGCGATCCGCGAGGGCGTCGGCTTCGACGGCCGGCCGCTGATCATCATGCCGTCGGCCTTCTTCCACAGCATGAGCGATGAAGACGTCGCGGCGATCATCGCCTATCTCCGTACCCAGCCCGAGATCGACGACGAGGTACCCGAGCGCGTGATCGGGCCGATGGCTACCCTGTTCATCGGCGCCGGGATGTTCCCGCTGGCGGTCCAGGATCCGATCGAAGAGGAGATCGACCCGCCGGACACGGACTCGCCGAAGAAGTGGGGCAAGTACCTGACGACGATCATGGCCTGTGCCGAGTGCCACGGCGAGGACCTGCAAGGCAAGGACGGCGGCAACGGCCCGAGCGGTCCCGATCTGACGGTCTACGCGGAGGAGTGGACGGCCGAGGAGTGGCGCGACACGATCCGCACCGGCGTCGACCCGACCGACAACGAACTCGACCCCGACGAGATGCCGTGGGAGGACTACTCGGCCGCGCTGAGCGACGACGAGCTCGAAGCGATCCAGGCATACATCGCCGGATTGCCGACGCCGGACGAGGATTGAGGTGCCGGCTCCGGAGAGCACGGTCGTACCGCTCATGCGCATGCAGCCCCGCCGTTGAGCACGCGCCTGTCCGAAACGCACCCCCACCTCCTTGCCCGCCTCTGGCTCGCCGAGCCTGACGCCGATCTCATCGCCGCCCTGCGCCGAACGCCGGGCTTGGCCGAGCACGTCCCGTCGGGCGGCGGCGACAGTGGCGACGGTGGAGGAGACGGCGTGCGCCACGACCTCGCCGTCGCGTGGCTCGACCTCGTCAGCCGCCACGTGCCGCCGCACGAGAGCGTCTTCGTCGACCCGACGGCGATGCTCGACGCGCCGTCGACGGCACGCTTCCGAGCGACGCTCGCCCGCTGCGGCTGGTCCCCGCCGCCGGGCTTGCGGGTGCCGGCCCCGGACCACCTCGGCGTTCAACTGCTCGCGCTGGCCGACCTCGGCGGCGGAGCGACCGCCGTCCTGACCGACCATCTCGTCGTCTGGCTCCCGATCTTCGCCGACGCGCTCGCCCATGCCGACATCCACCCGCTCTACGCCGCCGCCGCACGTCAAACGCTCGACACCGTGCTCTCCCTCGCCGACGATCTGCCTCTCTCGACCTTGCCGCCCTCGACCGCCGCTGTCCTGCCAATCCTACCGCCGCGGCAGATCTTCCGCGGGAACGACAGCGGCCTCGGCATCGCCGCAGGCTTCGACGTCGAAACGGGCGACGAGGACGCGACGGATGGCGCCGGCCGCGCGTCCGACGGAGGCCCCGATCCGGCGGCCGGCGTCCGACTGCGCGACATCCTCGACGCGCTCCTCATCCCGCGGGATGCCGGCCTCTACCTCACCCGCACCGAAATCGCCGCGTCTGCCACCGCCCTTGGCCTGCCGATCGGCATGGGCGACCGCCGGATGATGCTGCGCGGCGTGTTCGAAGCCGCCGGCCGTCACGACGCCGTCGCCGCGCTGCTCGACGCCCTCGACGCGCGCTGGGCGGCGGCGCAGAGCAGGCACGCCGTCTGGGCGGCGGCGCACCCGGCGTGGGCGATCTACGCCGCAGCGTGGGGGCAGCGGTTGGCAGCGACGCGGACGGCGGTCGCGGCGTGGCGCCAAGATGTAGGCGCATCGTAAACGACCCATGCCCACGGTCCGATGGCGATGCCCGGTAGGGGCAGGTCCCCGTGCCTGCCCCGTAGGCCCCACGCTCCACGCGTCCCCACGGCCCACACCACGCCCTGTGATTCCCTTGTTTGGGTCGGTTGGGGCGCGTGATGGGACGGCCTACGGGGCAGGCACGGGGACCTGCCCCTACCGGGCATCGGGTTGCGAAGGGCGATGGGGGATGGGAATCGGGTGTTGCGTCGCGTACACGCCTCACGCCCTCCGCGCCACCACAAACACCCGCCGAAACGGAAACACCGTCCGCCCATCCCCCCGCCGAGGGTACGCCGCGCGCAGCCGCCGCGCGTACGCCCGCAAGAACGTCGCTCTCTCGCCGTCGTCCAGCCCGCTGAGGACTGGTCTGAGCCCCGTGCCCTTCACCCACTCGACGACCGGGTCGTCGCCGTCCAGCACGTGCAGGTACGTCGTCTCCCAGATGTCGATGGCGGTGGCGAGGCAGATGTCGGCCAGGATGTCATAGTACCGCTCCGGCTCCGCCACCCACGGTACGTCGAGCGCGGCCAGTAACGCGGTCGTGCCGAGCGGACCGCCGTCCGGCCCTCCGTCGGCCAGCGTCTCGCGCATGAGCCGGTGCGACGGCGCGGCCCAGTTCAGCGGCATCTGGAGCGCCAGCCAGCCGCCCGGCGCCACGAAGCCCATCAGCCGCGGCACGAGGACGTCGTGACCCGTCAGCCACTGCAGCGTGGCATTGCTGAAGAGCACATCGACCGGCGCTTCCGGCCGCCAGTCGTACGCATCCGCCTCGACCCACCGGATGGGGGAGGGCTCGGCCGCGGCTGCCGCCAACATCTCTCGGGAGTGATCGATGCCCACGACCTCGGCCGCCGGCCAGCGCTCGGCGAGCAGCCGCGTGATGCTGCCCGTGCCGCAGCCGAGGTCGACGACGACGCGGGGGTTCGGGTGGGGGATGCGCGCCAGCAGCTCGACCGCCGGGCGCGTCCGCTCGTCGCCGAAGCGCATGTACTGCGTCGGATCCCAGCGCGTGCCGGCCATTCGGCTGCGGTCGAGTGAACCGGACATCGGCTGACTCCGTTGGGCGATCTTCGATCCATCGACGTAGAGTATCGTCGAAGTCGATCCGACACGCCCGCCGCGCCGCCGAGGAGCGTTTCGATGCCCGAACCCCTGTCGCCCGATCTCGTTCGTGCGTTCGTCATCGCCGGCCACAGCGATCTGAACGCGGTCCGTTCCATGCTCGTCGAGCACCCCGCCCTGCTCGACATGGGCCACGAGTGGCGGCCGGGCGACGTCGAGACGGCCGTCATGGCCGCCGCCCACGTCGGCAACACACCGATCGCCGAGTTCCTGCTCGACGCGGGCGCGCCGCTGTCTATATGCACTGCGGCGATGCTCGGCCGCACGGCCGACATCGATCGCCTGCTCGCCGAGGATGCAGCGCGCATCGAGGAGCTCGGCGCGCACGGCATCCCGCTCCTTGCCCACGCGGCCTTGTCGGGCGACGTCGACGTCGTCACGCTGCTCCACGGCCGCGGCGCGCGGCTGGGCGTCTCGTTCGCGCTGCACAACGCGGCACGGGGCGGGAACGCGCCGATCGTCCGCTACCTGATGGCCAACGACACGCCGGACCTGACGTGGCAGGACTACCAGGGCAAAACGGCGCGCGAAGTGGCGGAGGCGGGGGGGCACGACGAGGTGGTCGCGCTGCTCGCATGACCCGCGGCGCCGCTCCGATGACCCCACGCCGGCCGACGCGTCCGCCGGCCGGCGTGGGGATCGCCGTGATCGTGTCGAACCGGGCGGAGGCTACTGCATGTCGGTCGGCAGGCTCAGCGTGAAGTGGAGCGTGCTCTCCGGGGCATAGTTGAACACCTGGATGGAATAGTTCGGGTTCGTCTCGCCGCACGGGACGTGGAACGTCACCTCTTCGATCCAGGCGTTGTCGACCCGGCGGACACTCTGGAGGTAGTAGTGCTGCGAGCCGCCTTCCCAGAGCCGCTCGCCGTACGGGCTGTCGGTCAACAGCGCGTCGCCGTTGTTGTTCCAGACCTGGAAGCCGATCGCCTCCTCGACAGGCATGCCGTAGGGGCGCATGTCGTAGTTCAGCCGCACGGTGTATGTCTTGCACGCCTGAAGGACGGGCGTGTACGACGCGTGCGAGCCGCCGTTCATATTGGCGAGCACGGCGTGGTCGGCGAGGGTGGTGGGCTGGGCGGCGCCGGCGGGGGCCGCGGCGAAGGCGGCGTGGGGCGCGGCCAGGATGGTGGCGGCGATCGCAAGGGTCAGGGCGGCGACAAGGGTGCGAACGGAGCGGAGGGGGGAGGTCATCTGCGGTCTCCTTGGGGGGGGAGTTGGGGGAGCCCGTCGATCGGACGGGCAGTCTCCGGCGCCGGGCCGGCAGTAGAGCAAGACGCGCCCGGTACGACCGAAGTGACTGACGGGATGCTGACGGGACACGGACGGTCGATGGGGCGAGGGCGTCCGGAAAGTTGTGTAACCGGAAGGTGACGTAAGGTTGGAGGGAGAACGGTTTCCGGACGATGGCGAACCGGGTCAGGGCGCATGTGCGCCCCGGCCCGGCTCCCCACCGCCCGGACTC
>JADYYS010000054.1 GCA_020853525.1 Ardenticatenales bacterium | reverse complement strand
GACCCCCCGCCGCAAGGGCGAGGGGTCCGGGGTTCGCGTCGGCTCCGTCTGCACGGAGCGCGCTGGAGCGGGACGGGCGTCCCGGGGGGTGCGACGGTTTACCGCCGGAGGAAGGGGCCGTAGATCACGGGATACACCGACTCGACGGCCGAGGCCGGCGAGCCGAGCATCACGTCGTCGAGGCCGTCGCCGTTGAAGTCGCCCAGTGCCCACAGCGTGACCGAGGCGTCGCTCCACACCGCGTCCGGCGCGTCCGCCGTGACGTCGATCACCTCGTCCAAATCGCGATTCTGCGCGAAGACGTGCAGCGGCTCGGTCGGCGAGCTGCTCTCGAACGTCACCCGGCCCGTCGGGTCCTTCTTCGACGAGGCCGACGAGCGCAGGCGCGTGAGCGCCAAATCGCGGTGGCCGTCGCCGTCGAGGTCCGTCGGCGACCACGAGCGGTTCGCCATCGACCCGCCGAGGCCGGCGCCCAGGAAGATCCGGTCCGACCGGTCCTCCAACAGGCGCGCGCTCACGTCGGAACCGCCGAGCCACACGTGCGTCTTGTCCGCCTGGCCGAACCCGATGTCCAGCACGCCGTCCCCGTTCAGATCGGCCGTGAAGAACGTCGCCAGGTTATCGAAGATGTTCACGCTCGGGCCGCGCGGGTCCAACTGCAGGTAGCCGCCGCCGCGGGGCGGCTCAGGCGGCGTCACCGGGCCGGGGCCTGGCGGCACCGGCGGCGTCGACGGGCTGATCGCGCCGTCGATCGTGATCGTCGCCGGCCAGTCCGTCCGGCCCGTGACCAAGCCCAGCTGGTCGGGCATCGGGCCGCCCTCGCAGCGCCGGACGATGATGTCCGGTGCCGCGTCGCCCGTCACGTCCGCCACCTCGCCGAGCCCGCCGCGGGCACAGGCGCCAAGGCCGGTGATGCGGACGCTCTCCTGTCCGGCGACCGTCTTGCGTTCGCTCAACGGCCAGCTGCGGCCCAGGAACCCTTTGCCGTCCGGCAGGTCGCCGGGCTGCGCGGTGAAGAACCCGCGCGGCATGAACTGGACGATCACCTCGCTCTGGCGGCCGGCGGCGGTGTCCGGCGGCATCGTGGCCGCGCCGCCGCGCGGCGTCACGGCCGCGCTGACCGTCGGGTCCACACCGAGGACGATGTCGAGATCGCCGTCGCCGTTCATGTCGACGGCACGTACCGAGAGCCGGCCGGTTTGATCGGACGTGCTCTTGACCGGCACGGTGCGCGACCAAAGGAAGGGCCCGCGGTTCCGCCCGATCCAGTACTCCGGGTCGAGCTTGCCGTACGCGTCGCCGTACGCTTCGAGGAGGTTGAAGTCGATCACGTTGACCGACTGCTCATCCTCGGCCGGCTGCAGGTTGACGTCGGGCTTGTGGCTGACGTCGGCAACGATCAGCTCGTCCTGGCCGTCTCCGTTCATGTCGGCCACGTCGACAGCCAACAGGCTGTTCTCGGGCACGAACATGAGCTTGGTGGCCGGCTGAGGCTGATTGCCGAACGGGCCGAAGAGCACATGGAGCATCCGATCGCCGTTCAAGTTCTGCTGGAACACGGCGTCATCGATCCGGTCGCCGTTGAAGTCGCCGATGGCGACCGGGGCGCACTTGGCGCCCTGCAAGCAGAAGTCGATCAGGGCGTCGGGCAGACGACTCACCTTCAGCGCGCGAGCCGACACGGGTGCGGCGGACGCAACGATTCCGGCGGCCGTCAGCGCAAGCACGGTCATCCGAGCCCAGCGCATAAGGTGCCTCCTTTCAGGCATGCCACGGTGATCCGGGCGCCGTGACCCATCTCCAGCCGATGCGGCACAACGCCGTAACGACGCGAACCCCGTCTGTATGGACACGCCGCGCACCAACGGTCCGCCGGGCCGGCGGATGGTCAGGCGCGCAACTGATGATTGCGTACGATCGACACGCATGCAACGTGTCTCCGTCGGCCAGGGCTCGGACCATGACGGCTCGGACCATGGCGGCTCGGACCATGGCCGCATGGACGATGCGCCGCGGCGCGCGGCACGGCCGCACGGCCCGTCACGGGGCCGCCTCATGGTCGCGCACCAACTCGGCCTTCGGCAGGTAGAGGATGCCGACCGGCGCGGGCCGCGGCGTCGGGCTCGGCGTCGACCGCGGCGTGGCCGCGGGCCGCGTCGCGGTCGGTGTCGCGGGCGTGCCGACGGTCGGTGAGGCGCTCGGCGTCCCAGGTTCGACGGTCCGCCACGGCACCGGCGGCGGATCGCCGGGCGGATGGCCGGCCGGGTCGGTCGGCGACGTGCCGGCGGACCGCTCGTCGCCGTCGCGCCAGCCGTCGAGATCGCGATCGACGGCGCTGCGCGGACCGTCGCCGGGCGGCGTGCAGAGCAGCGTCAGCTCACGGTCCGGCGCCGCGCCCGCGACGAGGGCATCGAACGTCATCGTCGGCTCGGACGAGGTGTCGGGGTGCCACTGCCCCTGCCAGCTCAGCCAACCGCGCTCGCGGCCGTCCACACGGGCATGGGCCACCAGATCGCAGTCGCCGGCTGCGGCGCGCTGGACCACGGTCATGAGGCGAGGGTTGCCGGTCGCTTCGGCGGCGCTGCGCAGCGTGAACTGGGCGCCGACGGCGGGGGCCATGCCGGTGTCGAATGCCAGCACGAAGGCCTCGACCTCGCGCCGGCGGGCGGCGATCGCTTCATCGTCCGCACCGGGGAACGCGAAGACATCGCCTTCCAGGAAGTGGGCCACCGTGTCCACCGCGCCGTCGTGGGTGAACCCGAAGCCGCTGACCTGATCGCCCGGCACGTCGAAGCGGCCGACCTTGTCGTAGATGTTGCGCATGTGCGGCGCCTTGAAGTCCTGGTTCGTGCGGTTCCCTTCGAAGTTCACCCGCTTGTTCGTGCCAAGCGGCATCGTGTGGCAGCCGGCGCAGTTCGTGAGACCGCTGTCGATCTTGTTGTTCCCCGTGAAGAGATCGAAGCCGGCCTGCTGCTCGGCGGTTCGCGAGCGGTCCAGGTTCTGCAGCGGGTTGGGCGGGTAATGGATCGTCAGGACGAAGGTGGCAAACGCATCCATCTCGGCTTCGCTGATCGGCTCCGCCATGCCGTTCAGACTCTGGAATGCCGTTCGGAACTTCAGGAAGCTGGCGTGTTCGTTCGTCGGCTGCGAGCCGTCGGCGAACCGATCGGCCCGCCAGTGCATCGGCCCGGCGCCGGCCAGGCCGCGGAACGATTGCGTGACCATCGCGCCCTTCATCGGGTGGAACTTGAAGTTGCGCGGCTTGAGGCGCGCGTCCGGGTGGGTGAGGCCGAACGGCATCGCGTCGACCTTGCCCGTCGGGTCGCCGAGGTCCCAGGCCAGGCTGTCCAGGTCGCCGAAGACATGGCAGCTCGAGCACGCCATGTCGCCGTGGCCGCTCGTGCGCGCGGCGTCGTAGAACAGCGGGCGGCCGGCGCGGATCACGGCGGGCGTCGGGTCGTACGCCAGCGGCGTCGTGGCGAGCACGGTGCGGGCGGCGGTGTCGATCGTGGTGATCGTCAGCGCCAGGTGGTTGAGGACGTACAGCCGGCCGCCGACGGCATCGAGCGCCAAGCCGCCCGGGCCGAAGCCGACCGGGATGCGGGCCACGACGTTGCCGGCGACGTCGAGCACGCCGACCTGCGCCGACTGGAACGCCGCCACGTACGCCGTCCGGCCGTCGGGCGCGAACACGAGGTCGAGCGGCTGGGCGAGCGTCCGCGCCCGCTCCTCCTCCGGGCCGGGCGAGACGGCGTGTTCGATATGGCCGTTCAGGTTCATGACGACGGGCGCGGCCCGCGGCGCGAGACGGGTGATCCGGTGCGACCACGTGTCGCCGCGCAGGATGGGCTCGAAGCGGGTGTGGTTGCGGGCGTCGCTGTTCGCCACCCAGACCTCGCCGCTCGCCGGGTGAACGGCCATGTTGAACAGCATCGTCCCGACGGTCGACCACGTTTCGAGGACGGTGGGCTGGAGGGCGGCGGCATCCAGCGTGAACACGTCCGTGTCCGGCACGTTGAACGGCATGGTGGCCGTCCAGTCACCGCCCACGTCGTCCACCCACTTGTCGCCGACGCGCTTGACCATGAGCCCGGTCGGCGGCGGCGTGGCCTGCACCGTCGTGCTGATGACGGTCGGCAGCGGCACGCCGCGCTCGGCGACGGCGTTCTCGTGGACGACGCTCGTGCGGTTGCCCGAGGCGAAGACCGCGGCGTAGACGCGCGTCCCATCGGCGCTGGCCGCCAGGGCGCGCGCCTTCTGGCCGAAGAGCCTGACCCGCCGCGGCGCGAGCGTCGGCGCATCGGCATCGAAGATCCAGACGCCCGCCCGCCCGACGCCGGCCATCGTCAGGTCGGTGCGCCACGCTACCGCAACGAAGACGCGGTCCCGGTTGGGCCCGGCGATGACGATGTCGCGCGGCTCGTCCCCGACGGCGAGCGTGTGGACGACGCGCGGCGCCGCCGGATCCCGTACGTCGACGACCGAGACGGCGTCGGACAGGTGGTTGACGATCCATGCCTGATCACCCCGCAGCGCGATGGCCACCGGCCGAAGGCCGACGACGACCTCGGCGAGCGGATGGAGGCCGTCCGGAGCGACGCGGAAGACCTCGAGTCGATCGTCGGCGGTGTTCAGGGCAAAGAGATGGCGGCCGTCCGCGGCGAGCGCGAGCGGACGGACGGGCTCGGTCTCGAAGTTCGTGTACCCGGCCGTCGAAGGCCCGTCGCCCGCGGCGCGTCCCGCGGGCGGCGTTCGGACGGGCGCGACGAGCGCCAGCGCGAGGCCGCCGGCGAGGGCGACGGCGAGGGCGGCGGCCGATCGTCCCGTGCTTGCCGGTGCGGCATCGTTCGTGATCGGTGTCCTGTTCCATGTGCGGCCCACGACGTGCTCACCTCCGTCCGATTCGGTCGGTCAGGGCCGTCCGCCCGCCGATTCACACTGCTTTAGCACCCGAATCGTCTCTAACACCCGAATCGTCGATTCGTCCGCGCCGCCGATTGCCCAACGCTGTCGGTGCGCCATGGCGATGCGCCACCCACTTCGACACCGCTCACGGCCGTTTGGATGCGTCGGCACCCAACGAGTCGTACAACTCGACGAGCACGCCGCCGGTGGCGGACGGGTGGACGAAGATCAGCCGGCGCCCGCTGCTGTTGCTGACGGGCGCCTCGGTGATCAGCCGCACGCCCCGTCCCTTGAGGTGGACGACGGCCGCATCGAGGTCGTCCACCTCTAGGCAGACGTGGTGCATCCCCGGGCCGCGGCTCGCCACGAAGCGCGCGATGCCGGACGCTGCGTCCGTCGGCTCGACGAGCTCGATCGCACCCTCGCCGACCGGCAGGAACGTGACGGCGACGCCCTGGGCCGGCTCGTCGTGGACGGCGCCGACCTCAAGGCCGAGGGCGTCGCGCCAGAAGGTGAGGGCGGCGGCGGCGTCGGGGACGGCGATGGCGATGTGGTGAATGCGGAGCGGGCGGTTCGGGTTGGGCATGACTGCATCCGTTGGCGGGACTTGTCGGACCGTTGGGCGGGGGCACGGCATGCCGTGCCCATGCGTGGGGAACGGTGTGTCGCACGGCCCCCGCCGTGCGCCTACAGGACCATCGCGGGGCGGTACTCGCCGAACGCGGCCCGCAGCACGTCGCAGATCTCGCCGAGCGTGGCGTATGCCTCGACGCACGCGATGATCGGCGGCATGAGGTTGGCCTCCGACGCAGCGGCTGCGCGGAGCGCGTCGAGGGTGTTGGCGGCGGCGGCACCGTCGCGGCGGGCGCGCAGGGCGGCCAGGTCCGCCGCCCGCTGGCGCCCGACGGCTTCGTCGACCCGGAGCACGGGCGGCGATGTCTCGACGTCATCGACGTAGCGGTTCACGCCGACGATGTCCCGCTCGCCGACTTCGACCTCGCGCTGGAGACGGTAGGCGCTGTCGGCGATCTGGGCGGCCGTCCAGCCGGACTCGATCGCCGCCAGCGCGCCGCCGAAGCCGTCGATCGAAGCGATGAGGGCCGCGGCTTCGGCTTCGAGTTCGTCGGTGAGGCGCTCGACGAGGTAGCTGCCGGCCAGGGGGTCGACGACGTCGGCGACGCCGGATTCGCTCGCCAGGATCTGCTGTGTGCGGAGCGCGACCTTCACGGCCTCCTCGGTCGGGAGACCGAGCGCCTCGTCCATCGAGTTCGTGTGCAGGCTCTGCGTGCCGCCGAGGACCGCCGCCAGCGCCTGGATGGCAACGCGGACGACGTTGTTCGTCGGCTGCTGGGCGGTGAGGGCGACGCCGGCCGTCTGGGTGTGGAAGCGGAGCATCATGCTGCGCGGGTCCTTCGCGCCGAAGCGGTCGCGGGCGATGCGGGCCCAGAGGCGCCGGGCGGCGCGGAACTTGGCCACTTCCTCCAGGAGGTTGTTCTGGGCGACGAAGAAGAACGAGAGCTGCGGCATGAAGCGATCGACGTCGAGGCCGGTGCGGTGCGCGGCGTCGACGTACGCGATGGCGTTGGCCAGCGTGAAGGCGATCTCCTGCGGGGCGGTGGCGCCGGCTTCGCGGATGTGGTAGCCCGAGATGCTGATCGGGTTCCAGCCCGGCATCCCGTCGGCGCAGAAGCGGAACATGTCCGTGATCAGCCGCAGGCTGGGCGCCGGCGGGTAGATGTACGTCCCGCGGGCGATGTACTCCTTGAGCACGTCGTTCTGGACGGTGCCCTTGAGCGCTGCCATCGGCACGCCCTGCTGCTTGCCGACCGCGACGTAGAGCGCGAGGAGGACGGACGCCGTGGCGTTGATCGTCATCGACGTGCTCACGCGGTCGAGCGGGATGGCGTCGAACAGGACCTCCATGTCGGCCAGGCTGGAGATCGAAACGCCGACCTTGCCGACCTCGCCCGCCGCCATCGCATGGTCCGGGTCGTAGCCGATCTGCGTCGGCAGATCGAATGCGACCGATAGGCCGGTCTGGCCGTGGTCGAGCAGATAGCGGTAGCGGGCATTCGACTCGGCGGCCGAGGCGAAGCCGGCGTACTGCCGCATCGTCCAGAGCCGGCCGCGGTACATGCTGGGGTAGATGCCGCGCGTGAACGGGTAGGCGCCGGGCAGGCCGAGGTCGCGCGCGACGTCGAGGCCGGCGATGTCCGCCGGCGTGTCGATGTCGTCCAACGGCAGGCCGCTGTCCGTGGCGAAGGACGGGCGGCGGAGACCGGTCCTGGCGACGAAAGGGGCGAGGACGTCGTTGCGCCACGCGGTGGTGGGGTCACCGTTCGCGTCGACCGGCGGCCGCTCGGTCCGATCGACGGCCCGCGGATCGACGGTGGCGGCGGTCGGTCGTCGTCGATGCATGCACCATACTGTACCACTCGAAGGCCGGCACTTGAACCTGGACACTTGAACCCGGGCACTTGAGCCCCAGCGCTCGAAGGCCGGCACTTGAGGCCCAACGCTCGAGCGCCGGCACGCGCGTCCTGCCACTTGCTTGAGCCCCTTGGCTCGAACGCCTTGGCAGCCCTCCCCTCCGGCCGCGCGCCGACTCCGCTACACTCCGGCCCATGCCGACCGTCCTCCTCCTCGGCGTCCGCGCCCCCGTCGCCTGTGACGTCGCCCGCTCGCTGGCCGCCGCCGGCGCGCGCGTGGTGGCTGCCGACGCATGGCGCTGGCCGCCCGCGCGCTGGTCGCGGGCCGTGGCGCGCTACGTTCGGCTGCCGGCGCCGCGCGCCGACGCGTGGGCATTCGCGTCGGCGGTGTCCGAAGCGGCACGGGCGGAGGGCGTCGACGCCGTGGTGCCGCTGTGCGAGGAAGGCTACTGGCTGGCCGCGTGGATCGCCGCCCGTCCCGGCCTCCTGCCGCGCGGCTGCCGCCTCGTCGCACCGACCGGCGACGTCGTCGCGCGGCTGCACGACAAGGCGGCGTTCGCGGAAGCGGCGCGGCGGCACGGACTGGCCGTGCCTTCGACGCGCCGCCTTTCCGCGGCCGACGACGTCGAGGCCGTCCTCGCCGACGGTCCGCCCGACCGCTGGGTCTTCAAGCCGGCGTGGTCGCGTTTCGCCACGGCGACGCTCGTCGGTGCGCCTGCGGCCGTCGTGCGGCGGCGCGTCCGGCCGACGGCGGAGGCGCCGTGGGTGGCACAGGCGCGCGTCGACGGACGCGGGTTGTGCACGTACAGCGTCGTGCGCGACGGAGCGGTCATCGCTCACGGCGCCTATCGACCCGCCATCGTCTACAGCCGGGCCGCCGTCGTGTTCGAGGCCGTCGAGCACGCGGCGGCCGAGGATTGGGTGACGCGCATGTGCGCGTCCGAAGGACTGTCGGGACAGGTTTCATTCGACTTCATCGAGGGCGCCGTCGCCGCAGGCGAGGCTCGAGACGCGCCCGGCGGACTGTACGCCGTCGAGTGCAATCCCCGGGCGACGAGCGGCGCGAACCTGTGGCAGGGCGATCCGGCGCTCGGCACCGCGCTCTTGGCCGCCGCCGGCCTTGCCCCGCTGCCGTCCGAGATCGTGCGGCCCGTGACCGGTGCCGTGACGGCGATCAAGTCGGCGGTCCGGATGGGTGCGCCCGGATGGGCGCGCCGCCCCGATCTGCGTCGGATCGCCCTGTCCGCCCTGGCGAACGGACGGGATGCGTTCGCCAGGCACGGCGACATCCGCCCGGCATTCGCCCAGCCCTTGGCGGTCATCGAGTGCGTCGCTCGCGCGGTGGGCCACGGCGTCGGCGTGGCGGACGCGATGACGGTGGACATGCGCTGGGACGGCGAGGCCGTCGGCAAGGGCGGCGGGGCGGACGGACGGACGGGCGGGCGCACCGACTTCGACGCGGCCGGGGCGGCGTGATGCGCGCCGTCGTCACCGGCGCCACCGGCTTCCTCGGCGGCCACCTCGCACGGCGACTGGCGGCCGACGGCTGGTCCGTCGTCGGGCTCGGGCGCGATCGGGCGGCCGGGGCGGCGCTCGAGGCGGCCGGCGTACCGTTCGTGCGGCACGACCTGGCGACGGACGACGCGCATCGTGCCGGGGGGCCGCTGAACGACGTCTGTCGATCGGCCGATGTCGTGTTCCACTGCGCCGCGCTGTCGACCCCGTTCGGCCCGGTGGCGGCGTTCCACCGTGCCAACGTCGCCGGCACGGCCGCCGTCATCGCCGCCTGCCGGGGCGGCAACGTCGGGCGGCTGGTCCACGTCTCCTCCCCCAGCGTGTGTTTCCGGTGGCGGGATCGCCTGGCCGTGCAGGAGAGCGATCCGCTGCCCCGGCCGGCGACGCGGTACGCCGCGAGCAAACGCGCGGCCGAGGGTCTGGTCGCCGCCGCGGCGGCGGAAGGATGCACGGCGGTCGTGCTGCGGCCGCGTGCGCTCATCGGTCCGGGCGATGCCGCGGTCCTGCCGCGGATCGTGGCGGCGCTCGAACGCGGGCGCCTGCCGGTCATCGGCGACGCGCGGGCGGTGGCGGACGTGACGGTGGTGGACAATGCGGTGGATGCGCTCATCGCGGCGGCGACGGCGCCCGAGGGCATCGTGCGCGGTCGGACGTACCACGTCTCGAACGGCGCGCCGGTGCCGATCTGGCCGATGATCGCGCGCCTCGCGGAGGCGCTCGAGCTGCCGCCGCCGCGCGGACGCCTGCCGCAGCGGCTTGGGTTCGCCATCGGCTGGACGAACGAGATGGTCCACGCCGCATTGCGACGGCCCGGCGAGCCGCGGCTGTCGCGCTACGCCGTCGCCGTCCTGTCGACGAGCCAGACGCTGGACATCGGCGCGGCGCGGCGCGACCTGGGTTGGGCGCCGCGGCTGCCGGCCGAGGACGGGTTGGCGCGGTTCGTGGCATGGTGGCGCGCGGGGCGGCCGGCGGACGTCGAGCGCTTCGGAACACGCGGCACCCCGTGACCGTTCCGCTGCCCTTCGCCCTCGATGTCGCCGGCTTCTGCACCCACCCCGGGCGCGTCACCCGGCCGGATGCGTCGTGGCGGTCGCTGCGCTTTCCGGCGCTCTTCGGCGTCATCGAGCACCCGCGCGCGGGCGTCGTCCTCGTCGACACGGGGTACGCGCCGCGGTTCATAGCGGCGACGGCGCGCTGGCCGGCGAGGCTGTACCGCAGCCTGACGCCGGTGACGTTGCCGCCGGGCGAGACGGCCGTCGACCGGCTCGCGGCGCGGGGCATCCGGGCCGACGACGTCCGGACGATCGTCGTGACGCACTTCCACGGCGACCACATCGCCGGGCTGCGGGACTTTCCGCGGGCGCGGATCGTCTTCACGGCCTCGGCGTGGGCGGCGGTGGCGGATCTGCGCGGGCTGGCCGCCGTGCGCAAGGCCTACCTGCCGGCGCTCCTGCCCGACGACTTCAGCAGCCGCGCCGATGTGCTGGACGACGCGGGCGGGCTGCGACCGCTGCCGCCGCAGGTCGCGCCGTTCGGCCGCGGGATCGACGTGCTGGGCGACGGGACGCTGTGGGGCGTGCCGCTGCCGGGGCATGCGGCGGGACAGCTGGGCGTGTACTTTCACGCGGCATCCGCCGGCCCGACGCTGATCGCCGCCGACGCGGCTTGGCACAGCCACTCCATCCGGGCGCCGCACGACCTGCACGTGCTGGCGCGGCTGCTCTCGCCCGATCACCGCGCGTGGCGCGCGACGTTGGACGCGCTGCACGAGCTGGCGAAGGGTGACGCCGTGCGGGTGGTGCCGCTGCACTGCGCGGAGGTGGCGGCGGGGGTGGGGTGGGTGGCGCGCGGAGGCCCTCACCCCCCGACCCCCTCCCCCAAGTCTGGGGGAGGGGGAGGAAGCTTGGCCGTGGAGTAGGAGGGTATCGTGGCGACAAGCGGGGCCGTCCTGCTCCGGACCTATTTGCGCACGCGCTCGTTCGACGCGCGGGTGCGGACGCCGGCGGGCGTGGCGCGGTGGCAGGAGCGGCGGGCGCGGCGGTTCCTGCCGGGGGTCGTGGCGGCGTCGCCGTTCTATCGAGATCATCTCGCCGGATGCGGTGTCGATGACTGGCGGTCGTGGCCGATCGTCGACAAGGGCATGTTGATGGCCGCGTTCGACCGCTGGACCACCTGCGGGTTGCGGCTGGCGGATGCGCTGGCGGTGGCGGATGGCGCCGAGCGGTCGCGGGACTTCGCGCCGCTCCTCGGCGACGTGGCGGTCGGGCTGTCGAGCGGGACGAGCGGACGGCGGGGGGTGTTCGTCGCCGGCGCGCGGGAGCGGGCGGCGTGGGCGGGCGCGGTGCTGGCGCGGACGTTGCCGGGCAGCATCCTGGCGCGGCACCGCGTGGCGTTCTTCCTGCGGGCGAACAGCCGGCTGTACGAGGCCGTCGGGTCTCGACGGCTCCGGTTCCGGTTCTTCGACCTCTGCGAGCCGTTCGAGTCCCACCTGTCGCCGCTGGCGACGCTCGACCCGACGGTTCTCGTCGGCCCGCCGTCGCTGCTGGCCGCGCTGGCGGATGAGGCGGCCGGGGGGCGGCTGCGGATCGGACCGCGCAAGGTGATCAGCGTGGCCGAGACGCTCGAGCCGCCGGACGAGGCCCGGATCCGCGCTGCGTTCGGCGCACCGGTCCATCAGGTCTATCAGGCCACGGAAGGGTTCCTGGCCGCGACGTGCGGTCGCGGAACGCTGCATGTCAACGAGGACATCGTGGCGATCGAGCCGGAGTGGCTGGATGGGGCCGGCATCGACGTCGCGGGGGGGCGCGGCGGCGCGGCGATGGTCATGCATGCGGGCGACGATCGGCCACGAACGCACTTCACGCCGATCGTCACCGACCTTCACCGCACGACGCAGCCGGTGATCCGCTACCGCCTGGACGACGTCCTCGTGGCCGCGCCGCACGCCTGTCCGTGCGGTTCACCTCGGCGGGCGCTGGCGGCGGTCGACGGGCGGCGGGACGATGTGTTCATCGGCGAGGGGGCGGTCGGGCGGGTGCCCGTGTTTGCCGACGCGCTGCGGCGGGCGTTCGTCGTGGCGGCGCCCGAGGCGATCGGTTGGCGGGCCGTGCAGACGGCGGCGGGGCGCATCGAGCTGGCGATCGAGCCGCTCGGGGCCGGCGGGCGGGCGGCCGAAGGGCTGCGCGCGGCGTTCATCGATGCCGGGGCGCGGCCGCCGGACGTCGAAGTCGGGCCGCTCGGACCGGAGCGGCCGGGGCCGGACAAGCGGCGGCGGCTGGTGCGGGCGTGGTCCGTCGACGCAGCGTGAAGCGGGCGGCCGCGTCGACGGGATCGCCTACCAGCGCCGGTTGCGTCGCTCCGCTTGGCGGTATGCTTGCCAGGCGGAGAAGATGTGAAACGGCCAGCCGAAGAGTCCGGCTGTGCCGATCCAGAAGCCCGGCGTGACGACGAGCCAGAAGATGCCCCACAAGAAGTGACCGGTATAGAACTGGCCGATGCCGGGGATGACGAGCGAGAGGACGGCGGCGGTGCCGGGGTTGCGGACTTCGGGATGGGCGAGGGGGTCTGTGGACATGAGAGGCTCCTGATGGCGCCGGCGCTGGGCGCTCGATGTTGGGCCGGCGGCGCGAAGGGTGCGTCGGCCACGGGAGGGTATACGGTGAGCGGGACGATTGCGTTTCAGTCGACGGCCTACGGCTCTCACCCCCCGACCCCCTCCCCCAAGTTTGGGGGAGGGGGAGGATTACGGGTTGAGGGGTGAGAACAGCGGCTGCATTGCACGCGCGTGTCGTCGTCCATGCGCCGGGCGACGCCGACGTCGACTGGCCATTGGGAGGGGAGGGAGCGGCGGCACGGCGCTGGATTGCACCCCTTCTCGCGATCGGCTCGGGGGCGATGATGGCCAACGCGCCGTGCGACGTCGGCGTCGTGCGTGCCGGCGACGTCGTGCTGCCGTACACGGTCACGCGAGCGGGCGCGGTCGAGCCCGGCACGCAGGCCGAGCGGCGCGAGCCCCCGCAACAGCCTGCCGACGAGGCGAGCTTCGTGGCGTCGCTCTTCGCGCACTATGTTGTGTATCCGCGGGCCGAGGCGGAGCGGATGGCGGGGGCGGCGGCAGGCGCGGTCGTCGGGGGGCTCCTGCGGGCGCTGGCGCCGGTGGCGAGGCGAGCGGGGCTCGACCGCGCCGTCCTCGTGAACAACTGGCTGGTGTCGACGAACCTCTACCCGCCGGGCGTCGCCGACGTTGCCGCCGCCGTGACACGCGCCCTCGTCGACGCCTTCCCCGATCGCCCCATCGTCTGGCGGTCCGTCGATGCGCGAGGGAATCCTGCGCTCGTGGCGGCGCTCGACGGGGCCGGGTGCCGGCGGGTGTTCGCGCGCCAGGTCTGGTACCAGAATCCGGCCACGGCATTGCGACGGAAGCAGACGCGGGCCGATCGATCGCTGCTGCGCCGCTCGCCGTACCGCCTCGTGGACGGCGCCGACCTCGGTGAGCGCGATGTGCCGCGACTGGCGGCGCTTTATCGTCAGCTCTACCTCACGAAGTACCCGCGCCAGAACCCGCAGCTGACCGACGCCTTCATCGCCGGCGCGCTCGCCGACAGCCGGCTGCGGTTCCGGGCCTTCGCGGCGCCGGGCGGCCGGATCGACGCCGTGCTGGGCAGCTTCGCGCGCGGCGGGTTCGTCACGCAGCCGCTGTTCGGTTACGACACGTCGTTGCCGATCGAGGCGGCGCTTTACCGGCTGCTCAGCGTGCAGGCGATCCTCGACGCGGCCGAGGCGGGATGGACGGTGCACGCATCGGCCGGCGTCGGAGCGTTCAAGCGGGTGCGGGGCGGCGACCCGGCGGTGGAGTGGCATGCGGCGGCGACGGCGCATCTGGGGCCGGAGGTGCGGCGGGCTTGGGCGGTGCTGGCCCTTCTAGCCAACCGCGTGGTCGCGCCGTGGGTCGTGCGGCGGGGACTCTGAGGGCGGGGTTCCCTTAGCGTTGGAAATTTCTCCGTTACTACAGGAACCCCATGTTCCGCGGCCGATCGAGGCCCCGCCCGAGCCAACGTTTCGCCGTGCAGTTGAGCGCCCGGCCACACCACGACCCTTGCCACTCGCCCCGCCGCCTATGAAGGGCGGCTTTCGTCTTGAGGGAGAGGGCATTGAGCACCCGATTGCCGACCCCTCCGAGGACGTCATCCGCCGGGAGCTTGAGCGCCTGCGCAGCTCAGGCCCCTCCCCTCTTGCCCTGCTCGCGCCCGACGGCAGTTATCTACAAGCGGCAGGCAACGCGAAGCGCATGACCGTCGAGTGCCACTTCGAGAGCCCATCGCGCACCACCCACGTTGTTCTTGGTCGACTGGATTCGCCCGGCCCTGACGCAATCGCAACGATTGTCTCAACAGCTGGATTGATCGACATGCGCGCATCAGAGGTCTGGACGGCCCTTGAGGCGGCCGATCTGTTCAGTGCGTTTGCCGCAACGGGCTCTGTCGCCGCCGACCTGAGCCGCCGGGACATCACCGCGGCGATCGCCGAGCCGTAGCCAGCCACGAGCGGCCGTGCTACGCCGGCGCGCTACCGTGGGAGAGTAGGCTGACATCGAGTCCCATGAACACCCGCATGGGGTCTCTGGCACGGACGTTGCTCGAAGTAGGCCGTCTGAAAAGCTGCTCGGAACCAATCGTCCCCGGGAGGTGTCTTGGACCGGGGCGACACCTCGATTAACGGTTGCGCGGCGGCTACGCGGCGGCGGATTCTCATAATCGAGGCGTCGATTGGTGGTATGCCGTCCGCTAGCCTACGCCCAGTCCTCCGCCGTGGCAACCGGCTGAACACTTACGCACAAACGATCTATTGACAGTCATGGTATACTTCGCCTATGACCAAGGCGTAAGCTCCCAGAGGCTGAGCGTCTCGCGGGCAATTCTCGCCTTAGCTTCTAATATTCCCCTTGGCACCGCAACCGCGCTATGCTGAACATGGCGTAGAACTAATGAAGGAGTGTAATAGTCATGCATTGGCGTATTTCCCTGGCGATTGTTATCGCATCACTTTTTCTCATCGCAACGAGTGACTCGGCTAGTGCAGCCCCAAGAATAATTACGCAGAAGCACACCTAACTGGATTGTGCAACACGGAGACCGCCAAGATCACTGAGGCCTACATTTTTGTTAACAAAGTCTACGCATACAATCACTCCTTGTACACAAATGAGGCCACGAGGACCTATTTTAAGAACATGCTACTGAGACACGAAACAATGCATGCCCTCGGATTCCAACACAATATTGGCTTATTTGGATTCGGCAACTGCAGTCCCTATTCGGTAATCAACGAACTGTACTTCTGCGACTGGGAAACCGAAGTACCCGCATTCTTTAGCGAAGATGATATCGATTTGATCAACGACACATATTGATTCTCCAGATTCACGACGCCAGAGAACTCGATGTTGAAGTCACCGCTCACAATGAGGCATGAAATGAACAAGCGCAGGTCGTTCCCTGTCGATCCGATTCTGATTGCGCTCCTTCTAATGTCGGTAACCGTTCTTGTCTTGGGAAGTACAAGATCTAGAGCGCCTGAGGGTGCTGCGTCACAGAGTCTGGAGCCTTGGCGGTCTCTCAGTGAACTTGTGGAGAACAAGGATGCTATTGTTGTTGGCAGCGTATCTGGCGCATTCACCGAGACAATTGCCATTGACCCGACTGAGATTGGCGGGTGGCCCACTGGCGTTCCTACAATGGATGCGACAGAGCAGGTTGTTGCGACGAGATGGAAAGCCTCACTGCACGAAGTCATTTCATCGGAAGCCTTGTTGGGTGGCGATGACGTTGCCGAGACTGAACATTTCCAGGTGCGCATGCTTGGGCACCCATCGCTGTTTCAGGGCAGTACGGAAGTACGCTTTCAACACTACCCGGATCCCGAAGGCGAGTATCTATTCTTCCTCGGTGATCTGGGGCCAGGTGCCTACTCACTCCATGCCATGGGTATGTTTCGTCTAGATAGCAACACTGTGACTTGGCCTGATGGCGAAACGCCATTCGATCTCGCGGATGGCATGACGAGTGAGCAGTTTCTTGAGGCGATTCGCGATGAAATCGAAGAGCAGTATTAGGCCGGAATTGTTCAAGAGCGGATAAGCATCGCAAACCAGACGTCAGTATCGTCGACCGCACTGATGTCTGGACCTAACCTGCCGCGGCAGCTGGGTCTGTCATTGCAGGTTCCGTTCGACTGACCGCCACAGTCTTACGTCCATGCAGTCCAATTGGCGCACCTGCTGCGGGACTTCGCCGCGATGGTCGAGCGCCACAACACCATAACACGGCCACCGACTCAGGCTGATCGCCCGCGCCATCCTCGGCCGACTCGATGAGCTCTGGCGGTTCCTCGATGATCCGTTGGTTCATCCCACCAACAACCTTGCCGAGCGCCATATGGGGTTTCCGTAGCAATGGAGGAGTTTCCAACGCCAAGGTAACCCCAGAGCGGGCGACCTCGTCGTCGATGGCCGTGACGACGATTCGCGCGATCTCCACTACCATCGCTCCCGATGACCGATCATGATCGCCGCCTTGCGCACCCTTCGCTTGCTGTCCGGATCGCCGGCCTGGGCGCCCATCTACCGCCGCGCATCGTGTCCAGCGCCGAGGTCGAGGCGCGTTGCGGGCTGCCGGCGGGGTGGGCGATGCGGAACAACGGCGTGCGCGAGCGGCGCTGGGCGGCGCCGGGGGACACGAACTCGGACTATGCCGCGACGGCGGTTCGGGCCGCGGTCGCGGACGCCGGGCTGGCGCTCGCCGACATCGACCTGCTCGTCTTCGCCTCGGGCACGCCGGAGCAGGCGATCCCGGACGGCGCCCCGCTGACGCTGCGGGCGCTCGGCCTCGGCGGCGTCGGGGTGGCGGGCTTCAGCGTCCACGCGACGTGTCTGAGCTTCCTCGCAGCGCTCGACGTCGTCGCCGGGCTCATCGCCGCCGGTCGGTACCGGACGGCGGTGATCGTCTCGGCCGAGATCGCATCGATCGGCATCAACTTCGACCAGCCCGAGGGCGCCACGCTGCTGGGCGACGGAGCGGCGGCAGCCGTCGTCGTGCCGGCGGTCGGCGGGGCGCCGACATCGGGCGCCGGGACACGCGGCTGCACATCGCGGATCGAGGTGGCGCGGTTCGAGGCGTACGGCGACGGCGCGGCGCTGACCGAGGTGCGCGGCGGCGGGACGCGGCGGCACTCGACGAACCCCGCGACGGTGCCCGCGGACAACCTGTTCCACATGGAGGGCTCCGCGCTGCTGCGACTGGTCCGCCGCCATGGCCCCGGCTTCCTCGAGCGCCTCCGGCCCGGCCTGTCGAGCGGCCTCGGCGACATCGATGTCGTCATCCCGCACCAGGCCAGCCTGGCCGGCCTGCGCCTGCTCGGCCGCTTCGGCTGGCCGGAGGACCGCGTCGTCACGACGCTGGAGCGCTACGGCAACTGCGTGGCGGCCTCGCTGCCGCTGACGCTGTGGGAGGCGGTGCGGACGGGACGGCTGGTGCGGGGGCAGCGGGCGTTGTTGGTGGGGACGGGGGCGGGGGTGTCGATGGGGGGGATGGTGGTCATATACTGATCGCAGGATCCGCAACCATGGATTCGACCAACCGTAGCGTTGGAGAACCCACCGCCGACGACATCGCACCGTGGAGCGAGAAATGCGCACCGGAATCCTGACCGCAGTCGTGCCCCTGTCCCTGCTGCTTGCTGCCGTCGCCGCTACGACCCCTCCGAACGCGGTGGCTGGCGACGCCAGCGATGCGATCGAAACGGTGCAGCATCGTTGCTCGCCCGTCGCCGCATCGCCCACCGATCCGCCGTCCACGCAGCCAACGAAGCTCGACTGCGTCGCGATCTATCGCAACACTTCGGATGAACCGGCGCTCGGCATCATCATCCGGGCGCTCATCGCTGGCCGACCGGCGGAGTCGACGACCTGGCACAGGGCCTGCTGCGTGCGAGGCTCGCGTCAGTCGCTTGCGCCCGGCGCGTCAGCCGTGTGGAAGGCCACGCTCATCGTGCCTGACCGCGTCGCCGTCGACGCCCCGGTATCGTTCGCATACGTCGTCAGCGGGGACGCCGACGCGAGCGAGCTGGATGTCCCCAAGCCGGAGTTGCAGTACGTCGACCGCGAGCAGCGTGGCTCCCTGGTCGGCTACGTCGGCGAGGTTCGCAACGTGGATGCGCGGCAGTGGAACACGGATCCGGAAGACAGCGAAGTGCCCCGGACCGCCCCGATCATCGCCTTGTTCCGCCGCGGCAAGCTCGTCGGTGCCGCCGAGGCGCCGCGCGTGCCGACGCGGCGGATCGACGTGAACGGACGCTATGTCTTCAAGGCCGACGTGATGGATGCCGGACTCGACATCGACGCCGTCCAGGTGTTCTATCGCGACACGTTCGCCTCGGCTTACGGCGCCGGCTACAGCGCGGGTCGATGGGAGCTGACCGGGTTGGACCACCACATCGAAACGGATGCCGCCGGCCGCCAGCGGATGCTCTTTCGCATCGCGGTCCGCAACCCAACGGATCAGGCGAACCGGGGCCGCGTCTCCGTGATCGTGCGCCGAGCCGACTTTCATGCTGTGGGCTACGGCAAGTGCGAGATGCCGGAAGACGTCGAACCGGGCGCGGAGGCCTCGTGCTCCGGCGAGGTTCAGCTGTTCAGCCAGCGCTTCGACGCCACGCTCGACGACGTGAAGATCGTGACGGCCGAGCTAGGCGTGGCCATCGCGCGCTTCCGGACGCCGACGCCGACATTCACCGCAACGCCGTGCCCCGCGCTCGCCACGCCGGCCCCCGTGCCGACGCTGCCGTCGGTCGCCCGCGCGCTGTTCTTCCCGTGGTCGATCCGGATGCTGGCGGAGCGGTGCCCGTAGTCCGTCGCTTGCTGCGCATTCACCGTCCGTGTCGCCCGCACCGTCAATGCCCCAGCAACGCCACCGACTTGTCCCGCCGCTGCCACGTCAGCTTCACCCCGCCGAACCGCGCCAGCTGCGCCGCCGCCGCATCGCGAAAGGGGCGGATGCTGGGCGTGCGGACCTTCCACGCGCCCTCCAGCTGGCGGATGACGAGCTGGCTGTCGCCGAAGACCTCGACGGCGATCCGGCCCGGGTCGGCGGCGCGGTCGGCCAAGTGGGCGAGGCCCGCGGTGAGGGTCTGGTACTCGGCCTCGTTGTTCGTCACGCGGTCGCCGTACTCGAGGCGCACGGCCGGCTCCCAGTCGCCGCCGGGCGGGCGCAGGCGGAACGAGCCGTAGCCGCGGCCGGGGTTGCCGAGGCTGCCGCCGTCGAAGACGATCTGCCAGCGGTCGAGCGCGGGGGTCGTCATCGGGCGGGCGCGGGTGGGGTGGGGACGGCGGCGGCGCTTGCAGCGGCGGATTCGTCGTGCGACTTCGCGGCGGGTGCGTCGGCGTCGTGCGACTTCGCGTCGGCAGCGGCGACGACGTCGTCCGGCGGGGCGACGACGATGAGGACATCGTCCATGTTCACCGTCTGGCCGGGGACGATGTTCACCTGCTTCACCGTGCCGGCGGCCGGGCAGCGCAGCTCGTTCTCCATCTTCATCGCCTCGAGGATCGCCACCGGCTGGTCGGCCGACACGGGGTCGCCGGCCGCGACGAGGATCTTGACGACGAGGCCGGGCATGGGGGCCTTGATCACTGCGCCGCCGTGCTCCTCGTGGGCGCGGCGGCTCATCGCGATCAGCTCCTTGAGGTGGGCATCGCCGACGTCGACGACGTAGCGGTCGCCCTCGATGATGACGGTGTACAGCCCTTCGCGCCGCTCGACGTGCAGGTCGTAGGAAACGCCGTCGACGAGGAGGGAGTACAGGTTCTCGCCGTCGATCGACATGAGGTCGACGGCGACCGGGAGGCCGTCGACGACGATCTCGCCGGGGCGGTCGACATCGAGCGTGAAGTCACGGTGGTCGACGGTGGCTTTGTATTTCATCGGGGGGTCCTGGTCGTCGGGGGATGGGCACGGCATGCCGTGCCCCTACACGGGCGTTCTGTCGTGGGGCGGTCCGAATCGCATCTCGAGGGCGCGGGAATGGCATGCGGCGCAGGTGGGTGATCCACCCGTCGCCGAACGGATGGCTTCGGCCATTGCCCACACGGTTCGTGTAGGGGCACGGCATGCCGTGCCCTCCCCGCAGGCAGCCGCCACGCGCCCGGCATCGTTGAAACCGTCCCCGTCACGACGACACCCGCATGCCTTGCCTGCGCCCGAACCGCTTCCACTCGCTGTCGCCGACCGGCGCCAGGCGGTTGATGGCGTCCGAGCGGTGCTGGTGGGCCAGAAGCGTGGCGGTGATCGCGGCGACGCGGTCGAAGTCGCGGCCCTCGACGTGCGTCATCGTGAAGTGGTGTTCCAGGTAGCTCGTGTCATACGAGCCGCTGATGAACTGCGTCATGTCCATCAGTCGCTGGTGGAGCGGGATCGTCGTCCGGATCCCGGCGATCCGGTACTCGGCCAGCGCACGGCGCATGCGCAGGATGGCATCCGGGCGGGTCTGACCGTGGACGATGAGCTTGGCGACCATCGGGTCGTAGTAGAGCGAGACCTCGTAGCCCTCGAACAGCGCGCTGTCGACGCGGACGCCGGGACCGCTGGGCTCCTGGAGGGACGTCACGCGGCCGGTGGAGGGCAGGAAGTTGTGGAACGGGTCCTCGGCGTTGATCCGGCACTCGATCGCGTGGCCCGTCCAACGCACGTGTTCCTGCGTCAGGCGCAGCTTGCGGCCGAGGGCGATGCGGAGCATGTGCTTCACGAGGTCGACGCCCGTCACGACTTCCGTCACGGGGTGCTCGACCTGCAGGCGGGTGTTCATCTCCAGGAAGTAGAAGTCCTCGCCGTTCTCGTCCAGCAGGAACTCGCACGTCCCGGCGCTGTAGTAGCCCACCGCTTTGGCTGCGGCCACGGCCGCCGCGCCCATCCGCTCGCGCAGCACCGTCGTCACGGCCGGCGACGGGCACTCCTCGAGGACCTTCTGGTGCCGTCGCTGCATCGAGCACTCACGCTCGCCGAGGTGGATCACGTGGCCGTGCTGATCGCCCAGGACCTGGATCTCGACGTGGCGGGCACCCTCGACGAGCTTCTCGAGGTAGACCGTGTCGTCGCCGAACGCCTTGGCGGACTCGCGCCGCGCCGCGGCCAGGGCATCGACCAGGTCGTCCGCTTTGTCGACGCGGCGCATCCCCTTGCCGCCGCCGCCGGCCGAGGCCTTGATGAGCACCGGAAAGCCGATGCCCGGCGCCTGCGCCAGCACTTCGTCGTCCGTCAGCCCCTCGGCCGTCCCCGGGACGACCGGCACGCCGGCGGCGATCATCGCCTGCCGGGCGCGCACCTTGTCGCCCATCGCGTGGATCGCCGATGGCGGCGGGCCGACGAAGCGCAGGCCCGCGTCGATGACGGCTTGGGCGAACGCCTGGTTCTCGGCCAGAAAGCCGTAGCCGGGATGGACGAGCGTGGCACCCGAGCGGCGCGCGACGTCGAGGATGCGGTCGATGCGCAGGTAGCTCTCCGCGGCGGGCGATGGGCCGATGTTGAACGCTTCGTCCGCCAGCCGGACGTGCAGCGCCGCACGGTCGCCGTCGCTGTACACGGCGACGGTGGCATAGCCCAGCTCCTGGGCGGCGCGAATGATCCGCACGGCGATCTCGCCGCGGTTGGCGATGAGGACCTTTTGCATGGGCGCACCGGCCTGGGGTTGTCGAGGGGCGGTTCGGATGGACGGATGGGAGCGACGGGGGAGTCTATCGTTCGGGCGGGCGGGGGGCAAGAGCTGCGGTGTGTTTTGGGCACGGCCATCCGTTGTCGTCGCAGGGATGGCCCCCTCGCCCTCCCGCGCCCCCCACGAATTGACCCAACTCGCCCCGATGCGTACCGTCGCTTCCCCGCTCGGCGATCGATGCGCCGGTGCGCCCCCACCCGATCACGGAGGCCGAGGAACCGTTGCCCACACCTTCCGGAGACCTGACCACCGAGCTCGCCGCCGAGCAGGCGGTCCTCGACACACTGTACGCGAGGCTCGACGAGGTCCGGCGCGAAGCACAGCTGCGCTTGACCGAGGCCCTGCGCGCCGACACCGTCGGCAGCCCGCAGGCGCTGTCCGAACGCGACGCACGCGTGATCCACCACGAGCAGCAGCTTGCCGCGCTCGGCGGGGTCGACGAGCGGCTGTGCTTCGGGCGGCTCGATCTGCGCGACGGGAGCCGCCTCTACATCGGCCGCGTCGGGCTGGCGGATGCGGCGAACGAGCCGCTCCTGGTGGACTGGCGCACCCCGATCGCGGCGGCCTTCTACCAGGCGACAGCCGTGGCACCGGGCGAGGTCGTCCGCCGCCGGCACCTCACGACCCGCGGCCGGGAGGTCGTGGCGGTCGAGGACGAGGTCCTGGATCTCGACGCCCTCGATGCGGCCGAGCGGCGCCACCTCGTGGGCGAGGGCGCCCTGATGGTCGCCGTCGAGGCGCCGCGTACCGGCCGCATGGGCGACATCGTGGCGACGATCCAGGGCGAACAGGACCGGATCGTGCGGGACGGGATCCGCGGCGTGCTCGTCGTCCAGGGGGGACCGGGCACCGGCAAGACCGTCGTGGCGCTGCACCGGACGGCCTATCTGCTCTACACGCACCGCGCCGCCCTGGCGAACAGCGGCGTGCTGCTCATCGGCCCGAGCGCGGTCTTCCTGCGCTACATCGAGCGCGTGCTGCCGTCGCTGGGCGAGACGGGCGTGGTCATGCGGACGCCCGGCACGTTGTTCCCGGGGGTACGGGCGGAGCACGAGGACGCGCCGGCGGTCGCCCGGATCAAGGGCGATCCCGCCATGGTCGACGTCCTCACGCGCGCGGTCCGCGATTGGCAGCGGGTGCCGTCCGAGGCCGTCGTCCTGAACGTCGAGGGCAAGGGCCTCACCGTGCCGCCGGACGCGTTTCGCGAGGCGCGCAAGAAGGCCCGCGCGACGGAGCAGCCCCACAACGCGGCCCGGACGGTGTTCGTGCGCCAGATCTACAGTCAGCTGGCCCGCCTGCTGGCCGGTCCCATGCAGCCCGGCGAGCGGCTCGACGCCGAGACGCGCGCCGACCTGCTGGAGGACCTCCTGGCCAGTGAGGACGTCCGCGAGGCCGTCGGCGCCGCCTGGCCGATGTTGACGGCCGAGGAGGTCCTGGCGGGCCTGTACACGGACCCGGCGCGGCTGGAGAAGGCGGCCAAGCACCTGTCGGGCCGGGATCGCGCCCTCCTTGGGCGCAGCGCCGAGGACGCGCACCGCTGGACGGTGGCCGATGTCCCGCTCCTGGACGAGGCCGCCGAGATCCTCGGCACGGCCGACGCGACCGAGAAGCTGGCGGCACGCAACGCGGCCGCCCGCCGCGCCGCCGACGTCGAGTACGCGCGCGACGTGCTCAGCGAATCGGGCGGCTACGCCGCGGCTCTCGTCTCGGCCGAGACGCTGGCCGACCGCTTCGGCGACGGCGGTCCGACGGGTACGGTGGCCGAGCGAGCGCGCGTCAACCGCCGCTGGGACTTCGGCCACGTCGTGGTGGACGAGGCGCAGGAGCTGTCGCCGATGGCCTGGCGGCTGGTGATGCGCCGCTGCCGGGCGCGCTCGCTCACCCTCGTCGGCGACATCGCGCAGGCCGGCTCGGCGGCCAGCGCCGGCTCGTGGGCCGAGGCGCTCGCGCCGCATGTCGGCGACAGGTGGCGGATGTCCGAGCTGACGATCAACTATCGCACGCCAGGCAAGGTGATGGACGCCGCCGCCGCCGTGTTGCGCGCGGCGGGCGTGGCCGTGCACCCGCCGACGTCCGTGCGGGCCGGCGATGCGCCGGTGTTCGTTCGATTGCGGCCCGACGAGCCCGACCGGGTCGGGGCGGTCGTCGACGTCGTTCGCGCGGAGGCGGCGGCACTCGGTGATCGGCGGATGGCGGTCATCGTGCCGCGGGCGGGCGAGGGGGGGGCGGACGCGTCGGGTGCGGGCGAATGGGCCGTCGGCCCGCTGGCCGACGCGATCGAGGCCGCCCTGCCGGGCACCGTCGTCGGCCGCGGCGATTCGGCGCTCGACGCGACGGTGGCGGTGCTCGATCCGCTGCAGTGCAAGGGGCTCGAGGTCGACGTCGTCGTGTTGATCGAACCCGCCGACCTTGTGGACGCCTCGGCGCGCGGCGTGAACGATCTGTACGTGGCGTTGACGCGGCCGACGTATCGGCTGGTGGTGGTGCATGGGCGGGGGTTGCCGGCAGGGTTGGGGGGCGGAGCCTAACCCACCGGCGGCTGCGTCGCCGGATCCAGCCAGCACGCCACGAGGCCGCACGTCGCTACCCCGAACGCGTTGCCGATGCCGTGCCAGAGCGCCATCTGCGGGATCGTCGGGGACCACGGGAGCCAGCCGCGCAGGGCGTAGACGAGCGCGAGGGCCATCGTGGCGATCAGCGTGACGCCGACGACCGCGCGCAGGGCGACGACGCGCATCGGCGCCACCAGCCCGTGCGGGCCGAACGCGAGGCACAAGTGGACGGCGGCGACGAGGAGCGCGCCGGCGATCATCGGCAGGGCGAGCATGGCTTCGACGACATGCGGCGCGCCGAGCTGCGTCGCCGTGATGCCGATGGCGGTCGACGGGACGCCGAGGAGGGCGACGACGGCGGCGGTGTTCGCCAGGCGGGAGGGGTAGGCGCGGGCCAGCGTCGCCGCGATCACGGGGACGATGAAGCCGGCGAAGTGGAAGTGGACGGCGGTGAGGCGGACGATGGGTTGGGGGAAGCCGAGGGGCGCAAGCTCTAAGCCGTCGATGGCGAGCCAGAGCGTCCCAATCAGCCATAAGACAAAGGCAGACCGTAAGACGAGGTCAGGAGTCGACGCGCTGCGTGTGCCCGTCCTCGGCCGGATGGCCGCCTTCGTGAACCAGGCGACGATGCCGACGTGCACGAGCCGGAGCAATCCCCAGATGCCAACCCCGGCGTTGAGTTCCACGGCATAGCCCCCCGCAGCCAAGGAGAGCAGACCCACGATAGGCAGTGTTACGAGCGCCTTCTCCACTCGCGCCGGGTCGTCGGCTGGTCCGAGCAGCTGGTGCAAGGCCAGCGGCAGTGCTCCGACCAGCGAGAGGAACAGCGCGCACATCATCATGATGGCCACGACGAAGTCGGAGTCATACAACAGCCTCGCGACGTCGACGGAATTGCGGGAGTCGAGGCCGGCGGCAGTCCGGACGATGAGGTCGGTGACCCACAGGAGTGGGAAGATGCCCGCGATCAGCGCGCCCATGAACACAAGGCCCGGTATGACGCGGCGAGGGTCGAATGCAGGCGCCGTTCGCGGGATGTACAGATTGCTCGAAGCTATCGGGGGTCCATGACCAGCGTCCGCGGAACCGACAGTGATCGAGTCCACCACCTCCCGCATCCGCCCCACCGACGCCGGCCCGAACCGCCGCTGCACCCACCGCGTCACCGGCCCGCCGAGCCGCGCGAGCGCGTGGTGCGGATGCGAGAACGCCAGGATGTCGTACCAGACGCTGCCGTCCGGCAGCATCTCGACCATGAACCGTTCCTCGCCCCGCTCCGCGTGCGCCTCCATCGTGCCGTACGCGAACGCCGTGCGGCGGCCGCCGTCGGCGGTGGCGACATCGTCGTCCACATAGACGATGCGCCAGGCGTTCACCCACACCATGCCGAACGCGCGGACGATCATCGCGCCGCGGGTGGTGGGCTCGGGCTTGGGCGTCGTCGTGACCGGCCAGACCCAGCCGATGTCGAGCGGGGCGAAGGTCAGCAGCGCCGCATGGGCGGCCGCGTACACCGCTTCGCCGTCGCCGATGTGGACGCGGCGGTGGTCGACGTTCCAGCCGGCGGGGACGCCGGGCGGGGGGCGGCCGTCCGTCGGGGCGTTGCGCGTGGCGCCGGAGGCGGGGTAGGGGGGCGGGGCGTCGGGTTGGGCGATCAGCCAGGCGCGGACGTCGTCGGCGGGGGGGGACGTAAGGCGGATCTGTGGGGCGGGCATCGGGGGCATCCTCGACGATGATGAAGGGCGTCGCCGCTCGTCTCGGTCTCGCGCTGCGCATGCGATGTTACCGCCGGCTGCACGGATCGTGCGACCCGCGCACCTCCCGCGTCTAACGCGATGCGACGAACGCGACGAGTGCGTCCCGCTCGGATCGCGTCATCGTCCTGAACCGCTCCTTCGCCCCCTCCGCCTCCCCCCCGTGCCACAGGATCGCCTCCGCGATCCCTCGTGCCCGCCCGTCGTGCAGCAGCCGGTCGTGGCCGTTCACCGTCGGGATCAGGCCGATGCCCCACAGCGGAGCCGTCCGCCACTCCGTGCCCGTCGCGTCGTGCTCCGACCGATCGTCGGCCAGCCCCGGGCCCATGTCGTGCAGCAGCACGTCCGTGTACGGCGCGAACGGCTGGTCGGCGAGCGCGTCGACGGCCACGGTCGACCGCGGGCCGGAGCGCATCGCCGGGACGTGGCAGGCGTCGCAGCGGGCGGCGGCGAAGAGAGCGGCCCCGGCGACGACCGCCGGATCGTCGACGTCGCGCGGCGCCGGCACGGCCAGCGTTTGATCGTAGAGGACGATCCGCGCCAGCTTCGCGTCGTCCACCTCGGGCGATCCGCCGTCGATCGCGGCGCGGCAGGCGGCCTGCGCCGGCGGGCAGTTCGTCGCCGGGTGAAGGGAAGACGTGATCCCGATGTCGCCCAAGAACGCTGCCGCCGCCTGCTGCTCGATCGTCGGCCGGCCGTCCTTCCAGCCGAAGCGGCCGAGGACGACGGCGCCGGTCCGCGCGTCGGGTACGCGGTTCGGGCGGCCCGAGATCCCGTCGCCGTCGCGGTCGTCGGGATCGGCGCGGGCGACGATATCCGCTTCCGGCACGGCCTCGAGCAGGCCGAGGCCGAACACGGCAGGGGCGGTGCGGGGGGAGATCGCGGGCATCGCGGCGACGTCGCCGAGCGGGCCGAAAGCGAGGTCGCGGAACGTGAAGCGCGGGCGGAGGAGCGTGAAGGCCGTCCCGTCGCCGTAGCGGCCGTCGACCTCGTCCCACGCGATGTCGAACGTCCCCTCGGGCGGCACGCCGAGGATCGCGTGGTCCTGCAGCTGGTCGCCGTAGTCCGGATGCGGAACGGACGCGCCGACATCGTCGACCACGCTCAACCGCACAAGCAACCCGACTCGGTCCGGATCGTCGTCCGTCGGCGGCGCACCGCGGCCATCCTTGAAGTGGCAGCCGGCGCAGCTCGTGGCGTTGAACGTCGGGCCGAGGCCGTCGCGGCCGGCGGTGGAGGACGGCGCGGTGACCCATGGGTCGTTGAAGAACGCATTGCCGACGAAGAAGGCGCGGCGCTCATCGGCCGACAGGCCGGGCAGTGGCTGCGCGAACGCGTCGAGCGTCGTGTTGGCGACGGTGACGGAGGGGCGGGCGGCGACCGTCGACGGCAGCGCGGCGGCCGGCGGGACGGCGTTCAGCCGGGCGGCGGCCGTCGACGGCAGCGCGGCGGCCGGCGGGACGGCGTTCAGCCGGGCGGCGGTCGGCGATCCGGCGCGCGGCGAGCCGGCTGTGGTTGTTGCGACGCGCCCGGACGCGCACCCGCTCGTCGACAGGACGACGGCAGCCACCCCCATCCGCAACCACGGTACCATGCGGCCCACCAACGCGTAGCGCGTAGGGGCACGGCATGCCGTGCCCTCATGGACCACCGCATCGGCCACCGCATGGGCCACCGCCCATCGCATGCTACGCCCCACCACCGCCCAGTACCCCCAGTTTCGCCCCCGCCGACCTCAGCCTGGCAGCCAGCTGTTCGAGCGACGACATCGCCGCCAGAACGGCCATCCGGCCCGTCGCGTCGTCGGCGCCCATGACGGCCTGGTCGAACGGAGGCGGGATCGCGCCCATCGCCACCACCGCGGCGTCGACGGCGGCCGTGATGTCGGCCGCGGCGGCCGGGTCGACGTCCGCAACGAGGGCGTCGAGGCCGGTGCCGACGACATCGCCGTAGCGGCCGCGCCAGATGTTGGCCATGCCCTGCGCGCCCGCGATGAAGTCCTTGTGCGTGTTGTCCGAGAAGCACGAGTGCTCGTCTTCCTGGTCCTGGGTCTCGTACACCACCGCCATGCGCTCGCCGGCCAGCTCGCCGCCGCTCAGTTCGGTCAGGCCCGTGAAGACCTTGGCCAGCGAGCCGTCGACGTCGCGGACGAAGCCGGACCGATAGCCGGCCAGCTCGTCCGGATCCCAGGCGTCGACGACGATCCGCAGGTGCTGCGTCAACAGGTCGGCCTCGAGCGCGAGCACCTTGCGGCGCCGATCGGCGTTCGGGCCCACGCCGACGACGTAGTCCGTCACGGGCCGCGCGCCGGGTCCATCGGCGCTCAGGTCCTGGCCCCACAGCAGGAACTCGATGGCATGGTAGCCCGTGGCGATGTTCTTCTCCCCGCCGACCTCGTTCAGGTCGACGAGCAGCCCGGCCGTGATCTCCGGGTGCTCGGCGACCGCGTTCACGATGCCGGCCCCGGGATTGCCGTCCACATCGTCGATATAGGCCTCGTCCAGCGGCCAGGCGTTGACGAGCCCCTCGACGCCCGATTCCGGCTCGTCGATCGGACCGCCGTAGAAGCGGAACGCCTCGGTCTGGCCGTACACGTCGCGGGCCGCCAGCCAGGCCGACTTGGCGTCGGCGAGGGATGCGTCCGTTGGGTCGGCTACGAAGGCCTCGATCGCATCCTGCAGTGCATCGGCCGTCCGCAGCGCATCGGTGTAGCTGGCGAACGCGATGTCGGCATACGTCCGCACGACGGCCCGCCGGAGCGCGGTCGTGTCGGCGGACGCGGCGGGCGGCGGGGCGGCGGCCGCCGGGGCCGTGTGGGCGGACGACGGCGCGGCGGCGTCCGGCGGCGCAGCGGCGGGGCCGCACGCGGCGGCGATCGCGGCCAGGCAGGCGAGCGCGGCGACCGGAGCGGCAACGCTGGGGCGGACGGTCATGGGCGTTCCTCACAAGGCTGTGGCGCACGGCTGTGGCTGAACGGGCGATTTGTGATCATCGCGATGGGCGAATGTGGCCCGCAAGGATATCGTGTCGCGATCCTCCCATCCAGGCCCGCGCTTGACCGGCCGACGAACGCGGGGTGCGGTCGGGGTACAAGCAGGTTGAACTCCGTCGCCGCCGTTCACCGCGACGACCCGGCCCGCATGGCCGCCGGCCGCATCGCACGCTACAGTAGCCGCTCCGCCGCCCACCCGAAGGCCGTCACCCGTTGCCCAACCTCGTCGTCGGCTCCGAACGCATTCCGTGGTCGCTGCGCATCAGCCCGCGCGCCAAGCGCCTGCGGATCATCGTCCGCCCCGGCGCGGTCGAGGTCGTGGCGCCGGTCGGCTGGCCGATGAACGGCCCGCGCGGCGTGCTGACGTTCGTCGAGAGCAAGCGCGAGTGGGTGCGCGAGGCCGTGCGCAGAGTGGGCGCGCTCGTGCCTCCGACGACGACCGCACCGCCGCGCTGCGACGACGGAGCAACGGTGGTCGTGCGGGGGGAAGGGCTGGTGCTCAGGATCGACGCGGCGGCGGTGAGAAAGGCGTCGGTTATCGGGGAAGGCGAGGGGGCGCGCATCGCAGTGGCCGTGCCGCACGGCTTGGACGACACCGTGCGCGAAGCGGCGGTGCGAACGGCGCTGGCGGCGTGGTTGCGCCGTCAGGCGCTCGACCATGCGCGCGCATACGCAGCCGACTATGGCGCCCGCCTCGGCCGCCTGCCCTCCGACGTCCTGCTGACGAACGCCCGCCGGCGCTGGGGCTCGTGCAGCGCGGCGGGCGTCGTGCGGGTGCATTGGCGGCTCGTCCAGGCGCCGCCGCCGGCGTTCGAGTACGTCGTGGCGCACGAGATCGCCCATCTGGCCGTCCGCGACCACTCGGCGCGGTTCTGGGGGACGGTCGGCGCGCTCATGCCGGAGTATCCCGAGCGGCGGGCGGCGTTGAAGGCGTGGGAGCGGGCGCATGCGGGCGGGGGGTGGTTGCCGTGATGGGGACGGGCCGTCGTCGTGTGGGCCGGGGGATGGTGGGAGGCAATGGGGTTCGGGCGGGCACGGGGGTTCGGGCGGGCACGGGGGTGTATGGCCTCGGGACAAGGGTGACAGGTTGACCTCAGGACATCGGTGACACCACGCTGGCGGGCCAAGATCCGAGAGGAGGCTTGGCATGCCGTGGAAGGAAACCGATGTGCGCACAGAACG
>JADYYS010000053.1 GCA_020853525.1 Ardenticatenales bacterium | reverse complement strand
TCTGCCCGATATGATCCCGCACATGCTCCCCCGTGAACGCCAGCGACTCCGCCAGGTACCGCCGCACCGGCGCCGAAGGCTGCGCGTCGAACAGCTTCTCCGCCAGCGCCAGCGACTCGCCGAGGTGGCCGAGGAGGTCGTCCTGCAGCGCGGCCAGCGGGCGGCGGGCGAGAATGCCCTGGAGCGCCGTCTCGGGGCCGCCGGGCCACATGACGGGCGGCTCGTCCGTCGCGCGGAGCATCATCGCCATCTGGGCGTGGCGCTCGGAGACGAGGAGGTGGCCGAGGACCTCGCGGACGGACCACTCGGCCGGGCCCGGCCGGAAGTCGGCCTCGGCGTCGCTGATCCCGTCGAGCGTCTCGCGCAGCTCGCCGACGAGCGTGTCGATCATGTGCCGCAGGTCGCCCTGCGTCACGACGTCGCCCCCCGGCACCGCCGCCTCGGGCCGACCGCCGAGCGTGACGTCCACGGTGTGCGTCTCGCCGTCGCGGACGAACGTCATCGGCAGCGTGTCGCCGGCGCTGTGGCGGGCGATGATCGGCGAGAGGCCCTCCCAGCTCGTCACGGGCTCGGCGCCGACCTGGACGATGATGTCGCCGTTCTTCAGCCCCGCCCTTTCGGCGCCGCCGCCGGGCACCGCGCCGCTCAGGTGCGCGCCGTCCGCCGCGTCGAACTTCCCGAAGTTCGGCGCCACGCCGAGCATCGGCCGGCGCGCCAGGCGGGCGTTGCGGCCGGTCTTCACGTGCTCCGCCAGGTCGTCCAGGCGGTGCTCCCACGCCGCCCACGCCGCCGCGTCCGCCGCATCGCCGGCGACCATAACGTCGATCCGCGTGCCGTCGCCGTCGGCGGTGAGCGTGAAGTCGGCGCTTTCCGTGCGCCCCTCCGCATCGCCCACCTGCCAGGCGAACCGGCCGGGCTTCTCGTAGACCGTCCAGCGGCCATGCCACTGCGGGCCGCCGGCGTAGCTGAGCGAGACCGCTCCGCCGACGCGCCCCTCGACTCGGGCGCTGTCGCACAGCCAGTTGCCCAGGCCGTACAGACCGGCGACGGCGTCGGCGACGGCGGCGGGCGGGGCGGGGATGCGGCGGGTGGCGGTCATCGTTTGGGCGGGCGTCGTCGGGGCGGGCGTTGTCGGGGCGGGCAGCGTCGTGGCGGGCAGCGCGGGCATCGTGGGACTCCAAGCGGTGGGCGGGCGGCGCGAACAGCATGCGCCGTTGTCGGCACGGATGTTCTACAACGGACAAACGTGGTGTGCGGTTCGATCGTGACCCATCAAGCGTCGTGCATGGATCCCGTCGGCTCCCGCGTCGCACGCTCGCCGCCATCGACGAGCGCCACCGCCGCCCCCCGCCCCGCCAGGTACCCCGTCGCCCATGCCCACTGGAAGTTGAAGCCACCGATTCGCCCGTCGACGTCGAGCATCTCGCCCACCAAGTGCAGGCCCGGCGCGCGGCGCGAGCCCATCGTGCGGTGGTCGACCTCGGCCAGCGGTACGCCGCCCGCCGTCACCTCGGCGAAGTCCCAGCCGCGATCGCCGACGACGGGCAGCGGCAGGGCGCCGAGGGCGGCAGCGAGCGTGAGGCGGTCCGGCTTCGTCAGTTCCGACAGTCGGGTCGCCGCATCGACGCCGGCGTGGCGGCAGAGCGTCCGCGCCAGGCGATCCGGCAGCACGCCGCCGAGGACCGCGCCGACCGGCCGCCCGCCTTCGCGGCGGGCCGCGGCGACGAGCCAGCCGTCGGCGCCGTGGGCGTCGTGGAATGCGACGGTCGAATGGGCACCGGCATCGACGTCGCCATTGCCATTGCCATCGCGCAGGACGCTGCAGCGCAGCTCGACCGACTTCGCGCTCTCCCGCGCCGCCAGCCAGTGCCGGCTGGCGTCGAGGACGACCGGACCGCTGATGCCGAAGTGCGTCCACAGCAGGCTGCCGGCGCGCCGGTCGACGACCTTGCCGTCGGCCACCGTCGTCAGCTCGGCGGGGTGCGAGACGCCCGACAGCTCGGCGTGCCAGAAGGCGCCGTCGAGCACGAGCGGTACGAGCGCCGGAAACGTCGGTGTGACGGTGTGGCCGAGCCGCGCGGCGATCGCCCACCCGCCGCCGTCCGAGCCCGTGCGCGGCAGCGAGCGACCGCCGGTGGCCAGGATGACGCGGCGGGCGACGAGCGTGTCTTCGCCGATCGCGAGCGCGAAGCCGTCCGCCGCGTGATCGACGTGATCGACATGGCTGACGTTGCCGCGGTCGTTGTTGGGCCGGACGTCGTCCACGCGCGACCGCGTCCGGATCTCGATGCCGAGCGCCGCCGCTCGTCCCAACAGCGCATCGAGGACCGTCGCCGCGCGGTCCGTCGTCGGGAAGAGCTTGCCGGTCGGCTCGGCCTTGAGGGCGACGCCGAGCGATGCGAACCATCGGACGGCGGCGCCGGTGTCGAAGGACGCCAGGACGTTGCGGACCGTCGGCCGTGGGCCGCCGTTGAAGTCGTCGACGGTGGCGCCGGCGTGGGTGACGTTGCACCGGCCGCCGCCGCTGATGAGAATCTTCGTTCCCACCTTGGCCGCGCCGTCCAGCACGACGATGCGCAGCGCGCCGCCCAGCTCGGCGGTGCGCTCGGCGGCGAAGAGGGCCGCGGCCAGGCCGGCGGCACCGGCACCGATGACGGCGATGTCAACGGTGTCGGCTCGGGCGGTGGTGGACCGACTCATGCGGCGGAAGCGAACATGGATCGCGACGCCGGGAAACGGCGGTCATATCGACGGATTCGCAAGCGTATGATCATGACCACATCTTACTGGTCATCTTGCCCGTCGGTGCTTCCGAGGGGGTTCCGCCGATGTTCCATCCCCGCCGCTGCGCTGCCGCCGCCCTTGTCACGTTGGTCCTCACGGCCGTCGTGCCGCCCACCCGCGCCTCGACCGCCGTGGCCGACGACCTAGCCCCCGCCCCCCGCCTCTTGTCCACCGGCCAAGCCTGGGGCTACGTCGGCAACCGCGGCGAGCGCGCCGACGGCAACGGCGACGACGGCGACGTCGTGCGAGGCCGGGCGGCCGAGTGGTCGTTCGCCGACGTCGTGACGCCGACGACGCAGGCCGAGAACGTCGCGCTGGATCGCAACACCGGCCTGATGTGGCTGCGCCGGCCGCGCCTGCTGGACGGCGTCGACGACGCCGACGGCACCGGCGTCCGCGGCAACGTCCGCTTCGACGTGCCGATGGGCTGGCAGGTCGCGCTCGATGCGGCGCGCGATCTCGCGTACGCCGGCTTCGACGACTGGCGGTTGCCGAACGTCCACGAGCTCGAGACGATCACCGACTTCAGCCGTCAGGCGCTCGCCCTCGACCCGCTCGTCTTCGGCGCCCCGCGCGACGGCGAGAGCACGTACGTCTGGTCGTCGACGACGGACCCGATGGCGGCGGCCGAGGCGTACTACCTGAACACGTTCGACGGCCACATCTACCCGTGGGACAAGTCGTGGACGTTCGCCGCCCGCCCCGTCCGCACCGCCGCCGCCGCCGACCCCGTGGCCATCTTCCGCACCGGCCAGACGAAGAGCTATCGCGGCACCGGCGGCGACGAGGGACCGGGCAATGCCGACGACGGCGCGCTGCGGCTCGGCCTGGCCTCGGACTATGCGTACGCCGACGACGGCACGATCGACACGGCGGTCGAGAACGTCGTCCTCGACCGCGCCACCGCCCTGCAGTGGATCCGCAACCCGCGCGCCGTCGTCGACGACCGCGGCGGCGCCGTCGATGCCTTCGCGCGGCCGGTCGACTGGCAAACCGCCGTCGCCCTCTGCCGCGGCCTGGCGTACGACGGCCGCGACGACTGGCGCCTGCCGAACATCCGGGAGCTGTGGTCCCTGGCCCGGCCCGGCGACCCGGCCGGCCTGTTCGATGCCGCCGCCTTCCCCGGCGCGCCCGCGTCGCCGGACCGCGAGCACCCGTTCGTCTGGTGGTCGTCGACGACGACGGCCGGCGATCACCCGTCCGCGCCGGCCGCCGACCGGGCGTGGTACCTCAGCACCGCATTCCCGGTTTTGCGACATCACGTGGGCCCGGAATTCCAGCCGCCCAAGAGCCGCCCCGGCTACGTGCGCTGCGTTCGCGACGCGGCCCCCGACATCGTCCCCGCACTCTGGCGCCCGGCCGTCCGCTCCGCCGCCGACTGGAACGCGCTGACCGTCGCCGTCGATCGCCCGGACGTCTGGCGTGAGGGCAAGTGGCTGGCCGCCGCCGCGCCAGACGCCGAGGCGCCGTTCGACATCGCCTTTCAGGATGCGAGCCGCTTCCCGCTTCACCTCGACTTCCTGCGCGCCGCGTTTCCCGCGCGCTACGGCGGCCTGGACCCCGTCGAGTACACCGCCATCGCCGCCCACCGTGCCACGCGCCGCCTGCTGGCCGGCGGCCTGCGCAGCTTCGGGGGCCCGGACGGTGCGCCGATGTACGGTTTCGACGTCTGGACCGCGGACGGCGAGCCGGCCGAACTGCTGACGCTCGACGAGATGCTGACTCTCCACCGCCGCCTCGCCCGCGCCTTCCGGCGCCGCCCGCTCGTCTACGCGCCGACGCAGCCGGACGCCGTCGCCCTCGCCCGCACCTGGGCGCATCCGGGCCTGCCGATCGGCTTCCCGAGCGCGCCGCCGCCGGTGTCGTTCGAGGCCTACACCCGCGGCATCGCCTACGGCACCGTCCGCCGCCTGACGGTCGACGACCTCGTCGGCGCCGTGGCCGCCGGGACGCTGTCCTGGCAGGACGTCGTCATCCTCGACCGCGCGCCGACGGACATCGACGTCGTCGTGGCCGGCGTCGTGACCGGGGCGCGGCAGGGGCCGCTGTCGCACCTGAACGTCCGGCTCGGCCGGCGCGGGACGCCGAACGCGTACGTCGCCGATGCGCACGCGGCGTTCGCACCCCATGACGGCCGGCTCGTCCGCCTCGAGGTCGATGCCGCCGGCTACCGGGTGGTGCCGGACGTCACGGCGGCCGAGGCGAGCGCGTGGTGGGCTGCCCATCGCCCGCCGCCGGTCTCCGTCGTCGCGCCCGACGTCGACCACGACGGCCTCGACGGCTTGGCGACGATCGCCGCCGGCGCCGTGATCACGGACCCGCTGCGCACCGCTACGCGCCGCTTCGGCGGCAAGGCGGCCAACTTGGCGCGCCTGTACGTCTTCCTGCCGGACGAACACGAGGTGCCCGGCTTTGGGATCCCGTTCCACCACTATGACCGCTACGTCCGCGCGAACACGATGCCCGACCCGCGCACCCCCGGCGGCACGCCCCTGCCCTACGCCGACGTTCTGGCCGCGCTCCATGCCGACCCGCGCTTCATGGCCGACCCCGTCTACCGCGCCCCGCTCCTGGGCGCCGTCCACGACGCGCTGGACGACGACGGCGCGATCGACGCGGCCCTCGTCGCTGCGCTGGCCGCGCGGATCGATGCCGTCTTCTCTCCGGGCGTGATGGTCCGCTTCCGGTCCTCGTCCAATGCCGAGGACGGCGTGGCGTTCAACGGTGCCGGGCTGTACGACTCGACCTCCGTCTGCGTCGCCGACTCGCTCGACGCCGATAAGGCCGGCCCGTCGCGCTGCGATCCGAACCAGCCCAAGGAGCGGACGATCGAGCGTGGCCTGCGCACCGTCTGGGCCAGCCTCTGGAACCCGCGCGCCTGGTCCGAGCGCACGTACTACGGCATCGACCCTGCTCGCGTCGCGATGGCGATCCTGGTCACGCCCGCCTTCCCGGACGAGCGGGCGAACGGCGTCGCGTTCACCGGCGATCCGAGCGGCGGGCCGTCCGGCGACGGGGACGGGGATCCCGATCGCGGTGAGATGATCGTGAACGCGCAGGAAGGCGACGCCAGCGTCGTCCTGCCGGAGAGCGGCGACCTGCCGGAGCGGGACATCATCACCTATGCCGACGGTGCCGTGACCGGCATCCGCCGTGTCCAGCCCTCGAGCCGCGTGCCGCCCGGCACGCACGTGATCGATGACGACGAGCTGCGGCAGCTGGGCGCGCTGCTCCTGCTGGCCAAGGAGCGCCAGCCCGTCGACAGCGCTGGCGTCGACCCCGACAGCATCCTGCTCGACGTCGAGTGGAAGATCCGCCGCGGTGACAATGCGCTCCTCCTCAAGCAGATCCGCCCGTTCGTCGCCGCTTCGACCGCGCCGGCGGCGCCGGAGCTGCACGTGATCGTCCCCGAGGCGCTGCAGCTATGCACGATGTGGCGCCCATCGTCGGCGCCGCTGGTCGAGTACGCTGCCAAGCGCGTCCTCGACTTGGCGGCGGGTGATGCGTCCGTGCCGCTGACCGCGACGCACGGCACGCACGACCTGTTCCGCGCGCTCGCGGACGGGCGCGACGGCACGCCGGCCGCGGCGGATGGGCCGGGCGAGGTGACGCTCGCCGACGATGCCGGCCGACCGGGCTTCCGCCGCGCCCAGCTGTTGCGCCGCTTCAGGCTGGGCGACGCGCGCTTCGAGGCCCGGTTGTACCTGTACGACGTCCGCGCCGACGCGTCGTACGTCGTTCGCCTGGACGGCGACGCCCTCACCGCCGGCAACGTCGTTCTCACGCTGGCCGACATCACCGCCGGCCCCGACGCCGCTCCCGAGCAGATCCTCGGTCCGTGCGGCCTGCCCGTCCTGCCGCGCCAGCGCTACGACGTTCGCCTGGCGGACGGCGGCCGGGTGTCGCTCATGCTCCGCAAGGGCCGCGGGTTCTTCAGCTATCGCTGGGCAACGCTGGTCGGCGCCGTCGTCGATGTCCCGGCCGGCCGCGCGGAGGTGCGCGACCTGCGGCGGCTGGTCTACAGCGCGATGCGGCACAACTGGTCGGAGCGGCTGATGGCCGTCTTCGAGACGCCGCTCGGACCCGATGGCGCGATCCACGGCATCGAGATCGCCCAGGACGGGACGAATCCGGGGGACGGGACGTACACGGCGGTGTATCTCGATGCGGACCTGCAGCCGCTGCGGACGGTCGGAGTCGTCGGGCTGACGATCGCGGTGCTGCCGCCGGACGGAGGGGACTTTCGGATCGTTCTGCCCTGGGCGTTTGCCCAGCGGCCGTAGCAGCGGGCGCTCAACTCCGACGAGGCCGCCGACGTCGACGCGGCCCGCACACGCCGCAATCCCGTCCTCAGGATCGATCTCGGACTGTCGGTTGACACCGCTCCCCGTCGGGGCCTAACGTCCGGCGGCCTGTCGCCGTCGCCCATGCGACGGCCGCTTGCGCCGCACATCGCCACGCCCAAGGACGCAGAACGATGTCCACTGCCCGCCGTGCCCGCCCCTCGCTGACCGTCGCCGCCGCGCTCGTCGTGTGGGCCGGAGCGCTCACGATGACCTTGTCTGCCACCAGCCGGGCACAGAGCGGCCACGACGTGCGACGGGCACCCGCGCAAGACCCCGAGACCGAGACGGCCGTCGCGGCCTCAACGGCGGCAACCTCGACCGTGCCGCACACGGAACTGCCACCGACCGCGACCGAGACGAACACGGTGCCGCCGCCGCCGACCCGGACGGCGACCGCGACGAACACGCCCGCCCCCGCCTACCTGCCTCTGGCGCTCCGCCACGACCCGCCGCAGCCGTACAAGCCGGTGCTCCGTCCGATCGTCAACCCGGAGGAGGACGGCGACTACACCGTCGAGTGGGGCGAGTCCCTCCTCGCCAGGCGTTACGAGCTCCAAGAGGACGACGATCCGGCGTTCGGCAGTCCAACGACGGTGTACGAAGGCCCGGAGTTCCGAAACGGCTGGACGGTGTCCCGGCACGCGTTCGGCACGTACCACTACCGTGTCCGCGGCGCCAACGACACGCACGTCAGCGTGTGGAGCAACATCGAGCGCACGCGGGCCTGGCCGCCGAAGGTCTTCGGTGCAGCGGCGGACGCTGACGTCAGCGACAAGTTCCCTTCCGTCCAGACCGGAAGCGACATGAGCATGTGGGCCGGCTACCACACCAAGGGTTGCCTCGACATCAACGCGACGGTCGGAATCGTGCGCAGCTTCGTGCGCTTCGACCTGAGCGCCATCCCGCCCGGCACGCCCTTCCGCCGCGCCGTGGTCAAGCTCACCGCGATCGCCGGCTGCTGGAGCACGGACATCGACGGCCAATGGCGCGACGTGACGGCCTACCGCCTGGACAAGCCGTTCGACGAGCACGGCGTGACGTGGAAGAACCGGCCGAAGGAAGGCGAGGCCGTCGGCACGGGCCGCGTGCACGCCGCGGATGACATCGTGGGTCCGATGACGATCGACGTCACCGCCATCGCCCGCCGCTGGGTCGACGGTGCGACGCCCAACAACGGCCTGCTCCTGCGCGCCCTCGAGACGAGCGACAGGCGCGCGTTCATGGTGGTGGTCTTCGGAACGCGGGAGTGGGAGGCGCCGGAAGAACGGCCGGTCCTGACGATCGATTACGACGACGCGGCAGCCGCGCGCTCGCCGTCCCTCGCCGGTGCCGACGCGTTACGTCGCGACGACGAAGTCGAACGTTCCGGTCCGTGAACCGTCGGCTCCGTCCGCCATCGCCATGACGAGCGCCTCGTCGTAGATGCCGTCCGTGGCGTTGCCCGGCTCGTCCGGAAAGTAGAGCTGCGTCGTCAGGAGCGGGCCGTCCGGCGCCTGGACGCGGACGTGGATGTGGCGCGTCCGGCCGGGGTAGGAGCCGGGCACGATCGTCGTGAGCTGCCAGCGGCCGTCGGCATCGCTGAAGTGGTGTCCGCGGAGGCGGTAGCCGGCGTTGTCGTAGGCGCCGGCGTCGTCGCAGTGCCAGAAGTCGAGGATCGCGGCGGCCACCGGGCGGCAGTCCGTGTGGAGCACGCGGCCGGCGATGACGAGCGTCGTGCCGGCCATCCCGGCCTCGCGCAGGTCGGCGCGCTCCGGGCTGTCGGCCGTGAAGTACGGCCCCTCGGTTTGCGTGGGCGTCGGGTCGTCGTCATCGCCGCAGGCCGGCGTGGGCGCAAGCGGGGCACCGGATGCGACGGCGGGCTCGGTCGGCGCGGCCGCGGCGCTCGCGGACGTCGCCTGGCCATCGGACGCGCTGCCCGCGATCGCATCGGCGCCCGGCGCGGCCGAACCGTCGCCGCTCGGCAGCGCCGCCGGCGTCGCGGGGGATGTCCGGCCCGTGCACGCCGCGAGGACGAACGCGACCGGGCCGGCGGCGAGGAGGCGGGTGAGCAGGGTGCGGCGAGAGAGATCGGGGGATGGTTGGGTCGGGCGGGACAGGGGAGGGCTGGTCATCGGGAACTCCATGGGAAACGGATCGGCCCGCCGGCCGGGGTGGACAGGCGTGAAGACGCGGGACGGTTCGGCAAGCATGGCACAGGGATGTTGTCGGTGCAGTGCCGCGTTGTGGCCGAACGTCAACCGTGTGCAATGCGCGTGGCCGCGCCGTTACGGTCGCTTCACGTCGTACCCGGGGCGCTGCCGCCCCGCAGCCAGCCAATACGTGTGCAGCGCCGCTCCGGTGCCAAGCCCGACGACGGCCTTGATCCACGTCGGCAGCGCGCTCGGGCTGACGAAGCCCTCGATCAGGCCGGCGCCCACCAACAGCGGCGCGCAGCCGAGCACGAGCAGCGCGGCGTCGCGGGCCCGGTCGGACAGCGCGTCGACGCGGCGGCGGAGGCCGGGGCGGAGGATCGCATCGCCCATGAACAGCCCGGCCCCGCCGGCGGCGAAGATGACGGAGAGCTCGACCGGCCCGTGGCCGGCGATGAAGTCCAGGAGGCGCGGCGCCATGCCGTGGTGGTGCAGCAGCCCGAAGATGCCGCCGATCAGCAAGCCGTTCTGGACCATCACCCAGACCGTCAGCAGCCCGAGCAGGATGCCGCCGCCGAACGCTTTGAACGTCACGCTGATGTTGTTCGTCAGGATCCCGCTGGCGGCCGCGGATCGCATCGCCGGTGTGATCTCGGTCCACATCTCGCCGCGCTCGACCTGCTGGATCAGCGGCATCATCCCGTCCCCGAACAGGAGCAACAGGACATCGGTGTCCCGCCGGATGAGGAGGAAGGCGATGACGGCCGGGATGGCGAACAGGAGGAAGGCGGCGGCGGTGAAGGGCAGGATGCGGCGGTATAATCGCGGAAAGCCGTGGTGGTAGAAGTCGACGACGGCTTGGCGGGAAAGCGGTGCGCTGCGGTACACGCGGGCGTGGGCGCGGGCGACGAGGCCGTTGAGGTACATCGTCAGCGGCGCGTCCGGCTGATCGCGGCGCACGAGGGCCAGATCGGCCGTGGCGCGCCGGTAGAGGGCGCCGAGGCGGTCGATGTCGGCCGGGCCGAGGGCGCCGAGGCGGCGGTCGGCGCGGGTGATCAGATCCTCGAGGGCCAGCCAGTCGGCTTGGCGGCTTGTGGCGAACGGCGGGCGGGCGGGCACGGGCGACCTCGGGGCACGGCGACGGCCAGACTGGCGGTCGACAAGGCGGACAGGGCGAACGGATGAGCGAACGATCGAACACGGAACCGATCGATGCCGTCCTGCGGGCGGATTATACGGTCGAGACGCCGGAGAGCGTCGCCTTCGGGTACCCCGTGGCGGGCATCGGCAGCCGGTTCATCGGCGCCCTCGTCGACACGGCGGCGCTGGCCGGCGGGATCGGGGCGCTCGGGTGCGGCGTGCTGGCGTTCGCGTTGGCCGTGGCGGACGAAGCGCCGGCCGGCGGGACGGCTTCGGCCGGCGATGCGGCCGCGGATTGGGTCGTCGGGGCGGTGTTCGCCGTCGCCGCGCTCGTGCTCTTCCTCATCGTCTGGGGCTACTACATCGTCTTCGAGACGCTCTGGGACGGCCAGACACCCGGCAAGCGCGTGGCCGGCACACGCGTCGTCCGGCTGGACGGCGGCGCTGCCGGCTTCCGTGAGGCGGTCGTGCGCAACCTGGTCCGCTTTGCCGACTTCCTGCCGATCGGCTACGGCTTCGGCTTGATCGTCCTGTTCGCCGACCGACACACGCGGCGGCTGGGCGATCTGGCTGCCGGCACGGTCGTCATCCGTGAGCAGCAGCGCGTAACGTGGCACGACATCGCGGTCGACCCGAACACCCCGGCCGAACCCAAGCCGTAAGGACGCTGCTGCCGGCGCATCGCGTCGGCGATGAGCCGGCCATCGATCAGACCGTGATTCGCGTCCCGTCGAACTTCGTGAACGTCCAGCCGAGGAACTTCTCGCGCAGGAGCATCTTCTCTTCGCGCAGGAACCGGATGGCAATATCCTCGCCCAGCTTGAGCGACTCGGTGGCATCCGACCGCCAGTGCACGCCGGCGATGTTCCGGCCGATGGCGACGTTGCTGGCCAGCTTGTTCAGCTCGCCGCCCACGGTCAGCGCCGGGCCGGCGTACGGCTCGAGGCTCAGGCCGTCGGGCGCGGCGACGACCGGGTTCGGGAGGACCCAGCTTTCGTCGAAGAACGCCTTGAGCAGCGTCACGCACGCGCCGGCGACGGTGGCGTGGCCGGCGCCGTAGGCCGGGTGGGCCGGGCTGCCCTCCGGGAAGGCCATCGGCAGGAGGTAGGTGCCGTGGCGGCTGAACGCCTGCATGACCGCGTCCGAGTTCAGGACGTCGTTGTGCACCGGGTAGGCCGCGGTGCCTGTGAGGCGGTGGTGGACGCGGCCGGCGAACGCCTCGGGCCGCAGCCGGCGGTGGACGTACCACTTCTGGTGCCACACCGTCTCGAGTGCCGGCTTGGCGACCGCCGCCAAAATGCTGGCGAAGTAAGGCGGTCCGAGCGTCCCGAACCCGCACATCGTCCGCGAAAGCCGATACGGATCGTTGGTATTCGTCGGGGCGCCAAGGCCGAACAGAATCAACATCGCGTCTAAGTAGGCCTGGTAGAGCACGTCGATGTGCACCCACTCTGAGAGGTCGCGTCCATTGCGGATATAACGCGGAGTGGGGTCCGGCTGCGCAGGCAGCGGCGGTGGTGCGCCACGTTGGATGGCCAGCCAGTCGGCATAGCTCGTCATGAAATCGACGCCAGGTTGCATCGTACGCATCCTGCGGTCGACGCTCTCAGCGCCGAACCGGGTGTCGAGCCACATGAACTGGCTGATGTACGGACCGGTGAGATCGCCGGCGGTCAATCCGCGGAAGAGCGTTGCGGGTGTGACGGCCCCGCCCTGCCTCGGTCCACGGAAGTCTGACATTCGGGACAAGTCGGCGGCGGCAGCGGCGGCGTTACCGTCGGCCGCATATTCCGTGAACGACACGTCACGCAGCAGCGCCATCCAGTAGTTCTCGACGATCTCGCCGGCGCTTTCGGCACTGGCGAACGTCGGTGCAGCACGCTGCGTCATGCACCCTGGGTCTCCGCCCTCGAGTACGTAGGCGATGCCCGCGAGCGGGTTCTTGAAGAGCAGCGGACCGCCCATCGGAATGTTTTCCCAATCCTGCCAGCTGCCGCTGTCGAGTGCCTTGAGGTAGGCGGTATAGGTCGGCAGCGACACCTCGCCGAGATTGTTGTGCGGCATGCCCTTCGTGAAGCTGCCGATCCGGGTCGGATAGCGCGCCTCGTCACCGTTGTTCGTCTGCTTGGGGTCCGGAATCCGTGACTGGTTGGCCGCGGCAAGCCGCATGTTGTAGGCCAACTGGCTGCGCCGGGCGCCGTTCGTGTTGTAGCGCTGTGCGAACACGCGCTGCGGGCCATGGCCGGTGGTGGCGGCCACGCCGGCCGCGGCGGCGGCGACGCCGAGCTTCAGGACGTCGCGGCGCGTCCGGGCGGCGGGCGGGGCGGTGGGGTGACCCGTGCCGTCGGTGGGGAGAAGGCGGTCGTCCATGGGGCGCATTCCTTGCAGCAGGGCGAACGGAACGCACCGAGTCGCGCATGGACGCAAAGGTGCGACCTCGCGACCGCGATGTGCCCCCAGTTTAACGGGGGTGTCGCGGCGCGGATACGGCCCGCGCGGGTGGCTGATCGCCGCGGGCGATGGTCACCCCGCTCCGTCGGCGATCTCTCGGGGCCGCCACACCGCCACGAGCCGCCCTTCGACCGCTTCGCCAAGATCCGCCCAGCGGTCGATCGGCAGCTCGATCACGGCGACCGCCGCCGTCGGCATGTCCTCATCGTGGTCGACGAGCTCGGATACGACGAGCGACACCGTCGGACTGTGGCCGACGATGAGCGCCACCACGACGTCGTCGGCCAGCCGCGCCAGCTCGGCCACGTAGTCCTCGACGTCGCCGCCGTACAGCGAACCGCGGACGATCGGCGCCTGGGCACCGGTCTCGGCGGCCACGTGATCGGCCGTCGCGTGCGCGCGAGCCGCGCTCGAACATAGGATGACGTCGGGCTCGAGGTCGTGCGCCGCCAGCCAGCGCCCCATCCGGGGCGCGTCGCGTTCGCCGCGCTCGTTCAACGGCCGGTCGTGATCGGACAGGCGCGCGTTCGTCCAACTGGACTTGGCATGCCGCATGACCAACAACGTCCGCACGATCTCGCGCCCCCCCCGGTCGTGTCCGGCCTCGCTACGGCGCCGTTTCCGCCGTCGCCGCCGTCTCGGTGGCATTCGCCTCGCCTTCCGTCACGCCTTCCGCCACGACGTCGCCGCCGAAGCTGCCCGAGCCGATCGCCCCGGCGTCGATCTCGACCCGCCCCGTCATCCCGGCGTACACCGCCAGGTCGCTGTCATCGAGGTCGAGCCAGACCTTGAAGACCACGCCGCCCGCGGCATCCACGGTGCCGCCCGGCGCGATGTGCCGGACGGTGGCCGAGAGCGTGCGGTCCGGGTAGGCCGTCAGCGTGACCGAAGCCTTCGCGCCCTCGCGCACGTCGCCGACATAGCGCTCGCTCAGGTTGCTCGTCACGAACAGGAGCGGCGATGTTCGGGCCACCGTCATGGCCGGCCCGGTGACCGCCTGCGCGCCGGCGGCGACGTTGACCGTCAGGACGGCGCCGTCGAAGGGCGCCTTGATCTCAGCGCGGGCGAGCGCATCGCGTGCCTGTGCCAGCCCGACCTGTGCCTGCCGCAGACGGGCCCGAGCGACGCTCGCGTCGTCGGCCGCGGTCGCCTCGACGGTGCGCAGGTTGATCTCGGCGACGCGCACCGTGGCCTCCGACGCCTGGACGAGCGCCTTGGCGGCGTCGCACTCGGCCGTGATGCCGGAGTCGTTGTCCCCTCGATCGCGGTTCGGGTCGTTCTCCGCCCTGACCTTGGCCAGCTGACACTGGCCGTCGCGGCTGATCTGTTGCGACCAGAGCTGGTTCTTGGCCCGCTCGAGGTCCTGGCGCGCCGTATCGAGGGCCGCGCCGCTCTGCGCCTTCTTCAGTGCCGCCGAAGCCGCCGCCACCTCGGCCTCGCCGCCGGCGATCTCGAGATCGAACGGCGCCGTGTCCATCCGCGCCAGCACGTCCCCTTCGGCGATCGCCTGGCCCTCGTGAACGAAGACCTCGCGCACGATGCCCGGTTTCGGGAAGGCGAGCGTCTGCGGCGGCTCCGGCAGTTCGAGCGCCCCGTCGGCGGTGACGACGCGACTCACGCCGCGCTCGATGGACCGCGACGCGACCGTCGTGGCCCGGACGCCGGGGGTGCCGGGTCCGGCAAGCGCCGTGGCCGCGACGAGCGTGCCGGTCGTGCCGACCGCGCCGGGCGGTTGCGAGGCCGGGCGGTCGCCGGTGCATGCGGTCGTTGCCGCCGCGAGTGCGACGGCACAGAGAGCCAACCGATTGTGGTTCATTACAGCGTCCTCAGGATCGCGATCGCCGGCCGCTTGCGGTAGCCGTGCGTGGCCCAGGTGGCCGAAACCAAGCTCGCCAGGATCATCAGGACGAGCATCGCCGGCACGACGATGACGTCCATCGCGAAGTGTGTCGGCAGCTCGTTGCGGAAGCCCTCCGACATGCGAAGGGCGTAGGCCAGGAGGACGCCCGCCGTGACGCCGGTCAGCGTCGCCGAGAGCGTCATGATCATCGCCTCGCCGACGAAGACGCCCAGCAGGTGCCGCCCGGGCGTGCCGATCGCCTTCATCATCCCGATCTCGCCGCGGCGGCCGTAGATCGAGACGTAGATCACCGCGAAGACGCCGAACACGGCCAGCACGCTCGTCAGGGCGGTCAGGACGATGAGGAAGAGCTGGCCGGTCTTCGACTCCTCGCGGATCGTCTGGACGGTCTCGGCCGTGCTGTCGATCGTCAGGTCGTTCTGCGTGGCGTACCGCAGCCGGAGGTCGCTCGTCAGCTGCTGCTCGTCGATGCCGGGGCCGTGCGTGGCGAACAGGCGGCGGACGATCGGGGTCTTCTTGTCCGGCGGACCGAGCTGCGGGTCGTTGGCGAGGATGCGGAACGACTCGAGGCCCATGAGGACCGAGCAGTCGCCGCCCCAGACGGCCGTCTGCTTGGCCGTGAAGTTCCCGACGCCGCCGATCCGCTTGGCGACGCCGACGATCGTCATCGGCACCTCGTGGTCCCGCCCGCCGCCGACGATGACGAGCTCATCGCCGACCCCGAGGTCGAGATACGTCGCCAGCGCCGCGCCGATGACGATCGTGTTCGGCTCGCCGGCCACGCGGGCGACGGCCGAATCGTCGCCCGCGACCATCTCGATCGCCTCCGGGTAGAGCACGGGGCGGAGGTCGGCATCCACGCCGAGGGCGCGCACGTTGGCGTCGCGCAGCCCGACGCCGTCCTTGACGCGCGTCCGGAACTCGTACGTCAGCGCGGCCGTCGCGCCGAAGTCGGCGTCGGAGCGCACCTCGTTCAGGAGTTCGGGCCGGAAATTGCTCACCGCCGCCTGGTTCGGGTCGACGCTGGCGCCGCCGGCTCGACCGACGAACGTCCACGCCGGCCAGACGACGAACGGCGCGCCGCCCGTCAGCCGTTGGTCCGTGTCCGTGTTCGCGATGCCGAGCGCCAGCGACGTGCTGAGGAACGCCGGCAGGGTCGCGCTCATGACGATCATCAGCGAGATCAGCGTGTTGCGCACCTTGCCGCGAAACGTCGTACGCTGCACGAAGTAACCGATGCGCGGCGCAAAGCGCTTGAGGACGAAGACGAGCAGCCGCTCGAACGGCAGGATGACGATGTAGAAGACGAGCGCGGCGCCGACGATCAGGCTCAGCAGCGACCCGAAGATCAGGGCGGACAGCACCCACAGGATGCCGAAGTCGAACGCCAGCGGGAAGACGAAGAACACGAGCGCGGGGTAGGTCAGGACGACGAGCCCGCGGCCCGAAACCTTGAAGTCCGGCCGCCGCTCGCGCAGCTTCGCCAGGTCCTCGAGCCCTAGGCCGTCGGCCACGCCGGGGTTGATCGCGTGCGTGATCTTCGTCGTGGCCGCCTTGTGCGCCGGCGCCCACGTGGAGAGGGCGAGCACGAGGAACGCCGTGATCACGCTGATCGTGATCGCCCGGACGCTCACGAGCGGCAGGTCGGCCACGGTCTCGCCGGCGCGGCCGGCGATGAAGGGCGCGATCGCCAAGTTGTTCACCGCCTGTCCGACGACGAGCCCGAGCCCGATGCCGAGGCTGCCGACCGCTGCCACCTCGGCCGCGACGATGTTGAACAGATGCGTTCGCGGCGCCCCGAGGATGCGCAGGATCGCCATTTCGCGCGTCTGCTCCTGCACGTTCGTCATGATCAGCGTGCGAATGAGCATGCCGACGACGGACAGGCTGAGGACGCCGTACATCGTGATGAGGGATTGCCAAAAAATGAAGGCGTTCGCGCCGTCGATGACGGCCCGCGGCCGCGGCATGAGGTACACCCAGTCCGCGTCGCCGAGTTTGGCGCGTACGTCGTCCGTGACGGCGCGGGTGCGGAACGCCGAGCGCTGCGGATCGCGCGAGTCATACAGGCTGCGGTCATAGTCGACGGCGATCCGCTCGGCAAGCTGGCCGAGGCCGAAGCGCTCCTGCAGGGCCGCGAGGTCGACGAGCACGCCCTCGTTGCCGTCCTGCCCGGTCACGCCGCGCTGCGTCGCGATCGCCCGGACCGTCCACGTGCCCGTCGTTCGGCGGCGTGACGCGCCCTCGTCGGGTGCGCGTCCCTTGAGGCGGCTCGGCGGCGGCGCGTACTGGATCTCCACCGCGTCGCCGACCTTCAACCCGAGCACATCGGCCGTCTGTTGCAGGATGATCGCGCCCGGAACGCCGTCCCGAACGGCGACGTCGGCAGTGCCCTCCTCGACCTCGATGTCGCCGAGCGTGTCGTCGGCGCGGCGGGCGACCATGAGCGTGTCGCCGCGCTTGTCGCCGGCGATGAGCGTCACCGTGCCCTGGATGCGGGGCAACGCGGTGCGGACGCCCGGCACCGCGGCCAGCGTCGTCAGCGTTTCGGCGGGATCGAACAGTCGGTTGGGTGCCGTCTCGGGCCGGCTGAGGATGAGGTCGAAGTCGCCCACCTTGCCCGAGACGCTGCCGGCGTAGAAGCGGCGGTAGCTCTCGACCGTCGCGTTCAGCGCCACCAGCGTGCCGACGCCGACGATCAGGCTCAGGACCATCAGGATCGTCCGCACCTTCCGGCGCCAGAGGTTGCGCCGGATGTAGGTCATGATCATCGCGACCGCTCGGCGACGGGAGCGGTGCGTGCGTACGGCGCCGACGCGGGCGACCCCGCACCGTCGTGGTCCGGCGCGTCGGCCGCCACCGCGACGTTGCCGTGCGCCGGGTGCTCGCCGCCGGCGCGGTGGATCGCGCTGGCGGCCTCGTCGACGATGCGGCCGTCCAGCATGTGGACGGTGTAGTCGGCGAACTCGGCCATGCGCGGGTCGTGCGTGACGTAGACGATCGTCTTGCCCTGCCTGTCCTTCAGGTCGCGCACGAGCGTCATGATCTCGAAGCCCGTCGCGCTGTCGAGGTCGCCGGTCATCTCGTCGCCGATGACGATCGCCGGGTCGTTGGCCAGGGCGCGGGCGATGGCGACGCGCTGTTGCTGGCCGCCCGAGAGCTCGCTCGGGTAGTGCTCCATGCGGTCGCCGAGGCCGACCGAGGTCAGGAGGGCCTCGGCGCGCGCCTTGCGCTCGCGGCGCGGCCACTTGCCGAGGAGGACCATCGGCGCTTCGACGTTCTCGAGCGCGGTGAAGTTGGACAGCAGGTTGAACGTCTGGAAGACGAAGCCCATCGTCGCCAGACGCAGCCGCGCCAGGCCCTCCTCTTTCATGGACACGATGTTGTGGCCGTCGATCGTCACGTGGCCGCGGCCGGGCGAGTCGAGGCCGCCGGTGATGTTCAGCAGCGTCGTCTTGCCGGAGCCGCTCGGGCCCATCAGGCAGACCATCTCGCCGCGGCGGATGTCCAGGGAGACGCCGCGCAGGGCCGGGACGGCTTCCTTGCCCATGACGTAGCTCTTGTGGACGTTGTCGATCTGAATGATCACGTCCTGAATGATCACGTCGCTGTGCGGGACGACGTTGGGCATCGTGGCCTCTCTTGCTGGCAACCGTCGGCGAACGGAATGTATGACGCCGGATCGATGGGGTCCCTTACAGACGGCACCGACGGCCGGCCCATGATCCGTCGAGGGACGACGCCGTCATATTACAGCCGTCCGCCTTGTGCTACGCTTGCCCGGCGTCTTCGCTCGCCCGCAGGAGTGCCGCCGATGCCGCCGGAACCCGATCCGACCTCGACGCCCGTCCGCCGCACGCTGGCGCTCAGCCCGGCCATGGAGGACTACGTCCGGGCGATCTACGTCCGCGGCGGCGACGAGGCGGCCGTGATGACGACGGCCCTCGCGCGCGACCTCGATGTGGCGCCGGCGTCCGTGACGGGGATGGTGAAGCGTCTGCACGCCATGGGCCTCGTCCACCACGAACGCTACGCCGGCGTGCAGCTGACGGACATCGGCCGCAAGGTGGCGCTCGAGATCGTGCGCCACCACCGGCTCATCGAGACCTTCCTGGCCGAAGCGCTCGGCATCGGCTGGGACGCCGTGCACGATGAGGCGCACCGGCTCGAGCACCACATCTCCGACTCGCTCGGCGAGCGGATGGCCGATTTCCTCGGCCACCCCGAGCGCGACCCGCACGGCGCCCCGATCCCGCCGCGGGGCGGCGACTTCGTCCCGCCGCGGCACGCGCGTTTGGCCGACAGCGTGCCGGGCGCACACCTGATCGTCCGTGAGGTGCCCGACGAAGACGCCGCCGACCTGCGCGCCCTCGCCCTCCTCGGCATCCGTCCGGACGCCGTCCTCGACGTCGTGGCGGTTGCGCTGGGCGAGGGGCCGATCACGGTTCGCGTCGCCGGCGTGGACGGCGATGTGGCGCGCGACGTGGCGCGGCACGTGGCCGTCGATGCGGTGGCGGACGGGGATGCGGCGCCGGCACCGGCCCGCGTGTCCGACCCGCGGCGGGTGTGCGACGGCTAGTAGGGGCGACGCATGCGTCGCCCCTACGATATCGCCCCGACATCAAAATGCGGGTTCTCGATGATCCCGATCTCATTGCCCCACGGGTCGCGCACCGTGGCCACCAGGATTCCGCCGCCGACGTCCTCCGGGTCGGACGCGACGACGACGCCGAGGCCGCGCAGCCGCTTGACCGCGGCGCGCGCATCCTTCACGCCCCAGTAGGCCACCGTTCCGCCCGGGCCGGGCGCGCCGCCCGCTTCGTCCGGGTTGAGGCCGAGCTCGAAGCCGCCGACGTTGAAGCCGACGTAATACGGCTCGTCGAAGTACGGGTCACGTTCCAGAATCGCGCGGTACCACGTCTTGGCGGCGTCGATGTCCGGAACGCGGTAGAGGATCGTGCGCAGGCCGAGGATCACCGTGCTGCTCCTGAGGTGCAAATACGAACAGATGTGCTAGCGATCGGTGCCTATCGTAGCCCGGTCAAGCCCATCGTGCAACCCCGTTGTCACGCCCTCGAAGCATCCGTCCCCCGCAGCGTCACATCCCCCACAGTCGCTCCCGCAGCCCCGACGCCCGCACGGACCGCCGCCCGATCGCCAGGCGGATCGTGTCGTCCGTTCCGAAGATCGTGACGCGCTTGCGGGCGCGGGTGACGGCGGTGTAGAGCAGCTCACGCGCGAGCAGCGGCGATCCGCCGTCGGGCAGCACGACGACGACGGCATCGAACTCCGAGCCCTGGGACTGGTGGATGCTCAGCGCGAATGCCGTCTCGTGCGGCGGCAGGCGGGCGGGGGAGAGGTCGCGCAGCCGGCCGTCCGGCATGCGGAAGAAGGCGCGCCGTGCACCGCCGTCGGGCCGGGGGGCGACGATCCCGATGTCGCCGTTGAACAGGCCGATCGCGTAGTCGTTCCGGCGGACGATGATCGCGCGGGCGATGTTGCCCGTGGGCTCCATGGCGGCGTGAGGCATGCCGGCCAGCGCCGCGACGATGCGGTCGTTCAGCGACTCGACGCCGGACGGCCCGCGGCGGTGGGCGCACAGCACCCGAAAGGACTCGAGGGCATCGAGCTGTCCGGCCGGATCGGCCGCCTGCACCGTCGGGCCATAGCCGGCGACGACGGCATCCCGCAGCGCGGCCGACAACCGCCCGTCGTGCCCGACCGGCGGCGTGGTGATGCGCGCCGCGTCGGGCGCGCCGGGATCGTCGAGCAGCGCCAAGGCGGCGTCGGCGTCGCCGGCGTGGATCGCGCGTGCCAGCCGGCCGATCCCGCTGGCGGCGCCGAAGCGCCGGCTGCGCGTCAGGAGGACGACGCTCGCGGCGAGGGGGGAACCGGTGCGCGGCGCCGCGACGGTCCCGTCCGGTGCCGTGGAGCGGGTGCGGCCGCCGGGTTCGGCGGATGCGTCGTCGGTCGACGAGGTGGATGTGACGAACGCCGCGAATGCGTCCGCAAGCGCCACCTGATGGGACTGCGCGCGGTCGCCGCCGCAGATGTCGCCGAGCACGGCGCCGGCATCGACGCTTGCCAGTTGGTCATGGTCGCCGAGAACGATGAGCCGCGCGGCCGGCGCGACGGCGTCGACGAGGCGTCGCATGAGCTCGAGGTCGACCATCGAGGCCTCGTCGACGACGACGATGTCGGCTGCGAGCGGCCGGGCGGCATCGTGCGACCGGCGTCCGTCGTCCCGGAGGCCGAGCGCGCGGTGGATCGTCCGTGCGGTGGTGGGCAGTGCGTCCCGGATGCCGTCGTCGATCGTGAGGCCGGCCCCGGCCGTGCCGACGGCCTCAGCCAGTCGGGCAGCCGCCTTGCCGGTCGGCGCCAGCAAGGCGATGCGCGGCGGCGGGGAGCCGACGGCCCTGGCCTGGCCGATGAGCAGCGCCAGGATCCGCACGACCGTCGTCGTCTTGCCGGTGCCCGGCCCGCCGGAGACGACGGTGACGGATCGCCGTGCGGCGACCCAGGCGGCGACGGCCTGGGCGTCGACCGCGGCGGCGTCCGGTGGCGGGTCGACGGAGGGGCCGGCGGGGACGGTCGCCGAGGAGGGGCCGAACAACGCGGCGAGCGCGGTGCGGAGCGCCTCGGCGTCATGCGGCAGGTCGCCGGCGTCGGCGCGGGTCAGCAGGGCGTCGGCCAACCGGGTCTCGTGGGACCAGTATCGGCGGAGGTAGAGGCGACCGGCGGGGACATCGAGGACGAGGGGGGTGAGGGACGAGGGACGAGGGATCGAGGGACGAGGGACGTCGGACATCGTCGGGGCGCTGGAGTTCGGGGCCTCGTCGGGGCGGAGGGTCGTCGTGACCGGGCTGGCGGACAGGGCGGGGATCCAGGCGGCGAGCGCGGGCCATGTCAGGCCCGGGATGGGGGTGCCGTCGTCGTCCGTCACGGGCGCTCCGGCGAGGGCGGACAGGTCGGCGCAGACGTCGCCGCGGCGGATCGCCCGGCTGGCGAGCGCGATGCCGAGCGCGACACGCGGATCCGTCTCCCGGGCAAGACGGACCAGCGCCCCGGACAGCGCACCGTCCAGCGCGTCCAGCACGCCCGCCTGGGCCAGGTCCTCCACCACGGCCTCCCGTTCCGGACGTGCCGCATCCCTTTCCCGATCCGTCGTCGCGTCGTTCATCCCGTTCCCTTGGTGTCTTCCGACTCTGCCGACCCTTCTCCGACGCCCCAATCGACCCCGACCTCTCACCCGCACCGGTCGCCCTTACCCCTCCAACACGGCCTCCAACCGCGCCACCCGCTCCTCCGTCGGCCGATCGAAGAAGACGCCGCAGCGCGGACCCAGGGCGGGATGCATGCCGCGGACGAACAGGTAGTACACGCCGCCGAACGAGTCGGCGTAGCGATAACCCGGCACGCGGCGCTGCAGGTAGCGATGGACGGCCACGGTGTAGAGGTGGTACTGGAGGTAATAGTGGTGGTGCGCCATCGCGCCGGCGATGCGCTGCGGCCCGTAATCCGCCCACGTCGATCCGAGGCGGTTCGACTTCCAGTCGACGATGTACCACCGGTCGCCGACGCGGCACACCATGTCGACGAAGCCGCTCAAGTGGCCGTGCACGGCATCGAAGCCGAGCCGGCCGACGGCGTCGGCGTAGCCGGGCGGCAACGCGGCGGCGTCCGCCCCGTCGGCGGCTCCGTCGGCGGCTCCGTGGGTGGCCAGCGCGGCGGCGAGGTCGGCCGGTGCGAACGGGCGCCGGGCCTCCGCCGCACGGCCGAGGGCGATGGGCAGGACGAACGGCATCTCGTTCAGCCGGACGCTGCGCGGCACGTCGGCCAGCGCGAAGCCGGCGGGGCCGTCGGACAGGCGGGTGGCGACGATCTCGGCCAGCGCGGCCGGCAGGACGTCAGCCGCCGCGGCGTCGATCCCGGCGCGGCGGCAGGCGTCGGCGGCCACGCCCGGCCAGAGCGCGGGGTTGGTGAAGTCGATCCGCTCGAAGATGGCGTGGAGGCACGTCCCGGGGTCGGCGCCGGCGGGGAAGGCGTCCAGGGTGACGACGGCCGGCAGCGAAGCACCTGTGTTGGCAGCCGGACCGGCCGCAGGACCGGAAGCGGTCGCTGTCAACCCTCGGCCGTCGTTCGTCGCTGGCACGTTCGATTCGACCGCACCGCTCACGTCGTCGCTGCCACCTGCCTCGCCATCGTGGTCCCGCGTGGCGTCCGGGTCGGGCGGCGTGCCGCGGTAGGTGCTGACGAGGGCGGAGTAGCTCGTCCGGCGGCGGCCGCGCGGGATCCGGCCCTCGAAACGGCGGGCGGTCGGGGGACCGCCCGGGTCCGGCGCGGCGCGCCAGGGTGGGGCGGCGCCCGTCGCGAGGCCGCGGACGGCGATGGCGCCGCCGACATGTGCGGCCGCCGCGACGAGGGCGTCGAGATCCGCTTCGAACGCGGCAGGGTCGGCGATGCGTCGGGCGACGTGCGCGATCGCGTCCTCGAGTTGGCGACGGGCGGGCAACGACGCATCGCCGTCGGCCGCGGGCGGGCGTGCGGCGCTGCCGCCCGCGGCCGGCCCCGGCTGTGGAGAATCGACGTCGCGCTCCACCGGTCCCGGCGTCGGGTGGCAGAGGCGCCCGAGGGCGCTGCGTTCCGCGCCGGCGATCGGACCCCAGACGATCCGGCAATGGTGCTTGGCGCGGGTCAGGGCCACATAGGCCAGCCGCATGTCCTCCGCGAAATCGTCGACCTCGGCCGCGTCGCGGTGCGCCTGGGCGGGCGGCGTGCCGATGTCGAGCTTCGGGCGCCGGTCGGCGGGGTCGGTGAAGCGCACCTCGGTCTCGTTGCGGCGCATGCTGCGGTACCAGAGGAACGGGCAGTACACCACGGCGTACTCCAGCCCCTTGCTGCGGTGGACGGTCACGACCTGCACGGCCTTCATGTCGCGTTCGAGCCGCAGCTGCGCGCTGTCTCCAACCGCGGCGGTCCGGGCGGCGATGTCCGTGCGCATGCGCGCCAGCCAGCCGAGCAGCGCGCGCGGACCGTGGCCGTCCGTGTGCGCCGCGCGGTGGATCAGCTCCGCCACGTGCTGCACGTTCGTCAGCCGGCGCTCGCCGTCGGGCAGCGCCAGCAGGCGCACCGCCACGCCGGACTCCTCGACGATCCGGCGATAGGCTTGGATGAACCCGGCCTGCTGCCATCGTTCGAGCCAGCCGCGGAACTTCTCGACCTCGGCTTCCCATGCCGGCTCGTCGGCCGCCAGCTCCTCAAGCCGCGCGGCATCGGCGCCGAGGATGCGGGTGGCGAGGGCGCCGCGGACGAGGCTGGCCGACCCCGGCTCGATCACCGCTGCCAGCACGCGGGCCAGCTCTGCGGCCTCGTCCGTCTCGAAGACGCTGTCGTCGCCGTGGCGCACGCTGGGGATTCCGAGTCGGTCGAGGGCGCGCTGCACGGCAGCGGCCTGCGTGTTCGTGCGCGTCAGGACGGCGATATCGCCGGGTTCGATCGGTCGCGTCGCATCGGTCGCCGCCTCGGCGGTCCGATCGCCGCTCCCCGGGCCGCGACGATCGGACGGAGGGTGTTCCATGCGCACGAGCGGCGGCGCAGCGAGGAGCGCGGCGATGTCGGTGGCCACGCGGCGCGGGACGGTGCGCTTGGCCCAGTCGCGCTGGAGCAGCCCGTCCGCGTTCGTTTCGGCGCCCGGGTCATCCGGTGAGAGGCGCAGGATCATCACGGGGGACAGCGGGGCGGTGGCGCCGGCGGTGAAGAGGCGGTTGGGGTGGTGGTGCCCGACCGGCTGGAACTGAATCCCCGGATAGACGAAAGGCTGCGGGACGCGGTCCTCCGCCCAGACCGCGTTCAGCGCCCGGACGAGCCCTTCGTCCGAGCGCCGGTTGTGCGCCAGCGTCCAGCGCCGGTCCGATCCGGCGTCCTCGGCGGCGCGCAGGTAGGCGAAGACGTCGGCGCCGCGAAAGGCGTAGATCGCCTGCTTGGGGTCGCCGATCAGGGCGAGGAAGGGCGCGCGCACGTCGTGCACGGTGCTGCCCGTTGCGGCATGCTCGGCCGACGACGGCGCGCGGGCGCCCGTTCCGAAGAGGGATCGGAAGATGCGGTACTGCACATCGTCCGTGTCCTGGAACTCGTCGATCAGCGCGGCGGCGTAGCGGGCGCGGGCGCGCGCGGCCAGGCGCGGGCCGCGGTCGCCCTCGAGCGCGGCGGCGAGGTCGTGGAGGAGGTCGTCGAACGCCTGGGCGTTCGCGCGCCGGCGGCGGAGGCGCGTCTCGCGGGTCAGATACGGTGCGAGGCCGAGTCGAATCCGTTCGCTCCACGCCGCGAGGCCGTCGGCGAGGCGGGCGTCGGCGGCGGCGAGGCGGTCGAGGGCGTCGATCAGCGGGTGGGATGGCGGGGCGCAGCCGTCCTTGACGTGCGGCGCGATGCCGTCCGTCGTGAACCGCAGGAGCGTCGCCCGGACCGGAACGGTCGGCGGCGGCGCGTCGGATGCCAGCCAGTCGCCGATCTGATCGAGCCAGCGCGGTACGCTTCCCTTCGTGAGCGAGCGGTGCGTGAGCGCCGCGCTCGTCGAGAGCACGACCTCGGCATCGTCGCGCCCGGCAGCGAATGCGCTGCGCGCCAGGTCCCGCGAGCCGTGCCACTCGGCGAGCGCGTGGTCGAGCCATCCGGTGTCGCTGTTCTCCGGATGGAGGTTCGCAGCGACGACTTCCGAAGCGTCAGCATGCGCGCGGATTACCTGCATGCTCCCTTCGCCGTCATCGCCCGGCGCGGGCACCACCTCGAGGCCGCGGGCGCCGGCGAGGGCCGTCGCCAGACGCTCCAGGGTGGCCGGTGTGACCTTGGCGGTATCGATGAGGTGGGCGACGAGGATGGGCGGGGCGCCGTAGGTCTGCGAGGCCCAGTAGTCGGCCACGATCTCGCGCTTCAGGGCCAGATCGTCATCCGTGAGCGTTGCTTCGAAGCTCGTGCCGCTCTCGAACGCGAACTCCTGCAGCACACGCTGGCAGAAGCTGTGGATCGTGAAGATCGGTGCGGTGTCGAAGTCCCGCAGCGCCGCCGCGAGCGCCGCGGCGTCCGCCGCACCGTGGCCGGCGGCGCGGCGGGCGGCCAGGTAATCCTTGAAGCCGTCGCTCGTCGCCTGCGCGTCGGTGGGCGACGCGTCCGGCTCGCGAGGCGGCGCGCCGCATACGGCCAGCGCGCCGACGATCCGCCGGCGGATCCGGTCGCGCAGCTCGGCGGTCGCGGCGCGGGTGAACGTCACGACGAGGATCCGATCGATCGTCAGGCCGGCTTCGAGGACGAGCCGCAATACGAGCGTGGCGATCGTGTAGGTCTTGCCGGTGCCGGCGCTGGCCTCGATGAGGTGCGTGCCGTCGAGCGCGAGGCTCCACGGCTCGAGCGGCTTCATTCGGCGGCCCCGTCGGCGATGATCGCGGCCAGGATCGGGCGATACACCGTGCAGGCGATCTCTGCGAACGCGGTCTGCCAGTCGGGATCGCCGTCTTCGCCGAACGGTTCGGCGTCGCCGACGACGAGGTGCACCCATTCATCCTCGCCCTCGCCCCGTCCGCCGCCGGCGAATGCCGGCGGGTCGAAGGCGCGGCGCGCTTCGCGAAAGGCCTTGGACGCGTGCACGGGCAAGTCGTCCGGCGCGGCCGCGGCGAAGGCGTGCGACGCGCGGGGGAGGAATGGCAGCCAGCCCCGCAGTCCGGCCCGGTAGAGCCCGACGAGCGTCGCCAGGACGCGCTCCGGCGCCTCGACCGGCCCGAAGGCGATCGTCGCCGCCCCGCCGTTGCGATCGGCGGCGGGGGGGCGGCCGATGCGGCGGCTGTGCGTGGCGGGTGGGAGGGCGCTGAGCGGAGCGGCATGGGCCGAGCGGGTGCTCGGCACGACCAGGGAGCGCAGGGCGCACAGCACGACGTGCTCGATCCAGAGGTCCAGCGTCTTCGCGATGTCGACGCGGGCGAAGCTGCAGCGCACGAGGCCGCCGGGGCGGACGCCGGCCAGCGTGCCGACGAGTCTTGTGCCGCTTCGGACGGCGGCGGCGTTCTGGACGACGTTCGGGAGCGGCGTGGTATCGACGGGCGGCAGGTGCAACGTGAAGTCGATCGGCGGCAGGTGCGGCGGGGACAGCCACGGTGCGGCGGCTGCGGCGATCGCGGCGGCCTGTTCGACGATCGGTGTGAGGGCGACGGCGCCGGGCGTGCCGATCGGCGCGATCCCGGCCGCGCGGGCGCGCGCCCCGGCTGCGGCGGCGGTCCGACCGGCCAGGAGATCGCGCAGCACGGCGTCGCCGACGGCGTAGCGGCCGAGGCCGTCCAGGGCGAGGGGCTCGCGCTCTTCGAGCGGCGTCTCGTCGCCCGGGAAGGCGATGCCGAGGCTGTGGCGCAGGAGGTGGCGGGCGGGGTGGCGGAAGAAGGCGATGAGGTCGTCGAGGGCGATATCGGGTTCGTCGGCCTCGGAACCGGCGATCGCCCGCTGTCCGAGCGCCACGGCGCTCGTTACGAACGGCGTCGGGTGTGTCCGCTCACCCAGAAGGCATGCGGCGGCGGGGACGTACGCCGTGGCGTACGAGAAGAGGCGGCCGTCGTTCGGATCGTCCGTCGGCGCCTTGGTCGCGCCGGACGGCGCCGACGCCGTGAAGTAGCGCGGGCTGAACGGCTGCAGCGGGTGCCATGTCACCAGCGCGTCCGCGATGGCCGAGGCGTCGTCGGAGGCTGCGGACGCCGGGTCGAAGGCGACGAGCGCGTCGAGCAGCTCGCTGACGACGACCGATGGCGGGAAGCGACTGTTGTCGTTCATGCTCTGGCCGTTGAACGTGACGATGAAGCGGTCGCGCGCCGCCAGCAGCGCCTCGAGGAAGAGGAACCGATCGTCGTCCCGCGCGCGGCGGTCGCCGACGCGGGGGCGGCGATGGACGAGGTCGAACGCGAACGGGCGGCCGGGGCGCGGGAAGGCGCCGTCGTTCATCCCGAGGAGGGCGACGACGCGAAACGGGATCGAGCGCATCGGCGCGAGGGCGCAGAACGTGAGGCCGCCGCTGAGGAAGCCGCGCGCGCCGTCGTCGGCATCGACTGCCTGCAGCACGTGGTCGGACACGCTGTCGAGCGTGAGATCGCCGGCGAACCCGGCCGCCTCGGCCCGGTCGGCGAGGTCGTCGAGCGCGGCGCGGAGGCGGCCGTGCTGGGCGGCGGTCGCGCCGTCGTGCGCGATCGTCTCGGCCAGGAGCGCGGTCAGCGCCGTGGCCCATGCCCGTGCCGGCCGAGGCGCGACGCACGACGCGCGTGCCGCGGCGAGGTGGTCCGTGAACGCGCACAGGGCGCCGAGCGCGTGCGGTGCCGCGAGGGCGTCCGGGGCGGGCAGCACGCCGCGGAAGCAGCCGTCGGCGGTCCGGCTGATGACGGAGCCGATCGCACCGTCATCGGCATCGCCCTTCGATCGCACACTGCCGTCCCCGTCCCCGTCCCCGTCGTCGTCGTCTTCGCCGACCGCGATGCCGAGCAGCAGTCGGTCGAGCCCGAAGCGCCACGTGTTCGCGTCCTCGGCGGGCTGGCCGACGCTGCGGCGATGGTCGGCGTCCGCGGCCCACCGGATGCCGGCGGCGGCCACCCAGTCGCGCACGGCCTCGAGATCGGCCGCCGGCAAGCCGAAGCGCTTGCGGACGGGCGGCAGCGCCAGCAGGTCGAGGACCTCGGCGGCGGTGAACCGTCCGCGGAGGACGTGCAGCAGCTGGCCGAACGCCTGGACGACGGCGAGCGACTCCCGGCCGGGTCGGTCGGCAATGGCGAACGGCAGCCGGCAACCGTCGAGGCGCACGGCACCGAACACCGCGTCGATGTACGGTGCGTAGCCCGCAATATCGGGCGTGAGCACGGCGATGTCATGCGGTGCCAGCGTTTCGTCGGCCGCGAACGCCGCGATGAGCTGGTCGCGCAGCACCTCGACTTCCCTCAGCGGGCCGTGGCAGGCGTGGACCGAGACCGACGTGTCCTGACCGGCGATGAGTCGGGCGACGACATTCGGGCGGGTCCGGGGCACGTCGGCGTCGATGTCGGCTTGCAGCGCGTGCAGCGCAGCGAGATGGGCAACGGGATGATCGGGTGTGTCGACCGATCCCTCGCTCGCCGGGAGGTCGTCGAACGTGACCTCGTGCGCGACGGACCCGGCGAGGATCTGGAACTCGCGCGCGACGGTGCCGAGCGAGCGCAGGAGCGGATGGCCGGCTGCGGGGACGTCGGCCATCGCGCGCGCTTCCGGCGCGCGCCCGTCCGGCATGCCGCCGACGGCGCGGTGCGCGCGCAACGACTTCGCCCCGATCGTCGAAGCCGCGAGCGCGAAGACGTTGACCTCGACATGGCGGGCGAGCGCGGACAGCAGACGGATGTACAACGGCGAGAGGGCCGACAAGCCGAACACGCTGACCCGCGCGAAGTCGGGGTCGCTCGGCTTCCGCCCGGCCTCGAGTGCTGCGATCAAGTGCTCGGTCTGCCGCGCGCCGCGGCTGCGTTCCGGATGGGCGGCCGTGACGGCCCGCCAGAGATACGGCTGCCAAGCGTCGTCGGGATCGTCGATTCCCGTGTCGACGTCGACTTCATGTCCGACATTGAGGCCGCGGTCGATGCCGCGGTCGACGCGATCGGCGGGAGAAACGCCCCCGTCGTGGTCCGCTTCCCAGGCCAGCAGCACGTCGGGTCGATGGAGCTGATAGCCGTCGAACACGTCGGCGATGCGCTCGGCGAGCGCGATGAGGCGCGTGGACGACGCGCCCGACGGCTCGCCGGGCCCCGTCTCGGCGCCGAGGTAGTGGCGGAGCGGGGCGTAGGCGGGCGCGTCGCGGTCGGCGGCGATGGCGGCGGCGACGGCGAAGGCGAGGCCGGTGCGGTCGAAGGTGTGCTCGGCGGCGGATTCGTCGAGGACGTCGCGGCGCAGCTTGCGGGCGAGAGCCTCCGGGAACGGGAACCAGCCGTTCGCCCAGACGCCTGTGGCCGTGGCCAGCGTCATCTCCAGCCAGCGCTGCATGCCGAGGCTCTGGACGACGATGCAGTCGTTGGCGAACGGGTTGTCGAGCGGCGGCCGCACGACCTCGACCAAGCGTTCGGCGAGGTGTTCGACGCGGTTGCTCAGGTGAACGTGCAGCATGGGGGCGATAGTGCCATCGGCGGGGGATCCGTGCTACCCTGGCGGACGATGGAAGACGACGATCTCGACATCACGATCTCGACGGTGAAGCAGGGCCTGGCCACCGGCCTGCAGCTGAGCGTGCCGGAGGCGACGAGCCGCGCGCTCGGCAACCCTCCTGCCATTCGCTTCCTGCGCGACAACACCGGCCAGCTCCGGATCGCGGCCGCCAGCCTGACGGACATGGGCATCATCCCGATCGTCCCACTCCGGATCGCGCTGGCCGGCGCAGGCATGTCGGTTGCGCCGCCGCCGCTTGGTCCCGGCCGCTACGTGCTGGCGCCGGCGGGCGACGGCACGCTGCTCGTGCTCGGGCGGGCGATCGAGCGGTCGGAGAGCGCCGGCTGATCGGGCGGGGCGTCGGCGCGTCGGATCGACGGATCGTCGTGCGAGCAGGGCGGCCACGGGGGGCCGCCCCTACGGGGCCGCTCCCGCACGCCCGTGGCACTGCTTGTACTTCTTGCCGCTGCCGCACGGACACGGGTCGTTGCGCCCGACCTTCGGCGCTTCCCTGACGACAGGCTGGCCGGCGAGCTGCTTCCCGTCGACGAACGTCCAACGGCCGTCGACCCGGGCGAACTCGGCCCGCTCGTGGTGGTCGTTGACCTCGCCGTTCACCTTGTAGTGGGCGATGAACTCGACCGTGCCGCGCGCGTCGTCCACGCCGCCGGCGCGCGTCTCGACGATCTCGAAGCCGAGCCACTCCGACTCCTTGGCCCAGCGACGGACGGCATCGTCGTCATGGTCCTTCTGGGCCCTGGGATGGAGCGTGTCGCGAATATAGTCCGCATTGGACGTCGCGAAAGCGCTATAGCGGGCGCGCATGAGCGCTTCGGCGGTCGGCGGTTGGGCGGCGCCGGTATGATAGGGCTTGCAGCACGCGCTGTAGCGCGCACCGGAGCCGCATGGGCAGTCCTTGGGTTCAGCCGCCATCTTCTCGTCGACCCTCCGCATCATCCGACCGGCCGGGCCGGCAGGGGGCGATGTTGCTGGCCGGCCGCGGCCACGTCAAGTCGCACGGCCCCCGTCGAGGCCCGGTGACCGTCGCGAACGTGAAGAAAACTTGCGCGCCGCAAGACGTACCTATACTCTCAGCACTTCGTGCGCGACTCGTGAGGACGCGCATGTTGCACTATCAGGTCACTGAGGAGAAAACGCACATGAACCTTTCCCACCCTGCGCGCGCGCTTGCCCTGGCCATGGTCATGGGTGGCAGCGTTGCGCTGGCCGCCTGTGGCGGGAGCGAGCCGGAGCCGGCCGCCGCCCCCACGGAGGCCGTCATCGAAGCCCCGGTCGAGCTGCCGACGATCGAGGTCATCATGCCGACGACGGAGATCACCGCCACGGACGGCATCACGACGACCACCGAGATGACGTCGACCACCGAGATGACGACGACGACGAGCACGACGACGACGACCACGATCACGGACACCGGCGTCGTCACCCCGTAACATCCGCTAGCGACCGCTGAGCGCCGCTCGGGCGTTCGGCCGGCAACGGGCCCGCTGCGCCATGGCGCAGCGGGCCCGTCTTCGTTCACATCTTCGTTCGCATGGCGACGCCGTCAACCTCGCTGTCGGAGCGATGATCGCGGAACGGTGTCGTCAGAACGTGCTGACGCCCGTCGCCTCCATGAACCGATACAGCCAGCGCTTCGTCCACGACGCGTCTGCGTAGGCGTCGTAGTCGGTGCTGAAGACCTGTGCCCCGCCCGCCGCATTCGCCCAGACGCGCTCAAAGTACGCGGTCGCGGCGAGAAGGGCGGGCGTCGAGGCGGGTGCGGTCACCACCAGGTTCGTCTCGAGGTTCAGCCCGCCGATGTTTCGGCGGGTCAGGTTGGCCGAGCCGAGGATCAGCGTCGCCGGTTCACCGGCGGGCGCTGCGCGTTCGCCTGCGCCCGCCGCCCGCCGCCGGAGCACCAGCTTGGTGTGGCACTGCTCGCCGTGCGTGTCGCACCAACGGACGTCGATGCCGGCCGTGCCGCGCAGCTCGGCGGCCACGGGGCGGTTCGGGACGCCGTTCTTCGTACGGCCGAAGGCGTCCTTGTTGGGGTCGAGCAGCACCCGCAGCGCCGCGCCGCGCTCGGCCGCGCGCCGCATCGCGCCGATGACGGCCCGGTCCGACAGGTAGAACATGGCGATGTCGATGCGGTCACCGGCGGTCGCCGAATCGAGCGCTTCGACGACGGCATCGCGAATCGCGCGCTCGGTGATCAGCCCGACGCGGATGCCATCGGTCGCACGCGCCGACGACCCCGGTGACATCGACGACGCCATCGTCGACGTCGCGGTCGAACCCGCCGACGCCGGGCCGCCCACGGACCACGCCATCGCCGGCAGCGTCACGCCCGACATCTCCGCCACCGCCCGCTCGCTCTCGACGATCGCGCCGACGATCGGACCACGCACACGCAGCGCGACGTTGCCGTGGGCGCTCGATCCGTCGTGCGGGTTCGCGCTCGTGACGATGGCCGCCGGCCCGTCAGGCGTGTCGGCGGCGACGACCTTGCGGTGGTTCGCCTTGAAGTTCAGCAGCTCCAGCCAGCCGCGCGCCGTCACCCGCGGTCCGCGCGGATCGAACGGGTTGGGGAGCCAACCGGTGCCGCGGCGGCCGAAGGGCTGGACGAACGCCCGCCACGGGCCGCTCCACAGGGGGTTGCTGTCCGGCAGGCGCGTCAGGTCCGTGACGACGACGGTCACGCCGGCGGCACGGAGCGCGTCGAGGTCGGGCGACGGGACGCTGCCGTAGACCGTGTTGATGGGGTCGGTGATGAGGATGACGTCGAGGGCGGGCAACGCGGCCTTCCGCGCCAGGATCGTCTCGGTCAACTCGCCGGCCAGCGGTCGCGTGCGCTCCGGCTGTGCGCCCTGCCAGCGGTTGTAGAGAAACATGTCGATCAACACGCCTTCGCGCGCGCCGGTGATGAGTTCGAACACGGCGTCGAAAATGTGCTGGTCCACGACGCGCGCGCGATCTGCGCCGACGGCATCGGTGGGCAGGGGCGCGCCGGTTGCGGGCGCGTTCCCGGATGGACCGACCCCGGTCGTGTCGGCCAGGAACACGACATCGTCCGCGGCCATCGGCGCGACGTCGACGTTCATGCCCGGCGGCAATGGCCGCAGCGCGCCCTCGGCGCCCCGCACGCACGCATAAGCGATGGCCGCGCCGAACAGCCAGCGCGCGATCCGCCGCGCCCTGCCCGTTCCCGGGCGTCGCGCCCCCACGCCTGGACCCGGCCTCACCGGCCGGCCAGCGACCCGTCCGGCATCGCCTGCTTGCGCAGCGCGTCCAGCATGGCCGTCAGCGCGGCGGCGGGCTCGAGCGGGGCGAGCTGGCGGCGCAGCGTGTGGACTTGTTCGAGCATCTTGGCGTCGAACAGGAGCTCCTCGCGCCGTGTGCCGGAGCGGCGGATGTCGACGGCCGGGAACAAGCGCAGCTCGGACAGCTTGCGGTCCAGGTGGACCTCCATGTTGCCCGTGCCCTTGAACTCCTCGTACACCAGGTCGTCCAGCCGGCTGCCGGTGTCGACGAGGCACGTCGCCAGGATCGTCAGGCTGCCGCCGCCCTCGGCGCAGCGCGCGGCGCCGAAGAACTTGCGGACGGGCTGCAGCGCCCCGGCGTCCATGCCGCCGGAGAGCGTCCGGCTGCCGCCGCCCTTGATCGACAGGTTGTAGGCCCGTGCGAGACGCGTCAGGCTGTCCATCAGGATGACGACGTGCTTGCCCTCCTCGACGAGCCGCTTGGCGTGTTCGACGCAAATCTCGGCCACGCGGGTGTGGTCCTCGGTCGGCAGGTCCATGTCGGCCGCCAGGACGGTGCAGTTCGTGCTGCGCCGCATGTCCGTGACCTCTTCCGGCCGCTCGCCGACGAGGCAGATGAGCAGCGTGAGCTTGGGGTCGTGCGCGAGCCCGTTGGCCATGTCCTTGAGGAGCGTCGTCTTGCCGGCCTTGGGCGGCGCGACGATCAGCCCGCGCTGGCCGCGCCCGACCGGCGCCACGAGATCGAGCAGCCGCCCGGTCAGGTTGTCGGCGGTCGCGCCCAGGAGCAGCGCCTTGTCCGGGTGCACGGCCGTCAGCGTATCGAAGTGCGGCCGCTTGGCCAGATCGACCGGATCGTGGCCGTTCACCTGGTTCACCTCGACCACCTGCGTGCCCCGCGCCAAGCCGTCGACGAGGTCGCCGCTGCGCAGGCCGTACTGGCGCAGGAGCCGCATCGGCATGACCGGGTCCGTTCGACCGGCCAGGCCGCCGGCGCGCAGGATGCCGTTACCGTTCTTGGAAAGCTCGATGTAGCCGATCACCTGCTGCCCGCCGGGCCGGCGCGCCTCCTCGGCAGCGATCCGGTCTTCATAGGACACCCAGTCCGCCCCGGCATGCCCTCCGACCTCGAGGCCGCCCGGAGCCGGCGCGTCCCAGTCCTCGGGCGGACCGGCCGGCGGGCGCTGTGCGTCGCGTTCGCGGGACGGGCCGGTGTGCCGCCCCCGCCCCTCGATTCGCCCGCCGCCGCGCGCGCTGTCCTGCCGTCCCCCGCTGCGGCCGCCGTCATGGCGACCGCCGCCGGCTTGGCCCGTGCCCTGCTGGCCGCCCTGCTGACCGCTTCGGCCCCCGCCGTAACGGTTGTCGCCCTGGGACTGTCCGCCTTGCCGCTGACCGCCCTGAGACTGACCGCCCTGAGACTGACCGCCCTGTGGCTGACCACCCTGTGGCTGACCGCCGGATCGCCGGTCGTCCCGCGCCGTGTTGCCGTAGCGTGTGCCGCCGTCCCGGGGTCCGACGCGTCCGGTGTCCGTGCGGCGCGTGTCGCGGATCGCGTCGTCGCGCCGCCAGCCGCCCGGCTGCTGCGGGTCGCGGGCGCGCGGCTCGTTCGTCGTGTCGCGCGGCCGAATGACGTCGCCGGTCGGGGGCACCGGGCCGCGGGCATAGCCGCCGGGCTCGCGCGTGCCGTCGCCGCGCCCACGCCGTCGCCGGCGGTTGTTTCGGTAGCCTTCTCGCCGGCCGTCACCGTTGCCGTCGACAGGGCCGACCGGGCGGTCGACATCGACGGGGCGGTCGCTCGGCGTGTCGTTCGAGCGGTCGCCCGCCCCGCGAGCGTCGGTCCGCTCGACCCGCGGCGGCGCGTCGGATGGGGGCGCAGCGGCCGCAATCGGTGGTGCGGCGGGCACGGCGCTCGGTGGGCCGTCAGCGGCCTTGGCCGTGCGGGCGCGCGGGCGACGGGCGGTGGTCGGTTCGGATGCCGCCGACGCGGCGGCGGGGGGCGCCGCAGCTGCGGCTGCCGGGATCGACGTCGGCATTGGGGCCGGCGTTGCGGCCGTTGTGTTCTCGTCGCTCTTGGCACGGGCGCGGCGGACACGGGGTGCCGGCGTCGGCTCCGAGCCGGCCGCCGGGGCGCTGGGCGCCGTGGTTTCGGCCGCTTTGGCGACGGTGCGCCGCTTGCGTACGGGCGGGGCGGCGTCGGTTGTGGATGGCGGTGGCGGTGGCGGTGGCGGTGCGGCGTCGGAGGCCGGCGCGGCGGCGGTCCGCCGCCGCGGGCGCGGTGCGGCGTCCGCATCAGTTGTCGAGGTCATGCTTCCTCATCTCGCGTAGGGTCATCGTGTGTGATGCCACGTGCGGTGGAATGCCGCGCCCGAACGGGTGCGCGGTGGGGAGGCGCGTCGGCGCCAAGGCGCGGACGCGCCGGTGGCGACGCAGCCGCGATTGCTCGCTCGGTTCAAGGAGTCCTTGACGCGCCGCAAGCGACGCGCCAGGGGCGTCAAGCCGGTCCGAGGCGGGGAATGTTGCGCAATCCGGAGAAGGCTTGGCGCTCGGAAGATGCGCCGTGCGCGATGGCCGCGGCAGCCGACGGCTGCGGCGAGCTGCACCCGCGATGGATTCGGGTGGTTCAGAATCGCGCACCGTCACTATGCCAGACGCAGACGCAGCCGTCAACGTGACGGTGAAACCGGTGCGGCCCGGATCGCGCGGCCTCCCGTCGGCACGCGCGTACAATCCGTCCCGCGCCGACTGCGCGGCCGCGCGCGCCGAAACCCGCCGATGGAGAAGGACCTTGGGATTCAACCTGCGCCACCGCCACTTTCTCAAGCTGCTCGACTTCGAAGGAGCCGAGATCCGGTACTTGCTCGACCTTGCCCACACCTTGAAGGCGGCGAAGCGAGCGGGCACCGAGGCCCAGGCGCTGCGAGGCAAGGCGATCTGCCTGATCTTCGAGAAGACCTCGACCCGAACCCGCTGCGCGTTCGAAGTGGCGTGCTTCGATCAGGGGGCACACGTCACGTACCTTGACCCGGCCAGCTCACAGATCGGCCACAAGGAATCGATCAAGGACACGGCGCGGGTGCTGGGGCGGATGTACGACGCGATCGAGTACCGTGGCGCGGAGCAGACGGTGGTGGAGGAGCTGGCCCGGTGGGCGGGCGTCCCGGTCTACAACGGGCTGACGGCCGAGTTCCACCCGACGCAGATCCTGGCCGACCTGCTGACGATGGAGGAGCACGCCGACAAGCCGCTGCCGCACGTCCGGTATGCGTACGTGGGGGACGCGCGCAACAACATGGGCCATTCGCTCATGGTGGGCGGGTGCATCATGGGCATGGACGTCCGGATCGCCGCGCCGAAGGCGTGCTGGCCGCGGGAGGACATCGTCGCCGCCGCACGAGCCCGGGCGGCGGCGTCGGGCGCCCGGCTCACGCTGACCGAGGACCCGCTCGTCGCCGTCGACGGCGCCGATTTCGTGCACACGGACGTCTGGGTGTCGATGGGCGAGCCGGAGAGCGTCTGGGCGGAGCGGATCGCGCTCCTCGAGCCTTACCGGGTGGACGCCGCGCTCATGGCGGCCACGCACAACCCGCGCGCCAAGTTCATGCATTGCCTGCCGGCCTTTCACGACCAGGGTACGCGCGTCGGCCGCGACATCTTCCAGGCGTTCGAGGTTGCGGAGATGGAGGTGACGGACGAGGTCTTCGAGTCGGCGGCCTCGATCGTTTTCGACCAGGCTGAGAATCGGCTGCACACGATCAAGGCGGTGCTCGTGGCGACGATCGGGTAGGACGGGAATCGCGGCGCCTGGCGACGGATCCGACGACCGCCCGCACGTCACGCGGGTACGGTCACGGTTGCACGATCGACGGCGCTGTAGGATAACGGTGGGGTTACAAGGCGGCTTGCGGCCATGCAGCGGAGGGTGGAGCACGATGACGGTTCTTGCGGAACGAGCTCGACGGGTGACGCGGGCATTGCGTGACCGAGCGGCCGAAGGGCGTGGTTGGCGCGCCATCCTCGTCACGGCGGCCCTGGCCGCCCTCGCGCTGGCGAACGCCGTCGGCGTACGCGGGGCGTCGGGGTTCCTCGCGGGACACCGCGGCGTTGTGGACGCCTACACCATCGAGATCGACGATGGGGAGCTCGCGAATCTGAACCTCGGACGCTACGGCGTGCTGGACATCCGTCGCCAAGGGGATCGGATCCACGTGGCGCTCGGCCTGACGCTCTTCGAGCGCGACGAGCTGCTCGCCGCCGGCTTCGAGCCCGTGCTGTGGCGCAACGATGCGGGCCAGACGGCTGCCGGGATGTTCAGCGCCTACCAGGACCAGCAGGGCTACAAGGTCTACCGCTCGTGGGATCAGCCGGGCGGGATCAAGGACGAACTCGATGCGCTGGCGGCGGCCCATCCCGACATCGTCGAGAAGGTCGTCATCGGCCACTCCGTACAGGGACGTGAGCTCGTCGCGTTGCGGGTGACGAAGGGCGGCGCAGCGGTGCCGCAGGGCTCGCGGACGGCGGTGTGGTTCAACTCCCTCCAGCATGCGCGCGAATGGATCGCGATCGAGACGAACCGGCGGCTCATGCGCTACTTCATCGAGCAGTACGGCAAGGATCCGACCGTCACCAGCATCCTCGACGGGACCGAGGTTTGGTTCGTCGTGGCCGCGAACCCCGACGGCTATCAGCAGACATTCACGGAGGGCAATCGGCTGTGGCGCAGGAACATGCGCGACAACAACGGGGACGGCCAGTACGGTCAAGGTGACGGCGTCGACATGAACCGCAACTTCGGAGGCCACTGGAACTACGACAACGACGGGTCGAGCGGCAATCCGAACAGCGACACGTACCGCGGCACCGGGCCGGCGTCGGAGCCGGAGGTTGTCGCCGCGCAGGATCTGATGAAGCGGATTCCGTTCCGGATCATTTTGAACTACCACTCGGCGGCCGAGCTTCTCCTCTTCCCGGACGGTTGGCAGGACCTGACCCCGACCGCCGACGACCCGATCTATCGCGCCCTGACCGGCACCCGCGCGAACCCCGCCGTTCCCGGCTTCGATCCGATCCTCTCGTCGGGCCTGTACATCACGAACGGCGAGACGTGCGATTACGCACACGCTGTGACGAACGCGCTCTGCATCACGCCCGAACTGTCGACGCCGCCGGGGGGCGGCACGTTCGAGTTCCCGGACGATGAGGCGCTCATCCAGGCCGAGTTCGAGAAGAACCTGCCCTTCGCCCTCGACGTCGCCCGGACCGCGCTCGATCCGACGAACGTCGTCAGCCACCTCGGCAACACCGCCGCGCCGATCTCGGTGGACGCGTTCGCGACGAGCTACGGCGATCCCCAGCCCGTCCAAGCCACCGTGCAGCGCCGCCTGGGCGACGCGACGATGCGCTTCCGGATCAACGACGGCGCACCGCAGGCGGTAACCGCGGCCGAGTGGGACGGCGGCGAACGCTACGGCGCGACCGGCGATGTCTACTACCGCCGCGTCCGCGGCACGGTCAGCGGCGCGGCGCCCGGCGACAAGGTGACGGTCTGGTTCGAAGCCGGCGGCGAACAGACGGAGTCCTTCACCTATACGCTCGAGCGCGACAGCGACCGCCCGGTCCTCGTCGTCGCCGCCGAGGACTACACCGGCGGCGATCCGGTCTACCCGGCGACGGACGGCCCGCGCCACCTCGCGGCCTACACGGATGCGCTGACCCGCATCGACGTCGCGTTCGACGTCTACGACTTTGATGCCCACGCCCGCACGAGCCCATCGTTCCTCGGTGTCCTCGGCCACTACGAGGGCGTGGTGTGGTACACCGGGGACGACCGCGCGATGCACCCAGCCGACTGGCCGGACGGTGAGTCGTCCGCCGCGCAGCGGGACATGATGCTGGCCATGCGCGACTTCATGAACGAGGGCGGCAAGGTGGTCTACCTCGGCCCGTACGCGGCGCGGCCGTTCCTGACCAACCAGCGCTACAACGCGTTCCAGCCCGACCAGCCGTGCGGCCAGCAGAACCCGAACTGCGAGGCGCTCCAGAACGACTTCGCCCAGTACTGGCTCGGCATCGACGGCGGCGGCTTCGTCGAGCCGGCGGCCGGGGGGCGGGTCATCGCCGATGTCGCGCCCTTCGCCGGGCTCACGATCGACCTGAACGACAGCCTCACCGTCAACGGCGTCACGGATTTCGACCTGACGAGCGCCCGCCACCCGCCCGCTGAATACCCCCAGTTTGCCGCGCTGAGCGCCGGCTCGTACGCGGGCGTCGGCCTCGGTCCGCACGGTGGCGAGAAGATGGCCTTCTCCGGCCTGCCGCAGGATGAGGACGGCAACGCGCGGGACTACGAATGGCAGCGCGTCCAGCGAACGATCGACCTCACGGGCAAGAGCACGGCCGAGTTGAGCTTCTTCGAGGCCCACCAGTTGCGCGCGAACTTCGAGGCGCTCATCGTCGAGGCGCACACCGTCGGCTTGGACGATTGGACGACGCTGCCCGATACCGGCGGCCGGACGTCGGAGCGCACGGCGCTCGCATGCAACAGCGCCGCGTGGTGGGGCCTCTTCCCGCACCTGCCCCATTACATGAAGCGCGTCGGGGAGGGCAACATGGCCACGTGCGAGCCGCAGGGAACGACGGGCCGCTGGAACGCGATCGGCGGTACGTCGAACCGCTGGCTGCCATTCACGGCCGACCTCTCGGCGTGGTCCGGCAAGCAGGTCGAAGTGGCGATCACCTACGTCCGGTCGCGCCGCCAGCAGGGCAACACGTACATCGCCCTCGACGACATCGTCGTGACGGCGGACGGCCAGGCGATGAGCACGGCCACGTTCGAGGACGGCGACGGCGGCTGGGCGTTCACCGGCCTGCCGGCCGGCGGCAACTGGGCCCCCACGCCGCCGGCGCAGCCGGAGCCGCCGAGCGACCCGAGCGTCCAGTTCGTCGTGGCCGGCCGCGAAGCGCTGCCGCTGGACGTGGACGGCGCGATCGTCGTGGGCGGCATGTCGATCACGTTTGGATTCGGCCTCGAGATGGTGAAGGACGAGGCGATGCGGGCCGACCTCGTCAAGCGCTCGCTGGCGCATCTGGGCATCGGCTTCGACGTACCGCCCGGGGCCACGCCGACGTCGACGATGCCGCCCGCAACGCCGGACACGCGCTCAGGCGCGATCTACCTGCCGCTGGCGGTACGCGGTATGCTTGGCGAGCTGACCCCCCCAACCCGCTAGTACACCCCCACCCCCACCCGCAAGGAGTCTCCCCTTGGCCATGAACAAGACCACCGTCGGCGAGTACATGACCCGCGACGTCACGACGATCACCGCCGATCTCAAGGTGGACGTCGCCATCGAGACGATGCGCAGCAGCAACGTGCGGCGCCTGCCCGTCGTCAGCCGCGTCGGCGACCGTGTGATCGGCATCATCACGCTGGCCGACGCCGAGGCCGCGATGCCGCGCGGCGCGAACTTCATGGGCGCGGCCGAGGAGATCCCCGAGATCAAGGAGGTCATGACGGATGACCCGTACATGATCGGTCCCGCCGAAACGCTCGGCCGGGCCGCGCAGCTGATGGTCAATCACAAGATCGGCGCCCTGCCGGTCGTCGAAGACGGACGGATCGCCGGCATCATCACCGAGAGCGATCTGTTCCGGTTCATCGTCAAGCAGTTTCAGGAGGACGGCGCTACAGGTGCTTGAGAAACGACTCCGGGTTGCTCAGGAAGTCCCGCGTCAGCGTCACGTGGGCCAAGTCGTCATACGCTACCCGCGCAATGGGTAGTTGGTCGAAGTCGAGGATCACCGCGCCGGGATAGGCCAGCAGGATCGGGGAGTGCGTGGCGACGATGAACTGCCCGCGCTGCTCGACCATCGCCTTGATCGCGCTGATCAGCGCCAGTTGGCGAACCGGCGACAGCGGCGCCTCGGGCTCGTCGAGCAGATACAGGCCGTCGGGGACGAAGCGGGATTGGAACAGCGTGAGGAAGCTCTCGCCGTGCGAGCGATGGTCGAGCCCCTCACCGTAGCGGCGCTCGAGGTCGGCCAGCTCGCGGCGATACGGGACGCGCGCCAGGCTCTTGGCGTAGTCGGATGCCCCGGGCAGCGACGTGTCGAGCCCGTCGAGGTCGTCGAGCAGTTCCTGCCGGATCGCGCTCATCCGTTTGGCGTAGCCGAAGAAGTCCTCGGCGCGCAGGAAGAAGCCGCGGTGCGTCCGCGCGTTCCAGACCAGCTTGAGGTGCTTGGCCAGCGCCCGCGCCGGCCCGAGCGTTCCGTCCTCGCCGACGCCTGCGCTGCCGACGGCGATCATGCCGGCCGCGCACGCGATCGCCTCGAGGAGCGTCGACTTGCCCGAGCCGTTCTCTCCGACGAAGCACGTCACGGGCGCGTCGAACGTCAGCGTGCCGAGCGTCCGCACCGCCGGCACGTCGAACGGGTAGCCGACGCCGTCGGGCAGCGGCCGGACGGTGAGGTCGCGGAGGTGGATCGTCGGTGCGGCTGACATCGGCGCCGATCAGGCGGAGAGGATGCGCGGCCCGTGCGCCGTGATCGCCACGGTGTGCTCGAACTGCGCGGACAGCCCGCCGTCCTCCGTCACGACGGTCCAGCCGTCCGGCGTCAGGACGCACGTCGGACTGCCCTCGTTGATCATCGGCTCGATCGTGAAGACCATCCCCTCGACGAGCGGGAGCCCGGCCCCGGGCCGTCCGGTGTGCCCGACGGACGGCGGCTCGTGCAGGCTCCGGCCCAAGCCGTGGCCGCCCCACTCCGTCACGACGCTGTAGCCGTGCCGCTCGGCATGTCGCTGGACGGCATGGCCGATGTCGCCAAGGTGCTTGCCCGGCTGCGCGGCGCGGATGCCGAGCTCGAGGCACGTCTTGGCCACGTCGAGCAGTTGCTGCGCGCGCGGTGTGATCGTGCCGACCGGGAACGTGACGCAGCTGTCGCCGCACCACCCGTCCAGCTTGAGGCCGATATCGATTCCGACGATGTCGCCGTCCGCGAGGACGCGCTCGTCCGGGATGCCGTGGCAGATCTCGTCGTTCACCGAGGCGCAGATGACGCCCGGGAACGGTGGGTGGGTCGGCGGCGAGCCGCGATAGCCCAGGTAGAGCGGTTCGGCGCCGCGGCCGACGATGAAGTCGCGGACTTGCGCGTCCAGGTCGATCAAACGCATGCCCGGCGCGATCGCCTTGCCGAGGAGGGTGAACGCCTCGGCGACGAGGTGGCCGGAGCGCCGAAGGGACTCGATCTCGGCGGGGGTCTTCAGGATGGGTGGAGCAGGTGCCGACATGCGGCGGCGCTGGATGAGGCGGCGCAGGCCGCGGCGTTCGGTATTCATGCCGCGCATTATACGGGCCGGCTGCCGCGTGGCCGCAGAGTTGGGTGTGAGGACGGAAAGGATGGGTGGGGTCGGGTCGTGGATGCGGGTCTGGGTGTGGTTTAGAATCCACGGCGGACGATCGATCGTCGAACCCGCCCATGGAGCTGTCATGTCCACCGACTTGCCGCCGCCCGCCGGCGCTCTCAGGCCGACCACCCGGCGGCCGGCCGAGGCGCGATGGATCGTCGTGCTCGGCGTCGCCGTGACCGTCGTCTTCACCGCGGTCGTGCTGCTCGCCGTTCGACTCCGGACGGACGGCACGCCGCGCGTGCGGCTGTTCGACCCCTCGAGCACCCGGTTCAGCGGCTTCGCGCTGCCCGAGCCCTTCGCCGCCGCGCCGATCGACCTTGCCACGGCCGACGGCGGCCGGTTCCGGCTGTCCGATGCCCGCGGCAAGGCGGTCCTGATCTTCTTCGGTTACACCCGCTGTCCGGACGTCTGCCCGCAGACGCTGGCCAAACTGAGCGCGGCACTGGCGGAGATGGGCGATGGTGCCGAGGACGTGACGACGGTCTTCGTGACCGTCGACCCGTCCCACGACACCGCCGACGTCGTCCGCCGCTATCTGACCGACCACGACCCGCGCATCGTCGGGCTCGTCGGCAGCGAGGCGGAGATCGCATCGCTGGCCGCGTCGTACGACGTGGCGTACGGACCGGCACCGACGCCGGCGCCCGGGCTGATGCCGCCGGGCGCACCGGACGGGCACGGCGATCACGACGCGCCGTCCGCCATGCCCGCCACGGCTGCATCGGCGGCCGCACCGGCCCCCGACGCCACGCCCGAGCTCGCCCACTCCAGCACGGTGTTCCTCATCGACCCGGCCGGCCGGCTGCGCGTCGTGCTCGGGGCGGAGGCGTCGCCGGGCGACATCGCCCACGACGTACGCGCGGTGCTCCGGTCGGGCGAGTGAGCCTGCCGCCGGGCGGCGGCGGCGCTCGCTCCCCGCTCCAGTCCCGTGCTCCCCTGGCCCGCGCCCTCCGCTGGCTGATCCCGCTCCGCTATCCCATGACCCTCGGCGCCGCGCTCCTCGCCCTGCCCGCCGTCGCGGACGCCCCCGCCGCGCGGCTGTTCCTCGGCAACCTCTTCGTGCTCGGCACGCCCGAGCTGGCCGTCGTCGGCCTCCTCACGCCGTTGACCGCCTGGACCGCGGTTCGCACCGCGCGTCTCGTGCTGGCGAAAGCGCCGGCACGCAACGGCATCCCGCCGTGGCCGTGGCCGGCGCGTCGGCCGGCCCTCGGATCGGCCGCGCTCGTCGCCGCGCTCTCGGTCCCGATCGTGGTCACGGCGCTCGCCCGATCGTCGATCGACCCGCCCGTGGCCGCCGCGCGGTTGGCAGCGCACGTCGTCGCGCTGGCGCTCGGTGCTATCGTCGCCGCCGCCGCGGTCTTCGTCGGCGAGCGCTGGGTCGGCAGCCACCGGGGGGCGCTCGGCAGCGCGCTCGTGTTCGGTGTCGGCTACGCCGGGATCGGCTTCGCGTTTCACCCCGCGCGCTCGCCCGACGGCTGCCTCACGGGCGTTCGGATCGTGGACGGTGGTCTTTGTTTCCCGGCGCTCGGCTACGTGCTCGTCGTCGCCGCACTGTGCGGCTGGACGCTGGCGGGCGCGGCTTTCTGGCTCGACCGCTACGGCGTGCCGACGCTGCTCGTGGTGGTGCTCGTCGCGCTGGCGCCGTTGCGCTGGGCGGATGCGGATCATGTGTATCGGATGGACCGGTCGACCGCGGCCGACGAGACGGAAGCGATCCGTCGGACGGCGGCGGTGACCGCGGCCGACGTCGTGGCGGCGTTGGTTGCCCGGCAGGCCGGGCGGCCGCGACTGGTCGTCGTGGCGGCCAGCGGGGGTGGGAGCGCAGCGGCGCTCTGGACGGCCACGGTGCTGACGCGGCTCGAGGAGGCGAACGGTGGGGCGTTCACGCGCGCGCTCGGGGCGGTCAGCTCGGCATCGGGCGGCAGCTTCGGATCGCTCGTCTACCTGGCGCCCGTGGCCGACGGGCAGCCGCGGCCGCCCGCGACGCTGGCCGCCATCCGCGCTGCAGCCGCCCAGCCGACGCTCCGGCCGGTGGCGTGGGGTCTTGCCTATCCGGACCTCTGGCGGGTGATGCTTGCGCCGGCGGTGGGCACATGGCTGCCGCGCGCGGACGACCGCGGCTGGGCGGCCGAGCAGGCATGGGGTGAAGTCTGGCGCCGGACGCTGGCGCGCGACGACGACGCCGTCACGCTGCGATCGTGGCGCGCGGCGGTGCGGCGGGGGGCGATGCCGGCGCCGATCTTCAACGCGATGGCCGTCGAGACCGGCCGCCAGATGCTCCTCACGCCGCTCGACCTGGCCGCGGCGGGCGACGGGGCGCCGTTCGACACGTTCTTCGGGACGTACCCCGAGCGCGACGTGCGCGCCGTCACCGCCGCCCGCCTCTCGGCCGCGTTCCCGTGGATCAGCCCGCAGCCGCGCCCAGACTGCGCCTGCGAGCCCGCCTGGCACATCGCCGACGGCGGCTACTTCGACAACGACGGCATCGCCGGCCTCACCGCGTTCCTCGACGAGGCGCTGCCCGCCTTCCACGCGGCGGGCGGGCGGGACGTGCTGGTCGTGCAGATCCGGGTGGCGTTCGACGCGGTCGCGAGGCCGTCCGACGGGACATCGCCGGCGGGTGCCAAGGAGGCGGCCATCCCTCGGCGCGGCTGGCCCTTCGCCCTTACCGGCCCGATCGAGGCGCTGCTGAACGCGCGCGGCAGCGTACAGGGTCTGCGCAACGCGCAAGCGCTCTCGCTGCTGCAGGCGCGCTGGGCGGGGGAGGGTGTGCGGATCGGCATCGACGAAGCCGTGTTCCACGTCGACGCAGCGGGCAAGCTGCCGCTGTCGTGGCAGCTCACGCCGGCCGAGCGGTCGGCGGTCGAAGCGGTCTGGGCGTCGGACGCGGCGCGCGCGGCGGCGGCGGCCGTGGCGCAGTTCGTCGGCCGACCGTGACGGATTGGCGGCCTGACGCGATTCGATACGGCGATGTATGCTACCCTGCCGCCATGGCCAGCGATCCCACTCCCTGCCGCTCCGCCGCGCGCGCCGCGTGCCGCGGCCGTGCCGCCGCACGTGACCGAGCCGTCATCCGTGACCGAGCCGACTGACGCCGAGCTCGCCGCGGCGGCGCGCAGCGATCCGACCGCGTTCGACTCGCTCTACCGCCGCTACCTGCCGGCCGTGTACCGCTATGTCCGCGCGCGGGTGGCCACGGCCGACGACGCCGAGGACATCACGTCGGTGGCCTTCCTGAGCGCGCTGCAGTCCATCGGACGATACGAGGAGCGGGGATTGTTCGCGGCGTGGCTGTTCACGATCGCCCGCCGTCAGATCATCGCCCACCGCCGCGCGAACGCGCACGGCGCGCCGGAGGCCCTCGACGACGGCGATGCGCATGCCGTGCCCGCGCCGGAAGCCGAGCCCGACGCATCCCACTTCGAGGCGCGCGAGGCCATCCGGATCGCGCTGGCGACGCTGACGGCCGACCAGCAGGAGGCGATCACGCTCCGCTTCTACGGCGGCCTGCGCGTCCTCGAGATCGGCGCGATCCTCGGCAAGGACGAGAGCGCGGTGAAGATGATCCTGCACCGCGGGCTGCGCAAGCTGCGCGACGGCCTGGGTGTCGTGTCGCCGGGAGGCTCGAATGAGCGCCCCTGACGACGTGACGCGCCGCCCGAACGGCGAGCCGGTGCTCGAGGGCCTCGACCCCGAGCTGGCCGACATCGCCCGCCGCCTCGTCGCCGATGCGCAGGGTCTCGTGCCGCGAGCGGCGTTCGCCCGGCAGCTGGCAAGCGAGCTCGGCTCCTCCGCCGGCGCGCCCTCCAGTTCGGCCGGCCACGCACGCATGACCGCGCCCGATGACCTCGGCGGCAGCACGCCGCAGCCGCCGCTGTGGGCCAAAGTGGCCGTAGGAATCCTCTCGCTCACGCTCGTCTACGGCCTGATCGCCAGCATCTTCCGGCCGCCCACCGCGCCGCCCGTGGCAGAGCCGACATCGACGGTGCCGGCGAGCGCGACGTCGCCGGCGCGCACCGCCACGGTCACGTCCTCAGCCACGGTCACGCCCACGCCGAGCGCGACACCGACCGCCGCGTCGAACCCGACACTCGCCGTCCGAGCCGCGGGGTACCTCGACGCGACGTCGATCGCGACCCCGACCCCGACGCGAACGCTCGCCCCGACGGCTGCGGCCACCTCGACGACCCGGCGCCGCACCGCCACCGCGACGCGCACGTCGCCCCCGCCTCCAACGGACACCCTCCGGCCGTCCTCGACGCCGCCGCCCACCGAACCGCCCACGCCCACCGATCGGCCCAAGCCGCCGACGGAACCGTCGCCCACGCCGCCGCCACCCGAGGGCCGCCCGGCGACGGCGACGCCGCACGGGGAGCCGACCGCGACCCCGACGTCCGAGGAACCGCCGCGGGCGGGCGACTGCCGGGAGGCGTGCACGCGGAAGTCGAACGGGGCGTACCGCGACTGCGTCGGCCGCGGGGGCAGCGTCGAGGATTGCCGGCGGCAGGCGGACGAGATGCGGGCGGAGTGCATCCGCACGGAGTGCGAGCCTACGCCGGCCCCGTGATGTCGGGTGCCGACGTCGCTGGTCATGGTCGCGGTCCGACCCGGAGTCGGCGGCCGCCCGGGCATCGCCGGCGCTTTGCCTGCCGCCCCGACCTACCGACCCAGCCGAGCCTCGACCGCCCGCAGCGTCTCCAGGATCTCCTGTCCTTCGTCCGCCAGCGCGCGCTGCATCTCGGGCTGCCGCACGAACCGCAGGTAGGTCCCGGCGCGCCGGGCCATCGCCTGCAAGCGATCGAGCCATAGGAGCGCCGCGATCCCGCACAGCGGTGTCGCCACGGTTGCGGCGAGCGCCAGCGGCCACGACCAGCGCAGCCAGTAGACGAGCGTCGTGACGACGTACCACAGCGGGAACACGACGAGCGCGCTGAAGACGGCGCTCGTCGCCACCTGATCGTTCTTGCGCGCCAGCAGGCGGGCGGCGAGCCAGACGATGGCGGCCGGCAGCGCGTGTGTGACGACCCCCCACAGCGCGAACGGCAGCCCGGCCAGCCCGACAACGGCCTCGCGCACGACGAATCGCGCCGCCAGCGGCCGATCGAGCGGCAGATAGACCTCCGCCGGCGTGATCCCCAGGCGCCGCAGCTGACGGCGATAGTCGGCGACGCGGTCGACGAGCGGATCGAGCTCATGCGCGGCGGCCGCCGACAGGAGGCGGTAGCCGCGGCGCAGCCGCTCGACGAGCTGTGCGCGATCGCCGAGCCGCGGTCCGGCGGCGCCGAGCGGTGCCGGCTTGCGGCCGCGCGTCTCGGCGATCTCGGCCGCGTAGGCCAGCATGAGCGCCTCCCGTCGATCGGCGAACGTCACCGCCGCGCCGTCGACGGCCGCCTGGAGGTCGGCCGTCAGCGCCTGCGCCGGCGCGTCGGGCCGCGCCGCCCGCCAGGCGCCGACATCGATCGGCGGGCCGAAGCGGACGAGCGCGCGCGAACGGAAACCGTCCTTGTCCTCGAACCACATCCCGACGGGCACGATCCGCAGCCCCCCGGCGTTGCCGTCGGCCACGTGGTCATAGGCCAGGCGGGCGACGCCGCGTTTGAACGGGCGGAGGCCGGGGTCGTTGTGGCTCTGGCCTTCCGGGAAGATGATGACCGCCCGGCCGGCTTTCAGCCGCTCGCCCAAGGTCGCCAGCGCTGCGAGGTTGGCCCGCGGGTCGGCGCCCTGACCCGCGTCCTGGGTGCGGTGCAGCGCGACGACGTTGCCGGCGCGCATGAGCCAGCCCACGAGCGGGTGCCGGGCCAGCGTGCTCTTGGCCGTCAGCCAGACCGGCCGCTCGACGGCCAGCGCGATGAACATCGGGTCGAGCAGGCCGTTCGCGTGGTTCGGCGCGAAGATCACCGGCCCCGTCGCCGGGACGCTCGCCAGCCCTTCGACCTCGATCGAGCGGTAGAAGACCTTGAGCGCGAGGCGGAAGTAGGCGCGGAGAATGCGATAGATCATGGCACGGCCTGTCGGGTACAGACGATCGCCGCCGCGCGCGCTATGCGACCGCCCATCCGCGCACGAACTCCACCAACAACCGCACCCCGTACCCCGTGGCTCCCGCCGGCCCGAGGTCCCAAACCTTCTTCTGCTCCATCATGCCGGCGATGTCGAGGTGCGCCCAGGGATAGCTCGTGAACTCCTGAAGGAACACGGCCGACGTCGCGACGCCGCCCTGCCGCCCGCCCGAGTTCTTCATGTCCGCCCGCTCCGTTTCGATCGCTTCGTGGTACTCGGGCCACAGCGGCAGCCGCCAGAGGCGCTCGCGGCTGGCGTCGCCGGCGGCCAGCAGCCGACCGGCCAGCGCGTCGTCGTTGCTGAACAGGCCGGCGGCGATGTTCTGGCCGAGCGCAACGACGCACGCGCCGGTCAGCGTCGCCAGGTCGACGACGGCGGCCGGTTGGAAGCGGGCGGCGTAGACGAGCGCGTCGGCCAGGATCATCCGGCCCTCGGCGTCCGTGCTGATGATCTCGATCGTCTTGCCGTTGGAGGCCGTGATCACGTCGGCCGGGCGGTAGGCGTTGGCGTCGGGCATGTTCTCCGTGCACGGCGTGATGCCGATCACGCGCAGCGGCAGCCTCAGCCGTCCGATCGCCTGCATCGCGCCGAGCACGGCCGCCGCGCCGGCCATGTCGCCGCGCATCGCCTCCATGCCCTCGGACGGCTTGATCGAGATCCCGCCGGTGTCGAACGTCACGCCCTTGCCGACGAGGACGAGCGTCGGCACGTCCGTGCGGTCCGCGTTGTGGCTGAGCACGATGAACGCCGGTGCGTGTCCGGCGCCCTGCGCAACGGCCAGGAAGGCGCCCATGCCGTACCCTGCCGCCCACGCCCGGTCGCCGACCTCGACGTCGAGTCCGACGTCGGTGGCGATGCGGCGCGCGGTGTCGGCCATGTGGCCGGGCGTGCAGATGTTCGGCGGTCCGTTCGCCAGATCGCGTGCCAGCGCCACACCGTCGGCGACGGCCGCGCCGACGGCTGCGCCGGCTTCGACGGACGACAGCTGTGCACCGTCAAGCGTGACGATTTCGATCGTCTTGACCGCCTTCTCGTCCTTCTTCTGCTTGGGCGCGTCGTAGCGATAGAGCGCCGCCAGCATCCCCTCGACCGTCGCCTGCGCCGCGCGTTCGGCATCGAGGCCGCCGATGCCGGCGCCGTGGACGATCGTCGCCAGCGAGGCGGCGCCGAGGTCGCGCGCGGCGCGTGCGGCGGCAGCGGCGGCGCGGCGGGCGGCGTGAACGTCGAAGGCGTCGGCCGGACCGAGGCCGGCGACGAGGACACGGCGGGCGGGGATCGTGCCCCGCGGGTAGAGCACCTTCACCTCGCCGGCGGCGCCGGTGAGGTCGCCGGTCCGGATGAGGTCGCGGATCGCCCCGCCAAGTGCCGTATCGACGGCGACCGTTGCCCCGCCGGGCTCGGCGACGCCGGCGAACAGGTTCACGATCAGGGCGTCGGCGTCGGCATCCTGGATCGCGCCGTGGCGGACGGAAATGGGAGGGAGGGGCATCGGTTGCTCCGAAGGGGACCGGCCCGTGGGGCACGGCCGGTGCGGGGGAGGGCGATTGGGGGCCGATCTTGCCTCTGCCGCCCGCCGACGGCAAACTCTGCCCATGCACGCCGCTGCGCCCGCCGGCCCACGTACGCCGCCTGCCCGCGCTGATCGTGCGCGGTGCTTCGGGGCGGGCGCGTGAGCGTTGCCATCGCGCTCGTCGTCGTCGTCGTCCTCACCGCTTTCACGGCGCTCTACGTGGCCGCCGAGTTCGCCACCGTCGGCGTCCGCCAGAGCCGCATCGCACAGCTGGCCGATGAGGGCCACCCGGTGGCGCGCCGGCTGTTGCCGATCATCTCCGACAGCCACCGCCTTGATCGCTACATTGCCGCCAGCCAGATCGGTATCACGCTCTCGGGCCTGATCCTGGGCGCGTACGGCCAATCGCGATTGGGCGATGGGCTCGGCGTGTTGCTGGAGCGGACCGGTTGGACGGCCGCGGCTGCGGCATCGACGGGCACGGTGGTGACGCTGCTGGCGCTGACGGCGTTCAACGTCGTGTTCGGCGAGCTCGTGCCCAAGTCATTGGCGCTGCAGTTTCCGACGCAGGTATCGCTGTGGCTGTACTGGCCGATGACGGCCTCGCTGGCCGTGTTCCGGTGGTTCATCGGGTTGTTGAACGGCAGCGGGCTCATGGTCCTGCGTCTGATGGGCGTGCAGTCCGCCGACGGCCACCGCCACATCCATTCGCCGGACGAGATCTCGATGCTCATCGCCGAGAGCAAGGACGGCGGCCTGCTCGACGCCGAGGAGGAGCACCGCCTGAGCCAGGCGCTGCAGCTGGGCCGTCGGACGGCCAAACAGCTGATGGTCCCGCGCCGCTTCATCCAGGCGATCGAGGCGTCCAGCGACGGCGCGGCGATCCTGGCATGGGCGATCGACAGCCCGTTCACGCGCGCGCCGGTGTACCGCGGCCAGATCGACGAATGCATCGGCTTCATCCAGACGAAGGACGTCGCGGCGCGATTTGCTGCGCAGGGCAACGCCGACGGCTGGCAGGACCTCGTCAAGCCGATCACGATCGTGCCGTCGACGCTCACCGCAGACCGGATCGTGGCCGAGCTGCGGGCCCGTCGGGCGCGCCTGGCGGTCGTGCTGGACGAGTACGGTGGCGTCGACGGGATCGTCACGCTGGAGGACATCCTCGCCGAGCTCGTGGGCGGCGTCGCCGACGAGTTCAAGGCCGATGAGGCGCGGCCCGAGCCGCTGCCCGATGGCCGGGTTCGCCTGCCCGGCACCCTGCGGCTCGACGAGGCGGCCGAGTGGTTGGGCGTCGAGTGGGCCGACGACGAGGCCGACACCGTGGGCGGCCGCGTCCTCGTCGCGCTCGGCACGGTGCCGGACGGCGGCGAACGGCTGACGATCGACGGCGTCGAGGTCGAGGTCGAGCGGATGGACGGGCCGGCGATTCGTTCCCTCCTCGTCCGGCCGTGGCCGGGTGCGGAGGGTTCGGCGTGACCTTCGGCCCGATCGCGATCGTCGCGCTGTTGCTGCTGCTGAACGCGCTGTTCGTGGCTGCCGAGTTCGCGATCATCGGCGCACCGCGCGCGGCGATCGAGCGCCGGGCGGCGCAGGGGCACCGGGTGGCCCGGCTGGTCGAGGGCATCCTGCGCGATCCCGTGCGACAGGACCGGTACATCGCCACGGCGCAGCTCGGCATCACGGTTGCCAGCCTCGGACTGGGGATGTACGGCGAACACCAGCTCGCCGAGCGGCTGGAGCCCGTGTTCCAGGGGCTGACGTGGCTGCCGGCGTCGATCACGGCCCATGCCGTGGCCGTGGTGGTGGCGGTGGCGGTCCTGACCTATCTGCACATCGTCATCGGCGAGATGGTTCCCAAGAGCCTGGCGCTGATCCAAGCGGAGCAGACGGTGCTGTGGGTCACCCGGCCGATGCTGCTCATCCAGACCGTCTTCCTGCCGCTCGTCGTCGGACTGAACCGGCTGGGCAACGGCGTGCTGTACCTGCTCGGGATCCGCCGCGAGCGATCGACGGGCCACTTCTATTCGCCGGGCGATCTGCAGTACCTCGTGGAGGAGAGCGAGGCCGGCGGCCTGCTGCGGGCCGAGGCCGGCCAGATGCTGCGCGACCTCTTCAGCTTTGGCGAGCGAATGGCCGAGGAGATCATGGTGCCGCGCGTCCGCGTGGACGGCCTTCCGCTCGGCGCCTCGCCCGATGCCCTGCGGCGCTTCCTGGCCGATGACACGCACACGCGCTACCCCGTGTACGAACGCGACCTCGACCACATCGTTGGCATCGTGCACATCAAGGACGTGCTCCGGCTGGTGCGCGACGATCGCGCGCTGACCCGTGCCGCCGTTCGGCCGACGGTCTTCCTCAGCGCCCAAAGCGAGCTCGATGAGGTCCTCGCCGCCATGCGCGCGGCCCGCACACAGCTCGTCGTCGTCATGGACGAGCACGGCGGCACGGATGGCATCGTGACGATCGAGGACCTGTGCGAGGAGGCCGTCGGTGAGGTGGCCGAGGGCGCCGACGAGCCGCTGGACGTCGTGTGGGACGATGACGGCAGCCTGGACGTAGCGGGCACGTTGCGCCTGGACGAAGTCGGTGAGGCGCTGGAGCGCAGCCTCGACGACGACGAGGTCGACACGGTCAGCGGCCTGGTCCTGGCCCGCCTCAACCGGCCGCCGGTCGTCGGTGACGTCGTCGAGTGGCGTGGGTTGCGGATCGTCGTGACGGCCGTCGCGGGACATGGGGTGGCGCGGGCGCGGATCGTCCCTTCGTAGCGGTCATTTCGCCCGCCCGACGGTGCGCCCGACGAGGCGCCGCGCGCCCTCATCGACCGTTCGTCCGCCGTTCACGCGGCCCTCATCCGACAGCCCTATCCTGTTGCCACGGCAGACGGATAACACCTGAGCCGAACAAAACCTGGGGACTGTCGCGACTGGGGCGGAGCGACGGACCCCGGGTTTTTTCTTTGCGCCCGGGCGGCGGCGTGCGATGATCGGACGCCGTTGCCCCCCATCGTCGACCTCATCGTCCGTTGGATGCCAGCGCCGTCCATCGCGCCTGATCGCTCCCGATCGCCCCAGGAGCCTGCCCGCATGAAAGTTCTCGTCACCGGCGGTGCCGGCTACATCGGCAGCATCACCACGGCCGAGCTCATCGCCGCCGGCCACGACGTCGTCGTGTTCGACAACCTCTACCAAGGCCACCGTGCCGCCGTCCACCCCGCCGCGACGTTCGTCCAGGTCGATCTGGCGGATCGGGCGGCGGTCGGCGCGCTGTTCGACGCGCACCCGGGCATCGACGGCATCCTCCACTTCGCCAGCTACACGCTCGTCGGCGAGAGCATGCAGCAGCCGCTGAAGTACCTGCGCGACAACGTCGTCCTTGCCGCCAACGTGCTCGAGGCGGCCGTGGCACGCGGCGTCGGGCGGTTCATCCTCTCTTCGACCGCCAACCTGTTCGACCGGCCCGAGCGGATCCCGATCGCCGAGACCGAGGCGATCGTGCCCGGTTCGCCGTACGGCGAGAGCAAGCACGCGATCGAGCGGATGCTGCACTGGCTGAACGTCACGCACGGTCTGCGCTACGCCTGCCTGCGCTACTTCAATGCGGCCGGCTGCACGCCCGAGCGCGGCGAGGATCACGACCCCGAAACCCACCTGATCCCGCTCGTCCTGCAGGTGGCCCTCGGCCAGCGCCCGTCCATCGCCGTCTTCGGCGATGACTACCCCACGCCCGACGGCACGTGCGTCCGCGACTACATCCACGTTGTCGACCTGGCCCAGGCGCACATCCTTGCCCTCGAAGCGCTCGCCGATCATCCCGTCCTGACCTACAACCTCGGCAACGGCCAGGGATTCAGCGTCCTCGAGGTGATCGAGACCGCCCGCCGCATCACCGGCCATCCCATCCCGCACACCGTCGCGCCCCGCCGCGCGGGCGACCCGGCGACGCTCATCGCGTCATCGGAGGCGCTGCGGCGCGATCTGGGGTGGGCGCCGCGGTTCGCGGGGTTGGAGGCGATCGTGGGGTCGGCGTGGGAGTGGCATCGGGGGCATCCGGGGGGGTATGGGGATTGAGAGCCTTGGGCCCCATTCGTGCTTCGTGAAGAACCAAGCCGCGTTTCTTCAAGAACCGCGCCCTGCTTCTTGAAGAACCGCGCGCTGTTTCTTGAAGAACAACGCCGTGTTTCTTGAAGAACAACGACCCGTTCCTTGAAGTAACGGACCTCCGGTGCGGCGGAGACTCCAACGACTCGTCGCAGTAGGGGAAGTTCAGGGGCGAGGGGGGAGGGGTTCGAGTCGCGACGCGGATGCTCCGTCAGCAGAGACGATTACGGCAGATGGCGCGCCGAAGTCCGCGAGTTGGCGCTGCAGGATCGGCTCATCGCCGGGATCGGCGTGGCTGAGGACAAGCCAGGCACGGCCTGAGTCGCCGCGCGGTGTCCTGCGCATGTCATCTGCTGCACGGGCCAGCGCCGTGCGCATGCGTTCGACCGTCGCGGCATCGCCCGGGCTGAACGGTGGCAGGGCAATGACGTCTTTCGAGTCGCCCCGCCAGTAGAACCGCACCGCCGCCGCCGCCCCGTCGTACACGAGCAGCCGATCGCCCGCCCGCCAGGCCGCCGCCACGTTGCGTAGCACGGGCCGCATGTCTTCGCGGGGAACGTGGATGTACGGGTTCCCGGCAGTCCACGGTGCGTGAGGCCAGTACGCCACGAATGCGACAAGCGCCGTCGCCGCAACGACAACCGAACCCGCGCGTGCAATCCGGCTGATCCATCCGCCAAGCATCCTCCCCCTCCCCCAAACTTTGGGGAGGGGGTCGGGGGGAGAGGGCCGTAGGCCGTCGCCCATCGCGACCACCCCCGCCGCTACCAACACCACGTACGGCACCAAGTTGAACAACCCGTACCGATACCCGAGCGGATACCACCCCACCACGCTCGTCGCATACGTCATCGCCAACGTCCCCGCGACAAACCAGCCGACGAGCACTCGCCCGCCGCCGCCCCCCCGCCACAACCGCACCGCCCCGACGAGCGCCAGCACGCTGAGCGCGTTCGCGATCACGAGCGCCGGCCCGCCCGCGAACGGGAACGGGAAGTAGACGACGATCTCGCGCCAGCCCACGTCGCCGATGTACGCCAGCTCCTTGGCAAGGTGCGTCCCCCACAGCCGCGGCTGGACGTGCGACACCGCCATCCGGTCGCCGAGACCGAGCGTGAAGAGCACGGCGACGACGACGGCCATCGCGGCGGCGTACGCGGCGACGCGGCCGCGGTCGGTGCGGCCCGTCGGATCGCGCCACGACCGCCAAGCCAGGTGGCTGCCGAGGGCGAGCAGCGGGAACACGAGGCCGTAGTGCGTCGCGATGGCCGCCGCCGACAATGCGCCATAGGCCAGCCAGTCGCGCCGACGTGCGCCGGCAGACAGACGATCGTGCATGAGCAGCAGCAGCGGCGTCGCCGTGATCATCGCCGCGTACTGGTTTACCTCCTGGCTGTGGTAGATCGCCAGCGGCGACATCGTCAGCAGGAGCGCAGCGAGCAGTCCGACACGTCGTCCGAACCGGTGCGATGCCCAAACAGCGGTTAACGCGACGGCGGCGACGCCGAGCGCGACGGACGACAGGCGCAGCCAGGCCTCGGCCCAGCCGGGGTGCGCCGCGACATCGACCGCGGCGTTCGCTGGATCTGGGGCCGCGCCGCCCGTCGCGCCGATCCACGGCCAGCCGAGGAGCCGCCCGACGGCGATCCAGCCGCGGAGCGCGAGGGCGAAGAGCGGGGGGTCGTGGTCGATCGGGCGGCCGAAGAGGAGCGACTGCCAGGGACCGGCGGCGCGCTCGACCTCCAGCAGCTCGTCGAACCACAGGGACGGGCGGCCGAGCGCGTAGAGGCGGATGGCGAGGGCGAGGGTGCAGAGGGCGACGAGCGATCGGCGCGAAGCCGGCCCATCCGTCACTCCGCCCGCACCGACGCCACCACCGCATCGAACACCCCGCCCGCCGCGCAGCCGTCGCCGTAACAGCTGGCGACGAGGTACCGCCCGTCGAGGTCGACGATGGCCGCCGTGGACTCCGCGCTGATCAGGCGTGTGCCGGTCAGGCCGTTGGCGAGCGTGAACGGGCCCTCGCTCCACGTGGCACCAGCGTCGCCGGCCTTCACGATGGCAACGGCCTCGGCCAGCGTCGCCGGCGCCGGGTCGGCGACGAGCTCGAGGACGTCGATCTTCGTCTGCCCCGCCCCGAGCCCGCCGTGGCCGGCCGTGTCCATCGCGAACGACGTCAGGATCACGCCGCCGCCGCTCTCCGTGGCGGTCCAGCCGGCCGGCGCATCGACGGCGAAGCCATCGCCGCTCACGGGGCCGCCGGCAGCTGCTGCGACATCGCTGCCGTCGCCGCTCCCGCTGCCCGCCGCGTCGCCCGTCGCGCCGCCGAACCCCGACGGCGCCAGCACCATCCCGTGCCAGTACACCGATCCGTCCGCCCGCTCCGCCAGCACGAGCGCCGCCTCGCCCTGTCCATCCGCGCCCCAGCCGCGGCTGAACAGCAGCTGGTGCACGATCAGCGCCGGGTCGAACATCGTCTCCAGCGGCGGGTCGATCGCCGGGAAGGCGTTCCGGTCGTCCGTGGTGTCGACGGCGTGTTCGGCGGGCGGCAGGTACTGCGTCTTGAGCGCGGTGCGTGCGGCGGCCGGGTCGAGCGTCATACCCTCGGAGCGGTAGAGGCCGAGGACGAACGCGTCGCCCATCATCGCCTGGAGGACGTCGTAGTCGCGCGCCGCGAGGGCGGCCTGCAGGCCGGCGACGCTGGCCGACGCCCCGGCGGCTGGCGCGCCCGCTGGCGCGGTCGGCGCGGCCGCATCGATCATCGACCCGGCATCGGCGGCGACCGTAACGGGCGGCGGCACGTCGACGACGGGCGTCGGCGTGGCCGAGCAGGCGGCCGTCGTCGCGAGGACGACGGCGAGCGGCAGGGCGAGGGCGGCGCGATGGGAGCGGCCGGACGACGGACGAGGAGTGGTCATCGTGCAGTCCTTCTGCGGTTCAGTCGGTGATCGAGAAGCGTCGGCGGAGCCTGCGGCGCGGTTGAGCGGGCGACGGCGGGAGTCCCGCGACGACGGGCCAGTATACGACGGGCTCGCGGCACGTGTGACGTGCCGATGTCGTGGCGAGCCGGCGTCGCCCATACCCCACCGGCCGTGAGGTGTTCCCGTCGTGATCCCGTCGCGCCCGTATCGCCCCCGCCCAACCGGCCGTTGTCCCCATGGCGGCGCGTCGTCGCAGTCACGAACGCGTTCGCGGTCATTCGAATCACAGGAGTCACCCGATGGCCTACATCCCCGTCCCCGACGGCCTGCCCGGCATCTCGGGGCTGCTCGCGGCCCATCCCGAGACCGGCGCGCCTCTCGGCGCCTTCACCCAGGCGCTGCTGCGCGGACCGAGTTCGCTCAGCCCGGGCGAGCGCGAGCTGATCGCCAGCTTCGTCTCGTCGCGGCAGAACTGCTTCTTCTGAATGGCCTCCCACGGCTCTGCCGCCAAGCACCTGCTCGGCGCGGACAGCGGGATCGTCGATCTCGTGAACCAGGACTGGGAGACCGCCCCGATCACCCCCCGGCTGCACGCGCTGCTGGCCATCGCCGACAAGGTCCGCAGCGACCCGACGACCGTCGCGCCGGCCGACATCGATGCGGCGCGGGCCGAAGGGGCGGACGACAAGGCGATCCACGACACCGTCCTCGTCGCCGCCGCGTTCAGCATGTTCACCCGCTACGTCGACGGCCTCGGCACGTGGACGCCGCGCGAGCTGTCGGCGTTCGACGAGAGCGGGCGACGGCTGGCGGACCACGGGTATGTTCGGCCGTCGTAGAAAACCGGCGGCTGAAGCCGGCCGGCTGAGGGCCTTCGGCCATTGCGCCCGCCTGCGCGGGCGCTGCCGATTTCTGGGTGCCCGCGCAGGCGGGCACCATGGCGGCCCGTCCGGGTCGCCTCCAGCCGGCCAGCTTCAGCTGCCGGCAGACCACGCGAATGTGATATAATTCGCAACCCTGTCGGTCCAGCCCGACATGTAGGCGGGTAGCTCAATTGGCAGAGCGCTGGTCTCCAACACCGGAGGTTGCAGGTTCGATTCCTGTCCCGCCTGCCACGCCGCCGAGGTCCGCGAGGGCCTCGGCGGTGCTCGTTAACGGTGTCGGCATCGGATCCGCTGCGGCGACGACGTCGTGCGCGGCCCCGCTCGCCTTCCGTGCCCGGTAGCGCTCGCGGAACACGCCCGCCACCCCCAGGATCACGAGCACCGCGCCGAGCACCGTCCACCACGTGATCGGTTCGGAGAGCAGCCACCATCCCAGCAGCGCCGCGCCGACCGGGTTCACGTAGGCGTACGTGAAGACGAGCCGCGCCGGCAGGAGCTGCAGCGCCAGGACGAACGAGAAGAACGCCAGGCCGCCGACGACGACGAGGTACGCCCAGCCGGCCAGCGCGGTCGGCGTCGGGTGGGGCAGCGGCTCCCGTGCCGCCAGCGACAGCACGACGAACATCGCCCCGCCGAAGACCTGCTGCCACCCGGCGCTGACGAGCGACGACACCGACACCGACCGCCGGCTCTGCAGCAGCGCGCCGCTGCCCCACAGGAGCGGGGCGAACAGGAGCGCGACGACGGCGACGAGGTCGGCGCCGTGGGACGACATCAGCTTCGGCACCGTCAGCACCGCCACCCCCGCGAAGCCGACGAGGAGCGCCGCGGCGAGGGCCAGCGACGGCCGCCGCCGGTCGAGCACACCCTCCATCACCGCGCCCCAGATCGGCATCGCGCCGACGAGCAACGCGGCGTAGCTCGAGTCCGCGTACTGCTCCGACCACGTGACGAGCCCGTTGCCGCCGATCCACAACAGGAGACCCGTCGCCGCCAGGATCGCGACATCGCGCCGCGTCAGCCGCAACGAGTGGCGGCGGACCTTGGCGATAACCAGCAACATGAGCCCGGCGCAGACGAGACGCGAGCCGGCCATCGACCACGGAGGGAAGCCGCTGCCCGGCTCGACGGCCACCTTGATCGCCAGATAGGTCGTGCTCCAGACGACGTACAACACGAGCAGATGGAAGATGCCGAGCCACGGCAGCCCGCGACCCAGCCCTCGCACCGACGTCGTCATGAAGCTCTCCTGGGTCGGCTGTCATGGACGCGCCGGCGAGGAATCCTGACGTTCGAGCATCGGCCGCGTCGCAAGTTCAGGCGACGATGATACGCCCCGCCGCGCGCTGGGGCGACGATCGTCGATGAGCAGGCGATCCGGTCGATCGGCTTGGCCGCCGGCCTCGTCGACCACAAGGAGTGTGCCGGCGACGACGTCGGGCACGGACGGCGGCCCGTCTGCCCACGGGCGGCTCGGCCGAACAACCGACGATCGATGGGCTGCCGCCGGGTTGCCGGCGACCGCCCGCGTCCCGCCCAGCGTCGCCTTCGCCAGCAACGCCGGCAAGTAGATCACCCCTCCCCGCTCCGCCGGCGGCTCGTCCGGCGCCTCGAACCCGCTCGACTGGTCGATGATGCTGTGCCCTCCGGCCGTCAAGAGCGCCGCGCGCACGGCCGTCACGTCGTCGAGCGTCCACCCGCCGCGCACCGGCACCTCGTCGGCGGTGAAGGCCCAGCGGCCGTTCGCGTCGGCGGTGCGCGGGAGCGACAGGCGGCGGCCGTCGGTCAGGCGCAGCGTGAGGCGGAGGTCCCGGCCGGCGGGCGCGAGGCCGGAGACCGGGCCGCCCGGGCTCCAGTCGAAGCTGAGCGCGTCGATCGGCACCGCAGCGCTGTCGCCGCCGCCGACGGCCGTCAGCGTGTCGCCGGCGGCGATCATGACCGGCGCGCCGGCGGCATCGACGATGTCGAGGTCGAAGCGTCCGGACGGGTCGGCGGTGCCGCCGGCCGTGCCCTTCACGGCGCCGTCGGCGCCTCGCAGCGTGAGCGTGACGGCCGCTTGGCTGTTCGTCGTACCGGCGGCGCGCGGCGTGTCCAGATAGACCTCGATCTGGCTCCGCCAGAACTGCTTGAAGACGCGATGGCCGCCGGCGGTGCGCATCGCGATCTCGAAGCCCTGGCCGGCCTCGATCGGGAGCGGGATCTCGGAGTCGACCCGGCCGTCGGGCGAGGCGCCGAAGCGGAGGCGAAAGCCGACGCGGAGGCTCGGGCCGTTCACGTCCAGGTTGCCGCCGCAGCGCAGCGCCGGGAACTGGATCTCGGGCGCGACACCGCGCGGGACGGTGCCCGTCAGCCGGCGCGTCGTCCAGTCCATTGCAACATCGAGTCCGGGCAGCGCGACCTGGACGGCTGTGCCGCTGAGATCGGCCGAGACGGTCTCGCTCGTCGCGGATGTGACCGCGGCGCCCGCGTCGTCGCGCAGCACGGCGTGGAACGCGCCGTCCCACCATGCGCCCTCCGTCTCGCCGTTGCCCTTCACCCGCCCCGCGACGTCGCGCAGTTCGGCGCGGACGGCGCCGGACGGTGCAGACCAGCCGCAGACGTTCGCGCCGCCGTGCTCGGCGCTGAGGAGCGGCACGATGCGGGTGCGAAGGGCGATGTGCCCCTCGGGCGTCCGATACTGCGCGTTCACCGCAAGCCCGGGCCGTACGCGCAGCGCCGGCACGAAGTCGGCCTGCCAGCTTCCGGACGGGACGATCTCGGGCCACGCCTGGCCGAACCCGAGCGCGGTGTCGCCGACCTGGTCGTTCGCCAGGACGGCCAGCGAGCCGCCGGGCGTCGCACGCCCCCCGACAGTGTTCGTGGCCTCGTCCGCGTCGACCGTCAGCTCGGGCAGCGTCATCGACAGCGCCGTGCCGGACGGTTCGATGGTGGTGACGGTCACGACGTCGCCTTGCTGCAGCGACAGCGGGCGTCCGCTTGCGCCGCTCAGCGTCTCGAAGTAGAACCCGAGCGGACCGGTCTGTGACTCGACGCCGGCCAAGACGGTACCGCCACGCCTGGCCTCGATGCGGACGCGGGCGTCGGGCGCGATCTGGCCCTGGACGGTGTTCCGGTCGAGGTCGACCTGGATGCCCGGGCTGCCGACGTAGCGAGAGACGCGGTGGCCGCTCACGTCGGCTTCGAGCTGGACGAAGTCGTTGTAGAGGAGGTCGACGCCGGGCGCGAAGCGGTGGCTGAACGTCCCGTCGGCACCGGCCGTGGTCGTCGCCTCGGCGGCCGGCGCATCGTCGCGCTGGACGCGGATGCGGACGGTGGCGCCGGCGCGCGTGCGGCCGCTGATCACGTCGTCGGCCACGAACACCGCGCCGTCCAGCGCCGGGACGACGAACGAGACGGTCTGATCGCCCGCCGTCACCTGCAGGACGTCGCCGGCTTCGATCGCTACCGACGCGCCGGTCAGGTCGAGGAAGTCGAGGTAGAAGCTGTCTTGCTCGGCGCCGATGATGATCACCTCGGCCCCGCCGAACGCGAGCCGATCGAAGACGCGGCCGTGCGCCGTGGCCACGACCTTGCCGTCGGCGTCGCGCAGCACGGCGTCGATCGCCCGGCCGCGCGGGCCGTTGCCGGTGACGAAGTTGCCGCCGAGCTCAACGTTCAGCCGCACGACCGACCACGTTGTGTAGAACGCGAACGCGCCGTCCTCCAGCCAGACCTCGCCGCCCATGGGCGCCGCCACGTCGAGCGTGCCGGCGAAGGAGGCCGTCCAGCGACCCGACCCGTCGGCCGTTGCGTTCACGCTCCGGCCCTCCGCGACGACGCGTAGCCGCGCACCGGGCGGCGCCGTCCCGCCCACGCTGTCCGCGTCGGCATCCGCCAGCGCGGTGAGCGTCGGCACATTGGCCACCGCCGGGTCCCCGTCGATGGAGGTGATCTCGATGCGGTCGCCGGCACGAACCTCGACCTCGTCGCCGCCGCCGGGCACGAAATCGGCCAGGTTCACTGTCCAACTCCCGGTTGCGCCGGCCAGCGCCGGCTCCATCCGCCGCTGGGCCCCGTTCGGCCCGCGCAGCGTAACGGTGATCGGCGTCCCCGGGTCGGCCAAGCCGCGCACGGACGTCAGCCCGACGCCGACGCGTGCCTGCGGTACGACGGCCACGGCGCCGGCCGACGTGCTGGGCGACGGCTCGACGCTGACCTTGGCCAGCCAGCCCGGCCCGAGGTCCACCGTTCCGCGGAAGTCCGCCGCGAACGCCCCGCCGGCGTCGGTGCGGGCGACGCGAACGGACTGCACGCCGTCGAGCGATGTGGCTTCGACGCGCACGTCGGTGTCGGCCGGCGCCGTGCCGCGGACGAGGTCGGCCGAAGCGTCGATCGACACCGCGATTTCGGGCAGGACCAGGGTGAGGGCCGCCACTTCACCGCTGCCCGTTCCGGTCACCGTCAGCTCGATACGGTCGCCGATGCGCAGCGGTCGCGCGTCGGGCGGGGGTGGGCCGAAGCGGCCGAAGCCCGCCGCGCCGAGGCTGAACGCCCCGTCGCCGATGACGGTGCGCTCGGGCAGCGCCGTCGTGGAACCGTCGGCGTGGGTGATGGTGCCGCGCACGCGGTGACCCGGCGTTGCCAGCCCCCGGACCTCGTATGCGCCGAGCGTGGCGTCCAGGCGGACGTCGTTGAAGCGCGCGAAGAACCGGTCGTGGTCGACCGTCTCGATCCAGGCGCGGCCGCGCGTCCGCCCGGCCGGCAGATCGACGCCCTCGGCGCGGAGGTCGACGCTCCAGGCGCCGTCCGGGCCGGCCACGGCTTGCGTCGGAACGTCGCGCCACAGCACGGTGCCGTCCGGACCGGTCAACTCGAGCTGCGCCAGGATCGACACGCTCGCGCCCGCCGGCGCCGTCCCGGACAGGCGATCGGCGGCCGCGTCGACACGGGCCGAGAGCCCCGGCACGACGATCTCGAGCGGGCGACGGCCGCTCTGGGCGATCCGCACCGTGTCGCCCGGCTGAACGGCCGCCGGACCGCCCTGACCGCCCTCGGGGTTGAAGAGATCGAGCACCGCCCGCCCGTCGGCGTCCCCGCTGCCGACGCCGATCAGCCGGCTTCCGTTCGGGCGACGGACCTCGGCCTCGACGAACTGGCCGGGCAGGGCCGGGACCGAGACCCAGGACGCCCAGAGATCCGCCTCGAGCCGGAGCGGCGGCGTGGACTGTGCGGCGGTGGGTGGGCGGGGGCCGGCGAGGAGCACGAGCGCGCCGAGCACGGCGGCGAGCGCGCGGACGCGCGGGGTGCGGTGGAAGAAGTGCAGCATGTGGGTCCTCCGGGTGGAATGCGTTCGCAATCGCACGTCGGGTGATCGCTGCGTTGGCGACCCTACGCAACCGACGGCTTCACGATGATCGACGTGTAGGGGCACGGCATGCCGTGCCCTCCTCCCTGCGTTCACAACCCTCTCACAACCCTCGCGGTCGGAACGCCGACAACTGATATACCCGACCGCCTTTTATACCCGACCGCCTTTGCGGCGCGGTTGGCAGGACGTTACGACGACGCAACCTCGCTCGCGGACGTCGGTGGTGACGATGGGCGTCCCGTCGTCGGCTCGTACCAACAGCAATACGCCGGGCACACGTCGTGGCCCGCGCCGAGATCGCCCAGCGCCGGCCGCGCTGCGCCGGGCGTCTGCCGTTCGACGACGAGGTCGCGGATCATGCGGACGAACGCGGGATCGGTGCCGACGGTGGGCACACGGGTCAAGCGAACGCCGAGCGTCCGGCACCGCTCGGCCAGCTCGGTGTCGAGGTCGAAGACGACCTCGATATGGTCCGAGATGAAGCCGATCGGCACGACGACGAGATCCGTGACGCCGCGTGCTGCCAGCTCGGCGGCGACATCGCCGACGTCGGGTTCGAGCCACGGCTGGTGGGGCGGGCCGCTCCGGCTCTGGAAGACGACGCGCGTCGGCCCTTCGAGGCCGGCGGCGGCGGCGATCAGGCGGCTGGCCTCGCCGAGCTGCTCGACGTAGCGGCTGGACTGCGCCATCGCCCGCGGGATGCTGTGGGCCGAGAAGACCACGACCGCTGCCGCCCGGCGCGCTTCGTCGAGGCCGTTGAGCGCCGTGCGCAGGCGCTCGGCCTGCGGCTCGACGAAGCCCGGGTGGTTGAAGAACGTGCGCAGCTTGTCGATGTTCGGCGCGCCCGGGCCGACGGCTGCCTGCGCCGCAGCGATGTCGGCGCGGTACTGGCGGCAGCCGGAGAACGAACTGTAGGCGGAGGTGACGAAGGCCGCCGCATGGCGGACCCCGTCCGCGGCCATCTGCCGCACGGTGTCCGTCAGGAACGGCTGCCAGTTGCGATTGCCCCAGTACACCGGAACGCGCGGCCCCTCGGCCGCGAGCAAATGCTCGAGCGCGGCGACGAGCGCCCGGTTCTGGGCGTTGATCGGACTCACGCCGCCGAACAGCGCGTAGTGGTGCGCCACGTCCTCGAGGCGCTCACGCGGAATGTTGCGGCCGCGCGTGACGTTCTCCAGAAACGGCATGACATCCGCCATCCCCTCGGGACCGCCGAACGAGACAACGACGATCGCGTCGTGCGGGCGCGGGGGCGCGCCCGTACCGTTGGTTGGGGCGAGTGGGTCGGCGGTTCCTGCTTCGGGCGATCCCGAATCGGCCAACGGTGACATATCGGCGCTGTCCTGTGATCGACGGCAGGGTCGACCGAGTGGTCGACGCGGATCGGATGCGCCAGAATGGTAGCCCGTCGGCCGCCCAATCCCACCGGGCGGGCACCTCCGCCGGACCGATGCGCCGACTTGCGCCGACTTGCGCCGACTTGAGCCGACTTGAGCCGACGGCCGAGGAGCGATGACCGGGCCCATGTTCCCAGCCCCCTTGCGCGCACAGTCGGACGAAGGCCCGGCGATCGGGTTCCACGCCCTCGGCCGCCAACTGCTCGACCCGTCGCCGGACGTCCGTCGGTCGGCCGCGCTGCTCGTGGCGGCGCTGCGCCCGGCCGATGTCGCGCCGGCGCTCGTGCGCGCCATCGTCCGCTACGGCGACGACGTCCTGCTCGACGCCGCCCGCGCGTTCGGACACCAACTGACGGCGGTCGTCGCGCGTGAAGTCCTGGACCACAGCCTCGGACCGAGCCACCGCGCCCGTCTGCTCGAGGTGCTGGGGGAAACACGCGACCCGTTCGCCGTGCGCGTGCTGCGGGAGGCCGCGAAGGACCTCGATGCGACGGTGCGGATCGCCGCGCACGTCGCGCTGCTGGCGCTCGACCAGCGGAACGCGGCGGAGGGGGTCGAGGCGGCGCTGCTCAGCCCGCGGCCGGCGGAACGGGCGCAGGCGCTCCGGCTGCTGCGGCGTCTCGATCTGCCGGCTGCGCGCGCGCTCGAGCGCGGCCACATGGAACGGTACGTGGCCGACGGCGCGGCGATCCCGGCCGATATCACGGCGGCGCTGCCGCTGCTCCTCGACGGCGAGGCGGATGTGATCGACCGGCTCGTGCGCGCCGTCGAGACGGCATCCGAGACCCTTGTGCTGCTGGCAGGCCCGGCGTCCGGGCCGCTGGCCGACCGCCACCGCGCCACGTTCGCGAAGCGGCTGGCGCACTGCACGCTGTTGTTCAGCACCGATCGCCACAGCATCGCCGAGCAGGCAGCGATCCTCGCCGAGGCTTGCGCCGCCGCCGCTCTGGCCGCGCCCTACGGCAAGCGCGTCGTGCTCGTCGGACCGGTGCCGGATCCGGCCGACGCCTGGCCCGGCCTGTCGCTCCTCAGCACGCCCGCGCGGGCCCGCTTCGATGCCCGACTGGTGTTCACCGGGCCGCACAGCGTGGCGCCCGTTCTCCGCTGGTGGGGCTACCTGCGCACCGCCAGCCCCGTCGACGCCCGCCTCCACGTCATCCTGACCGACCTCGTGCTGGGCGCCGAGCGGCTGGGGCCCGAAGGGCTGGCCGTCTACGAGACGTGGTGTGCCCGCGACGGCTGCGACCGGGACGATGCGTTGGCGCGGGCGCTGCTGGCGCGGATGGTCGGCTGACCGCACGCCGCGGAGGCGGACGGCCGGTGCGCGCTACCGATGCACGGCCGGCAGGTAGGCGGGCGGCAACTTCCGCCAGAACCCGGGCAGCCGGGCCGCCGGTGACCGGTCGTCCGCCTCCACTGCCGTTGCGGCGCCGGCGTCGACGATGCCGGGCGCCGGCGCGTCGTCGTTGGCGGTCGCGATCAACCGGCGGGCGATCTCGTCCGGTCCGGCATCCGGCCGCTGGGCGATCATGAGCGCCGCCACGCCGCCGACGATCGCCGCCGACAGGCTCGTGCCGCTGGCGGTCGCGTACCCATCGCGGGCCGTCGTGAGGATATCGTCGCCCGGTGCCACCAACCGCAGACCGTTCCCCCGGTTCGACCAAGCCGTCAGCGCGCCGTGGATGTCGACCGCTCCGACGGCCAGCGCGCCGGCATCGGCCGCCGGGTGATCGAGGGCTTGCGCGCCCGCGTTACCGGCGGCGGCGACGACGAGCGCGCCGCGCCGACCGGCGTACGCGACGGCGTCGGCGAGCAGGCGCAGCGGCTGTCGGCTGCCGGCGGCGACGACGATCACTCTCGCGTCATGATCGGCCGCCCAGACGATCCCGGCGGCAACGTCCGACATCCAGCCCGTGCCGTCCGCTCCGAGCGCCTTCACGGGGACGATCCGTCCACCGGGCGCGGCGCCGGCCACGCCGACGCCGTTGCCGACGCCGGCAGCGACGACGCCCGCCACGGCGGTGCCGTGCCCGTGGTCGTCGTTCGTGTCGTTCGAGCCGTCGCGGACATTCCAGCCGGGCTGCAGTGCCGAGTCGAGGTCGGGGTGATCGCCTTGGACGCCCGTGTCGACGATGGCGATTCGGATGCCGTCGGCGGCGGACTGGGACCACGCCTCGGGCAGACGCGTGGCGTCGAGGTGCCATTGATCGGCGGCGAAGGGGTCGGTGCGGGCGAGGGAGGAGTCGGCGTTCGACGCCGCCCGGAGGAGGGGCGGGGCCGACGGTTCGGACGGTGCGGTGATTCCGCCGGGCACGTCGGACTCGACGTAGGCGACGGCGGGCAGCGCGGCGTAGAGAAGTGCGGCCGCCGCGACGCCGGGGGACAACGTGGAATGCGCTGTCCTGAGCCCGGGCGTCACGGCGGCCGCCGCCTCGTCGCCGAAGAGAGTCGTGTGAAGCGGGCCAGCCGCCGCGGCGGTGTCAAGGGGCAGGGCCACCACCGCGGCGTGCACGGCCACAATGTTCCGGACCACGCGCGCGCCGAGCCGGGCATGAACGGGGATGAGCTCGGCGGCGCTTGCGCCCGGACGATAACCGATGACAAGGTGCGTCTCGACCGCCGGCGGCTGCGAGGCCGCCGCGGGCGCTCCAGCGACGTCGCGACCGCCGCGCGTCATCCCGAGAGCGACGACGGCGCCCACCAGAACCACCGCACGAACCGCTCGAATCATGGGAGGGTCACCTGCTTGCGATCTGCGCGATGGGGAGCGCTCAGCAACGAGCGATAGCGTATACGAAATTCCAGATGGAATCAAGTAGGTCAGCTTGGGTAGGTTGGTCTGAAATTACGGTAACATAGTAGTTGATCTGCGCGCCTCGTTCATGATGGGCCACAAACGGATCCGGCCGGAAATCCACACCGGTGTCAACGTCGCAGACATCATGCACTATATGCAACATCAATGGCGGCTGAAACGGTAACCACCGGGCGTCGACCCCGTGATATACTGCGCCGCCCGCTGGGCAGCCCCGCGTCGAGAAGGATCTAGCGATGAAGATCGTGGTGGCCGGAACGGGCTTCGTCGGCCTGACTCATGCCGCTGTGCTGGCGGAGAATGGCCACGAGGTCCATGCCTATGACATCGACTTGGCCAAGATCGGCGCGTATGCGTCCGGCGATCGGGAGCGCATCGAGCACTACGTGAACGAACCGGGTCTCGTCGAGGTCATCGGCGAGACGCTCGGGCGGTACCTGTTCTTCGTCGGTCCCGACGCGGTGGATGCGGCGCTCGAGGGCGTCGAGGCGATCTTCATGGCGCCACCGACGCCGCCCAACCTCGACGGCTCGACGGACATGACCGCCTACCGCGCCGTCGCGGCGTTCCTGGCCGAGCGACTGGCGCGGCGGGCCGACCCGAGTCAGCGTGTCGTCATCGTGAACAAGAGCACGGTGCCGATCGGCACCGTGCGGATGCTGCAGGGCATCCTCACCGAGCACGGCGCGGCGAATGTCGGCGCTGCGTCGAATCCCGAGTTCCTGCCGGAGGGCAATGCGGTCGAGAAGTCGAGGCGGCCCGATCGGATCGTCGTCGGCGCCGACGACGCGGCCGACTTCGAGATCCTGCGCCGGGTCTACCCGCAGTTCCACCACCACGTCCGCATCGGCTACATCGAGACCACGCCCGAGACGGCTGAGGCGATCAAGTACGTCGCCAACACGCTGCTGTTGACCTACATCTCGTTCTGGAACGGCATTGGCGCGCGGCTCGGTGAGACGTTCGGTGAAATCGACATGGAGGACCTGAAGCGGGGTGTGACGGCCGACGATCGGATCAGCACCTGGGGATCGTACGTCTCCAACGGCGCCGGCGGGAGCTGCTTCGGCAAGGACATCCAGTCGCTGATGTACCAGTTCCGCAGCCACGGCCAGCCCTACCACCTGTTGCAGGCGGTATACGACATCAACGAGTTCCAGAAGTCCTACCTGCTCGACCGCGCGGTGCATGAGGCGGGGTTCAACTTCAACAACCGCAGCGTCGCGTTGCTCGGCCTTGCCTTCAAGAAGCACACCAACGACATGCGCGACAGCTCCGCGCTGAAGGTTGTCGAAGGCTTGCTGGCGCGCGGGGTACGCGAGGTGCGTGCCTATGATCCGTTGGCAAACGCGGAGGCGGCGCGCTGGTTCGACCCGGCGCGCAACCATCTGTTCGAGCGCATCTCCTACTGGCCATCGGCCGTGGAAGCGATCCAGGGCACGGATGCCCTGTTCATCTCCACGGACTGGGAGGAATTCCGCGGCCTTGGCGAAGTCATCGCCCGGACCGTCGCGCCGCCCTACCTCATCGTCGACGGCCGCCGGATGTTGGGCGATGTCGATCGCCTCGTCGCCAAGGGCTACCAGGTGCTCCCGGTCGGCGGCAAGCTGCGCTAGACAGGGTTCCGCGCCCGGTCACCGAATCGCTGCGCGCGCGTTCCACGGCAGGTAGATGCGCCCGCCGTCCGTGCCGGGCGTCGTCGGCGCCGGGGTCGGCGTCGTCGGTTCCGGCGTTGCCGCCGTCTCGGTCGGCGTCGGGTCGATGGACGGGGTGGTCGGCGGTGTCGGGGCGTCGCCGGCGACGAACTTGGCGTCCGCCGTGCTCGACGTGTTGTCCGCGTCGGTGGCCGTGGCCGTGACGGTCGTGCCCTTGACGCCCTCCGGCTTCTCGAACGTCCATGCGCCGTCGTCGCCGGACACGACGCTGCCTTCGTACGTCTCCGCCTCGCCGTCGGTATCGGAGAAGACCTCGATCGCGCAGTTCGGGCAGGCCGTGCCGGTCACGCGCGTTCGGAGCGCTTCGGTGATCCGCGGCGCTGCGATGCCGCGGTTCGCGCCCTGGATCACGCTGATCGCCCTCGGGCCGCCGTTGGCCGCGATGCTGTTCTGGCTGGCCTGGTTGTCGCGCGTGCTGGCTCCGCTCATGAGGATGCCGCCCGAGAGGTTGCAGCGGATCGTGTTGCGGCGGATCTTCGTGCCGATCGGGCCGCCCTGCAGCTGAATGCCGTAGCCTTTGTTGCCCACACAACGCACGCCGGACGGGTCGGTGCCGATCCAGTTGTCGTCGATCTCGGTGCCGGTGCCCTCGTCCGAGATGTAGATCCCGGCCAGCGCGTTGCCGCTGATGACGTTGCGCTGGATCTTCGTGCGCTGCGGCGCCAGGATGAGCTGCACGCCGGTGTTCAGCTTCGTCGTCGGCGTGTCCTGCCCGGTCGCCAGCATGCCGAACCAGTTGCCCTGGATCGCGTTCTCATACGCGTCGGGCCCTTCGACGATCACGCCGCCGCCGTTGACGCTGGCGGCGAACACGTTGCGGTTCGAGGGATCGAGGTCGCCGATGATGTTGCCGTGCGCACCCTGATCGACGATCACGCAGTCCTCGAACACCGGATCGACGACCGTGCCGTCGCCGGTGATGCCGCACCAGTTGCCGACGACCGTGTTGCCGAACGCCAGCTCGCTCGACAGCTTGATGCCGGCGCCGTTGGGCATGCCGGCGAAGATGAGCCCCGGCCCGATCTGGTTCAGACGCGCCGGATCGCCGATGACCCCGCCCGGAATGTAGATCGCCGCCTCCTTGAACGCCCCACGCAGCTCGAAACCGGCCAACACGTTGCGCTGGCTGCCGATCCGGAACGCCGACTCCATGTTCGGCCCGCTGGACTCGATCACGATCCGGTTGTCCTGCGGCCCCTCCCACGGGAACCCGATGTGGAAGTCGACGAACGTGCCGCCCTGCGCCAGGAGGAGTTCGCGGTCACGGGTCAAGCGGATCGTCCAGGTGCCCTTGGCGGCGTCGAACCCGCGCGTCGTTCGGGTGAGCGGGCGGATGCCGGTCGGGCATGGATCGGCCCCGGGCACGATCGCGGCATCGAAGCAGGCGCGGATGATCAGGCCGCCGCTGAGCTGCGCGGCTTGGGCGATCGCGCCGCGCAGCGTGCACTTGTCGTTGGGGGTCTCGCACTCACCGATGGCGTTCGTCGGGTCATCGGTGTCGTTGATGTAGATCACGGTCTGGGCGTGCACCGCGCGGGGTGCCGCCGCGCCGTGCAGGACCACAAGGGTGCCGATGACGCAGCACGTGAGGGCGGCCATCCGCGTGCGCCGGAGAGCGGGATGCGACATGAAGAACCTCCAGAACGCTGGGCCGGAGCAGACCGATCTGCAACGACCCAAACACCAGCTTGAAGGGCGGGGGATAGGCTGACGCACGCTGGGCGTGCTTCCGAGGAAGCACGCCCAGCGCGACTGCCACGCGGAACGGTTGTCGACCGCGGTCCCGGCGAAGGTGGTCCGCCGAGACTGCGCGCGCGTCAGCGCAGCTCTGGCGGCAGCTCAGGCGTGGCTGTCGGCACGATCTCGGACGTGGCCGTCGCGGTCGGTCCGGCCACGTCGACATACAGCGCCGGGAAGACGCCTTGTCCGTCGCGCTTCTCCGAGTCCTTCCACGTGACGTGCGCCCAGTGGTTGACGTTCTGGAGGCCGCCGGACTGCGGGCGGATGCCGTAGGTCAGCGTCACCGGCGTCGTCCAGTCGATGGCCGGCGCGGTCCACTTGATGATCTGCATGTCGATCGTCCCCGCCGGGTTGACGGATCCGTCGACGATCTGCATGGACGGCTCGAGCTCGGCCGTCATCTCGAGCGTCGAGACCGTCACCGGGCGCGTCCGGACGAAGTCCTTGGTGTAGATGTACTGCGTGTCCTTGAGCGCCCGGCCACCCTGCAACTTGAGCGCGTACGCCAAGTCGGTGGCGATCGCCCGCAGGTTTTTCGTGTACGGACCGCGCCCAGCGCCAAGCGTCATGACCTCGATGCGCTTGTCGACTTTGACGCGCAGATCGCGGGCGCAGAACGCGCCGTCGCTGAGCACGACCACGACCTTCGTGCGGTCGGCATCGTTGTCCGCGCGGCGCGCGTTGTTTCGATCGAGCAGGACGGCCTCCGCCGTGCGCATGCCGAGATCGATGCGCGTCCGGCCGCTGCCGCGCAGCAGGCTAAGGCGGCCCGTGACGCGATTGCCCTCGTTCGTCAGGCTCATGAGCCTCCGGCCGCGGTCGCTGAAGGCGACGAGGCCGAGACGCAGCGTGCCGTCGCTCAGGTCCTGCTGGATCTGCGGCTGATCGACGAAGTCGCGGATGAACTCCTTGGCCTCCCGGATCAGATCCTCGGTGCCGGCCGGCTCGGCGGCCTGTCCGCCCTGGTCGTTGCCGGCGCCGCCGGGGCCGCCGGGTGTCGCCGAGCTCCCCGGGGGCCTCGTCCCTTCGCCCGGAACGGCCGTCTTCTGGACGGCGGTCTTCTCAGGAATGGCCGTCTTCGGCCCTTCGACGGTCGGCAGCTTCGGCAGCGTCGAGCCGCCTCCGCCCGCGCCGCCGGGGGTGGATCCGCCTGCCTGCTCACAACCGGGCGGGTCCCCGTTGCCGCGACCGGCGTTCGCACCGCCCGGGACGGGCACGCCGGGCGGCTCGGCCGGCTCGCCGGTCTGGATCGGACCTGCCTGCAGCGGCTGAACCGGCGGTTCGACCGGCGGCTCGACCGGTGGCTCGACCGGTGGCTTGGCCGTCGTCCCGGGCCCGGGCACGCCGGGCGCGCTCGTCGTCGGCAGCGCGGAGCCCAGGCCCGCCTTGCCGCGCGTCATCGAGTTCGAGACGTCGACCAGGAAGACGAGGTCGATCGGCAGCCGATAGTCGGGGCAGCTCATGTTCATCGTGAGCTGCACCTGCGCCGTCTGGCCGAGGCTGAACGCCTCAGGGTTGACGCTCGAGAGCAGGTTGGGATCGCAGTCGCTTGTGTTCGGGTTTGGACCACCCTGGGCCGCCAACCGCATCGCGGGCAAGGCACCGAAGGCCAACAGCGCGATGAGGATGGGGACGAGGGCGGCGATCGGTCGTCGCCAATGGGATCGGTTCACTAACACCCCTCCTGTTAAGAGCACGTCTCGCGCCACGCGTCGCCTGCGCCAAGGCCGCACGCAGCTGCACTGGTCCGTATCGGCGTTTAAACACCGGAATGTGCCGAAGTGGACACATCGGCGCAAAAATCGATGGAATCCGACCGGATACGTGGCGTCGATGGTAATCGCCGGTCAAGGCCGAGTCAACAGGCAAAAAAAACCTGCCAACGCTGACTCGGTCGTCAGTAATGTCAGCCGGTCCGGGGCGTGCTTGTGGTCGGTCATCGGGTTTGTTACACTCGTGTGCCGCCGCAGCCGATCGAGGAGTGGTTCAAAGATGCACCGACGCATTGTCCAGAGTCCGGTGGCGTGCGCCACGCTGTGCGCGGTGCTCGCCGCACTGTTCAGCGGTGCCGTCGCCAGGGCCGCCACCCTCACGGTCTGTGCAAGGGGCTGCGACCACACGACCATCGCGGCCGCCCTCGCGGCGAGCGCCGACGGCGATACCGTCCTCGTCGGTGCCGGCACGTACACCGAGACGCTCATCCTCGACCGCGCCGTCCGGCTGCGCGGCGTCGACAGCGCGGCGACGGTCATCGATGGCGGGCGGGCGGGCGCCGTCATCTGGGTGACCGCAGGAACGGTGGCCACGGTCAGCGATCTGGCGATCACCGGGGGCATGCGCGATGCCGGAGCGGGGATCCTGAACCAGGGGGCGCTGAGCCTCCGCGACGTCGCGATCCGCGGCAACGCCGCACCGGCCGACATCGAGTCGTTCGGCGGCGCCGTCTACAACTACGGCGGCTCGCTGAGCGTCCGCGGTGCGACGATCTCGGACAACGAGGCTGCGTACGGCGGTGCGATCCTCAACGCGGGCACGCTCGTCATCAGCCGCTCGACGCTCCGTGACAACCGTGCCCGCAAGGGCGGCGGGGCCATCTTCAACTACGACGGCACGGTGATCGTCAACAATTCGATCGTCATGGGCAACAGCACGGCGGCGCGCGGCGGCGGCGCGTTCTTCAACGCTTCGGCGATGGCCATCGCGAACTCGACGATTGCCGACAACCGTTCGGCCGAGTTCGGCGGCGCCGTGTTCGGGGACACCGGCGGCGTCTACATCACGAACACGACGTTCTCGGGGAACGAGGGCGTGTACGGCGGCGGCGCCGTCTACCTGCTTCAAGGGGAGAGCGCGATCACGTCGAGCACGCTGACCGGCAACAAGGGCAGCGTCGGCGGGGCGCTCAACGTGCAGGTCGACGCGCGCCTCTCGATCCTGAACACGATCGTCGCACTGAACGGTTCGAACTGTTTCGGCGAGCTGCGCAGCGAGGGTGCGAACATCGACAGCGGCGTCACGTGCGCGTTCGTCGCGCCGGGCGACCAGTCGAGCACGGATGTGCGCCTCAGGCCGTTGGCGTTCAATGGCGGCTTCACGCTGACGCACGCCCTGCCGGCCGACAGCCCCGCCGTCGACATGGGCGACCTCGTCGGGTGCATCGACTACGTCGGTTACTACCTCGCGACGGACCAGCGCGGCTACGTCCGCGACATCGACGGCAACAAGGACGGCGACATCCGGTGCGACGTCGGAGCGTTCGAATACGATCCGGCCGATCCGGGCGTCGGCGGCGCCACGCCGACCGCCGGCCCCATCACGGGCGCCGACGTGACCGCGTGCCCGACCGGCGGTACGCATACGACGATCGGCGCCGCCATCGCGGCCGTCCCATCGGGCGGGACGGTGGGCGTCTGCGCCGCGACGTTCGCGGAGCGTCTGACGATCGACAAGCCGGTGACGCTCAAGGGCGCCGGTTCGGCCGTCAGCCTTATCGAAGGATCCGCCGGCGGCCCGGTGCTGACGATCGTCGGCGACGTGGCCGTGACGGTGACGGACGTCGGCTTCGTGCGGGGGCAGGGCATCCTGAACCGCCAGGGTCGCCTGACGCTGCGGCGGAGCACGATCATCCACCAGAACAGCGCGGAACGCGGCGGGATCCAGTCGTCGGCGGGCACACTCGTCGTCGAGAACAGCCGCATCTCGGACAATGTCAGCCTGACGTCGGGCGGCGGTATCGCCGTCGACGGCGGGCAGGCGACGATTCGCAGCAGCGTCATCGAGGGCAATACGGCCGGGGATTACGGCGGCGGGATCGTGGCCCGCGGCGGTACCGGGCTGACGCTCGAGAGCGTCACGGTCAGCGGCAACGAGGCGGCGAACGGCGGCGGCATCGCCAGCACCGTGCCGCTCTTCATGACGGGCGGTACGGTGGCCGACAACTTCGGCACGTACGGCGCCGGGGTGTTCAGCCGCGGCAAGGCCACGCTGACGGACGTCGTCATCTCCGGGAACCAAGGCGACCTGGGCGGCGGGGTGTACGCCGCCGGCGAGCTGAACCTGACCGGCGCTCAGATCTTCTCGAACTTCGCCTTCGGCGAGTACGGCTACGGCGGCGGCGTCATGCTCAACGAGGGCACGCTGACGATGATCCGCGGCGCGCTGACGGACAACCAGGCCGCGCTCGGCGGCGGTCTCTACCTTCGCGGGACGGGCACGGTCACGGACGTCGCGAACACGAGCAACGAGGCGTCGACCGGCGGCGGGGTCTACGTGTTCGACGGCCGTCTGACGACGCACGGCGGCCGGATCGCCGCCAACGCCTCGTATGGCGACGGGGGTGGCGTGTTCGCCGGCAAGGGCGAGCTCGGCCTGAACGGTACGTCGGTCACGGAGAACACGGCGGTGCGCGACGGCGGTGGGCTGTTCGTCCAGACGGGCGTCACGGGCCAGATGCGCGACGCGGCCCTGGCGAACAACACGGCCTCCTCCGGCGGCGGCGGGCGCAACCTCGGCGCGTTGACCGTCGTGGCGCTGCGGATCACCGGCAACCAGGCAACCGGCACGGAACCCGAGGTCGGCGAGGACGAGGAGCCGCTGCCGATCGTCGGCGGCGACGGCGGCGGGCTGCTCAACGAGGGCACCGGGACGGCGTCGGAGTCGCTGATCGCGGACAACGAGGCGCTGCACGGCGGCGGCGTGGCCAACAAGGGCACGTTCGGCCTCCAGAACGTCACGCTCTCGGCCAACGAGGCGCACGTGGGCGGCGGCGGCATCCACAACGCGCTCGGCACCGTCACGCTGCGTTCCGTCACGTTCGCCGCCAACGACACCGACCCCGAGGCCGATGGCGGCGGCGCGATCCTGACCGCTGCCGGCGCGACGACGCGTCTCGGCCACACGATCGTCGCCGCCGGTGAGCAGGCGCCCGCCTGCAAGGGCGCCACGACGTCCGACGGCCGCAACATCGGCAGCGACGCCAGCTGCGCGCTCACCGCCGCCGGCGACCAGCCGTCCACCCAGCCGCTGCTGGCCGCGCTGGCCTTGAACGGCGGGTCGTCCGAGACGCACGCCCTCCTGGACAGCAGCCCCGCCATCGACGCCGGCGCCGCGGCCGGCTGTCCCGGCCTGTCCGGCACGCCGCTGACGATCGACCAGCGCGGCCTCCCGCGCCCGGCCGACGGCAACCGCGACGGCGTCGCGCGCTGCGACATCGGCGCGTACGAGCGGGCGCCGGGCGGGGGGCCGGGGGATCCGACGCCGACGCCGGGGACGGGGACGCCGGGGACGGGTGGGCCGAAGATCTACCTGCCGGTGTTGAAGCGGGCGGAGCGGTAGCGGCCAGGTGACGTCGTGCCGCGAATCGAAGTAGCATCAACGGCGAAGGTCGAGCGCTCGCTTCGCGCAGTTCTCGCGGCCGTCGTCCTCACCTCCGCCTTCGCCGCCGGCTGCACACGGGCGCCTCACGACGCACCGCCGACGTCGACGCCGATCCCGATATCCATGGCATCCGGAGCGGCGACGCCCGGGCCGGGAAGTCTCCCGTTCCCGCGCCCGACCGCATCGCCAACGCCGCGGCCGACCCACACCGCGCCGATCCCCACCAGCCCCCTCTTCGTCGACGGCCCCGCCGGCCGTATCTACGCCAGCGGACCGGTGTCCGGCACGGCGCAGCTCGCGGTCTACGACACGCGCGACGGCCGGCTGCTGGAGGCGGTGCCCATCGCACGTGACGAACGGCTGCTGGACATCGACCGCGAGGGGCGGCGGTTGTACGTGTACCGGCCGGCGTTCGGCGTGCGGATGTTGGACGCGGGGGCATTGACGGAGACGGGGCGGGTGGGGTTGCCGGTGCCGGAGGCGGGGGACGATGCAGTGCTGGCGTATGTGCCCGTCTCTCGACTGCCGCGCCTACCGCTCGTCGACCCGATTTCGGGCCAGCTGGTCACGATTGGCGGCATGCGCGTGCGCTGGCACGACCAGGTCACAGGCGCCGAGGTCGACGTGCTGACGGTGCCGCTGGACGGTGAAGCCGGCCCGATCACGAACGCGTCGTTCAGCGCCGATGGGCAGCTGCTCTACTTGGCGGTGGCAGACGGCGACCTTGCACCCTGGGATGCGCCGACGGGATCGATTCTGGTGGCCGTCGACCTGCGCACACAGCAGGTCATCGAGCGGCGCAACCTGCGAGCCACGATCAGCGGCTGGCTGGCGTGGGATCGATCCCTTGTGGTGGAGGGGGACGTCTACAAGGATATCGGCCTGACCAACAGCTTGTGGATCGATGGGCATGAACGGCGCCGGGTCACCGCGGCCGGCGTGCGCTGGAAGGCGTTCGATGCGCGGCGCGGACGACTTGTCGGCGTCGGCGGCAGCTCGAGCTTCGGCGACGGCGACCCGCGGATGCTTGCGGTGGCTGATCCGACATCGCTCGATCTGCATTTCCGGTCCAGATCCGCATCCGACTTGCCGCTGACCACGTACGACGCAGCGTCCGATGCGATCTTCGGTCGATCGGACGACGCAGGTCGGCTCCAGCGCGTCCCTGCCGACGCACTCGCGCCGGCGCAGGCGCCGCACGAAGCGCCTGCGCCAACGGGGAAGATCCACGTGAACAGGGCGGTCGTGGTCCAGCCGCCGGCCGGAAGGGGCGGAGGCCCACTGGCCATTACGGGCCAAGTGTCGGTGACTCTGGGTGCTGGAACCTCGACACCGGGAGGCGGAGAGGCGATGTGGCTAGACACTGTTTCCAGGGACGGCGGCACGAGCTGGACTGTACTCGAACGGGCCTGGCCGTACGGCATCGTCGCCGCGCCGAAATCACCGCTCGACACGGCCTCGACCGACGCGTGGTTCGCCCCGGCCGGCGGCGTCGGCGTCGTGCGCAGCACCGACGAAGGCCGCTCGTGGCAGCCGGCTAGCACCGGCATCGACGCGCTTAAGGTGATGGATGTCGACGTCTCGCCCGACTTCGCGCGCGATCACACGCTGTTCGCCACGAGCTACACGACAGTGCCGGCCGATAGCGACGACGACGATCCAACGGCTTCCGCCTGGCGGTCACGTGACGGAGGCAATCGCTGGGAGGCCGTCGGACGCTACGCAGCGCTGGCCCTATCGCCCGATTTTGCGCACGACCGGACGGTCATCGCGTTCGAGCACTTGGGCCCGCGCTGCTTCATCTCGACGGATGGCGGCGACCACTGGACCGCTCGTGGGCGGCTGGGAGCCGACGATGACGATGGTCCTTTCGCAGGCGAGTCCTGGATCATCCCGGCCGCTGACGGGCGGCCGCGCGTCGTGTTGACGATGGCTACCGGCGGCACGACCGTCGGTGGCGGCGCGCATTGGCCCGAATCCGGCATGGGGCTGTCTCGGTCCACGGACGATGGGGCGACGTGGGAGCGGGTCTATCCGACCGATCTGTCATGGGATGAGCCCGAGTACTTCTCGTTCGATGCGGAGCTGCTCGGCGAAACGGCCGGTACGTGGGTCCTTCGAACGAACCGGGTGACCGGCACATTGCTATCGCGCGATGGTGGGTTGACGTGGCAGCAGCACCACCTGGGCGACGATCCGCGCGCGCCAGTGCTCGCCGTGCAGCCCGGCGGCCGTGTGGTGATTGGCGGTGGACAGTCGGCGGGGGTGCGGACGGTGTCGCTCGATGCGTTCGTTCCGGGGCCGCCGCCGGGCATGAGGTAACTTCACCGCGCTGGCGCCATTGAGCACCACCCGTGACCGTCGATGGTTGAAGCGTTGAGTGACCGCTAGAATTCACTCGAACGGGAGTCCCCCATGATCGAACCCCGCCTAGCCGAGCCCGGCTCCGCCATCCATCTCCAATTGAGCCCGGCTCTGTCCGTCGACGACGCGTCGTTCGCCGATCTCTGTCGCCAGAACCCAGACCTGCGCATCGAACGGACAGCCGAAGGAGCCGTCATCATCATGGCACCCGCGGGCAGTACTTCTGGCCGTCGCAATCTTGCGATCGGTGCGTTGCTCTATCTATGGGCGCGCGCCGACGGCACCGGCACTAGCTATGACTCATCCGCCGGCTTCAAGCTCCCCAACGGCGCCATCCGGTCGCCGGACGCCGCTTGGGTGACAAACGACCGGCTCGCCGCGCTGCCACCCGGGGCCGAGGAAGGCTTCGCTCCCCTCTGCCCCGACTTCGTCGTCGAGCTGCGCTCGTCGTCCGATCGCCTCACCGCCGTGCAGGCCAAGATGGACGAGTACATCGCCAACGGAGCGCGTCTGGGATGGCTGTTCGACCCGATCGACCGCACGGTGTACGTCTATCGACCGACGAGGCCGGTGGAGGTCGTCGTCGGCCCCGCGCAGATGGCGGGCGATCCCGAGCTTCCCGGTTTCGTCCTGCCGCTGGACGACGTCTGGCGCTAGTATGCCGTCATGAGACGATCTGCGGATGACGGCGAGTCGCAATCCACCGGCAGCTGAAGCTGGCCGGCTGCAGGCGTCCCCGACGGGCCGCCATGGTGCCCGCCTTCGCGGGCACCCAGAAGTCCGAAGCGCCCGCGGAGGCGGGCGCAATGGCCGAAGGCCACCAGCCGGCCGGCTTCAGCCGCCGGTGGTTCGTCGTCCGCAAGTCGAGACGTGACGATCTACTAGCCCCGCCTCACGCCGCCACCACCAACGCCGTCGCATACATAATCGCCACCCCCGCCGCGAACCCGCCCACCGTGACCCAGCTCAGCCCCGGCAGCTCGTCCTTCTTCATCAGCCCGAGCAAGTACTTCGAGACGGCGTAGACCACCTGGGCGATCGCGCCCGCGCCGACGGCCATGAAGAGCGTCGCGCCGAGGTCCGAGTAGGCGTAGGCGCCGACGAGCGTGCCGAGCATCGCCGGGGCGCCGGCCACGAGCGTCAGGGCGATGAAGTGCACCGCCCGCGGCGCCGCCTTCGTCAGCGGCGTCGCGACGGCCAAGCCCTCGGTGATGTTGTGGAGCGTGAACCCGATGATCAGGAACGCGCCGAGCGCCACCTCCCCCAGCGTGTAGGCCGCGCCGATCGCGAGCCCCTCGCCGAAGTTGTGCAGGCCGATGCCGAGCGCGATGAGCGCGGCGACGGCCAGCGGCGACCGCGCGCCGCGCCGGCCGGACCCGACGGCCTCGATCAGGCCGACGGTGAGCAGCGCTGCCAGCCAGACGAGCGGCGTGCCGTGCAGGCCGCCGGGCAGGCGCGCCGCCGTCTCGAGCGCCTCGAGCAGCGTGTCGACGAAGAGGAATACCAGGAGCCCGACCGTCAGGCTCAGCACGAACGCCATGCCGCGCGTGCCCATCCGCTTCACGACCGGGAACCAGAGCATGCCGAGCGCGACTGGGACGACGCCGACGTAGAAGCCGAGGAGCAAGAATCGCCAGAACGCCCCCCAGTCCCGCGCCGGCCGCGGCAGCGAAACGTCCACCGCCCCGCCGAACGTCACGCCGGTGCTCGTGATGAGCATCACCTCGTGCGGCTCGTCGCGCACCCACGGGTACGGGATCTCGATGACCGCGCTGCCGAGCCGCGGGATCGTCGTGCCCGGCGTGATCGCGAACGACCAGAACGCGTCGTCGACGGCTACCTGGGCAATCGTCACCGGCGACGGGCCGCCGTTCATCACGCGGACCTCCATCTCGCCGGGCCGCGGCAGGTCGACGCGTTGGACCGTGAGATCCTCGAGGGGCGGCGCGCTCGAAGCGGGCAGGCCCGTGCGGTCGAAGAGCAGGTAGGCGATGAACGCGGCCAGGAGGAGGACGGGCAGCGCGGCGAGGGCGACGAGGCCGACACGGCCGAGGGTTCGACCGTGCGATCGGTTCGTCGCGGCGGAATCTACGGTGTCGACTGCAGTGTTCATGAGGCGCCTCCGACGTTGCAGAACGCTGTTCGTTCGGCGGCCGTCGCAAACGTGCTGCCCGCGATCGTCGCGCCGACCTCGTTCCCCGCGACGACGGCACCCGCACCCGCTTCCGCATCCCACACCGCCTCATCCACGCTCTCGAAGAACCCCATCCACCCCAACTCCGCCAGCTCGCTCTGGTGGGCGTGGAACATGTACATCCCCGGATCGTCCAGCGTGAAGTCGAGCACGGCGCGCTCGCCCTGGCAGAGCATGACGATGTCGGTGAACTCGTGGAAGTCCAGCCGCGTACCGGTCTTGAAGAGCTTGAACATGCCGGCGTGGAGGTGGAACGAGTTGATGGGGTCGAACTCCGTCAGGTTCACGAGGTAGACGCGCAGCGGATCGCCGCGGCGGACGCGGATCGGGTGGCGCTGGTAGTGGAAGGCCACCGAGTTCACGGCGTAGATCTCGTTCGCGCCGTCGAAGTTCGTGTCGAAGCCGTTCATGACCATGACCATCTCGCGCGCCGGCGGCCGGCCGCCGGGCGGGTCGATGATCAGCGCGCCGTACAGCCCCTTGTGGAGGTGCTTCTTCAGCGGCACGGCGTGGCAGTGATACGGGTGGAGGCCGAACGGCCGGGCGGTGAACTCGTACGTGAACGTCCCGCCCTGCTCCACGACGGGCGCGAACCCGTCCATGCTCGGCGGGTGGAAGCCGTGGAAGTGGATCGTGTGCGGGTGGGTGCCGGCGTTCTTGAAGCGGATCCGGAGCAGATCGCCCTCGGTGCACCTCAGCGTCGGACCCGGCACCTGGCCGTTGTACGTCCAGGCCGGGAAGAACACGCCCGGTGCGACCTCGATCTGCTTGTCGAAGGCCAGGATGTCCCACTCGCGCAGCGTCCGCCCGTCCGGCAGCGTGCTGACCGTGCCGGTGTCGAACGTCTCGAGGAACCGCGTCGGGTCGATGCCGATCGCGTCCGGGCCGACGTCGCCGACGGTGGACTGGACCATGTGGCCGCCGTGGGCTTCGGCCGCAGCGTCGACGTTGGCGTCGGCTGCGGCGTCGGAACGGCCGTCGGAACGGGCGTCGGCAGTTGTACCGGTATACGCGTCGGCGACCGGCCCGGGCGACGCACCGAGGGCCAGCGCGCCACCGGCGACCGCGGCGGCGCCGATGGCGGATTCGCGGACGAAGGCGCGACGGGTAAGGTGGCGCATGGGGTTTGCTCCGATGGGGTGAGCGTCGTCGCTGGCCGGCGACGGGCGCCCGTGCGGATCAGACATGGCCCCGATGGCTCGTGCTCGGGTTTAGGCTGGACTAAATATTGTCAGATGTCCGGACCGACGTCAAGCGCCTATGATTGCCGCCCGTGTCATGGCCCGGCCGGCACCTCGACGCCGCCGTGAGGTTACCGACCACCCCCACCCAAGGAGCCCCAACATGCGCATCGGCATCCTCGGCACCGGTATCGTCGGTCGCACGCTGGCCGCCGGCTTCGCGGACCGCGGCCACGACGTCGTCATGGGCACGCGCGACGTATCGCGCTCGCTCGCCAGTCGCGAGACGGATCAGATGGGCAACGGCCCGCTGGCCGACTGGCTGGCCGCCTACCCGGCCGTCCGCCTCGACACGCTCGCGCGGGCCGCCGCGCACGGCGAGGTCGTCGCGCTCGCGACGAGCGGGCAGGCCGCGGTGGCAGCGGTGGAGCAGGCCGGCGCAGACTCCCTGGCGGGCAAGCCGCTCGTCGACATCACGAACCCGCTCGACTTTTCGGCCGGCTTCCCGCCGACGCTGTTCGTCAAGGACACGGACTCGCTGGCCGAGCGGATCCAGCGCGCCGCGCCGGCGGCCCATGTCGTAAAGGCGTTCAACACGGTCACGGCCGCCGTCATGGTGAATCCGACCGCCGTCGGCGGCGGCGACCACAGCCTGCTGATCTGCGGCAACGACGCCGCCGCCAAGTCCATCGTCGCCGAGCTCGCCCGCAGCTTCGGCTGGCGGGACGTCGTCGATGTCGGCGACGTTACGGCGGCGCGCGGGACGGAAATGGTCCTGCCGCTCTGGCTGCGGCTGATGGGCGCGCTCGGGACGCCGATGTTCAACTTCAAGGTTGTGCGTTAACGGCGCCTGGCCGCGATGGGCGAACGGCAGGTGGATCCGTACGCCACAGGCCGCGCGTCAGCTCGGGCATCGTCGCCACCTGACCGGCGTCCGGGTTCTGCAGGGTGATGAGCGACGTCATGCCGAGGTACTTGACCATCGCCAGCGGGACGACGACCTCTTGGCCTGCCTCGGCGCCGCCTTGCTTGAAGATCTCCCGCCACGACAACCGCCAACTGGACCGGACGCGCGGCCCAATTACCCCGGATTGGCATTACCGGCACCCGCCCACGCGCACGAAGTCGATCGTCGACGCCCGATCCGCTGCATACGCCCAGCCTACGTTCCCGTTCGGGAAGGCGACGAAGTCATTCCACGCGTCGATCTGCGCGTCCACCCCTGCGGGGCCTTCGACGAGATCGCCCGTCCGGCCGTCCATGACGGCGAGCTGCAGTTGGCCGCCGCTGTGCCAGCCCGCCAGGAGCCGATCGCCGCCGTACGCGGCCAGGTAGGGCCGGAACGGGTACTGCGTGGGCAGGTTCGTCGCGGCGGCGAGGACGTCGTCCGCGGCGATGCGGCCGGCGTTGTCGATCCGCGCGAGGTGCAGCCGCATCGTCCCGGCGCCTGATGATCCGCCCGTCGTGCCGCCATCCGGCGCCTGGTACAGCAGCCAGAACCCGTCGCCGTCGGCCACGAGGCCGCCGAGCGCGCGCTTCGTCGGGTCCACGTTCGCCTGCAGCGTCGCCTCACCGAGCTGCGCCGTCCGGTCGGCGACGACGACGTGGAAGGCGTTCGGGAAGCCGTCGCCGTGGCACGCGGTGCCGAACGCGCCGTTGAACGCCAGCCGGACCGCCCAGCTGTGCGAGCAGCCCCAGCGCCAAGCGTGTGTCAGGAGGCCGCCTTCGGGCGACAGGACGCGGAACGCGTCGGCCGCGTGGATGTCGATCTCCCCGGCCACGCCGGGGCGGGGCGATGAGCTGGCGTTGCGGTAGTACAGGCCGTAGGCGTCGCCCGTCCAGACCAGCCGCGCCGTGTGTTGGTACCACCAGACGAACTCCGCGCCGTCGCGGTCGACGTTCGTCTTGCCGGTGACGGTCCGCCGCCAGACCGTCTCGCCGGCCGCGTCGAAGCGCCAGACGTCCATCTTGCCGCACAACGCCTTGTCGGGCGTCGATGCGCCCCGGCAGTACTTCGGGCTGTAGATGTCGGGATCGCCGTCGACGACCGCCAGCGCCCCGCCGCCGTCGTCGTGCGCCACGAGGGCGTGCACTTCCTCGGCCGGGAACGAGAGCGCCGGCGGCACGAAGCCGCCGGTCGCGGCGCTGAACGTCCCGACGCGAACCGTGGCCGATCGCTGCTCCCGCCATGCGACGAGCGCGCCGCCGTCCGCGCGCGGGGCGACGGGCAGCGGGAAGTACTCGTCGCTGGCGCGCAGGGGGTTGTCGATGGGCGAGCGGGTGATCCCCACGCGCTCCGGCAGCGACGTGCCGGCGCACGCGCGCACCGTCGGCGACGGCAGGGGGCCGGTCGGCGTCGGCTCCGCGGGCACGGTGGGCGACGGGGCGGCATCGGACGTCGCCGTCGCGGGTGGGGTGGGTGGGGCCTCGACCGCGCCCGGCAGGTCGCGGCGGTCGACGGCGCGGGCGACGAGGGGGAGGTGGATGCGCGATGTCGGTGCGGTGTCGCGATCCTGTGCGGTGGCGGGCCACGTGGTGGCGCCGGCGAACAGGATCGCCGTCAGGACCGCGACGGTCGTGACGGTCCCAACGGTCGTGACGGTTCTAACGGTAGTGACGGTAGTGACGGTCGCGACGAAGCCCAGGCCCACCCGATCGGCATGGCGTGTCGTTCGGCGACGGATCACGGCGCACTCCTTGCGGCGTCTCGGATCACGGTCGGCAGGAAGACGCGAGGCATCGGGGTCGGCGTCGGCGTGGGGGACGCGCCGGGCGTCGGCGCGCCGGGCGTCGCGCCGTACTCGAATGCGCCGATGTCGCTGGCGGAGCCGGCCGGCCGCCGCCCACCGCGTTGGTCGAGCGGCGGGGCGAGATCGTCGTCGCCGGCGTCGATCGCCGGGCTGCCCGGGAGGAGGGCGTGCGTCCACGTGCTGCCGCCGTTGTCGGCCAACGGGCCGACGCGCGGGTCGACGGACCGCAGGTCGGTGGGCTCGAAGAGCATGCACGTTCCGTCCCCGTCCAGATTGTGTCCGCCGGAAGTGAGCCGCACGCGGGATGCGTCACACGCCGCGCCTTGCGGCGATGGTCCGATCACGCTGTTCACGAGCCGCAACGCGCCGAGGTTGCTGATCGCCGCCCCCCAGCTGTACGTGCCGTTGAATGCCAGCGTGCTGTTCGTCATCGTGATCCGCCCGAGGTTGAAGATCCCGCCGCCCTGACCCCAGTTGTCGCTGAGCGTGACGTTGATCAGCCGGACGTCGTCCGCTTGGCTCCAGATGCCGCCGCCATAGCCGTGCCACGGCGGCTCGACCCGGCCGCCGGCGAGGTTGCGGGCGATCGTCGAGTCGCGGATCACCTTGGTCTCGGCGCCGACGAGGTTCAGGCCGCCGCCGTGGCCCCCCAGGTTGTCGATGACGGTGCACTCGACCATGTCCAGCGCGCCGTGCACCTTGAGGCCGCCGCCCTGCGCGTTGCCGTTGCCCTGCACCGTCGTACGGACCATCGTCAGCCGCCCGTCACCGAAGTGGACGATGCCGCCGCCCTGGCCGGCCGTGTTCGAGACGACGGTGCTGAACGTGATCGTCATCACGCCGTCGTTGGCGATCCCGCCGCCGAAGTGCGCGCGGTTCTCGCGGATCGAGCTGTCCGTGATGGCGACTTGCCCGCGGCGGTTCTTGATGCCGCCGCCGGCGCTATCGCGGATCGTCAGGCCGCGGAACGTGACCACCGCCGGCGGGAAGACCTCGAAGGCGTGGTCGAGCGGCTCGTTCGGGCCGTGAATGACGGTCCGGCCCGCGCCGTCCCCGCGCACCTCGAGCGATGTACGGATGTCGACGTCGCCGCCGACCGCCGCGTCCTCGCTGTCGCCGGGGATCGAGAGCGTGTAGGCGCCCGACGGCACGACGAGGCGATACGGTCCGGCGCCCGGCCGCGCGTTGGCCTCCTGTACCGCCGCGCGGATCGCGCAGCCGCCGTCCGCCGTTGCGCACGTGCCGTCGCCGGGCCGGGCGTCGGGGGCGTCGGTGGCGAGCGTAATTGTGAAGACCGTGACGACGGCGGGTGCGGCCGATGCCACGGCGGACGGACGGACGTCGGCGCCCCGGCGGACGAGCCACGGGCCGGCGACGATCAGCGCCGCGAGGCCAAACGCCAGCGTGGCGGCGCGCCGGGCGGGGTGCGGCGAGGCGGGTTGCGGCGAGATGTTGGCGAGGGCGGGACGTTGCATCAATGCCTCCCTTCCGATCGCGGCCAAGCGAGCCTCTTCGCGTCGCTCAGGGCAAGGACGAACGCCAGCAGCCCCCAGCCCAGGTGCCGGACGGACCAACCCTGCGAGACGGGTGCCGGCTCGTTCCCGAGCACGATCGCCTCGACGCCGCCGACATAGGCGAGGGAAACGAGGGCGGAGCGCCAGGCGATGGGCCAGATCACCCGGAGCGTTAGGATGTCACGTTCCTTCCGCGTGCGCGACGTTCACCCGATCCGCCGCCGCCAACCGCGCCCTGAACACCCACCACATCAGGATCGAGATCGCGACGATGAGCACGACGGCCACGGGGCTCGAGAGGACGATGCCGGGGAGAGTGATGCCGGCGCCCCAGAGGCCGAGGCGATTGGCGGCGGTGGAATGCAGGGTCATGATGCGGTGATCGACAGGACGGGAATGCCAAAGGTCATCGATTCGCTCCTTGGCCGGGTTGAGCGTGATCCTATCGCAGATCCCTGGGGAAATCCTCCAACATCACGGTGATCTTGGCGCCGATCCCCGGTGATTCGACCCGCGATCCCACCTGCAGTTCATCGGCCGCGCTGCCGGCGGGCCGCGACCTGCACGTGCCGGACAGCGGATATGACTTCGGCCGCGGCTGCTGGCGCTGTACGAGCGGCTCGACGCGGAAGAACGTATACTGCCGCAGCGCCGGTTCACGACCGCACACAGGAGATACGTCGATGTCCTCGCGAAGACTCCCGTCGCTCACGCTCGCCGTCACCCTCGTCGCCGCGCTGGCCGCCGGCTGCGGCCCCAAGAAGGCTCCGGCGCCGCTGTCGAGCGGTGCCGACGCGCTCGCCGCCGGCGTCACCTCCGCCGCGGCCCAGTCCGGGAGCGCGGGCGCCCCGGGCGCCGGCTCCGACGCTGCGAAGCGCGGCTCGCCGACGGAGGCATACCACCGCCTCCGCGATGCCGCCGTGTCCAAGGACTGGGGCGCGTTCTACGACGGCATGGGCCCAAAGATGCGCGCAGCGGATGCCGCCGACCCGTCGCACGCCGACCTCGACCCGTCGCTCTCGCCGCGCGAGAAGTTCATCGCGGGCATGGAGAAGATGATGGCCGACCTCGGCGCGCAGAGCCTGGAAGGCATCGGCCCCGAGGCGTTCCTGGCGATTTGGGAGGGGACCGCCGTGAAGTCCGAGGCCGTGGAGGGCGATCGGGCGACGTTGACGATCACGAAGGACGGGAAGGACTGGGTTGAGGTGTTTGTGAAGGAGGACGGGGTGTGGCGGTTCGACGGGGTGCAGTAGCCGAGCCGGCCGCACCACCCGCAAACTCTCCTTCACCGAAACGTCGCGATCTCCCCCAATCCCGTCCGCCCGATCGTACCCCGTTCTCGACGACGATGTGACCCCCGCTGCCCCTTCACCCATTCGCCCCACATCGTCCCCGGGAGCACAGCCATGCCCATCACCCGCCGCCGCCTGATCGCCGGCAGCTCCGCCGCCGCCGCCGCCGCCGCGCTCGGCCCGGCGTTCCGCGGCGATGACGTCGCCGACTGGCTGCGCCGCCCGAGCGTCGCTTTCGCCGCGGGGCGGACGCGGGCGATGCCGCCGCCCGGCGCCGCGCGCCACCTCCTGTCTCGCGCCACGTTCGGGCAGGGCAGGGGCGATGTCGCGCGCGTCGAGGCGATGGGCACGTCCGGATGGTTGGATGCGCAGCTCGCGGCCGATGTCGGGGCGGCGGGAAGCGATCCGGCGGTCGAGGCCGCGCTCGCGCCGCTCGAGACGCTCGGCTGGACGGCCGAGAGGATCCACGACGCCTCGGCCGACCTCGTCCAGCGCGCCCGGATCCGCGATGAGCTCGTCGCCGCGACGCTGTACCGCGCGGTGCACGGTCGCCACCAGCTGTTCGAGGTGCTCGTCGACCACTGGGCAAACCACTTCAGCGTCTACATGGACGACTACCACATGATGATGCAGACCGTCGCCGACCGCGACGTCCTGCGCCGCCACGCCCTCCTCACATTCCGCGGCCTCCTGCACGCCGACGCCGCCGACGTGGCGATGATGCAGTACCTGAGCACGTTGACGAACACGCGCCGCGGACCGAACGAGAACTACGCTCGCGAGGTGATGGAGCTCCACACGCTCGGCGTCGGCGGCGGCTACGGCGAGGCGGACGTCAAGGCGGTCGCGCGCGGCTTCACCGGCTGGAACCGGAGCGACGCGACGTGGCGCTTCGAATTCCGTGCCGCCGACCACGACAGCAGCGCCAAGACCGTCCTCGGCCTGCCCATTCGCGCGACCGGCGTCGATGCGGGCCACGAGATCCTCGACCGGCTCGTCGACCATCCGAGCTGCCGCCGGCACGTCGCCCGCCGCCTCTGCGCCCGCCTCGTCGCCGACGAGCCGCCCGCGGCCCTCGTCGAGCGCGTCGCCGCGGCGTTCGGCGCGGACGGCGACATCCGGGCGATGGTTCGCGCCCTGTTCTCTTCGCCCGAGTTCGCCGCCGCCGTCATCGAGCCGAGCGGCGGCGGGCCGGCCAAGATCCGGCGGCCGATGGAGTTCTGGGCGGCCGTGCTGCGCTGCCTCGGCGTCGACGCGTCGTGCGTGCTCACGATCCCCAAGGACGGCGACTACAGCGGTCGCCCTGAACGCTACCTCCAGCTGATGGCCCACATGCCCTTCCGCTGGCGTTCGCCGGACGGCTACCCGGACGTCGGCACGCGCTGGAAGGGGGCGCACATCATGCTCTCCCGCTGGAACTTCGGCCTCGCCGCCGCCGAGAACCGATTGGGCGGCATCGATATCGACCTCGTCGAGCAGATGGCGGGTGACGCGGTGCCGGGCGAGGCCGGCGCGATCGTCGACTACTGGGCCGATCGGCTGCTGCCGCGGCCGCTCATCGACAGCGACCGGGCGATGCTCGTCGAGGTCGTCGCCGGGGGCGGCACGGGGCGGGTCACGGCGGACGAGGCCGCGGAGCGGGTGCCGATGGCGGTGGCGTTGCTGTTCGACAGCCCGTATTTCATGTGGCGTTGAGCGGGTGGTGTTCGTTGGCGGGGGAGGGCACCCACGAGGGGTGCCCCCTGCGGGACACGACTCATGTGATGGGGGAAGTCGATATGCACACCGATTTGCACCGCCGCCATCTATGGTCCGCCGCCGCTCGCGCCCTCCCCGCGTGGATGCCGCGCCTCGCGTTCCGCGCCGCGGACGCCCCGCCGCGCGGCGACGTGCTGGTGTGTGTGTTCCAGCGGGGCGGGATGGACGGCCTGTCGGCCGTGATCCCCTACGAAGAGCGCCGTTACTACGACGTTCGCCCGGCGCTGGCGATCAAGGCGCCGCGCGTGGGGGACGCCAAGAGCGGCCGGCGGCTGGACGATCGGTTCGCGCTGAACCCGGCCATGCCCGGATTGGGGCGCCTGTGGGACGACGGGCGGCTGGCGATCGTCCATGCCGTCGGCTCGCCGGACGATTCGCGCAGCCATTTCGACGCGATGGACTACATGGAGCGCGGGACGCCCGGCGAGCGGAGCGTGAGCACAGGCTGGATCGGCCGCCACCTCGAGGTCACCGCGGCGCGCAACGCTTCGCCGTTCCGGGCGGTCGGGATGGGGGACATGCTCCCGCTCAGCCTGTACGGCCCGGTCTCGGCCGCCGCGCTGCGCAGCATCGCCGACTTTCATCTGGACGCCGACCTCGACCTGGCCGCCTTCCAGACGCGCCTGCGTGCGCTCTACGGCTCGGGCGACTGGTTCGACGAGAACGCACTCGGGGCGTTCGAGGCGCTCGCAATCCTCGAGCGCGCCGACCCGCAGCAGTACCGGCCCGAGAGTGGCGCCGCCTACCCCCAGACGTCGTTCGGCCAAGCGCTGGCGCAGATCGCGCAGCTCATCAAGGCCGACATCGGCCTCGAGGTGGCGTGCGTGGACATCGGGGAGTGGGATACGCACGCCATACAGGTCTGGCAAGGCTCGAGCGATCCGACGGAAGGACTGATGTCCCGCCTGCTCGCCTCATTCGACGCGGCCCTGGCCGCCTTCGCCGCCGACATGGGCCGGCGACTCGACGATCCGGGCGTCACGGTGGTCACGATGAGCGAGTTCGGGAGGCGCGTCGCCCAGAACGGCGGAAACGGCACGGACCACGGCCACGGCAACTGCATGTTCGTTCTAGGCGGTGGCGTCGTGAAGGGCGTCCACACGATCTGGCCCGGCCTCGAGCCGGACGCGCTGTCCGGCGGCGAAGACCTGGCGGTGACGATCGACTACCGCGATGTCCTCGGCGAGATCGTCCTGAAGCGCCTCGCGAACGCCGCGCTGCCCAGCGTCTTCCCCGGCTTCATGCCGACGCTGCACGGCGTCGTGCGCGCGCGCGCCGATGCGCCGAGCGTGCCGGCGACGCCGGTGCCGGGGGGCGCGAGCCGACGGCAGTACTTTCCGTGGGCGGGGCGGCCGGCGTAGGCCGGTGATTGGGGCGGCGGCACAAGAGGGGGTGCGGGTACCCTTGCGGTGATCAGCGGAACAGCATCCCCCCCACGAGCGCATCCAGCGCGTCCAACGTCGGCGTGAAGTCCGTCGGCGCGAGCGCGTTCACGGCGGCGGTCGTCGCGACGAGGTAGCTGTCGAATCGCTGCGCGAAGCCGGCGTAGTCGTCGATGTTGGCATTCGGCAGCACGGCGTCGCTGCGGGCGTCGATCGGCAGGCGGGCCTGGATCCAGCGCGTGCCGTCTGCGGTCAAGCCCTCGAAGGCGTAGACGAGCGAGGTGTTGTTGATGGGCTGGATGTCCTGGGCGAGCTGTGTGACGAACCGCACCCCGCGGTAGCCGGCGCCGTCGACATAATGGACGTGGCCCATGAACACGCGACCGGCCGGCGTCGCCGGCATCGGAACCTTCGGTTCGGCGGGCTGTTCGGCGAGAATCGACGTGAGCGACGCGACGGCGTCCGTCAGGTCCGGCCCGCCTTGGCCGAGCGCGTAGACCCTGATGGTCGCCGGGAACTGCGCCTCGGCGTCGGCGTAGCCGTCCAGCACGAACGTCGTCGCCGGCGGCGCGGCGTCCGGCGCGTCGGCCGTCGCCGGCTCGGCCTTGACCCCCGCACCGGTCGCCAACCCCTCCGGCCATGCGATCGTCACCCCTTGGAACGACGCGTTGTCGCCGTCCGCGAACGTCACGCCGGCCGCGGGCGCCGCGGTGGGCCCGCGCTCGGCGACGGGCGGGGGCAGTGCGGATGCCCCTTCCTTCGGCGGCATCGCCGGTGCGTCGACCGCGACATCGGAAGGTGAGGGCGTGCCCTGGCATGCTGCGAGGGCGAGGGCGGTGGCCAGGCCGACGAGTACGGCGGCGCGTGGATGGCGGGGGCAAACGGGGTAGGCACGAGGCATCGGCGTGGCTCCAGAGCGGTCGATAACGCGGAAGCCAACATGATGCCGGGCCGCCGTGGACATGACAACGATCCATGTGAGGGATGGGCGTCGCCTCCAATGCACCGCGGCCCCCTCGTTGGTGTCGAGGGGGCCGCGGTGGTCGATCGAATCAGGTGTCGGAGGTCGATCGGTCAAACCGTGCGATGTTGTCGCGTCGTGTCGTCCGTGTCGTCGTATGGTGCGTGAGAGTGCGCGTGCCGTTCCCGTTCGGCGGCGGTGGCGGCGTCGGGGCTCTCGTCGCTGGGGCTCTCGTCGCTGGGGTTAGTAGTTCGTGCGGGTTCGGAGTTGGATCGTCCAGTTCAGGAGCTTGCCCTGGTCGCCGGCGCCGTTGTCGGTGATGCGGAGCGTCCAGTCGTCGCCGGGGTACTCGCCTTCG
>JADYYS010000052.1 GCA_020853525.1 Ardenticatenales bacterium | reverse complement strand
CGCGCCCCTCTGCCCGGGCTTCCCGGACACCCGCGTCGGTCCTGGCGACTGCGCGGCGACGGGCATCGGCGAGGCGACGATCGAGATCCCGGGCGGCGCGCCGTTCTCGGCCTACCCGCGCGGTGATATCGGCGGCGGCAACTGCACGAACGCCGGCGTGAACGACCGCAACTGGGGCACGCACGACTTCACGGTCTGCCCGGGCACCAGCGAGATGACGGTCACGATCAACACGGTCACGCTGGCGCCGTTCAACGGTGCGAGCTGTGGCCTTGCGGGCCAGGACTTGCTCCTCGCGTTGTTCATCGGCCCGGACGGGTTCAACCCGAACTCCGAGTGCGACAACTTCATCGAGAACAACAAGCCTGACTTCCAGGGTCTCGGCGCCGGCTCGTCGTACACGTTCCAGATTCCGGATGCACCAGGGGCGTATACGCTCATGATGCAGAACAACTGCGACACGACCCCGCCGCAGTCGATCGGTAGCGCGGACTTCGAGATCGACCTCAACTAGCTGATCGCCCGATCGCGTCGGGTTCGCCCGACCTGATCCAAGACAGCCCACAGCCGCCCCCGGGGATTCCCCGGGGGCGGCTGCTTTTTCGTGTTGTTCGCCCGGTCCATTCGGACCCGCCGATCCGTGAGGCGCCTGCCTCCTGACCGGCGCGCCGGCAATCATGATGCGAAGCAATCATGATGCTAAACTCTCGCCGTTGTCGGCTCGCCATCCTGGCGGCCGCATGGATCCTGTAATCGGAGGCCTCCATGCTCTGTCGTTCCGTCCTTCGGCCAGCACTGGCCGCCGTGCTCGCGGCCATGCTTGCCTGTTCGGGCGTGCCCGGTGCGGTGCAGGCACAGGCGCCCAGCGCCGGGGTGCTGACGCTGGTCGATCAGACCGCCGGCGTCAGCTACGCCGTGGCGTCGGATGGAGCGTCGCGCGCGGTTTTGGGCGCCGGCCGGCGGGCATATGTGCTCGACGTCGCCGCCGACGGTACGTCCACGGTGGTCGGCCGCACCCCCATCCTGCCCGCCACGGTGCGCGCGCTCCTGCTCGATGGGACGCGCCTGTTCGTGGCACCGGAGGGCCGGGGCATCCACGTCTTCAGCATCGCCGATCCTGCCGCGCCCACCGAGGTCGGGGTCATCCCGGTGACCCATGAGGTGCGGGAGATGGTCCTGCACGATGGGCGGTTGGTCACCGCCGAGTTCGGCGAGGGGGTCGCGATCTACGATGTGACGGGCGACGACGTGCCCGCTGCACCGCTGGCGGTCGAGCATACGCGCCGCGCCGTGACCTACCTGGCCGTACAGGACGATCTGGTCTATGCGGCCTACGCCACCGAAGGCCTCGGGATCATCGACATCTCGACGCCCACCGACCCGCGCTATCTGGGACAAGCGGAGCTTCCGCCGAACGGCAAGGCGGAGAGCATCGTGGTGGCCGGTACCACGGCGCTCATGGCCGCGGGTTCGGCGCTCGGGATCTACGATGTCGCGAACCCGCGCGAGCCCAAGCTCGTCGGCACGGTCCAGAATGGCACGGTCATCCGCACGGTCGCCGTCGTCGGGAGCACGCTCTACGTGGGCCACGGAACGCAGGGCGTGGGTGTGTACGACTTCACGACGCCGGCTGCGCCGACGCAGCTGCGGACGCTGCCGACGCTCAATGACGTCGTGCGGATGCGGAGCGTCGGGACACGGCTGTTCGTGGTCGACTGGCTGGCCGGGTTGACGCTGTACGACGTCGCGACCGCGGATGCGCCGCCGATCGGCAAGGTGTCGGACGTGGCGGGGTTTCCGTTCGGACTGGCCCAGGCCGGCGGCAACGCCTTCGTCGGGTTCGCCCACGACCGCGTGTCGGTGATCGACGTGGTCACGATGCGCGAGGTGGCGTCGGCCCCGCTTCCGCCGGCTTCCCAGGACGTCTATGTGGATGTCGCGGACGACCGGCTGGCGGTGGGCGACGTGCGGACGGGACTCGACCTGTTCGACGTGGCCGATCCGCGTGCGCCGCAGCCGCTCGTGCACCTGGAGGCCCAGGTGCGTGACGTGCTCCTGCTGGATTCCCGAACCCTGATCACGACGGGCGGTACGCAGGGCCTGGCCACATGGGATCTGACGGACCCTGCCCAGCCGCAGCGCCGGCTGCGCACCCCGACCACCGCCTTCATGTGGGGCCTGACCGCCGATGCCGCGCACGTCTTCGTGGCGGACCGCGAGAACGGTCTCATCGTCTATGCCGCGCGCCCCGAGAGCGCGTGGCCGGTCGTCGGCCGGGTTGAACTCGGCACGGATCAGGCCGAGGCCCGCGACGTGGCGTTTCTGGATCCGGACACCGTGGTCGTGGCCGCCGACGAAGGAGGGCTGTACGTGGTCGATGTCCGCGACCGCACTGCGCCGGCGGTCGTCGGCATCCTGAACACGCGCTTCGTGCCCACCGTCCTCACGGTGCGCGACGGCCTCGTGTTCGCCGGCGGGCGCTCGCGCGGGATCGCCGTCTTCGACGTTGCCGACCCGGCCAAGCCCCGCTTCGTCGGCCTGCACGATCTGTCGACCGCCGTGTCGTCGCTGACGTGGAGTGAGGATCGTCTCATTGCCGCGGCCGGCAACGAGGGCGTCCTGGCGTTCGAGCTCGGGACGATCCCGCCGCCGGGGACGGTCGTCTCGGAGCGCGGACCGCTCGCCGACGCCCCATCGACGCCGGCGCCGGACGGCAACTCCGGCATCGTCCAGGAGGCGCCCGAGCGGTCACCCGGCCGGTGGCGAACCGGCGGGGCGGTCCTCGGCGGCTTGGCGATCGCGCTCGCGGCCGTCGCCGTCGGGCGCGCCGCGCGCAGGCGGCGGCAGCGGTCCGACGTGCCCCCGGCCGACGGATCCTAAGTGTTCGCGACAGTTCGACTAACCCGTCGGCGGCTAGCGGTGTTTGATCAGTTATGTCTGCGTTCGGCTGCACCGCCGTGTTGGGAAGCAGGGGCATGACCGGCTCCGAGCGGGCCGACGCGCGCCCGGAGTCGACGGCGCGCGACGCCGCCGCCTTCGGTGACGACGCGAGCGGCGAGCGCGCGCTCGTCGTGCGCGGCCAGGCCGGGGACCGTCAGGCCTTCGGCCAGCTGTACCAACGTCATGTCGACGCGGTGTACGCCTACATCGCGCTGCGCGTCCGTGACTCCGCGCTGGCGGACGACCTGACGCAGGACGTCTTCGTCAGCGCCTGGCGAAGCTTGGCCGGATTCCAGTGGCAGGGCAGCCTGGCGCCGTGGCTCATGCGGATCGCGCACAACCGCATCGCCAACCACTGGCGCACGCAGGGTCGGCGGCCCGAGCAGGTCTCGCTGCCGAGCGGCGACGATCCGGACGACCCGCGACCGGAGTTTGCCGACGCCGAACCCCCGAGCGACGACGCGAGCCTCGGGCTCGGATCGGCCGATCTCAGCCGGGCGATGGAGCGACTGACGGACCTGCAGCGTCAGGTCATCGCGCTGCGCTTCGGTGCGGGCCTCAGCCTGGCCGAGACGGCCGACATGCTCCAGCGAACCCAGAACGCCGTGAAGAACCTGCAGCACAACGCGCTGGCCAACCTGCGGCGCCACTTGCCGAGCGAGCGTGCCCTGTGATGGCGCCGCCGTCCATCGCCGACGCCCTCGCGAGCTGCCTGAGCCGCATCGAGGCGGGCGAGGCGCTGCCGGTCGTACTGGCAGATCACCCGGACCAGGCCGACGAGCTCAAGGCGCTGATCCGAGCGGCCATGGTCGTGCGGACGCACCGTCCGGCGCCGTCGACGGCCTTCCGTGCGTCGTTGCAGCATCACCTGAGCGCCCTGCCGCCGCTCGACCGCACACCGCTCGTCCTTCGTCCACGCCTGTCGGCCCGCGTCTGGGCGCTGCGGGCCGCTGCCGCGGTGGCTGCCGGGGTCGTCGCGTTCTCGGGTCTGGCCGTCGCCTCGGCGGACAGCCGGCCGGGCGATGTGCTCTATCCGATCCGCCGCGGCGTCGAGCGGATCCACGACGCGGCGGACCGCGTGGCACCGCCGATCGGGCGGGCGATCGACTATCTGACAATCCGAACCGTGCCCGATGAACCGGCCTCTGCCACGCCCGAACCGACCGCTGCGCTCGCGCCGGGTTCGACGGTGATCGAGCCGCACGACCGCCCCACGCGGGCGCGCAACACCCCGCCCGCCGCTGACGCCCAGACCGGCCCGCCGGTTGCCGCGGGCCGCCGCTCGCTGCCCAACCCGGGCGTCGTCGTCGTCGGAGACGGCGGGACGCAGGCTGCACCGCCGGCGGCGGACGATGCCGCGGCGACGCTCCGTGCCGGCCAAGCCGGGACGGCCGCCGCCGGTGAAACCGCACAGCCCACGGCGACGGCGCGCCGCAGCCAGACGCCGGCCGCGGCGGGGACCGACACACCGCCGCCTGCCGCGCCTCCGGTAGTGGCCGCCACGGCCGCTCTGCCCGGCGCCCCGGGCGGAATCAGCGGGATCGTCATAGGCCAGGAGGGCTCCGGACTGCCGGGCGCGATGGTCTCGGTCTACCCGCTCCGTGAAGACGGGGAGACGCGCTGGGGCTCCCGCGTCAGCCTACGCACCCAGTTGGACGGCACGTTCGTGCTCAACGAGCTGGCCCCCGGCCGCTACAAGCTGGCCGTGGGCGAGCTTGCGCCGTGGGTATGGCGTGTCTGGTACAAGGACACGCTCAACGTGAAGCAGGCCGAGCCGATCACCGTCGAACCGGCCCGCGAAACGGACGGGATCGAGGTCCGACTGCGCCGCAACCCGTGGTCGTTCAGCGACTGGGGCGGTCATGGTCGGCGGGGTCGGCGGTAGAGGCCGGCCTATCCGCCCGTGCGTCCACCCGGACACCCGCATGATCGAACCGTCGCCCGCGTCCCCATCCCCCGCGCAGGGGCGCGGGGTGTGTGGGCCGGGGTGCCGGCAACGGGGACGGGTTATCCCTCTCGTTCCACCGCGTCCACGCGCTCCCGTTCGCGCAGGAAGAGGAGGAACTCGCGGGCGAAGGCCCGCTGGTCGGGGGTGAGCTCGGCGGCGAGTTCGTCGAGGCTAGGGCCGCCGGTTTCGAGCTTGACGGCGGGGATGTACTGCTCGCCGGCCAGGTAGGCTTCCTGGATCATCTCGAAGGCGGTTGTGCGGAAGTGCGTCGCCAGATCCTCGAGTTCCGAGATCCGCGGGCTGGACCTGCCGGCTTCGATGCTCGAGATGTAGCTGCCGGACACGCCGATCCGCGTGCCGAGGTCGGCCTGGGTGAACCGGAAGCCGCGGCGCTTGCGGAACAGAACCTTCGCGATCTCATCGCCCAGCTTGCTCATCCAGAGATGCCCTCGCCGACCGCCTTCGGCGCCGCGCCGTTGGCCGTCGGTCCGTGCGGAACGGCGGGCAGCCAGCTGGTGGCGTAGCCGGGGTTCTCGAGCGCCAGCGCGGCCTCGGTGACGTGCAGCGGGTGGAACGTGTCCATCATCACCGCCGTCTCCTCGGTGCGCGCCCTGCCGATCGAAGCCTCCGTCGTGCCCGGGTGCGGGCCGTGCGGCAGGCCCGACGGGTGGAGGGTGATGTCGTACAACCCGACGCCCTTGCGGCTCATGAAGTCGCCGTCGACGTAGTAGAGGACCTCGTCCGAGTTCACGTTGGCGTGGTTGTAGGGCGCCGGGATGGCGTCGGGGTGGTAGTCGAACAGGCGCGGAACGAACGAGCAGATGACGTAGCCGCTGCCCTCGAACGTCTGATGGACGGGGGGCGGCTGGTGGACCCGGCCCGTGATCGGCTCGAAGTCGGCGATGTTGAACACGAACGGGTAGACGAAGCCGTCCCAACCGATCACGTCGAATGGGTGGTGGTCCAGCCAATTCGCCGAAAGGCGGTCGCGGACCTTGATGCGGACCTCGAACTCGCCGAACTCGTCGAACGTCTCGAGGCTGTCGGGTCCGCGGAAGTCCCGCTCGCAGAACGGGGAATGCTCGAGGAGCTGGCCGTACCAGTTGCGGTAGCGTTGCGGCGTCGTGATCTGGTCGCGCGATTCGAAGACGACGAGGCGGTTCACGGGCGTGTCGTAGTGCAGCTGGTAGGTCGTCGAGTACGGGATGACGACGTAGTCGCCCGGCCCGAAGCGCAAGGAGCCGAAGACGGAGCGCAGCGTGCCGGTGCCCTCGTGGACGAAGAGGCACTCGTAGGATTGGCCATTGCGGTAGAAGTAGGACATCGACTCCGTCGGGCGGGCGATGGCCATCGTGATGTCCTGGTTGCCGATGAGGACGGTGCGGCCCGCGACGCCGTCCCCGCCGGGGGCGATGTTGGCCGTCGAGAACTGGCGGTGACGGATGGCGCCGTATTCGGCGTATCGCACGGACGCATCGCCCAGATCCGCGACGCGCAGGACGCGCGTGGGCTGGTGGTGGTGGTAGAGGATGCTCTGGATGCCGGCGAAACCGGCGACGCCCATGACCTCCTCGCGGTAGAGGGTGCCGTCGGGGCGGCGGAACTGGGTGTGGCGCTTGGGGGGGATGTGGCCTAGGCGTTGGTAGAACATGGTGACCTCCGAGTCACGGTCGTCCGAGTCACGGGCGTCCGAGTCACGGGCGGCTGAAGCCGGCCCGCTGGAGGCGGCCCTGGTGGGCCGCCATAGCGCCCGCCTTCGCGGGCGCTCCGACTTGTCTTGGCGCCTGCGAAGGCAGGCGCACGGCCGAAGGCATCCAGCCGGTCGGCTTCAGCCGCCGGTCATCCGCCCCTACAGATTCCCTCGCTTGCTCTGCTCGACCTCGATGGACTCGAACAGCGCCTTGAAGTTGCCGATGCCGAAGCCGCGCGAGCCGTGGCGTTCGATGAGCTCGATGAAGAGGGTCGGGCGGTCCTGGAGGGGCTGGCTGAAGATCTGGAGGAGGTAGCCCTCTTCGTCGCGGTCGACGAGGATGCCGAGCTCGCGGATCAGCGCCAGGTCTTCGTCGATCTTGCCGACGCGCTCGGGCAAAAGGTCGTAGTAGCTGTCCGGGACGCGCAGGAAGCGGATGCCGCGACTGCGCAGCTCGCGCACGGCGCCCAGGATATCGCCTGTGCTCATCGCGATGTGCTGGACGCCGGGGCCGCGATAGAAGTCCAGGTATTCCTCGATCTGGCTCTTCTTGCGCCCTTCGGCCGGCTCGTTGATCGGCATCTTGATCCGGCCGGTGCCGTTCTGCATGACCTTGCTCATCAGCGCCGAGTACTCGGTGCTGATCGCCTCGTCGTCGAAGTGCTGGAGCATCCGGAAGCCCATGACATGGTGGTACCACTTCACCCAGTGGTTCATCTTGCCGAGCTGGACGTTGCCGACCACGTGGTCCACGTGCGCCAGGCCGACGGGCTTGGTGGGGGCGAGTGACGTGTAGGCCTTGTAGCCCGGCAGGAAGGCGCCGGCATAGTCCGAGCGGTCGACGAACGTGTGGACGGTGTCGCCGAACGTGGCGATGGTCGACATGCGGACGACGCCATGCTCGTCGCGGCGCTCGAAGGGCGGGGCGACGCTCTGGCCGCCGCGCGTCGTCGTGGCGCTGTGCGCCTGCTCGGCATCGTCCACCTGGAAGGCCATGACCTTCACGCCGTCGCCGTGGATCAGCTGATGGGCGGCCACGGCACTGTCCGGCTTGTAGCTGGACGTGAAGACGAAGCGGATCTTGCCCTGCTGGAGGACGTAGCTGCACGTCTCGCGGTTGCCGGTCTCCAGGCCGCTGTAGGCCACGGGCTCGAACCCGAAGCCGTGCTGCCAGAAGAAGGCCGCCTGGTAGGCGTTGCCGACGTAGAACTCGATGTGGTCGACGTCCTTGAGTGTCAGGAAGTCGGCCTCGGCGGTGATCGGACGGTCCTGTTCGGCCCGGACCTCGGCTTCGATCGTCATGGGAATCCCCTCCATCGCTGTGATCAAGCGGCGGGTGTTCGGATGTTCGTGCCGGCCCGGCGGGGCGGGGTCGGCCGGGAGATCAGACTAACATCGGCGGGACGGTTTGGCAAAGGGAATCGGGGGCGTCGGATCGGTCCGTCGCGGCGGGGCAACCCGTGTGCGCGGGCCGCGTACACAGAGGGGTCACGGCGGCGCGTTCGAACCCGCCGTTGACGGGAGGTCTCCTCAGATGTCGTCCGAAGCATCGTTCATCGAAGTCGTCATCGTGGTCGGAGTTTACATCGTCAGCGTGCTCGCAGACGACGCGAAGGACCGGGAGCGGATCGCAGCCGCCGTCGCCGCACATGGCGGCCTGGTCCGCCGCATCCGTTGGACGCCCTTCCGACGCTGGACGTTCACCGTGGACTACGAGGACCGGGCCGGTGTGCCGCACCGCGCGGCGTGCACGACATCAGAGAAGTCCGGCGTGGACTGGTCGGAGGATCGGATCGTGCGCGCCCGGGTGATCGGGAACGACGGACGCTCGGCACCCGAACGTGCGGTGATTCCGATCCCCCGCGTCGGCCCAGCCTGGAACCGCGAACCGACGATGGATCTCGGCGCGCACGGGAAGCCGTCCAGCGGCCACGACGTGTCGCCCTACGTCGCGGACGATGCGGACGTGCTGCGGTGGCGACTCGTCGAGCTGGAGCGGCTGCGGCGGAGCGGGGCGTGATCGGGGGGCGGGTGGACGAGAGGGCGGGGTGGGCCGGGGGACTCAGACGGACATCGGCGGGGCGGACCGGCAACGCGGATGGCGGTGCGTTGGCGGTTCGTGGGACCTCACCGACGTGCGGTGCGAACCTCGGTTAGATTGCCCGTCGATCTAACCGAGACACGGCGCCTGTCTCGGTTAGATCGACGGGCAATCTAACCGAGATATCGCGGCTCTCCGGGTTGGACCCGGCGGTGAACGGCCGGGCGGAGCTGGGCGGCGGATCGTTGGTTCGCCTTGACTTGTCGCCTGTGGGGTCGATCTGACCGGACCCCCGGTGCCGCGGTCAGGTGTTCAAGGCTGCCCGGCAGGGGAAGAAGACCTCGGTCCTCGGCTCCGATACGCTCGGCTCGTCGAGGTAGCACTCCCAGGGCGCATCCGTCGAGACGTGTCCGTTGTCCTTCAGCCAGCTCGCGACCGCTTCGTAGGCCGCGGCCACGCCGCTGTACGCTCCGATGTGCATCGTGCGTGCGGTCCGGCCGCCGGGGAGTGTGGAGGCCTCGACGCGCCCTTCGGGCCGCAGGTCGCCCTCGACGCCGATCCCGGCCTCGATGTCGAAGCCGTCTGCGGTGATCCGGTACCGGCCGAACGGCATGCCGGCGGGCCGCAGGTTCTGCCGCCCGACGAGCCCCATGACCTCACCGTAGGCGCCGCCGAGGAAGTCGCCGATGCCCTCGCTGGTGTCGGCATGTCCGCAGACCACGGCGGTGCGCTGTTCCGGAAGGTCAGCCAACGTGACTTCGTACACGTTTGCGCGCGCCACTATGATCAGCGTTTCGGCGACGTCATGGGCTTGACGGATTCGGTCCGCCTCCGTCGCCCATGACCGACCGATTCTACCGAGCTGGAGTTCCGCCGTGGCTATCGAAACGCTTGCTTACACCGTCGTCGACCGGTTCGACGGCATCGAGATCCGCCAGTACGACGGCTATGTCGTCGCCGAGACCGAAGTCGAAGGCGACCGGTCGGGTGCGACCAACGAGGGATTCCGCCGGCTGGCGGGCTACATCTTCGGCGGCAATCGCGGCGACCGGAAGATCGCCATGACGGCTCCGGTGCTGCAGGCGAAGGGGCAGAGGATCGCGATGTCCGCGCCCGTGCTCCAACAGGCGACCGGCGGCGCCGACGCGTCGGCGGACGCCGGCCCGTGGCTGATTCAGTTCACGATGCCCGCCGCGTATGCGCTCGACGCGTTGCCCGAGCCCATCGACGCCCGCGTTCGGCTCCGCGCCGAGCAGGCGCGACGGGTCGCGGCGCTGCGCTATTCGGGCGGCTGGTCGACGCGGCGGTACGAACTGAAGCTCCGTCAGCTCTACGATACGCTCGCCCGCCGCGGCGTTGCCGTCGCCGGCGCCCCCGTCTGGGCGCGGTACAATCCGCCGATCACGCCGTGGTTCCTGCGGCGCAACGAGATCCTCGTCGACGTAGCCCCTTGAGCACGCCACGCCCGGACCGCATAGCCGGGTTGCCACGCCGTCCTGCACATTTCGGCGATGGCGATCAGGCCAGAACGGCGTCCGTCTGAGGGAAGTCGTCGCCGACGCACAGGAGCGGCAGCCCTGCCAGGCGTGCCGTGGCGAGGCACAGGCAGTCGCCGAAGTTCAGGCCGGCGGGGTGCCGACCCTTGCCGTACGCGTCGTAGATGGCGACCGCCTCCCGCCCATGCAGCCCGTCGAACGGGATCGTGACGATCCCGAACGCGTCGAGGAAGTGATACAGCAGCGGGATCGACGCCTCGCCGGCCCGTGCCGCAAGCACGATGCCCGCCTCGGCCAGCGTCGGCGCCCCGACGGCCCGCGGCGATGCGCGCCAGAGCCGTTCCAGGAGGTCCGTTGCACCGTCCTCCCGAAACAGGATCGCGAGGATGGCCGACGCGTCGAGGATCACACGCCCTCCGGTCCGTAGCCGAGGATCGCGTCCTCCTCGTCGCGGCTCAACCGTCGACCCAGCTGCGCCGCCGGGATCGCCGGCCAGATCTCGCGCTCCATGATCCGCATCGCCCGCGCAAACGGGTCGCCTGCCGGCGCGTAGAGGACCAAACGGGCCTTGCGCTCTTCCAGGGCACGCCGCACCGCTTCGACCTTCGTCTCGCCCGTCATGCCGGCGACCTCGGCGACGAGGCGCTCGACGCGCTCGTTCTTGATGTTCAGTGCCATGGCTCCGTCCTCCGGGCACAACCATAGGCCGGATGGTGTAACGGTGCAAGAAAGGTGTATCGGTGGTGTGTCGTCGCTGGCGTTCCCGCACCCGGCGTGCCTGCCACCGTCCGGCGATGCGCGATGACTTTCGTGCCGAGGGAGTGCCGCGCTTGTCGGGCGAGAATCTGCAGTCCAACCGGTTGCTGGTCGACCAGCTCACGAGCATCGCCGCCGACGTCGGCGCGGAGCCCGCACAGGTGGCGCTGGCGTGGGTGCTGTCGCGCGGCTGGAAGCAGCGTTCCCGCCGGGCGTTGCGGCGGGCGACCGCTACCAGAGCATGGACTCGGTCAACGGATGATGGGGATAGGCATTTCAATCGCCCCCCCCGCCGGAGCCTGGCAGTCTAAGCCCCTCCCACCAGAGTGCAAGCGGGTGCGCGATGTCGATTGCCGACGTGCCGGCGTCGATGCGCTGCCGGGTACGGCCTCGATCAGCCGCCTGAAGTGACCCCCACGACCGCGCCCTTCTCATCGTGGATCGTGCGCGGCGGGAAGCTTGCGTCGACTTCTTGGGTTGCACCGGTTGGTGTGGCCACTCTGCGCTCCTGCGTGCGGGCAATCATAGCAGCGGCCCGACGGCATTGCCGGGCGGGGCCGGCGATCTACACCTTCCCATACCGATACTTCGAACGGGTCTCCACCACCCCCACCGCCTCTGCCAATGCCGGCGACTCCGCGCCAACCACCCCCACCGCCGCCCGCCAATGCACCTCCCAGAACGCATCGAACGACGCCGACGCCGTGTAGCGAGCCATGCGGTCGGCGGCGTTGCGGCCGAGGCGGCGGCGGCGCGGCTCGTCCCGGAGCAGGTCTTCGATCACACCGACCCACAATGGAACGTCGTGCGCCGGATCGGCCGCCGACAGCACTCGACCCGTGCGGTTGTCGTTGACGATCTCCCGCGGGCCGCCCTCGTCGCTGACCAGCGTCGGCAGGCCGCTTGCTTGCGCCTCGAGGATGACTTGGCCGAGCGTGTCCGTGCGCGATGGGAAGACGAAGAGGTCGGCGCTGGCGTACAGCCGGGCGAGGGCGGCGTCGTCCTGGCGGCCGAGCATGTAGGCGGGCAGACCGGCGAGCGACTCGCCGAGCGACGCGGCGCAGGGGCCGTCGCCCGCGATGACGAGCGCCACGTCGCGCCGCTTGGCGCAGATCGCCCGGAAGACCGACGTGAGGAATGAAATGTTCTTCTCTTCGCTGAGGCGGGCGCAGAAGAAGAGGCGGAACGGCTCGTGAACGCCGAGGCCGGCCCAGATGCGGACGTCGCGATGGCGAGGGTTGAACGCGGCGGCGTCGACGCAGGGCGGGGCGGCGTGGATCCGGTCGTCCGGTATTCCGAGATCGGCCAGCTGCCCGTGGTAGGCCTGGCTGCGGGACAGGACGGCCGCCAATTGGCCGTAGAACCAGCCGACGTAGCCGCTCGTCGCGGCCGTCATGCGAAAGTCGCCACCGCTCATCGACCGAACGTACGCCGGGAAGTCCGTGTGGTACGTCCCGATCACGGGGATGCGCAGCAGCTTGGCCACGAGCCAGCCGCACAGGCCCATCGGCCCGGGTGTGTCGACGTGCACGGCGTCGAACTGCTGGCGGTCCGCCCACTCCAGGATCTCCACGACGGGCGGCAGCGTCAGCGCGAGGTCCGGGTAGTACGGCAGCGCGCGCTCGACGAGCGGCGCGAAGTTCTTGCGATAGGGCGCCTCGTACGTCGGCGCGCTGCTGCACGTGTGTACGGTCAGCGCCAGCCGCCGCTCCGTAGCCTCGTCGCCCATCTCGCGGACGAAGCGGACCACGCCGTTCACATCATCGAACGTGTCCGTGAACACACCGACGCGCAAGCTCTCGCGCGTCGGCACGCGGCCCTGGCCGGTGATCCGCGCCAGGTCATTGCGTTCACGGTTCTGATGGGCCAGCGAGAAGTAGTACGGCAGCTGGATGCACTGCTGCATGAGGATGGCCGCGAACGCGTCGAAGATCGCCCCGATGCGGCCGTCCGACAGCGCGTCGGCGACGGACTGGGCGATGCCGCCCGACACGTCGCGGTGGACGGCGGCCATGAACGCGAACATCGCGGCGTGTTCGGACAGCGGTGCGACTCCGTTCTTCACGGCGTGATGGACGGCGGGATGCTCGGCGATGCGCGTCTGGCAGGATGCGGCGATCAGGTCGGCGAGGAGCGTGCTGCCGGTCCTGCCGGACGCGCCGACGGGCTTCGACCGGACGAACGCGCGCCGCAGACGTCCGCCCGTGCGCTTCACCGCGATCGAGATCGCGGCGCGCCGACGGCCCGTCGATCGCGGGTGCTCGCCGACGAGCATCTGCATCATCCCCGACGTCGCCGACGCCGACGAAGATGACATCGATGACGTCGACCGCGGTCGGACCTGGCGGGCGGCGTAGTGGATGCCGACGCTCATGAGGTTGTGCGCCAGCTTCACGCTCGATCCGGCCTCGCCGCCCGGCCGGCAGCGGGCGGTGCGCAGGCACTCCAGGATGTCGGGAACCGTACGCGCGTCCGCGTCGAACTCGGTGTACGTGAGGCCGATGTTGAGCAGGCCGTGGTCGTCGCTGCCGCCGGTGCGGGTCTTGATCCAGGGCTCGGGCCACAAGGGCCGCAGGCCGTGGACGTCGGCCAGCGCATCGATCCCGTCGGGCGTGAGCTGATCGAGCACCGGCTCGAGGGACCGGCGATGGAGCGCGCTGTGCGCCCCGTTCAGCGTCTCGAACCCCTTGAACAGGAGGATCAGCCGCTCGAGGTGCCAGCGTTCGAGCACGTCGTTCTGGCGATAGACCGGATGGGCGACCGCATGGGCGATCCGGCGCTGCTCCACGATCGCCGCCACGGCATAGATGTCGTGCGCGACGGCCTGCAGATCCTCGTGGTCGCCCGGCGTGATGCCCCAGAGCAGCAGGTGGATCTTGCAGCGATCCTCGGGGAACCAGCATGTCAGCTCCTCGCCGATGAGGAGGTCGTCGGCGGCGGCGTCGACGGGGCGCCCACGACCCTGAACCAACGACGCGATCCCGTCGATCGTGTCGTGGTCCGTGATCGTCACGACGTCCATCCCGCGGCGCCTGGCCTGGGCGAAGACGTCGGCCGGCGCGCTGTAGCTCTCGGGGCAGCGAATGGCGTTGAGCAGCGCTTCGTCGGACCGGTTGCTGGCGCTGCTGTGGCAGTGCAGGTCGATGCGCCGCATGCGGCCGGCGGTGACATCGACCTCAGGCGCACGAAGGTCTTGCGAGCTCACGACCCCTCCTGTCGATCCGGAGCGTCAACGGCAGCGAAGTCGTTCTGCGGGCCACGCCGGTTCGGCGCGTCGGACATGGGATGCCGGCCCGCAACGGGGTTGAGCGTAGCGGCGTACTGTGATGTCCGGATGAAGGCGCGAACATGGATGGGCAATCGTGGACGAGCCGCGACGGCCGTGCCGGTGTCCCGCGCCATCGCGGTGCGTGTGCCTGATGCACGTGTGCGCTGGCCCGGCTGGGTCGGACGAATAGACGCCGACGCGGGGCGAGCGTATCCTCATCACCCATGATCCCGACCGTCCACGACCAGACCTTCGCCCTCAGCGACGAGGACCTCCAGACCCTCCTCGCCTACGGCGTCACCGAGCGGCATGCCCGCGGCGAGGCCATCTACCTCGAGGGCGACGACGCCCGTTCGCTGTGGTGGATCAAGCGCGGGCGCGTCCACCTGGCCAAGGGAACGAGCGGTGGCGCGGAGAGCCTGATCGCGTTCTACGGCCCGGGGCAGACGTTCTGCGTCGCGGCGACGCTGCTCGGCCAGCCGTTCCCGTGCTCGGCCCGCGCCGCCTCGGACGTCGAGATCGTCCGGATCCCGGCGGCCAAGTTCCTCGAGCTGTTCGAGCAGTTGCCCGGCTTCGCCAAGCGCCTGCTGAAAGAGATGGCCCCTAGGTTCTGCGACGCGCACTGCGACTGTGCGCTCAATGTCGAGCGCGTCGACAAGCGGCTGGCCCACACGCTCCTGCGCCTCGACGGCCACTTCGGCGGCGAGGCGATCCCGTTCACCCGCCAGGAACTGGCGCAGATGGTGAACACGACCGTCGAGAGCTGCATCCGCAAGTTGTCCGCGTGGACGAAGGCGGGCTGGCTGGAGAGCGGACGGGGCGAGGTGCGGGTGGTGGACCGGGGGGCGTTGGACGCGATATTGATGGCGGACTAGAGAGCCGGTCAAGCACTCGCCGGCGGAACCCAAACCCCTATCCGTCAGCGCCTACGGCGCTGCCACCTTTCCCCAGCTGTCGCTGGAGAAAGGATGCGACCTTTGCCGACGGGGGGCGCGGTGCATGACGTTTCGATGTCCAGGCTTCGCGCGCCAGCACATCACGACCGTCGTCGTGATACCCACTATCCGTAAGCCAGGCCGCCGGGCACAATCCGTTGGTCCTCTCCAGCGACAGCTGGGGAGGACAGGCGCATCCAATGCGCCGGGAGGGGTCTCGCCGCGCATCATCCTCCCCACAACCACATCCCCACCCACACCACCACGAATCCCCCCACCCACAAGCCCGTCTCCCGCCCGAACGCGCGAATGCTCCGGAAACTCGGGATCGCCGTCGAGTGGCTGGCCTGACGGGCGAGAACGAGGAACCCGGCGCGGACGGTCCAGAGCGCGAAGTACGCGGCCACGAGCAGCTGGTCCGCCAGCGCCAGCCCGGCCGCGCCGAGCAGCGTCGGCAGCAGCCCGACCGTCAGCGCGTTCCGCGCGCCCGTCGGACCGTCCATCCAGGCGCGCTCGACGAGGACGACGCCGGGGAGGAACAGCGCCAGGGGTGCCCAGACGGCAAAGGCCCGCGCGGCGCCGACGCCCCACGCCCGGAAGCCGAGGAGCAGGCACGGCACGGTGAGGAGGACGTGCGTCAGGACGAGCAGGCGCCGATCGACCGGCACCCACTCCAGCCGCAGCAGGAACAGGACGCCGACGCCGGCGGCCAGGGTGGCCAGCACGGCGATCCATGCCTCGCGTTCGCGCACGGGCAGCTGCGACAGGAATGCCGACACCAGAAACACGCAACCCGCGACGATCAGTGCGCCGCGCGCGTCGCCGTGCGCCGCCCCGGCCGCCGCCCCCTCGCGGAAGCGGCCCATCACGTGGGAGATCCACTCGCTGACGACGACGAGCCCGGCCATCGACAGCACGAGCGCCACCGTCGCCGCGTCCGGCAGCCGCGGGTAAAACGCGACGACTGCGCCGCCGAGGGACGCGATCGCGAAGCTCACCCAGGCCTGCCGGTCGATGGGCGGCCGGCCGGCGGCGACGTCGGGCGGGCGGGCGACGGCGGTGGCCACGGGGGCGGCCGTCACATCGGCCCCATGAGCGCGAACCCGATCAGCGTCAGCGCGGCAAGGAGCGCCGTGCCCCGCCGGACGAGCGGCACCCAGGCGCCCCGCTGCGTGCGGGCGGCCCACGTGAATCCTGCCTGGCCGAGCACGAGCAGCGGCAGCGTGCCGGCCGCGAACGCCGCCATCCACGCCGCGCCCGCAGGCACGCTCGGTGCGGCCGCGGCGGCACCGGCGGCGGCGTACAGCATGCCGCACGGCAGGAGGGGCGTCAGCAGGCCGAGGCCGAGCGCGCGCGCCGAAGGCCGCAGGCCGCGCAGGCGCCGAGCGCCGGCGCCGTGCCAGCGAGTCATGAACAGCGGTGCGCTCGCCGCGGGCCGCAGCGCGTACCACAGGAGCGGCAGCGTGCCGATCGCGGCCAGCACCGGCCAGCTGAGCACCGGCCGCAGCGGCGCGCCGATGGACGCGAACGCGGCACCGACGGCGCTGTACGCCGTGATCCGGGCGCCGTGGTAGAGGCCAAGGCTGGCGAAGGGCGTCCGCTCCGGTCGGCCCAGGAGGCAGGCCAGCGGCCCGCACATCCCGAGGCAGTGCACGCCGGCCGCCAGCCCGAGGGCGAAGAACGCGGCCGCGCCCGCTGCGCTGTGCGCGTGGGCATGCGCCCCTTCGAGGGCGGCCAGCAGCGACGTCATGGACCGATGAACTGCAGCTGCGACGTGACGATCAGGCCCGTGCTCCGGTCGCGCGTCTCGACGACGACGTCGAACGTGCCGTCGTTGTCGTCGGCGTCGTAGCCGGTGTCGTCGTCACTGCCGTTGCCGCTGCCGTCTTCCCGATCGCCCGCCTCCTCGTACGCATCCGCCGGCATGCTGACGATCACCGGCACGCGCTGGTCCGTCAGGCTGTCGAGTTCGACGCTCGGAATCGGGAGGATCGCGGTCGCGCCTTCGGGCAGCACGGCGCGGATCTCGAACGTGCTGCGCTGCGGCGTCTTGTTCACGATGTGGACGAAGTACTGGTTGCGGTACGCGCCGTCCTCCAGCACGTACGGTGCGCCGGTCTGTCGGATGAGCGTCGCCTCGAACGGCTTGCGTTGGTAGGCGAAGACGATGCCCGTGCCGGCCAGTACGGCCAGGATCGCGGCGTACAGATAGATCTTGGCCCGCCCCATGCGCGTCTTGCCGCCGGCCAGACCCGTCAGCGAGTCGTAGCGCACCAGCCCGAGGGGCCGGCCGATCCTGGCCATCACGTCGTCGCAGGCATCGATGCACGCCGCGCAGCCGATGCACTCCATCTGCAGCCCCTCGCGGATGTCGATCGCCGTCGGGCAGACCTCGACACAGCGGAAGCAGTCGACGCAGTCGCCGGCGCCCGGCGTGTTCACGCTGCCGCGCGGCTCGCCGCGAACGGCGTCGTAGCCGATGACGACGGTGTCCTCGTCGGTGAGGGCGGACTGCAGGCGGCCGTACGGGCACAGGACCAGGCACGTCTGCTCGCGGAACCAGGCGAAGTCGAAGTACAGCGCGCCGGTGATGGCGGCCATCCAGACGAAGGCCGTCCAGTGCTCGCGCGGGGACACGAAGACCCACTCGCGGAGCTGCTCGAGGCTGACGAAGTAGCTGATGAAGATGTGCGACACGACAAGCGCCGCCACGAGGTACATCGCGTGCTTCGTGGCCAGGATCCGCAGCTTGCGCATGTTCATCGGCTGCTTGGCCAGCCTGACCTGTTCGTGCTTCGAGCCCTCCAGCCAGCGCTCGATCGGGCGGAACACGCCCTCGAGGAACACGGTCTGCGGGCACGCCCAGCCGCACCACAGCCGGCCGAGGAGCGACGTGACGAGGAAGATCGCCAGCACGCCGCCCGCCAGCAGGAAGAAGATCAGGTAGGCGTCCTGGGCATTGAACGTCCGGCCGAACAGGAAGAAGCGCCGGTTCAGGATGTCGAGGAAGATCAGCGGCTTGCCGCCGACGCGCACCATCGGCGCGGCGGCGTAGATCACGATCAGTGCGAGGAACGCCCGCTTGCGCCACTTGGTGAAGCGCCCATGCACGTCGGCGACGCGCACCTTGTCGCGACGGCCGTCCGAGCGGATCGAGCCGCGGCGCTGGTGGAGGGTGATCGGCTGGCTGTCCATGCTAGTTCAGCACCACTGTGGACTCTCCGGATTCATCCGTCTGGACGCTGTTCAGGGCGTGTCCGGCTGCGGGGAACTACGGTTCGAGTGTTCCTTCCGGCACCTTGGCGCCGGGCGGGTTGCTGCCCTTCAGCGACACGACGTAGGCCGCGGCGTTCCGGATCTGCTCCGGCTTCAGCACGCCGCGCCACGTCGGCATCCCCTTTTCCGGCACGCCCGCGTACACGGTGGCCGCGATCTGGCCCGGCTTGCCGCCGTGGATCCAGTGGTTGTCCGTGAGGTTCGGGCCGATCTTGCCCTCGCCCAAGCTGCCATGACAGGCAAAGCACGTCGTGTCGAACGTCGCCTTGCCGTCGGCGAGCGCCGCAGGAGCCTCGACCGCCGCCAGCACCTCGTCGGCCGTCGGCGCCTTGCCGAGCTTCTCCTCCTGGAGCGTCATCAGCGCCGTGAACTGCCGGTCGTGCTGCTCGCGCAGCGTCGGCTCGGTGCCGAACGTCTGGCGGGTCGTCCACCAGAAGAGCGCGACGAGGATCGTCAGCGCGAACGTGCCGAGCCACCAGCGCGGCAGCTCGTTGTCGAACTCCTGGATGCCGTCGAAGTCATGGTCCCTCACGACGTCGCGGCGTTCGTTCTTCATCGTGTGCTCCTTCGGATGTGCCGGCACGCTCGGTTCGCCGGAAGCGCCGGCAGCTGAAGCTGGCCGGCTGGAGGCGTCCCTGACGGGCCGCCGTGGCGCCCGCCTTCGCGGGCGCCCGAATCGGGGTGCCCGCGAAGGCGGGCACCATGGCCGAAGGCCCCCAGCCGGCCAGCTTCAGCTGCCGGCGCTGCGTTCGCAGACAAGTCCTACTCCGGGTCGTCGAGCGGCATGAGCGCCAGGCGTTCCTGGGCGGCGCGGGCGGCGGGTCGCCATTGCCAGAGGGCGACGGCGGTGAAGATGACGACAAATGCCAGCAGGAAGGCGAGCAGGCCGGGATCGCCCGGCAGCCCCTCGGTGATCAGCGCGCGCATGTGGGTTTCCTCAAGGTGTCGTCGTCGACGTCGTCGACGTCGTCGCCGTTGTCGCGGTGGTCGCGGTCGTCGCCCGGTCCTTGCCGAGCTTCTGCAGGTAGGCGATCAGGGCGATCAGCTCGGTGTCCGGCGCGGCCTTCTCGCCCTCCTTGTTCAGGCCGTCCGCGATGCCTGCCGCCTGCGTCTCGGCGGCGGCCACCGCGCCCTGGATCGCCGCCGCGTCGTACGGCACGCCGAGCTTGCGCATCGTCGCCATCACGCGCGGGATCCGCGCGGTGTCCAGGCGGGTGTCGGCCAGGAAGGCGTAGCTCGGCATGATCGAGCCCTGGGAGGTCGAGCGCGGGTCGAGCATGTGGCGGTAGTGCCAGAGGTCGGGGTACTTGCCGCCGACGCGCGCCAGGTCCGGGCCGGTGCGCTTGCTGCCCCACTGGAACGGGTGGTCGTACATGGACTCCCAGGCCTCGCTCGGCGGTCCGTAGCGCAAGGACTCGGAGGCGAGCGCCCGGACCATCTGGGTGTGGCAGACGTAGCAGCCCTCGCGCCGGAAGATGTCCCGCCCGGCCAGCTCGAGCGGCGCGTACGGCGTGGCGGTGCGCTCGAGCGCCAGCGCCTTGTCCGAGAAGACGAGCGGTAGGATCTGCACCATGCCGCCGACGAGCACCGCCACGAGGACGAGCACGGTGAACAGCAGCGCCTTGCCCTCGATCACCTCGTGCCACGACGTGCCGTCGTACACGCCGATGCCGCGGGCGCGCACGGTGCGGACGAGGACCGCGAAGAGCAGCAGCGCCACGAGCACGGCCGCGCCCACCTGGACGCTCCGGATGCCGAGCGCCATCGACAGCACGAAGCCGACGACGACGAGGCCCATGACCGGCGAGAGGAGGAGTTGGATCGCGCTCGGCCCCTTGGCTTTGGCCACCACGCTGACCGTGACCGTCGTCGTCTCGGCCCGGCCGGAGCGGGCCGTCTTGATCAGGTTCCAGGCCATGACCAGGAACATCGACAGGTAGAGCAGGCCGCCGACCATGCGCACCATGTACATCGTGCGGCTGGCCGAGATGCTTTCGAGGAAGTTCGGGTAGAGGAGCGTGCCCTCGGGCGTGAGCGCCCGCCACATCAGGCCCTGGGTGATCCCGCTGACGTACATCGACGCCATGTAGAGGACGATCCCGACCATGCCGAGCCAGAAGTGGAGGTTGGCCAGCCGCTCGCTGTGGAGCTTCGTGCGGTACAGCCGGGGCACGAGCCAGTAGAACATACCGGCCGCCATGAAGCCGTTCCAGCCCAGCGCGCCGCCGTGGACGTGGCTGATCACCCAGTCCGTGTTGTGCGCCAGGGCGTTCACGCTGCGGATCGACATCATCGGCCCTTCGAAGGTGGCCATGCCGTAGAACGTGACGGCGGCGGCGAAGAACTTGACCACCGGATCCGTGCGCAGCTTGTCCCACGCGCCGCGCAGCGTCAGCAGGCCGTTGATCATGCCGCCCCAGCTTGGGGCCCAGAGCATGACGCTGAAGACCGTGCCGAGGTTCTGCGCCCAGTCCGGCAGGGCGCTGTTCAGGAGGTGGTGCGGCCCGGCCCAGATGTAGAGGAACACGAGCGACCAGAAGTGGATGATCGACAGCCGGTAGCTGTAGACCGGCTTGCCGATCGCCTTGGGCATGAAGTAGTACATGATCCCGAGCACGGGCGTTGTCAGGAAGAACGCCACGGCGTTGTGCCCGTACCACCACTGCACGAGGGCATCCTGCACGCCGCCGAACACGCTGTAGGAGTGGAGCACGTCGCTCGGCAGCGCCAGACTGTTCACGATATGCAGGACCGCCACCGTCAGGATGCTGGCGATGTAGAACCAGAGCGCGACGTAGAGGTTCTTCTCGTTGCGCTTGACGAGCGTCCAGAAGAAGTTCACCGCAAACGCCACCCACACCAGGGCGATGGCGATGTCGATGATCCACTCCAGCTCGGCGTACTCCTTGCCCTGCGTGAACCCGAGCGGCAGCGTGATGGCCGCCGACACGATGATCAGCTGCCAGCCCCAGAAGTGGATGGCCGACAGGAAGTCCGACGCCATCCTGGTTTTCAGCAGTCGCTGCGTGCTGTAGTAGACGCCGGCGAAGATCATGTTGCCGACGAACGCAAAGATCACGGCATTCGTGTGCAGCGGCCGGAGGCGCCCGAACTGGAGCCAGGGCAGCGAGCCCCCGCCGTTCAGCTGCCAGAACGCCAGCTGCGAGGCGATGATGAAGCCGAAGAGCATCCCGACGGCGCCCCAGAGCACGGACGCCCAGAGAAAGCGGCGCACCGATGCGTCGTCGTACGTGACATTGCGTTCTTCGATCACGGATCGTCCTCCAAGGGCTTGAGCGAGAGCTGCAGGCTGTGGTCCATGTCCTCGTTGCGCACGCTGTAGACAAAGAAGGCGACGGCCAGCGCCGCCAGGATGACGCTGAGGAAGATGAGGGCGATGAGCACGTTCATCGCCGGAGCGCCCGGGTGGTGGCGGCGCTGACGATCAGCGAGCTCGTCGGCATCGTGAGGGCGCACAGGAGGGGCGAGAAGCGCCCGCTCAGCGCCAGGCCGACGAGGACGATGTTGTAGCTCCAGGCGAAGATCAGGTTCCCCCACAGCGCCCGGTGCAGCGCGCGCGCCGTGTCGAACAGCTCCGGCAGCCAGGCGAGCGATCCGCTGGCGAAGCTGAGGTCGCTCTGGTCCGCCACGGCGCTGCGCTCCCAGGCCGGGCTGCCGCTGACGACGGCCAGCCCGAGGGCCGGCGCATCGTTCAGGCCGTCGCCGAGCATCAGGCTCGGCCGGTCGGCGACGCGGTCGGCCTTGTCCTGCGGGCTGCACGCCGCGCGCGCCTCGTCCGGCGTGAGCCCGAGCCCGCGCGCCATGTCGTCAACCCGGCTGCTCCGGTCGCCGCTCAGCAGTCCGACGCCGAGGCCGAGGTCGCGCAGTCGTTGCACGGACTGCGGGCCGTCCATCAGCACGCGCTCGACGAGGCCGAACGTCGCGACCGCCAGCCCGTTGCGGCCGAGCGCGGCCCAAGCGCGGCCGTCGGCATGCATGCTTCGGCCGAGGAACCACGTCCCGGCAGCGTCCACGTAGCGAACACCCTCGCCGGGGATCTCCTCGGCCGCACCGTCGTCCGGATACGGTTCGCCGCGCGCGGCGAGCTCGTGGTACAGCGCCCGGCTGACCGGGTGTCGGCTGGCACCCGCAGCGCCCATCAGCGCCCGCCGCTCGCCCGTCGCGAGGGCGTCCAGTTGGCGACCGTCGGCCAGCTCGAGATCGGCCAGCGTCAGCGTGCCGGTCTTGTCGAGCCAGACCTGGCGCACGGCGCGCAGTCGATCGAGGACGCCCGGCTGCCGAAGTGTGACGCCGCTGCGCGCCAGCCGCTGGTCGGCGAGGGTGCGCGCGAGCGGCACGGCGATGCCGAGGCCGCACGGGCACGTGACGACGAGCACGGAGATGAAGACCTGCGCCGCCCGCTGCGGGTCGTGCGGCCACCAGCCGATGAGGCCGGCCGTCGCGGCGATGAGGACGACGAACACGTACACTTTGACGCTCCAGCGCCATAGCACGGGCAGGTCCTCGTGGCCGCGCTCCTGCGGCAGAAGCGCCGCCAGCGCCGATGCATCGAAACCGCGGAGCGTCGTCACGCGCGCCGGTGCGCGGCTGAGCAGCCGCGCGCCGGCCCGCACGGTATCGCCGGCCCCTACCGCGCTCGGCTGGCGCTCGCCGGTCAGCGACGCGAGGTCGAACTCGAGCGTGCGGTCGCCGTCGAGCCGGGCCTCGGCGGGGCAGAGGCTGCCCGGCTGGAGGAGCAGCCGCTGCCCCGCGCCCACCTTGGCCCAAGGCACTTCGCGCGGCTGCGGGTCGAGGGCGGTGACGGTCGCGTGGCTGAATGCGTCCGACGTGAGGAGCCGTCGCCGATTCGCGAGGAGTGTGCGCTCCTGGAGGAAGCGGCCGAGGAGCATGAACGTCAGGAAGACGTTCACCGAGTCGAGGTACATCGCGTCGGCGCGGCCATGCGCAAACGCCCACAGCGATCCGGCGTAGGCCGCCGCGAGGCCGATGGCCACCGGGATGTCGAAGTGGGCGATGCCGTGGCGCAGCGCGCGCCAGGCGCGGCCGAAGAAGTAGCTGCCGCCATACCCCACGGCGACGGTGGTGAGGACGAGGCTCAGACCGCGCAGCCATGCCTGCAGGTCGCCGCCGGCCTCGCTGAGCCCCAGATAGAACGGCAGCGAGAACGACATCGTGTTCAGCGTGATGGCCGCGCAGACGCCGAGCCGCAGCAGCAGGCCGCGGCTCGGATCGGCGCCCGCCCCGTCCTCGCTCGGCCGGACGCGGTAGCCGAAGTCCGCCAAGGTCTCGAGGTAGCCGCGCACATCGAACCGTTCGGGATCGAACCGCAGGCTCAGCTGGCCCAAGGCGGAGTTCACGCCCAGCCTGACGAGCCCGTCCCGCCGTGCCAGCTTGTCGATCGCCCAGACGCACGCCGCGCACTGGATGCCCTCGACCGCCAGGTTCAGCTGGCCCGCCTGCGCACCCGGGTGCGCGTCGAGCCAGTCCAGCGACGCCCGGCGCTCGAAATAGTCGAGCAGCGGCCGGATGTGTCTCGGGCGCAGTTGGTAGTAGCCGTCAAGTCCGGCCTCCGACAGCAGGCGGTGCACCGCCAGACAGCCGGCGCAGCAGTACCCGTCGCCGCGGCTGCGCGGGACGGCGTTTCCGCAGTGCAGGCAGACGGCAGCGCCTGCGCTCGGGCGGACGGGCAGGGGAGGGGCTTGGGCGGTCAGGCTCATGACGGGGTGCAGTATGAATGGGGACGGCGCTTGCGGTTCATGACAGGCGTCATAGTTTGGGGCGGGGCGGGGCGCGACGTCGTGGACGTCAACGGCTTCAGCCGTTCCTCAGCCTGCTTCCAGCACTACCCCATCCGCGCTACACTCCTCGCCTCACCCGCCCCGCCCGGAAGGCAAGAACGCCGCGTGAACGTCGACGATTCCGTGCCGCACGCCGCCCCTCTCCCGCCCGAGCCCCCTGCCCAGCCTCCCCACGACGCCGACGTCCTCGTCATCGGCGCCGGCCTGGCCGGCCTGCGCTGCGCCGGGCTGCTGGCCGAGGCGGGCGTACGGACCGTCGTGCTCGAGGCGGGCGACGGCGTCGGCGGCCGGGTGCGGACGGACGAAGTGGACGGATTCCTGCTGGACCGCGGCTTCCAGGTGCTGCCGACGGCCTATCCGGAAGCCCGCGCGGCGCTGGACTACGATCGGCTGGTGCTCAAGCCGTTCTATCCGGGCGCGCTGGTTTGGGCGGACGGCCGGTTCCACCTGGCGGCCGACCCGACCCGCCGCCTGCTCGACGCCATCCGCCACGCGCGCACCCCGATCGGCAGCTGGGCGGACAAGCTGCGGCTTCTGCGCCTGACCGGCGCGATCAACGCCCCCGACGACGACGAGCGTTGGACATGGCCGGACATTCCGACGGCCGACGCGCTCGCTCAGGCCGGCATCGGCGAGGGGATGATCGATCGTTTCTTCCGGCCCTTCCTCGGCGGCGTGTTCGCCGATCTCGACCTGCAGACGAGCGCCCGGATGTTCGCGTTCGTCTGGCGGATGTTCGCCGCCGGCACGACCACCGTGCCGGAGCACGGGATGGGGGCCATCGCTCTTCAACTGGCCGGCCGGCTGCCGCAAGGCACCGTGGCGCTCGACACGCCGGTCCAAGCCGTCGCCGCGCTCGATCCGACGGACGGCCGCGCCGCGCTCGCCCACGTCACGCTCCGCTCGGGTGACGTCCTTTCGGCGCGCGCCATCGTCGTGGCGACCGATGAGCTGGCCGCGGCGCGACTGCTGGAGTCCGCGACCCCGCCGCGCCGCGGCCGCGGGTTGACGTGCCTCTACTTCGATGCGCCGGAGCCGCCCATCGCCGCCCCCGTCCTGGCGCTCGACGGCATGGGCGAAGGTCCGGTGACGAACCTGGCCGTCATGAGCGCCGTATCGAGCGCCTACGCTCCGCCGGGGCGCGCCTTGGTCTCGGCGACCGTCATCGGCCTGCCCCAAGTGGACGACGCGGCCCTCGAAGCATCCGTGCGCGCCCAGTTGCGCGGCTGGTTCGGCGCGGTCGTCGACGACTGGCGGCACCTGCGGACGTACCGTATTGCCGAAGCCCTGCCCGATCAGGCCCCCGGCCGCCTCGTGCCGCCCATCCGGCCGCACATTCTGGGCGGCGGGCTGTTCGTGGCGGGCGATCATCGGACGAACGCGTCGATCGACGGGGCGCTGGTGAGCGGGCGGGTGGCGGCGGAGGCGGTGTTGGCGCACTTGTAGGGCGCTGCCGGCGGCGCCCTTGTCCCGGTGCGGGATGGCCGGGCGCGGAGGGTGATCGCCGGACAGGGCACGGCATGCCGTGCCCCTACACGGTCGGTGTACGCTGGTCGACGGATGTCGTCCGCCGGTGGGCGGTGGTGCTGTCGACGGGCGTCGGCTCCACGGTCGGCAGCGGCGTCGGTGTCGGCGCATCCGCATCGCCGCGCAGCAGGCGCGGCAGCCACAGGCCGTAGCGCACCGGCGTCGGCGTGGCGGTCGGCGTGCGCGTCGGGGTGGGCGTCGACGTCGATGTGGGCGTCGGCGTGCGGGTGAACGTGGCCGTCGGGGTTGGGGTGGCGGCGGTCAGGCGGAGGATCGTGAGGCCGGTCTGGCGGTCGGCGATGAACACGAGGCCGCCGGTGGCCGAGCCGCCCGACGCGGCCACGTCGCGCGCGTCCGGGGCGAAGTACGCGGCCACGGTGCGCGGCGCGTCCGGGCGGCGGACGTCGATGACGTGCAGGCCGCCGGGGCCGTCGACGGCGAGGGCGTAGTCGCGGCCGGAAAGGGCGGTGCGGCGGACGAACCGCAGGCCGGTCACCGTGCCCTTGATCGCCGGCGCGCGCGGGTTCGTGACGTCGAGGACGGTGACACCGCCGCTCTCGGTGGGCGCGAACACGCCGAGGCCGACGACGGCCAGGTCGCCGGCGGCGCTCATGTGGCGCGCCGGCTGCGACAGCGGCAGCGAGCCGAACGCGCTCGGCGCCTCGGGACGGGTCAGGTCGTAGGCGTACATGCCGTTCGCGCCGTTCGCCTCGAACAGCACGTTGCCGGCGATGGTGACGCCGGACGCGTCGTCGTTGGGATACGTGATCCGGTTCACCCACGTCGGCCGGGCCGGGCCGGCGACGTTGGCCACCTGCAGCCCGATCGAGCCGCTGGCCGCGAAGGCGAACGCGCCGGCCGCCGCGACGTCCTGGGCATAGCCGTCCGAGCCGACGCACACCGGTGCCGCCGGCCGCGTCCCATCGCCCAGCGCGCTCACGCACAAGCCGCTCGAGCCCATCGCCAGCACCGCCGTCCCATCGGTCACGGCGACATCCTCGGCCTGCGTCGGCAGGTCGACCTGACCGACAACGGCCGGTGCGGACGGATCGGCGACGCTGACGACGAGCAGGCGCTGCTCCGCGTCGACGCCGTACACGCGGTCGCCCCGGACGTCGAGGCCGAGCCAGCGGCCGTCGAGCCGGCCGACGACGGACAGCGAGATGATCGGGTCCAGCTGGGCGATGCGGTCGGAGAGGCGGTCGGAGAGGCGGTCGGAGAGGCGGACGTCGGGTTGGGCCTTGTCGGCCGCGATCGCGGCGGGTGTCCGCCGGGTGGTCGGCACGGCGAGGACGGCGGCGAGCGCGGTGACGGCGGTGAGCACGACGACGGTCGTCGCGCCGGTGCGGGTGGGGGGCATGGGACATCCTCGTGCGCGTCGGAAGTGCGGGTGGGTGAACGCGGCAGGCCGGCACCTTGTCACGCCGATGGGGTGCGGACACGAACCGCCGACGGGCGCACGGACGCCCCGCGCCTCTGCCGGCGGTTGTCGCGAAGGGCCATCGTCGTCGTACGGTGGACGCGGCCGGCCGGTCACGGCGCCAGCCGCTCGATCGTCCAGCCCGCGCCGTGCGGCCGATAGCGAAGGCGATCGTGCAGGCGGTGGGGGCGCGCCTGCCAGAACTCCACCGCATCCGGCGTCAGGCGGTAGCCGCCCCAGTGCGGCGGTCGGGGCACGTCGGCGCCCGCGAAGCGCGCCTCGGTCTCGGCGACGCGGGCGACGAGCGCCGCCCGATCCGCCAGGACGGTGCTCTGTCGCGATGCCCACGTGCCGATCCGGCTGTCGCGCGCCCGCGTCGCGAAGTAGGCGTCGCTGGCCGCGGCGTCGATCGGTGCGACCCGCCCTTCGGCGCGCACCTGGCGGCCCAGCGCCGGCCAGTGGAACAACAGCGCCGCCCGGTCGTTCGCCGCCAGCTCCCGCCCCTTGCGGCTCTCGGTGTTCGTGAAGAACACGAAGCCGTCCGCATCGTGCCCCTTGAGGAGGACCATGCGCACCGAGGGCCGGCCGTCGGGCGTTGCCGTCGCCAGCGCCACGGCCGACACGTCCGGCGACTGCGACGACGCCGACGACGCCGCCGCAAGCCACTCCGCCCACCACCGGTCGAACTGGTCCACGGGCGTCGCGGCGACGTTGTCCTCGTCGAGGGCGCGTTCAAGGTTATCGGGTCGGGACATGTGCTCGCCTGCGGAGAGATGCGGAGGAAGAGCGGAGAGCGCGGGGTCGGCACCGTCGTCGTCGTCGGCGTCGTCGTCGTCGTCGCCGGCTGATTGGTCGGTGGACGGTCGTTCGATCGCCGGCCGCGGATGTTCGATCGCCGGCTGCGGATTATAGTGGCCGCCTCAGCCGTTCGCGCCCGCCGACCAGCCGATGATCCCGGCCTGTCGTCCCGTCCGTCCGCCCTCCGCCCGATGCGAGAACCACGTGCCGACATCGCCGGCCGTCGAACTGCCGCACGCCGCCACGTGCTCGCGCGCCAAGCCGGCGGCCACCAGCTGATCCCGATTCGCCCCCGCCAGATCGAACGCCGCCCCGCCGCCCGCCCGCACGATCCAGCGCGCGGCATCGCCCGGCCAAGCCGCCGCGACCGCCTCCGCCACGTTCTCGCCCACCCCATAGTGGTCGACGCCGATGCACGGGCCGATCGCGGCGCGCACATCCCCCGGGCGGCTCCCGAGCGCGACCATCGCGCGGACCGCCGCGCCCGCGGCCCCGGCCACGGTGCCCCGCCAGCCGGCGTGGACGGCCGCGGCGATCCGGCCCACCGGATCCGCCAGCAGGATCGGCACGCAGTCCGCCACGAGGACGACGAGCGCGACGCCGGGTTCGGCCGTCACGAGGACGTCGCAGCCGGGCACGGCGGTGGCGAGCCGCTCCGCGCCGCGGCCGCGATCGGCCCGTCCGACGACGGCGACGTCCGCGCCGTGGACCTGGTCGGTGAGGACGAACGCTCGCCCGTCCACGCCGAGCGCCGCGGCGACCGCCGCGCGATTCGCGACGACCGCCGCCGCGGCGTCGCCGACGTGCAGGCCGAGATTCAGCGTGGCGTACGGCGCGGCGCTGATCCCGCCGTTGCGCGTTGTGAAGGCGTGGAACAGGCCGTCGAATTCGTCGAGGAGCGCGGACCGAAGAAGCGGGACCCCGGACGGCCGGCTCAGCGGCAGCCGCACTGGAACGACAGCGGGTTGAACAGCGGGTGATAGGGCAGCGCGTTGTTCAGGAGCGTGAGCGATCGGCGCTTCGTGTTGTACGGGCCGAGCGGCACGTTGCGGCGGCACGGCTGGTCGTAGCCGCCGATGGCCTGCGGGTTGGCCATGGCCGCGGCGAGGAGCGCGGCCGGCACCTTCGGCTCGACTTGGGGGCACAGGATCGGACCCTCGGCCGGGACGGTCGGGCGGCCCGTCGGCAACGCCGTCGGGGCGACCGTGGGCCCCGGCGTCGTGGCCTGCGGTGTGATGGTCGGGGTCGGCGGAACGTAGGTCGGCGTCGGGGTCGGCGGCACATCGGACGCCGTCGGGATGGGCGTCGAGCCGCCGGCGGTCGCAGTGGCCGTGGCCGTCAGCGCCGGTCCGACCGGACCCTGGTACGTGGCCACGTAGACCCGCGACCGCAGCCAGCGCGGCGTGGCCGAGCCGAGTGCCGGTGCGCCGGCGGCGTCGAGGAAGTCGAGCGACACGTCGGGCGCCCCGTCGCCGTTCAGATCGAGCAGGAAGATGTTCGGCCCGACCTGCGGCAGCGCGGTCACGTAATCCACGCCCGGCGCGATGGCATCGATGAACGTCGCGGCGAGCTGCGTGCCGCTCACGGCGAGCGTCGTCGTGACGATGCTGCCGTCCACGAACAACCCGGCGTAGCGCCCGGCGTAGCGGGCGAGCGCGGCGACGTCGGGCGTCGGCGTCGGCTGCGGAGTTGCCGACGGGCCTGGTGTGGGCGTTTCCGCAGGCGTCGGGGCGCCGAGGCCGAGGACGTTCACAACGGCGCAGCCGGCCGTGCGGTCCATCGAAGCGGTCGTGTTGCCCAGCGTGGCCACCGCCATGCGTCGCTCGGGCACCCAGATGACGTAGGCGCCCCAACCCGGGATGTTGCCGCCATGGCTCAGGATCGGGTCAAGGCCGAGGTCGCGTTCGACGAAGATGCCGTAGCCGTACGCCTGATCGCCGAGCATGAGCTCCATCTGCCGGCTCGTCATGGCCGTCACGGATGCGGTCGAGAGCACCGCGCCGCCGCCGCGCATGAGCAGATCGGCCCACTTGACGAGGTCCGTCGTCGTCGAGAAGGCGTAGCCGGCCGGCGCCGCGGGCCAGTTGTCGTAGGCGTCCACGCCGTCGATCCTCAGCATCCCGGTCGCGCCGTCGACGTAGTGCCCGAACGTCGTGTTGCCGTACGCCGCCGCGTCGCTCGCCAGGAGCATCGTCCGCGTCATCGCCGCCGGGCCCCAGACCTTCTGGCGCATGTAGTCGTTGTAGGACATGCCGCTCAGGCGCTCGATCGCGGCGCCGGCCAGCGAGAAGTTGGGGTTGCTGTAATTCCAGAACGTCCCCGGCGGGGCGTGGAGCGTCGTCGTCACATTGGCGACGGCCCACGCGGCCAGGCTGCCGGGCGCGGTCGGGCCGGCGATGCCGCCGGTCGTGATGAACAGGCTGTCCGGGTAGGCCGACGAGTGCGTGAGGAGGTGCCATGGCGTGAGGTCGTCGCCGTCCACGCCGGGGCTGTCCCACGCGCCGCCGATCCCGAAGCCGGGCAGCGCGACGGACAGCGGCTGCTGGAGATCGATCTTGCCCTGCTCGACCTGCTGCATGAGCCCGGCGGCGGTCATCATCTTGGTGACGGACCCGATCCGGAACAGCGTGTCGGCGTCCACGTCGCCGCCTTGGGCCGCGTTCTTCACACCGTACCCCTTGGCGTACGTCAGCCGCCCGTCCATCATCACCGCCACCTGCGCGCCCGGCACGCCCTTGGCCTGCATCTCGGCCGCCATGCAGGCGTCGATCGCAGCGTACGGGTCCGCCTGCTGCGCGCCGGCCAGCCCGTCCGATGTCGTCGCGGGGTCGCCGTCGGATGCGCGATAGGCTTGGATCGCCTCGAGCGCCGTCGTCTGCTCGAGGACATCCGGCGCGTTCGCGCTTCGCGCCAGGCGCGAAAGGAAGGATTCGTCCTGCGCCGCCGCGCGAAGCCCGGCTGCGGCGAGGACCGAAGGGTTGTCGATGGCCGTTGGCTGCGGGCGTGCCGCGCGGACGGGGGAAATCAGAAATGGGACCACGAACACTGCGGCCATGAACAGCAGCGCTGCGGCAGACGAGCGGATCTTCGGCGACATCGTCGGGACTCCTGAGCGTCGGGGCACGGTTGCGTCGTTAGGGTAAAGTAAACTTGACAGCGCGGTCAAGCGATTTCGGCCTTCGGACGACCGCGCGCTTGCGGCCTCACGTCGCGATCGCGCACCCGTCCTTACGCGGATCGCTCCCGCCGTGCCGCACGCCGGCGTCGTCGACGACGATCACCTGACCGCCGCCGAACGTGCTCTCCGGCGGTGTGTCGTCGCGGGCGATCACATCGTGACCCCGGACCGCCAGGCCACGGCGTACGGTGTCGTCGAACCACGGCTCGAGCGCCACGCGGCCGCCCGGCGTGATCTGGAAGCGCGGCGCATCGAGGGCGCGCTGGGCATCGAAGCGGTACCGCACGACGTTCGACAACACCTGCAGGTGCCCTTGCGGCTGCATGTGACCGCCCATCACGCCGAAGACGGCGCACAGCGAGCTGTCCGCCGCGCGCGTCGCCAGCCCGGGGATGATCGTATGGAACGGCCGCTTGCCGCCCGCCAGCCGGTTCGGGTGGCCGGCCGTCAGGACGAAGCCGGCCCCGCGGTTCTGGATCGGGATCCCGGTCTCGCCCGCGGCGAGGCCGCTGCCGAAGCCCATGTAGTTGGACTGGATGAACGAGCACGCGTTGCCGGCCGCGTCGACGACCGCCAGACAGACGGTTCCGCCCGGTCCCGGGATGCCGGTCGTCGGCATCGCCATCGCGCGATCGGCGCGGATGAGCGCCCGACGCCGGTCGAAGTACCTTGGATCGAGGAGCCGATCCACGGGCGCCGCGTACGCACCGGGATCCGCCACGTGCGCCGCCGCGTCCGCGAAGCCGAGGCGCATCGCCTCGATGAGCCCATGGAGGTGGTCGGCGGTTCCCCATTCGCTCTGGGGCGATACGTCTCGGGACGACTCGACTTGGAACGGCTCGACTTGGGGCGATACGTCGCCGCCGGCATGCAGGTTGGCCGTGCCGACGCGGCGCCGGAAGTCGATCCCGTCGGCGATGCCAAGCGCGATCAGCGCCGCCAGCCCCTGACCCGGCGGCGGGCACTCCCAAACGCGCACGCCCTCGAACATCGTGCGGATCGGCTCGACCCAGCGGCCCGCGTGGCGGGCGATGTCTTCGGCCGTCAGCCAGCCACCCGCCGCGGCAACCGCATCGGCGATCGCACGGCCGATCGGGCCGCCGTACAGTGCCGCGCGGCCGCCTTCGGCGACGGCGCGCAGGCTGCGGCCCATCGCCGGCAGGCGCATGACCTCGCCCTCGCGCGGCGCGCGGCCGTCGACGAGTAGGTGTCGGCGCGCGGCGGCGTCGCTTCCGAGCAGCGCCTCGCTTGCCCGCCAGCCGGCGGCGATGCGCTCGCTCACCGCGAACCCGCCCTCGGCCAGCTCGATCGCCGGCGCCAGCAGCGTGCCCAGCGGCATCGTGCCGCGCGCCCTTGCCAGCTCGGCCCAGGTGTCGACCGCGCCGGGAACGGTGACGCTGAACGCACCGCGCGTCGGAACAGCCGCGTGGCCGGCCGCGACGAGGGCGTCGGCGTCGGCTGCGCGTGGGGCGGCGCCGCTGCCGTCATAGGCGAGGACCCGGCTGGCGGCGGCGTCGTACACCAGCGCGAACGCGTCGCCGCCCATCCCGCAGCCCGTCGGCTCCACGACGGCCAGCGCGGCGGCCGTGGCGATGGACGCATCGACGGCGTTCCCGCCGGCCAGGAGCGTCCGCGCACCGGCCATCGCCGCGAGCGGCTGGCTGGCGGCGACGACGCCGCGCGTCCCGAGGACGGTGCTGCGGCGGCTCGGGAAGGCGGGGCGAACGGACATCGGTCGGATTGTATCCGGTTGTATACTCGCGCCGCCCCTTCGGTGCGCGGCGGCGTGTCGACGACGGATGACCCGGTCGCGCACCCGGCCGGGCAGCCGGTCGAACGGCCGGTCGAGCAAGAGGTCAAGCGATCTTCGTGGCCAGCATGACGGACGACGACAAGTGGATGGCCCAGATGCGGCGCGGCTCGCTCGAGCTGTGCGTCCTGGCGATCCTGGCGCGTGGTCGGCGCTACGGCTACGACATCGTGCAGGCTCTCTCGGGGGCGGACGGCTTCGTCATCAAAGAGGGGACGATCTACCCGCTCCTCAACCGGCTCCGCTCGGAAGGACTCGTCGACGCGGAGTGGCAGCCGTCGCCGCAGGGGCCGGACCGCAAGTACTACGCGCTGACGCGCCAAGGTGAGGCGCGCCTGTCGGCCGTACGCGACCAGTGGCGGATCTTCGCCGACGACATCGCGCGCATCCTCGAGGGCGACGCATGACATCCGAACTCGACCGCGTCCGCGACGACTACCTCGGTCGACTGCGCCGTGTGCTCCACCGCGTCACGCCGGATGTGGCGGCCGAGACCGAACAGGAGATCCGCGCCCACATCGAGGACGCGCTCGCCGCCCGCGGCCAGGCGACGGTGGGCGCGCTGCTCGACGTCCTCGAACGGCTCGGCTCGCCGGAGGACTACGCGCCGGACGTGGCGCTCTACATGATGGTCGATCGCGGCTACCGCGAGTGGTCGCTGCGGCACATGATCGGCAGCGCACGCTTCTGGGCGCTCTCGACAGCTGCCGGTGCCGCCGTCGTGTTGATCTTCGGCCTCCTCTACGCGTTCGTCCTGGCCGCGATCGCCGCCGGCCTCCAGCACGTTGCGGCCGACCTCGTGCACCCGGCAGGCGACGGGTTCCACGTCCTGCCCGACGTCGCGACGTGGCCGCTCCTGACCGTCGGTCCGGCGGCGCTCGTCGGGCTGACGGGAATCCTGCGCTGGTTCATCGGCCAGTACGTCCAGCGTGCCCGGCCGATGGGCCTCGGCGGCGAGACGACGGAGCGGGCATGGGCCAGCCAGACACAGCGGACGATCCTCACGCTGGCGTTGATCGGGCTCGTCGTGACGATGGCCGGCGGGCTCCTGGCGCAGGGGATCCGCTTCGAGCAGGCGTGTCGGGTGCACGTGGACGCGGCGGCGCTGCGGTCGCCGATGGCGCTGGTCGGGTATGCCGGGCTGGCATTGTTCTTCCTGGCGCCCGTCATCGGACTGATCCTCGGCCTGCGGGTGCGGGACGACGAAGCGGGTCCGTAGCGATCCCGACGGAGGTTGCGGCGGCCCGGGAGACCGCATGTGACCGCCGTCACGGCGCGGGGAGGGCGGCACCGCGCTGTGACTTGACACCGCTCCCAGGCCGGTGGTAACCTTCCCCGCTCGTGAGCAGCGAGGCTCCGTTTTCGGACGGAGCGTCGAGACAATCCAGCGTTGACCCGTCAGAAGGAGGGACATCGGACACCAGCAAGCGTCTCGGCGGTGCAAACCGCGGATCGAGTACTGGGTCGGATGTCTCCGCCGCGACCGCGAGGTCACGGCGGATTTGTTTCGGGGGGCTGGGCTAACGAGCCGGAGGAAGCGTCGGGGGCCGAGAGGCTGAGGCGCGGGGACCTTAACACTAGAAGAGAGAGCAGAAGCGGGCGCTCAGAGGCGAGGAATCGCCTGAGGGGTCGGTGTT
>JADYYS010000051.1 GCA_020853525.1 Ardenticatenales bacterium | reverse complement strand
CAAACGCTGGACCGGAGCCATCCAAGGCTGGCCCCTCGTCCTCAATCAGCTCGCCATCCGCTTCGATGACCGCCTCCCCCTCTGACCTGCGGCCGGCTGGTTACACAAGATTCCCAACGCACCCGCTGGACGTCTTGAGCGCCTGGGGCCTGTAGTCCGAGGGCGGCCGACCCCCATCTAACCGCCGCTCCGGCCGTACGTTCTTTCCCTCAACCGCACAGCGCCCCCCGCGCCCACCGATCGAGGGAACGGACATGATCGCCACGCGGCGTTTGGTTGGCTTTGGATTCGGCACCGTCGTGCTCGCCCTGGCCGTGTCGGGTGCTGCCGCGTTGCCAGTTGCCCATGCGCACGGCGGGCGCACGGCCGCGCTGGCATCGCGGGAGACCACGCGATGGGCGACGACATCGACGACGATGACTTCGACCACGACATCGTCGTCGGCCGCGCCAACGGACGCTCCCCCGAACATCGTCCTCATCCTGGCCGACGACCTCGACACCGACCTCGGCACGATGGCCCGCGACTACACGCCGAACATCCACCGCCTCATCGCCGACCAGGGCGCCACCCTCGCCGACTACTACGTCACGGACTCCCTCTGCTGCCCGTCCCGCACCACCTACCTCCGCGGCCAGTACACCCACAACCACGGCGTCTACACGAACGGCGGCGCGACCGGCGGCTACGAGCGGATGGTGCCGCTCGGCCTCGAATCGTCCACGCTGGCGACGTGGCTGCAGGCGGCGGGCTACCGGACGGCCCTCATCGGCAAGTACATCAACGGCTACCCGCTGGAGGGCGATGACACGCACGTCCCGGCCGGCTGGTCCGAGTGGTTCAGCCCTTCCGCCGGCAACCCGTACGGCTCCTACAACTACACCCTCAACGAGAACGGCACGCTCGTCCGCTACGGCCGCACGCCCGCCGACCACATCACCGACGTCCTCGCCGACAAGGCCGACGCCTTCCTCGCCGCCGCCCCCGCCCCCGCCGAAGCGCCGTTCTTCGCCTTCATCACCCCCTACGCCCCGCACGCCCCCGCCGACCCCGCCCCGCGCCACGCCGCCCTCCTGCCCGACCTCCAGGCGCCCCGCGGCGGCTCCTACGACGAAGCCGACGTCTCCGACAAGCCGGCCGCCCTCGCCGCCCGCCCGCCCCTCACGTCGCGCCAGATGACCGCCGGCGACGAGATCTACCGCAAGCGCGTCCTGTCGATGATGGCCGTCGACGAGATGGTCGCCCGCCTGATCGCCACCCTCGAGGCCAGCGGCCAACTGGCGAACACGTACGTCATCTTCACCTCCGACAACGGCTTCCACATCGGCCAGCACCGCCTGCCGCAGGGCAAGCAGACCGCCTACGAAGAGGACATCCACGTCCCCTTCTACATCCGCGGTCCCGGAATCACGCCCGGCACCGTCGTCGAAAACGTCCTTGCCGGCAACGTCGACATCGCGCCGACGCTGGCCGAGCTGGGCGGCGCGGCCGTGCCGGACTTCGTCGACGGGCGCTCTTTGGCCCCGTACCTCAACGGCACCCCCGGCGATATCGCTGCGGCCGGCCCATGGCGCCAGGCGTTCCTCGTCGAGCAGTACCCGTTCGAGAACGAGCGGGGCGTCGAAGCGACGGCCGTCGCCGACCGCGACGGCGACGCCCGGCACGACCGCGGCGGCCTGCTCGAGCCGCCGGACGGCGACGAATCGCCCGACGGCCGCAACGGCGTCCCTTCCCACCGGCCAAGCATCCTCCCCCTCCCCCAGACTTGGGGGAGGGGGTCGGGGGGAGAGGGCCTTGGGCCGGACGGAGAGGGCCTTGGGCCGGCGCCCCCCGCCGGTCTCCTCGCCCCCTCGACCACCTCCGCCGACCCACCCACCGCCACCTACATCGCCCTCCGCACCGCCCGGCACACCTACATCGAACACAGCACGGGCGAGCGCGAGCTGTACGACAACGTCGCCGACCCGAACCAGCTCGACAACCTGCCCGACAGCGACGAAGGGGCTTGGCAGCCAGCGCTGTCCATGCACTTGCGCCAGTTGCACACGTGCGCCGGCGCCACGTGTCGCGCGATCGAAGCCTATGCCGGCATCGTGACGAACGCGCCACCGACTGCGACACCACCGACCCAGCCGACCGCCTCCACCCCCACGCGTCGTCTCCTCTGGCTCCCCATCGCCCACGCCGGCGCCGAACCCACGAGCCCGTTCGCGGGTGCGCGCGAAACCGCGCTTGTGCCTGTGCCGCCACTGCCTACGCGCACGCCCGACACCACCCGCCCGTCGCCGACCGCAACTCGCTGGCCCACCGCCACAGTTGTCCCCCGCACCGCCACGCCACCCCCAGCCACCCAGACATCGCTCCCCCTCACCTCCGCCGCCTGCCCCCAGACCGCCGCCTACAACGCCGCCGCCGACGGCGTCTCCCTCTACGTGACACGCGACGGAATCCCCGTATGCGCCGACTACCCGAACGGCGGGTCGCCGGCCGCCTCGCACGCCCTCGCCAGCGGCACGAAGAGCTTCAGCGGCGTGATGGCCGCGGCCGCGATCGAGGACGGCATCCTCACCGGTTGGGACGAGGTCGTCGCCGACACGATCACCGAGTGGCAGGGCGATCCCCGGAAGTCCAAGATCACCGTTCGCCACCTTCTCAGCCTCACCAGCGGCCTCGACGCCGGCGCCGTCGGCAACGTCCCGACGTACGCCGAGGCGATCGCGGCACCGGCGACATCCGATCCCGGCACGACGTTCGCGTACGGCCCCGTCCCGTACCAGGCCTTCGGCGAATTCATGCGCCGCAAGCTCCAGGGGCGATATGCCGACCCCCTCGCCTACCTCGACGCCCGCATCCTCGAGCCCATCGGCGCCCGCTACGATATCTGGCGGCGCGGCACGGACGGCATGCCGCGCCTGCCCTCCGGTGCCCAGTTCACGGCCGCCGAGTGGAGCACGTTCGGCGACCTGATCCGCCAGCACGGGCGCTGGGACGGCCGCCAGCTCGTGCGCGAGGACCTCCTGGCCGAATGCTTCATCGGCAGCGACGTCCGCCCGACGTACGGCCTGACGTGGTGGCTGCTGACGGACCTCGACCGCCCGGCCCCCGGCCGGGCCGCCCGCGTCGTGGCCGCCAAGGGCGCGGGCATTCAGCGGCTGTACGTGCTGGACGAATATGGGATCGTCGCCGTCCGACAGACGGGCTCGCAAGTCGACACGTCGGCGGGCGAGGCGCGGTTCGGAGACGCCGCGTTCCTGGGGCGGTTGTTGGCGGATATGGGGATCACGCCGTAGATCGTGTTGCCGGCGCAACCTTCCGGCAGCTGAAGCTGGCCGGTTGGAGGCCTTCGGCCATTGCGCCCGCCTTCGCGGGCGCCTCCAACCTCTGGGTGCCCGCGAAGGCGGGCACCATGGCAGCCCGTCAGGGATGCCTTCAGCGGGCCGGCTTCAGCCGCCCGTCCCGTCCATTACGCCCGCCAAACCGCCGGAATCGCCAGCGCCCCGACCGCCAGCACAGCCGCCAGCAGCCCGCCCACGAGAAACGTCGGCGCCGCGCCGTACAGGTCCGTCGCCCAGCCGGCCGCGGCGAACGCGATCGGGACGGTGATGAAGCCGGCCAGCTGATCGAAGCTCGCCGCGCGGCCGAGCTTGTCACCCGGGATGTGGTCCTGGAGCAGGCCGACCCACGCCAGGCCCGTCAGCTCGAGGCTGAATCCGTTGACGAGGGCCGCCGCGGCCAGCACGTACAGCGGCACCGGCAGGCCGTACAGCGCCAGCATCGCCGCCGCCAACGCAATGCCGCCGTACATGATCCGCCCGCGGTGGGGCAGCTTGTCGTGCCGCCCGCCCCAGAGGCTGCCGAGCACGAAGCCGATCGGGAAGAACGCCAGGAGGAAGCCGAACACGCGCGGGTCGCCGTCGAACCGTTCGTCGATCAGGAACGGCATCGCCACGACGAAAGGCCCGACCAGGCAGGCCGCCGCCACCGCGTTCACGAGGATCCCGGTCCGCACGATCGGCGAGCTCGCGACGACGGCGTACCCGTCGCGCACGTCATCCAGCCAATGCGGACGTCGCGTGCCGTCGCTACTAGCGTCGGTGATGCCGCCGTCGCCGCCCTCGCTGCCTTCGCCACTGCTGCCGCCGACGAGGACGCCGTCGCCGTCGGCGCTGCCCACCTCGGCCATCGCCGGCTCGAGGGCGTCGCGGATCATCGCCGAAGCGTCGCTGCCGGGCTGAACGACGACATCCGTTTCCGGCTCCGCCGTCGCGTCCGCCGTCGACGCCCGCCGCATCCGCCCGATCAGCGGCACCAGGAACGCCGCCGCGACGACGAACGACAGGCCGTTCAGCAGCAGCCCGAGCTCGGTCCCGCCGGCCGCCACGATCAGCCCGCCGATCACCGGTCCGACGATGCGGCCCAGCTGGAAGCTCATGCTCGTCAGCGCGTTCGCGCTCGGCAGGTCCTTTTCGTCGACGAGCTCGGGCACGAGGGCGAAGTAGGCCGGGCCGAAGAACGCGTTGCCCACACCGAACAGCAGGCCGAGGGCGTAGATCGGCCAAAGTTCGAGGTGCCCGGCGTAAGCCCACGCCGCCACCCCGAGCACCGCCACCGCCCGCACGATGTCGCTGACGAGCATGACCCCCAACCGCGACACCCGGTCGACGACCGCACCGCCGATGATCGTGAACAGCGCGACGGGCAGGAACGAGACGATCAGCACCGAACCCATCACCGCGCCCGAGCCGGTGAGCTCGAGGATCCACCACGCCAGGACGATCTCGTACACGTAGTCGCCGATCCGCGAGACCGTCTGGCCGATCCACAGGAGGGTGAAGCGGCGGTTGCCCAGGGCGCGCAGCGAGCGGAGGGCGCCCCCCCCTCCGACTTGCGGTCGAACGACGGCGCGACCGACGGTCACAGTGAGCGCGACGGCCGCGACGGCCAGCGCGATCGGCAGGACGTCAAGGTAATCGAAGATCGGCTCGATCGCGATTCCGGCTCTGGTGCCGTCCATGGCTTGCCCCTACTCTGGGTTCAGGTCATCGACAGGCTTGTGGGGGTGGGGCGGAAGTCTGACCCATGGCCGCGCCGCGGTCAACGGATGCCACGCCGTCGCGCCAGGCAAGGGATTGACGCCGATCGTTCGAGGGAGGTAAGGTAGCGTGCCGGACTTGGGTCCGGCGCACCCGGTCGCGATGCAGCGGCCTGTGGCTGGTTGGGCGCCGCCGTTCACATGGACCGTCGCGCACATCGGGAGCCCCATGTCTGCCGACCCGACCCACGACGCCTACACGCCGGAAGAGATCGCCCGCCGCGTGCGCGACGTCGGCGTTGCCAAGGCGCGCCGCGATGCCGTCAGCACCGGCGTCCTCGCCGTCCTCGCCGGCGCGTTCATCGCCCTCGGCGCACTCCTCTCGAGCGTCGTGATGAGCGACTCGACGCTCGGGTTCGGGCCGACGCGCCTGCTGGGCGGCGGCGCGTTCAGCCTCGGGCTCATCCTCGTCGTCGTGGCCGGCGCCGAGCTTTTCACCGGCAACAACCTGATCGCCATGGCATGGGCCTCGCGACTGCTGCCGTTCCGCGCCGTACTGCGCAACTGGGCACTGGTGTATGCCGGCAATACCGTCGGCGCGCTCGGCACGGTCGCGCTGGCATATGTGGGCGGCGTCCACACGCACGGTCAGGGCGCCGTCGGCCAAACGCTCGTCGCCATCGGCATCTACAAGACCGAACTCAGCCCGCTGTCGATGTTTGCGCTCGCGATCCTGTGCAACGGGCTGGTCTGCCTGGCCGTCTGGCTGGCGATGGCCGGCCGAAGCGTCGTCGACAAGATCGTGGCGATCGTCTTCCCGGTGGCCGCCTTCGTCGCGATGGGCTTCGAGCACTCGATCGCCAACCTGTTCTTCCTGCCGTACGCCTGGCTGCTCGCGCCCGAACAGGTGCGCGCGACGGAGATCGGGCTGAATCTGGCTGTCGTCACGGCCGGCAACATCGTCGGCGGCACGCTGCTCGTGGCGGCGGTGTACTGGCTGGCGTACCTTCGGCCGAGTCGGGCGTAAGCCACGCGCCGAGATCGTGCGGCGAGAACCGGGACGCCACGGCCGGCCTCGGGCCGAAGTTGGCCCAACGATGGCCCAGCGCATCTATCGGATGGCACGCGGGCACGCGATACTTGACCCACACCCGTACGCGCCGGCCGCCCCCGTCCCGGCCGCGGGCAGGAGGTCCGCATGGCTCGCTCTACGCCCGCTCCGGTTGGTCATGATCCGATGTCCGCCAAGCGCGCATCGGATTCCGTCGCTTCGACCCTGTTCACCGCCGCCAAGGCGGCGACCGTGCTCGTGCTGCTCGCTCTCGCCGCCGGACCGTCACTGCCGGCGCATGCCCAGAGCGCTCCCCCGCCGTCCACCGCCCACATCGCGCGCCTGATCGCCGCCATCCAGGCATCGTCGGCGGCCAATCCGGCGGGCGGCGCGGTAGCAGCGCCGCCGGAAGCGCCCGATCCGACCGCCCCGTCGACCGTTCTCTACCGCGTGCTCGACGATCTCGACGCCCTCGCCGCGCGTCGCGATGCGCGAGGCTTGCCGGCGCTCACCCCGGCGGATCGGCGCCACGTGGCGCGAGCAAGGGATGCCGTACAGGTCGCGCTCGACCGCTACGGCACGTCGCCCAACCCAGCCGACGCCCTCCGCTCCCTCGCCGAGGCCGCCCGGAGCCTGCAGGCGGCCGACGCGGCGCGGCGCGGCCCGCCGCACGCGACGCTCGTGCGATTGTCGAACGACATCGCCGGCGCGGCGCGCGACGTCGCGGTCGCGCTCGTCCGGCATGCGACATCGGTGGGCATGCGTCCGCACGTGATCGCGGAGGTGCAGCGGCGGATCGCGCTCGGCCAGGTCGCGAGTTTCAAGGCACAGTACTCCGTCGCGATCGGGCACTTCGGCGGGGCGGCGGACGACATCTTGAGCAACCTCACGTTCGACATCGATCGCTTCGAGCAGAACCTCCAGGGTGCGCTGGACGGGTGGACGATCGGGCATGCGTACACGATCGGCCTGAACGGCGCGCCGTACGGCCAGGACGCCGACAACGACGACGGCGACGCGCGGACGGCGGAGGATCCGCCGCCGTCCGCGCAGTCCGTCGGCAAGGAGATGTACGTCGCCAGCATGGCCAAGACACTCTCGGCGGTCGGGCTGCTCAAAGCGTTGAACGGGGCGGGGCTGTCGGTGGACGACGACATCGCACCCTATCTGCCCGAGTCCTGGGTCCAGGGGCCGAACGTGGACGACCTCACGTTCAAGCACCTGCTCACCCACCGCAGCGGCCTGGATCCGATGGGACTGAGCGGTACCTCGCTGGAAGGCCAGGAATTCGCGGCGCTCGCCGACTACATCGCCGACGGCACGCCGGGCACGCTCACGTTCAACACCGCCGAGTACACGAACGCCAACTTCAGCCTGATGCGGATCCTGATCCCGCGGATTACGGCGGACGCGGGCGTGATCACGAACTACACGAACATCTGGCCCGAGGACGTGGTGTACGCCGCGATGTACGCCGACTTCATTCGCGCCGAGGTGCTCGATCCGGCCGGCGTGGACGCGCAGGACTGCTCGCCCGACCAGGGCGCATCCGAACGGACCCTCGGCTACGCGCTCTCGATCCCCGACGGCCCCGGCACCGACTTCGGCGACTGGAGCCTCGGCTGCGGGGCGACGGGCTGGTACCTCTCGGCGATCGAACTCGGCAGCTTCATGGCGCACCTGCGGCACACGGACGACATCATCGACGCGCCGACGCGGGCGCTGATGGACAGCCAATCCCTCGGCTGGCTCAACCCGGTCACGATGGCGGGGTACGTCGATGGTGTGTTCGGCCCGTATCGCGCGCACGGCGGCGATTCGGCGGTGCTCCAAACGACCCCCGGCATGAGCGGCTGCATGATGAAGTATCCCGTCGCCGTCGAGGCCACCGTGCTGATCAACTCGCGGGGTGACAATCCGGGCGGACATGCCTGCACGTTGCTGCGGGACGCGTACGACAACGCCTGGGACGCGCCGTAAGCCGGATCCGCGAAATCGTCGATGCGCAGCGGACGCCTACCCCGTCGACCCCTCGGCCAAGCGGAGCCCGATCGCGTTCAGGCGGATGCTCGGCCGCTCCGCCACCGCGCGCAGGACGCACCGCGCGGTGGTCAGCGGTTCGAGGTAGCTGCTGCCGCGGGCGACCCGACAGGCCTGGCCGGCCTCGTCGGCCTCGCGCCCGTCGGTTGCCCGGTAGGGGTAGGCGTACGCCGGCGGCCCCGTGGGCGACGGTCCCCAGACGGTCGACGTCCACGTCCTGACGTTGCCGACCAGATCGGCGATGCCGTCGGGCGTATCGCCGGCCGGGAACAGCCCGATCGGCGTCGCGCTGCGCACGTGGAGCTCGACGGTGTTGCCGCACTCGGACCCCACGACCTCGCCGGGCGGGTACGTGCGGCCGGCCCGACCGGCTGCCGCCGCTTCCCACTCGGCCTCGGTGGGCAGCCGAAACGGCCGGCCGGTCTGGGCGGCCAGCCAACGGCAGTAGGCGCGGGCCTCGAACCACGTGATGCCGTCGACCGGTCGGAGCCCGTCGGCGGGCTCGTCCCGCCAGTCGCGAGGCGCCACATGGCGCTCATCGGGATAGAGTTCGGCCAGGTAGCCCGCCAGCTCGTCGGGTGACATGGCCACCCGCCCGCGCCAGCGCGCCGCCTGCTCCGGCGTCAGGCCGCCGGCTGCCAGGTGGGCGTCGATGGCGGCAGGGTCGGACCTGAACTTCGCGGTCCACTCGTCCACGAATGCGCGCAGCCCGTGCGACGTACCCACGCCGCGCTGCCAGGCGGAGGCACTCGGACCGTCCCACCAACGGGAATCGTCGTAGCCGCCTGCGGCGATGAACGCAGCCCATTCGCGGCGCGTCACGGGGAACCGTCCGATCCCGTATGGCGCCAGCCGCACGCGATGGCGGGGCGCGGTGTTGGGTTCGGCGCCGTCGTCGCTGCCGACCGGGTAGCTGCCACCTGAACGCGCAACCATCGGTGCAACCAGCGCGTCCCCATCCGGGCCGCGGTGCGTCGCAAAGCGGGGGTCGCCGAGGGGGGCGAGCGCCTCGGCGGCGGCGATCCGCTCGCGCAGGTCGCGGTTCGGGTCGCGCGACGCGCCGACGAGCGCCGCCAGCAGCGCGTCCCGTACGCCGGGGGTCAGACGCATGCGCAGGGCAGGATCGGCGGCGCAGCGGCCGGCGAACGCGATGTCGAGCGTGCCGAGCTGCGCCACGAATGCCTCGGGCTGCTCGACCATCCACGTCGCCAGCGTCGTGGCCTGCGCCCACTGCGCCGGCCGGAGGGGCGGCAGCGCCTCGCTCGGGGCGAGATCGGCGAGCGCCTGCGGCAGCGCCAGGCGCGCTACGGCGCCGTCGGTGCCGGCGCGGGCCAGCGCTTCCCGTTCGAGCAGGCGATCCGCGACGAGACCGTAGCCGAGCGCGAGTCGTCGGCCGACCGTTCGGCGGGGCGTCCCGGTGATGCGGACCAGATCGCCGATGCCCAACGGCGGTCGGGCGAAGTAGCGGTGGTGAAGCGCGCTCCACGCCTCCCGCTCCGGCGCATTCGACGTGAAGTCCTCCGACAGCAGTCGGTCCGAAGTGTCGGTGGGCAATGGTCCCGCATCACCCCCCGATGCGCGTGCCGCGCGCAAGCCGTCGGCGACGACGTCGGCCAGGATGACACCCACGGCCCATGCCAGGCTCTCGTCCGTCGCTGCCAGCCCGGTGGCGCGCACGCGCCGCGACACGATGTGGAGCTCGCGCAACGGCGCCAGCGCACCGGGCCGCCCGGTCTGGAGGGCGGCCAGCGCCAAACGGACGGCGGTTCTGCGATCGCCCGGAGCGCGAGCGGTCTCTCGGAATGGCATGGCCGAAGCCTTCCTGATCCTCGTCCGTGCTGGGCCTGAAGCTTACCGGCCCGCCCCCGCCCCGCCAACCCGCCGCCGGATCGTCACGGGTGCGTGGCCCGGCCGCGACCCGCGCACCTCGCTACCGCCCGCCCAGCCGCCGAATCACCCCCTCCGCCGCGATCACCCCTCGCACGTACCGCCGCGTCTCGGGAAACGGGATGCGGGCCATGAACACGTCGACGTCCCCTCCCGCCGCCGCCCACCACCCCGCCGCGTTGCCCGGCCCGGCGTTGTATGCGGCCAGCGCCACGGCTTCCTGACCGTCGAACCGTCGCAGTTGGACGCCGAGGTACTGGGCGCCGAAGCGCAGCGCGAGGGCCGGATCGTCCAGCTGCTCCTCGCTGAACCCGGCCACGCCGAGCGAGCCGGCGATCCCGTGGCCCGTCGCCGGCATGACCTGCGTCAGCCCGCGCGCGCCGGCCCCCGACCGGGCCGTCGGTTCCCAGCGGCTCTCCTGACGGACGAGCGCAGCCAGAAGGTCGGCGGGCACTGCGTGCTCGGCTGCGGCGGCGGCCAGCTCGTCGCGCCAGGGCAGCGGATACGCCAGCTCCAGAACGGCGACGGGAGCTGCGGCCCGCGCCCCCGCCGGGGCTGCGGTGAGCACCTGCTCGGCGGCCGAACTGGCGATGGACGGCACCCCCAAGCCGAGCGCGATGCGGGCGATGGCCAGTCGGTCGCCCGGCGCCGCCGACCGGATCGCCGCCCGCCACGCCGCCAGCGCCCGCGGCCGCTCGCCCAGCGCCAGCCACGCCGCGCCGCGCACGACGTCGAACCGGGTCGCCGCCGCTTGCTGCGCCGCTTGCCAGCCGGGCGCGTCGACGCCCGTCATCCACGTGGACAGCCATTGGGTTTCGGCGCTGCCAAGCGATCGGCCGGCTGCGCCGCCGGCCAACGACGCGTCGTGGCTGCCGCCGTCGTCCGCGCGCCGTCCGAGCTCGACGATCCGCGCCGCCCCGTCGCCCAGCGGGTCGAGTTCGATCGTCCGCTGCCAATGGGCTTGCGCCTCGTCGACACCGCCCGCCGCCTTGCCCAGCCAGAAGTGCGCGCGCGCCGCGTCGACCAACCGGCCGGCGGCCTCCGCCCGCGCTGCCGCTTCCCGCCAGCGGGCCGCCGCTTCGCCGCCCCGGCCCGCCTGCCACAGCACGATGCCCGCCAGCACGCCCGCCTCGCCGGCGCGTGCGTCGTCGGGTCGCCGGGCCGCCAGTGCGTCCAGGCTGGCGACCGCCTCCGCGTCGCCGCCGGCCTCGCCGACCAGCGCCAGCCACGCCCGCCGCCACAGCGCCTCGGCCACGCGCTTCGACGCCGGGTGGTCGGTTGCCAGGGACGCGAACGCCGCCGCGGCCTCGACGTACCGCCCCTCGGCCTCCCTGGCCCGCGCGTCCAGCCAGGCCGCCTCGTCCGCGGCGACGGCCGATGTGCCCGCCGACGTACCGACGACCGCCCCGTCGAGCAGCGCGTCCGCGCGCGCCGTGTCGCCCTGTGCCCGGTAGACCGCCGCCTCTTCCTGCGCCGTTACGGCGACGCCGGCGTCGCGCAGTCGTTCGAGCGCCACCGCTGCGGGTGCGGAGCCCGGCAGCTCGCGCACGAGCCGCAGCCGCAGCGCCACCGCGGCCTTCCCGTCCCCAGCCGCCAGCTCCGCCGCCACGAGCCCGGCCATCGCCTGCGCCCGGCTGCCGTCGTCCTCGACGTGATCGAGCGCGTCGGCGTATGCGGCGCGCGCGAGGTCGGCGCGGCCCTGCGACAGGCGCGCGTTGCCCAGCTGGATCCGCGCGAGCACGGCCGTCGCCCCGTCCCCCGCACCTGCCGCCGCGGTCGCGAACGCGGCTGCCGCGCTCGCATCGTCGCCCGCCCGGCTCAGCGCGCCGCCCGCACCGAGGGCGGCCTGGTCGGCCAGCACCGGCACCGCCGCGGCAAAGCGAGCGTAGGCGTCCGCCGCGTCCGCCGCCGCCGCCGTCATCGCCTCCGGCGTCCCGGCGATTCCGTCAGCCCCGATCCGCGCCGCAGCGGTCCGCGCGGCGTGCCAGTGCACGACCGCGGCCGCCACCGTCGGGCCGACGTGCGAGGCGGCGACGTCGACCGGCGGACGGGTGTCGGGGACGAAGGCCAAGGCTGCTGCGTCGGTGGCGGGCGTGCCCGGCGCGGCCGGTGAACTGCGGGGCGCGCGAGCGTTGTCGGCGCCCGTGCCGAGCGCCGGGGTGGGGGACGACATCGCCGGCGCCGGCCGTGCCGCCCTGCCTGCTGCGTCGGGTGCCGGCACACCGAGCGGCGCCCGCCACCACGCGGCCACGGCGGCGAGCAGCGACGCGGCCACAAGGGCGGCCGGTGTGCGCCAGCGCGGCGGCGACGTCATGGACGCACGGCGCGCGTGATCGTCGCCTGCAACGCGATCCTACACCCCCACCCGCCGCCGCAGCTCGGCGATCACATCCGCCGCCGCCACCCGCCGCCGCTGCAAATGCCCGTTCGGCACGTCGATGTTGTGCGTATCGATCTTCCGGTTCAGCGCCGTGATGCGGTCGGTGATCTCGGCCGAGACGCGCGCCACGGCGGCGTCGCGCGCGGCCGTGGCGTTCGCGGCGGCGCCGGCGCCGGTCCAGTCCGCGACGAAGCGGTCGACGCGCGCGGAGATCGCCTTCACCTCGGCGGCGATCTCCTGGGCGCGATCGATCCAGGCCGGCCGGAAGCCTTGGCCCTTGAGCATGTGGTTCGCCAGCCACATGTCGTCGTCGACCTCGGTGTCGAAGGCCAGCGGCTTGCCCTTGCCCGGCAGGTCGTCGAACGCCCCGCGCTCCGCCGCCTCGGTGATCGCCCGGTCGATGTGCGACTGCCACGCCTTGGCCCGGTCGCGCGCCGTGGGGCGGGCGATCTCGGCAAGGCGCCTCGCGCGGGCCGCGCGCTCTTCGGCGGAGGTGCCGTCGACTGCGGCGTCATCGACGTCCCCATTCGTGTCGTTTGCCATGGCATCATTCAAGCGGCGGGACGCGCGGCAGGCAAGTCGCACCAGGGAGGGCGCTCGATGGCCGATGATGGCGACGGGATCGTTCGCTGCCAGTGGAGCGGGACGGACGCGGACTACGTCCGCTACCACGACACCGAGTGGGGCGTGCCCGTCCACGACGACCGGAAACACTTCGAGTTCCTCATTCTCGAGGGCGCGCAGGCCGGCCTGAGCTGGCTGACGATCCTCCGCCGCCGCGAAGGCTATCGCCGCGCCTTCGCCGACGGGGACGCGAACGCCGTCGCCCGCTACGGCGACGCCGACGCAGCGCGCCTCCTCGGCGACAGCGGGATCATCCGCAACCGCGCCAAGATCGCGGCCGCCATCGGCAACGCGCGCTCGTTCCTCGACGTGCAGGCCGCGTTCGGCTCGTTCGACGCCTATCTCTGGCGCTTCGTCGACGGCCGCCCGGTCCAGAACGCGTGGCGGTCGATGGCCGAGCTGCCCGCGGAGACGCCCGCCTCGCACGCGCTCTCCAAGGACCTCAAGGCGCGCGGCTTCAAGTTCGTCGGCCCGACGATCATGTATGCCCACATGCAGGCCGTCGGGATGGTGAACGACCATACGGTGGACTGCTTCCGCTACCGGGTGCTCGGCGGCTTGGGCCGGTGATCGCCCGGCGACGCCGCACGTTTCGCCGTGCGGCCGTCGTGTTCGCCGCCGTCGCCGGGGCCGCCGTCGCCCTGGCGACGCTCGTCCCGGCGGGACGGGTCGCGTTCCGTACCCTCCTGTTCATGCCCGACCTCATGCCGCCGGTGACCATCCGGCCGCTCACGTGGGTGACGCGTGCCCCGGTGCGCGAGGACATCCGCGTCGTCGACCCGTCGTCGCCGACCGTCCCGACCGCGCCGGGATGGCCGTCCGACGTCTACGTGCCTCGTGGATCGGGCCCGTTCCCGGCCATCGTCGTCTCGCTCGGGATCAACCAGGCCGCCCGCGACGACCCGCGCGTCCGCAAGCTGGGCGACGGCCTGTCGCGGCTCGGCTTCCTCGTCCTCATCCCGGCCAACGACGAATTGCGCGCCGAGCGCCTGACGCCCGACGCCGTGGCGATGCTCGTCGCCGCGTTCCGTCAGCTGGCGGCCCGCGCGGACGTCGACCCTGACCGCATCGGCTTGTTCGGGGTGTGCGTCGGGGCGTCGCTCGCGCTGCTGGCCGCCGAGGAGCCGGCGATCGCCGACGACGTGGCCTGGGTGGCGTGGTTCGGCGGGTACTACCGGCTCGAGACGCTCGTCGCGGCCGTCGTGAGCGGACACAAGCCGCGCGGCGACGTCGTCTGCCCGCCGAACGTCGATTGCGTGCCGGACGGCACGCCCATATCGTGGGCAGTCGACCCGCTCAGCGAGCGCGTGATCCGGCTGCACCTCCTGGAGCAGATCGACGATGCGGACGGGCCGCTCGCGATCGCCGACCTGCTCGGCGACGATGTGACGTACGACGGCGCGCTGCGGGCGATCGACCGCCTGCCGCCCGTCGTGCGCGCCCGCCTGGCCGCGCTTTCCCCTGCGACCCACCTCGACCGCCTGCGCGCGCCGCTGTTCACGATGAACGACATCGGCGACTCGCTCATCCCGTCGACCGAAACGGACGCGCTGAACGCCGCCGCCCAACCGCTCGGCCACCTGGCGCGCGCCCGCACGTTCGATGTCTTCAGCCATGTGAACCTCGACCCGTTCCAGGACCCCGGCCACACCGTCCCCGAGCTCTGGCGCCTCTACCGCCACGTCCACGCCATCGTCGCACCGGCGCTGCTACACTGACCCGGCCACCCCTTCGCGACAGGAGGCGACGATGATCGCGCCCACACTACCGGCCCCCGATGTAGAAACGTCGAGGCCAGCTACACCGCATGACGCCCGCGTCCCGGGCGCCGACCGCGGACCGATCACGCACGACCCCGTTCTGCTCACCGTGAGGCGCCGCTTCACGGTGGACGACTACCACCGGATGGCGGAGGTCGGCTTGATCGAGCCGGGGGCGCGCACGGAGCTCCTGGACGGGGAGGTGGTGTTCAAGATGACGATCAACAGCCCTCATGCCGGGTGCGTCAAGCGGCTGAATGGCTTGCTCCTCCGCCTGCTGCAGGGACGGGTGATCATCGGCGTACAAGACCCCGTGCGCCTCGATGATTGGTCCGAGCCCGAACCGGACCTGTCGATCCTCAAGCTGCGCGACGACTTCTACAGCCGGGCGCATCCCTTGCCCGCCGACGTGCTGTGGCTTATCGAGGTCGCCGATACGACGCTCAGACTCGATCGCTACATCAAGCTGCCCCTTTACGCCGCCGCCGGCATCGCGGAGGTCTGGCTCGTCGACTTGAACGCTGCGACCGTCGAGGTCCACCGCGACCCGGACGCCGCCGGCTACCGCCTCCAGCAGCGCTTCGGCCGCGGCGACGAACTGCGCCCGGCGGCGTTCCCCGACATCGTCGTGGCCGTCGACGACGTCCTCGGCCCGGTCGACGACGCGGCGCCGACGGACGCCTGAGCGGCCACGATGACGCCGACAGCGAGACCCTCGCCATCGCCCACTCAATCGCTCACCCCCAACCGCGACGCCCTCATCGCCGAACTGCGCGCCTCCCGCGACCGCGTCGCCGACCTCTATCGCACGCTCCCGCCAGATGCGCTCGACGTGCGCGTGTACGACGACGGCGCGCAGTGGACCGCCAAGCAGGTCCTGGCCCACCTCATCACGATCGAGCGGACGATGCCGCTCCTGTGGAAGGCCCTCCTGGCCGGCACGTCCGCCGCCTCATCGGCCGAGTTCGACCTCGAGCGCTTCAACCGCGCCCAGCCCGCCAAGCTCGACCCGCTGACGATCGACGAGCTGCTCGCCCGCTTCGACGACGTGCGCGCCGCCTCGATCGACCGCGTCGCCGCGCTGGGCGAGGACGACCTTGAGCACATCGGCGTCCACCCGTTCCTGGGCGAGGGGACGCTGGAGCGGTTCGTGGCGTGGGCGTGGGTGCATGCGGACGGGCATCTGGCGGATGTGCGGGGGGTGGTGGCGGGGGTCGAACGGGACGTGCGGACGGTGTCGGCACGGCTGCCGTCGCCGTCCCGCGTTGGTCGGATCAATGCTGCGACGCCCTCCGCCACTGCAGCACGACGAGCCAGAACAGAAACACCTGCACCTGACGCGGCACATCGTCCGGCCAGCTCATCCGGCAGCGTCGGCTGATCGGTGCGTTCGGTGCGACGTCGCCGATCACCGCGCCGTCCTCCACGAGGCGGAAGCGGCGCGCGATCGGTTGGGCGGCCTCCAGCGTCCAGCGGCGTCGGCCGAACTCCACGGCGTAGCGCCGCACGAAGGCGCTCGGCTTGGCGGCCGAAGCCTCGACGCCCATCGGGCCGACGAGTTGGAAGTCGCCGAAGTTGGGGGCGCGGACGAGCTCGAAGCGCTTTCCGTCGAGCTCGAACGAGCCGCCGGACAGCGCCCACGGCACGTCCAGCGTCGTGATCCTCTCGTCGTCCGCCGCGACGTGGAAGCACCACGACGCGAAGTGCTTGGGCCAAGCTTGCAGTTCGGCCAATTCGTCATCTCCTCGCGAATGCGCTGCCGGCCACGGCGTACGCGCGCGCTCGGTCGACGGTTGCGGACTCGGCGCTCCGCAGCGTTCGCGGGACAGTCCGGCGAGGATCCGATCGCCTTGTGGCCCCTTCTGCCCGCATGCTACAATCGCCCGCCGTTTGCGCCGGTCCGGCGCGCACCGCCGCCCATGCGCAGTGGCCGCACCATCCTGGCCGCTCTGCCCCGACCCCAGCCGCGAGGGATCCCCACCATCGACAGCACCCGCACCGTCTTCTGGGCGGACGACGCCGTTCAGATGATCGATCAGCGCCTCCTGCCCGCCCGCTGCGAGGTCATCGCGCTCCGCTCCGTCGACGCCGTCGCCGACGCGATCCGCACGATGGCCGTCCGCGGCGCGCCGGCGATCGGCGCGGCGGCGGCGTACGGAATGGCGCTGGCGGCGCGCGCGTCGGCCGGGCGCGCGTCGGCGGGGCACGATTCGAGTGAGCGAGCATCGACGCGTGCTTCGACGGCGCACCCATCGCAATCCGCCGCGGGCGACGACATCGCCCGCCTCCGAACCGACCTCGACCGCGCGGCCGCGACGCTCATCGCCGCCCGCCCGACCGCCTCGAACCTGGCGTGGGCCGTCCATCGGCTGCTCGCCGCGTTCGAGCGCAGCGGCGGGGGCGACGCCTACGCTGTGGCGGCCGCGTTGCTGGCCGAGGCCGAGGTGATCGCCGATGCCGACATCGCGACGAATCGCCGCATGGGCGCGTACGGCGCGGCCCTGCTGCCGGACGTCGCGACCGTCCTCCACCACTGCAACACCGGCGCGCTGGCGACGGTCGACTACGGCACGGCGCTCGGCGTCGTCCGCGCGGCGCACGAGGGCGGCAAGCGCGTTCACGTGATCGTCGACGAGACCCGGCCGCGGCTGCAGGGCGCCAAGCTGACGTGCTGGGAGTTGGATCGGCTCGGCATCCCGCACACGCTCATCGTGGACGGTGCGGCGGCGTGGCGGATGGCGCAGGGCGGGATCGACGCCGTGCTCGTCGGCGCCGACCGGATCGCGGCGAACGGTGATGCGGCGAACAAGATCGGCACGTACGGCCTGGCGATCCTGGCGAGGCACCACGGCGTGCCGTTCTACGTCGTCGCGCCCACGAGCACCGTCGACCTGCAGACGCCCGGCGGCGAGGCGATCGTCATCGAGGAGCGGGACGGCGACGAGGTGACCCACGTCGAAGGGCACGCCGTCGCGCCGGAGGGAACGCCGGCCTTCAACCCGGCGTTCGACGTCACACCGCAGTCCCTCATCTCGGCCATCGTGACCGAGGAGGGGGTCGTGCGGCCGCCGTTCGCCGCCGGCCTGCGCGACGCCGTCGCGAACGCCGGCGCACGCGACCACGGATCGGCCGCGTCGCTCGCCCGAGCCGCCACGCCGAGCGGCGCTTCCACCGGTGCGATGTCCGCGCCGCCCCGAGAGGCCACCGCCGCATGAAGCGCGTCCTCGTCACCGGCTCGATCGCCAACGACTACATCATGGCCTTCCCGGGCGACTTCACCGAGCACATCATCCCGGACAAGCTCGATGTCCTCTCCGTCAGCTTCCTCGTCGACAGTCTGCGGCGCGAGCCGGGCGGCTGCGCGGTGAACATCGCCTACAACCTGGCGCTCCTCGGCGAGCGGCCGGCCGTCATGGCCACCGTCGGCCAGGACTGGACCGAGGACCGCGCGCGTCTCGAGGCCGTCGGCGTGGACACGGCGCACGTGAAGGCCGTCGACGGCGTGCACACCGCGTCGTTCTTCGTCAGCACGGATCGGCACAACCGCCAGATCGCCAGCTTCTACGTCGGTGCGATGGGCCATGCCGGCGAGCTGCGTCTGGCGGACGCCGTCGACGACCGGCCGGGCGGCGTCGCGGCCGTCGTCATCGCCCCGAACGCGCCCGAGGCGATGGTCAGCCTCGTGGCGGAGTGCAAGGCGCTCGGCGTGCCGTACGTTTACGACCCGAGCCAGCAGATCGTCCGCCTGTCCGGCGACGACCTGCGCGCCGGCATCGCCGGCAGCTTGGTGATGATCGCCAACGAGTACGAGTTCGAGCTGATCCGCGACAAGACGGGCCTCGAGGCCGACGACGTCCGCCGGATGACCGGCACGCTCGTCATCACCCACGGCGAGAAGGGCTCGCAGATCTGGTCGAACGGCGAACGGTTCGATATCGGCATCGTCCCGCCCGCCGCCGAGGTCGACCCGACGGGCGTCGGGGACGCCTACCGCGCCGGCGTCGTCCTCGGCTTACTCCACGACCTGCCGTGGCCGGTCGCCGGCCGCGTGGGTGCGCTGTGCGCCACGTACGCGCTCGAGGCGCTCGGCACGCAGCGCCACACGTTCACCCGCGCAGCGTTCGCCGACCGCTATGCCGCCCACTTCGGCGCGGTGCCGGACGGGCTCGCGACGCTGCTCGCGCAGCGGTCGCCTGACTGATCGGGCTGCGCTCCGACACCCGCCGTTCGTACCCGCCGTTCGTACCCGAGGCCCGTCCACCCCCATCCCCGGCAGCCGCCGATCCGGATTCAAGGAGTCCACGATGTCCACCGCCTTCTCCGACCATCCGAACTACCTCTTCACCAGCGAGTCCGTGACCGAGGGGCATCCCGACAAGGTCTGCGATCAGATCAGCGACGCCGTCCTCGACGGGTTCCTGGCGCAGGACCCCCGCGCCCGCGTGGCGTGTGAGACGGCGGCCTCGGGCGGCATCGTCTTCGTGACCGGCGAGATCACGGCGAACGGCGAGATCGACTACGTGAAGACGGCGCGCGACGTGATTCGCGACATCGGCTACGACGACGAGGCCGCCGGGCTGGACTACCGTGCCTGCGGCATCCTTACGCTCATCAAGGCCCAGTCCGTCGACATCGCCGGTGGCGTCGATCACGCGCTCGAGACGCGCGGCGGCGTGTCGGACGACGAGGTCGCGTCGCTCGGTGCGGGCGACCAGGGGATGATGTTCGGCTACGCCTGTACGGAGACGGCCGAGCTCATGCCGCTTCCGATCGCCCTGGCGCACGGCATCACGCGCAAGCTGGCCGAGGTCCGCAAGAGCGGGCGCGTGCCGTATCTCCGGCCCGATGGGAAGAGCCAGGTCACGGTGGAGTACAACCGCGGCAAGCCCGCGCGCGTCGGGACCGTCCTTGTCAGCACGCAGCACAGCGCCGATGCCACGCTCGAGCAGATCACCGAGGACGTCATCGAGGACGTCATCAAGGTGGTCGTGCCGCCGGAGTATCTCGACGGCACACGCTTCCTCGTGAATCCGAGCGGCCGCTTCGTCATCGGCGGGCCGGTAGGGGATGCCGGGCTGACGGGGCGCAAGATCATCGTCGACACGTACGGCGGCATGGCCAGCCACGGCGGCGGGGCGTTCTCGGGCAAGGATCCCACCAAAGTGGACCGCTCGGGCGCGTACGCGGCGCGTTGGGTGGCCAAGAACCTCGTCGCGGCCGGGATCGCCGAGCGCGTGATGATCCAGGTGGCCTATGCGATCGGCGTCGCCGAGCCCGTCAGCCTGAACGTCGACACGTACGGCACGGCCCGCATCGCCCCCGAGCGGATCGACGCCCTCGTGGCCGAGCACTTCGACCTCCGTCCCGGCGCGATCCTGCGCGATCTGAACCTGCGCCGCCCGATCTACCGCCAGACGGCCGCCTACGGCCACTTCGGCCGCCCGGACATCGATCTGCCGTGGGAGAACACGGACCGGGCGGACGCGTTGCGGCGGGCTGCAGGGCTGTAGTCCGGCCGCCCATCCGTGCCGCTACCGGCGGGATCGTGCGGACCACGGCAGGTGGATCACCCAACGCCGCGGCGGTGTCTTCGTCGCGGTTGCCGTTACGGTCGGCAGCGACGTCGCGCTCGATGTTCCGCTCGGCGATGCTGTGCCCGTCGGCTCGCCTTCTATTGCCCGAAACCGCACCTCGTACAGCTCGGGCCAGTGCTTGCCCGTGACGAGGAAGCGATCGTCCTCGGGGACGTGGGCGATCCCGTTCAGGCAGTCGTACGGGTCGTGGAACCCGTATTTGGCGCGGATCGCGCTGTCGAGAACCGCGCCGTCGATCCGTTCGGTCACGTCGCCGGTTGCCGGATCGATCCTGACGATGAACGTCTCGCGCCAGACGTTCGCGTAGACCGTGTCGCCGACGCACTCGAGCTCGTTCAGGTTGGCCAGCGGCTCGCCGGCGATCTGCACCGGCACGCGATCCTTGATCGCGAACGTCGTCGCGTCGCGGACGAAAAGCGTGTCGGAGCCGTCGCTCATGATGAGGTCCGTGCCGTTGTGGCACAGCCCCCAGCCCTCGCCCCCGTAGGCGATCTCGCCGAGCAGCTCGAACGAACGTTTGTCCCAGATGAACGCCTTGCCCGTCCGCCACGTCAGCTGAATCAGCCGGTCGCCGACGCGCGCCAGCCCTTCGGCGAAGTGCGCCGCGCCGATGTCGCGCTGCTGCAGCACGGCGCCCGTCGCCGGCTCGACGCGCCGCAGGGTCGACTGACCGTTCAGCCCGGTGCTCTCCCACAGCGTGCCGTCCTCCCACACCAACCCTTGCGTGTAGGCCGTCCGGTCGTGTGGATGCGTCGCCAGCACCTCGACCGTCATGGCCCGGGGGGTCGGGAACTGGGCGGCGCGGTTCGGCCGGGTCGGTGCGGCGGCCGTGGGCGTCGGCGCTGCGGCGAAGTGCGCGGTGACGAGGAGCGCGCCGATGGCGGCGATGCGTGCGGCGGCCGTGTGAACGGCGGCGGTGCGGCCGGCGCCAACGACCGGGCGGCTCATGGCGCCGGCGCGCCCGGCGTCGGAACCGTCGGGGCCACCGCCGGAGCGAAGCGCACGCGGAACACCTTCGGCCAGAGCTTGCCGGTGAGAAGGAACGTCTCGTCCGCCGGGTCGAACGCGATGCCGTTCAGGACATCGATCGGCAGCGTCACATCGCGGTCCGTCAGTTCGTGCTGCAGCGACGACGCGTCGATCACGTCCGTGACGCGGCCGTCGGACGGGTCGATCGCCACGATGAGGTTCGTCTGCCAGATGTTGGCATACACGCGGTCCCCGACGCACTCCAGCTCGTTGAGCATCGGCAGCGACGTGCCGTCGAGCGTGACGGCCACGTTGCCGGTCGGTGCAAACGATGCCGGATCCCGAAACGTCAGCCGGTCGGAGCCGTTCGACATGACCAACCGCTGCCCGTCGTGGCACAGCCCCCAGCCTTCGCCGTCGTAGCTGAGCTCCTCCTTCAGCGCGAGCGTCGACCGATCGTAGACAAACGCGCGCTCTTCCTGCCACGACAGCTGGTAGAGCGTGTCGTCGACCAACGCCAGACCCTCGGCAAACACGTCGGGCGGGACGTCGTGGCGCCGCACGACGTTGCCGCTCGCGAGGTCGACCTCGCGCAACGTCGACCGGCCCTCGAGGCCCGTGCTCTCGAAGAGCGTGCCGCCGTCCAGCAGGAACCCCTGCGTGAACGCGGCGGGGTCGTGCGGGTAGGCGGCGAGGACGATCGGGACGAGACGGTTGGCGGGCGGGGCGGCCGATGCCGGCCCGGTATCGGCCACGTCGGCCGGTGTCGTGGCGCCGGCCGCGGGATCGGGCGAAGCGGCACCCGGCGGCAGCGTCGATGAACGCGTGGACAGACAACCGGCGAGCGCAAGCGCCAAGCCCGCCGCGGCCGCCGGCGCTGCGCATCGTGCGAACGGGATCGCCATGGAGGCCTCCACGATGTCGTTGGATGGGGTGGAGGGGATTATAGGCCGTGCGCCGGGCTGTCGGGCTGTCGGGCGGCGGTCCGAAGGAATACGGGCTCGTACACCACCACTGCAGACTCTCCGGGTTCCGTACGCTGGCCGCAACCCCGAGCATGTCCAGTGGTGGTGTACTAGAATGCGCGCCCGCTCCCGCCCCAACCGCCGGATGCCCACATGCCGCCCACCGCCCCGCAATGGACGATCCCTGACTGGCTCGCACCCCTCGGCCGCCTCGACCCTGCCGCCTTGGCCGCCGTCGCCCTCACGGCGCTCGTGCTGGCGGTGCTCACGTTCGTCTTCGCGACGATGACGTGGGTGCGCGCGCGACGGATGGCCCGGCACTACGGCACGCTCATGCGCGGCGTCGAGGGGCAGAGCCTGACGCGGGCCGTCGAGTCGTACGTCGAACGGTTGAACGCCGTGGAGCGGCGCAGCTCACAGGTCGGCGACCAAGGGCGGGCAACGTCGACCCGGCTTAACCAGGCCGTTCAACACGTTCGCCTCGAGCGCTACAGTGCCGTGGATGCCAGCGACAACCAGCAGAGCTTCTCGCTGGCGCTGCTCGACGCGGCCGACAACGGGATCGTGCTCACGGCGCTCTACACGCGCAGCGGGCTGCGCGTATACGCCAAGCCGGTGCAGGGCGGCGGGTCGCCGTATGCGCTGTCGGCGGAGGAGCAGCGGGCGATCGGTCGAGGAGAGGACGATTGACGCCTCGGGGCTGACCCTCTTGGCACCCCGCGCCGCGACCCGTATACTGTCGCGGCTATCCCGATTGCGGCGACCGCCCTCGTGTCGCCGCGTGGCTGCCCCGGAAATGGGTGTTTGAACGTGGCGAATCCGAACGGCCCCACCGCCCGCGCGGCGGTCATGGTGGCCGTCCCGCGTGTCCTCGTCCCCGTGCTCGGCTTGGCGGCCTTCGCGCTGGTGGCGGGCTTGGTCAACGTCTCGCAGGCCAATCGTGCGCTCAGGCAGGAGGTGGCCAACCTCACGCTGGAGCGGGACACGACGGAGGCGCGCGTGCAGCTCTTGACCGGCGCCGCGGCGCGCAAGAACAAAGAGCTGTACGAGGCCGAGGGCGAGACGAACACGCTGCGCCAGCAGGTCGATGCCGTGGAGATGCAGCTCGACGGCATCGCCTTTCTGCACGACCAGCTGCGCACCGAGCTCGGCCTCCCGACGCCGACGCCGACGCCCCCGTCGGCCGGCGCGCCTTCGCTGCCCGGCTTCTCGTCCCCGTCCGCCGGCGGCGAAGGCGGTCCGTTCGATGCATCCGTGACGTTGGAGGACCGGCTGGCGCTGGCCCGAGAGCGCCTCGGCTGGGCGCTGTCCGATGTGTACGCACTCTGGGGCCAGTCCAAAGGGGGCGCGTGGCGTCAGGCGGTGACGCGCGGCATGCCGCCCCCGCCGGACGGCGGTCGCCTGCCCGCCAACTGGCCGGTCCGCGGCGAAGTGACGAGCCCGTTCGGCTGGCGGGAGTTCCGCGGCAAGCCGAACCACCATTCGGGTATCGACATCGGCATGCCGTACGGCTCGCCGGTGGCCGCCACCGGCGACGGGACGGTCGTCGGGAGCGGTTGGCAGCCGGGCTACGGCTGGTGCGTGCTCGTCCAACACGGCCAAGGCTACGCCACGCTGTACGCCCACCTCTCGAGCACGCTTGTCCAGCTGGGCGATGCCGTTACGCCGGGCGCGGCGGTTGGCCTGTCCGGGAGCAGCGGCAACTCGACCGGACCGCACCTGCACTACGAAGTCTGGCACAACGGGACCGCGCTCGACCCCCGACCGTTCATGGACCACGGTGCGCCGGAAGCGGCGCACTAGTACGGCGCACGAGTACGGCGCACGAGTACACTGTCACTGCAGAGTCTGCGGATAACTACCTCTGTCGGATATCCGAAGCGTGTCCAGTGACAGAGTACTAGCCGTGGCCAACTGAGGGAGAACGATATGGCGTGGTTCACACGCGGTGACCGAACCACCCGGCGCGGCGAACTGCTCGAGAGCGCGGTCGGAGTCAGCACATCCCTGTCGGGCGTGATCCGGAGCGACGGCGGGGTCCGCATCGACGGCCACTTCGAGGGCCACATCGACGTCGCCGGCAACGTCGTCGTCGGCGAGTCGGGCGTCGTCCAGGTCGACGTCCTTCGTGCCCGCAACATCACCGTCGGCGGCACCGTCACCGGAAACGTCGAGTGCGGCGGGCGGCTCGAGATCCTGGCGACCGGTCAGGTCGTCGGCGACATCGTGGCGGACGCGATCATGATCGACCAGGGCGGTGTGTTCCAAGGCGCCAGCCGGATGCGCTCTGCCATGCCCGTGCTTCCGCCACCCGTCGCCCAGCCGCCGCACCTTGCGTCCGGCGCAGCGGGTGGGGCGGACGCCTCGTCGGGGGTCGACGACGTGATCATCGACCTCGGCCCGGCGCCCACCGTCGATCGGGTGGACGACCCTCCGGCTTCGGCGCCTCCGGAGACCGCGCCGCCCGCCCCGCCGCCGGTGCGCCGCGTTGCCTCGCCCGCCCCCGAGCGCCCGCCCCGCGCCGACGTGCAGGCCGACGTGCAGGCCGACGGCCCGCCGCGCTCCGCGTCGACGTCGGCCCCACCCGCGACTTCATCGGCCCCATCCGCGCCGCGCGTCGAGTCGGTCCTGGGCTTCGCCCTCGACATCGAACCCATCATCCCCGACACCGCTGCCGGCTCGGCCTCCGGTGCCGCCCATCAGCCGCAGGCCGCCGCGGCCGGTGCGGACGGCGCGCGCCGCACCCGGCGCGCGGGCGGGAACCGACGGCGCTGACGCCACCCGGCTGCGCGCGACATCCGGGCGCCATATCCGATTCGTGCCGCCCCGCGTCATCGTTCCCATGTCGACAGGACGCCACTGCGACATCCCGCCCCTCCCCGGGACCGCGGAGCCCCGGCTCCGTCCCGGCGATCGCCCGTCCATCACCGGGCGTTTCGGCTCCACCGCACCGCCGCACCGCTGCTGTTTCATGGCGCATCAAGGAGAACGTGATGAACGCATCCAGGGTCGTGGCGACCACCGTCGCCCTCGCCGTCCTCACCGTGGCCGGCAGCGCGTTGGCCACCCTCGGTGCGCGATGGGGCGGGGACGCCGTGGTCGCAGCGCCTCTGGCGCAGCCGGCACCCGCTGCGACCGGGCGCGTCTTGTTCGATCCCGGCCCGCCGGACATTTGGGTCGCCAAGGTTCGTGACGGGATCACCATTACACAGATCGTGAAGCGCGGACAGGGCGGTCTCGTCGCACAGAACCTCGGCGATGAGCCGACGCGGTTGCTCTCGCTCGACGCGTGGCCGTTCGCTTCCGATGCGGGGTCATGCGAGCGCTGTTTTCTGACGCGGACGCTGTGCAGCGGCACGCTGGCGCCCGGCGCCACGTGGCGCGTTTCGGCAACCGTTGCCGTCCTTAGCCTCAGCGAGCGGCGCGCGGCGGACGTCGACGCGGCATGGGTCGATGCGGCCGTCGCGGAAGGCTTGGGGACCGATGCGACCGTCGCCGACGTCGTCTGCGCGCACTTGGCACGCTGGCGACCATCGGCCGGTGCGCCGGCATGTCCGGGTACGGCGTTCATGGACGCGTTCGTGCGCGGCGGTGCCACCGACGCCCTACCGAACGGCCTCGACGCGGCCATGGCGCGCGGCGAGCCGATCGGCGGCGTGATCGAGCAGCTGGGCGCGGCGCGCTCCGCGGGCGGAGGATCGGTGGATCATTTCGAAGCGCTCGGCCTCGCGGACACGGGCTGGGCACCGCCGTCGGAAGACGGCGGACCGCGCGCGCGCTTCGTCTACGACCTTCCGGGCGCCTGGATCCGGAGCCCGGATGGGCTGTCGAGTGCCGTCCGCCTGTTCAACCCGGCGGGCGCCTGTGCGACGGTCGTCGTCTCGGCCTATCGGACGAGCAACGGCCTGCGCGGCGTGTACACCCATACCCTCAAAGCGGGCGCGCTCGACGGCTTCGATCTCGACAGCGTCGAGGCCTTTGCCGACGTGAACGGCTCGGCCACTGTTCGTCTCGTGAGCGATCGCCCGCTCGCCGCCGCCCTCACCGTCTTCGGCCCCAACGGGGGTCGCAACCTCAGCTACACCGTCCCCGCCATCCGCATGCCCACCGCCCCGCTCCCGTCGCCCGGGCTGCGCCAGCTCATGCCGCTCGGCTATCAGGAGAAGGTGAACTTCATGGCCGACGGCGTGCTGTCGCTCGCGCAGGACCCGACCGATCGCGCGCAGGGTTGGGAGACGAATATCCCGGTCTTCAACCCGTACGCCGAGCGCCTGGAGCTGGCGAACCGGATGCAGGCCGAGGGTGAGCCGCGGCGCGAGTTCGGCTACCCGCTGGTGCCGCGGGTGCAGACCGTCCTCCAGCCCGGCTTCGGACTCGGCAAGCCCGGCGGCGACGGATGGGGCGAGATGTTCGCGGCGGTGCCCCTGGCGCTGCCGCTGTCCATCGCCGTCCACAGCTGGCGCGAGGCGCGCGACGTGCCCGTGCCGATCGAGGGCTGGGGCGTGCGCACGTGGTCGTTCGACTGGGCCGACTGGACCTCGACCGCGCCGCGCTTCATCGGCCTGCCCGACCTCGGCGGCCCGGCCGTCGCCTCGCCCGACGACCCGGCGGCCGCCCCAATCGCCCTGACGGGCACGATGACGGACACGTTCGGCGGCCGAATCGCCGTCCAGAACCCGTTGACGCAAACCGCGCGCATCGCGATCGATACGTACGCGCCCGCTTGCGGCTACGCCGGCACGCTGCTGCGGACGATCGACGCCCGCCAGCGGATCCTCGTCGATGTCCGCGACCTGCCCGGCGTGGCCCACGGCGCCGACGCGGCCGTCGTGCGCGTCCTGGAGGGCGCGGTGGCGGCGATGGTCGAACTCCGCCGCCCGGCTTGGCTCGATCTGGCCGACGCGCCGCCCGACATCGCCTCGGCCTACCTCGGCACGCCGATCGACGCCGCGGACGCCGGCCCGCAGCCCGAGCCGCTGGCTGCCCGCCTGGCCGTCACCCCCACCGCCCTCACCGTCGACCGCGCCGCCCTCACGCCGCTGCGTGTCCTCGTCGGCCACATGCCCGACGCCGCGCGCTGCGCCGCCTTCACCGCCACGGCCGACGTGCCGTGGCTGACCGTCACGCCCGCCGGCGGCGCGTTCCCCGCCGTCGTCACCCTGACCGTCGATGCCCGGCGGCTGCCGGCAAGCGAGGCCACCGGCGTCCTGACGATCGCCAGCGCCGACGCGACGATCACCGGCAGCCCGCAACGCGTCACGGTGACGGTGACGGGCGAAGCGGTACATGTGGACCCGGGGAAGGCGTATGTGCCGTATGTCGTGCGGTTGGCGGGGCGGTAGACAGCTGCCCCATCAGGACATCGTGCGGGCCGACGGTCCGATCCATTCCGATCCATCGCGTGGGCCGACGATCCGCCTACCGCCGACCCCAATACGCCTCCGCCGTAGATGACCACCTTGCGCGCATCGCGCCGGCCGCGCGCGGAGAACAGCTCACGCTCGGTTTCCTCGATGGCGGCGGGGGCGACGGACAGGGTGCGGCAGGCGAGCAGGATGCGCATCGATCCACTCCGTATCGCAGGGAGCCGGCCGCCGGATCATACGCCTCCAATGCAACGCTAACGCGCGGGCCTCTCGGGGGGCGCTATAATCGACCGGTCAACCCCACCCTGCGAGACCCCCACATGATCCAATCCCTCGTGACCAAGATCGTCGGCGATCCGAACGCCAAGACGGTCAAGCGCATCCAGCCCATCGTTCGCGCCGTGAACGCGCTCGAGCCCGAGTACGCGCAGCTGTCGGATGACGGGCTGCGGATGAAGACGGCCGAGTTCAAGGCGCGACTGGCGGACGGCGAGGACTTGGACGATCTGCTGCCCGAGGCGTTTGCTGCGGTGCGCGAGGCCTCGAAGCGGACGCTCGGCATGCGGCACTTCGACGTCCAGATCATCGGCGGCACGGTGCTGCACCAGGGCGGTGTGGCGGAGATGCGCACCGGCGAAGGCAAGACGCTCGTCGGCACGCTGCCGCTGTATCTGAACGCGCTCACCGGACGCGGCGTCCACCTGATCACCCCGAACGACTACCTCTCCAAGCACGGCGTGCAGTGGATGGGCCCGATCTACCACGCCCTGGGCCTGTCGGCCGGCGTCATCCAGAACATGGGCCACAACCCGGAGATGTCGTCGTTCCTCTACGACCCGGACTTCCAGGCCGCCGACGACCGCTACCAGCACCTCCGACCCGTCCACCGCCGCGACGCGTACGCCGCCGACATCATGTACGGCACGAACAACGAATTCGGGTTCGACTACCTGCGCGACAACATGGTCTGGGACCTCAGCCAGCGTGTCCAGCGCGACCTCTACTTCGCGATCGTCGACGAGGTCGACAACATCCTCATCGACGAGGCGCGCACCCCGCTCATCATCTCGGGTCCGGCCGAGGAGGCCACGGACTGGTACGTCCGCTTCGCCGACCACGTCAGCCGGATGAAGCCCGAAGAGGACTTCACCGTCGACATCAAGCTGAAGGTCGTCACCCCGACGGACGACGGCATCGAGAAGCTCGAGCGCGCCCTGGGGATCGACAACCTCTACAGCCCGGAGCACTACCAGCTCACGCCCTACTTCGAGAACGCGCTGAAGGCGCGGGTCATGTACGAGCGGGACAAGGAGTACATCGTCACGGAGGACGGCGAGGTCGTCATCGTCGACGAGTTCACCGGGCGGCTCATGCACGGCCGGCGTTTTTCGGAAGGGCTGCATCAGGCGATCGAGGCCAAGGAGGGCGTGCGCGTCCAGCGCGAGAGCGTCACGTTGGCGACGATCACGTTCCAGAACTACTTCCGGATGTACGACAAGCTCTCGGGCATGACCGGTACGGCCTGGACGGAGCGCGAGGAACTCCAGCGGATCTACGACCTGGACGTCACGATCATCCCGACCCACCGCGACATCAAGCGCATCGACCGTCCGGACCTCGTCTACACCGCGGTCGGCGCCAAGTGGAAGGCCGTCGTCGAGGAGATCGTGGAGCGCCACGCCACCGGGCAGCCGATCCTGGTCGGCACAGTGGCCGTCGAGACCAGCGAGCGCCTCTCCCAGCTGCTCGAGAAGCGCAAGGTCCCGCACGAGGTTTTGAACGCCAAGAACCATGAGCGCGAGGCCGAGATCATCGCCCAGGCGGGGCACAAGAACGCCGTCACGATCGCCACGAACATGGCCGGCCGCGGCGTCGACATCCTGCTCGGCGGCAACGCCGAAGGCACCGCCCGCGCCGACCTCCGCAAGCGCGGCGCCGATCTCACGACGCTCTCGGCGCTGGACTGGGACGAGGCCGTCAGCATCCTCCGCTCCGGCGGTGACCCCACCGAGCGCTTCCCGACGGAGTGGTCCAAGACGCTCGCCGACGCCTGGCACCGATGCGCGCGCGAGCGCGAGGAGGTGATCGCGCTCGGCGGTCTTTTCGTCCTCGGCACCGAGCGGCATGAGGCGCGGCGGATCGACAACCAGCTGCGCGGGCGGGCGGGCCGGCAGGGCGATCCGGGTGAAAGCCGCTTCTTCGTGGCCATGGAAGACGACCTGATGCTCCGCTTCGGCGGCGACCGGGTGAAGCGGCTGATGGAGCGCTTCGGGGTCGACGAGAGCCAGGAGATCGAGAGCACGCTCGTCAGCCGCCAGATCGAGGGCGCGCAGGTGAAGGTGGAGGGCTACAACTTCGACGTCCGCAAGCACCTCCTCGAGTACGACGAGGTGATCAACGAGCAGCGCAAGCTCATCTACGGCCAGCGCGCCGAGATCCTCAGGCGGGAAGAATACCGTCCGATCTTCTGGACGATGCTCGAGGAGGAGGTCGCCGCGCTCGTCGAGCTCTACACTGCCGGCGAGCGGGACGAATGGGACTTGGCCGGCCTGCACACCGTCGTCCGCTCGATCTTCCCGATCCCGGACGACGAGCACCACGAGGACTGGCGTGCCTGGTCGCCCGACGCCATCCGCAACCACCTGCTCGCGCTGGCCGAGGAGCTGTACGACGCCAAGACCGCCCGCCTCGGCCCCGACCTCATGCACCAGCTCGAGCGCCACGTCTTGCTCCGGACGATCGACAACGCCTGGATCCACCATCTGACGGCGCTCGACGAGCTGCGCACCGGCATCGGCCTGCGCGGGGTCGGCCAGGAAAAGCCGCTGGTGGCCTTCAAGCGCGACGGCTTCGCGATGTTCCAGTCGTTGCTCACGATCATCCGCGAGAACATCGTCCGCGGCGTCTTCCTGGCCGAGCCGGCCGAGGCGCCCCGCCCCGCCCCGCGCCGCGCCGCGCCCGACGGCGACGGCCGCGCGACGGACGGTGCGAACGGGTCGTCGGCGGCCCAGCGCGGCCGCGTCGGCGGGCAGGCGGCCGCGCCGCGTGACTCGCTCTTCGCGCGCGCCCAAGCCGCCGCAGCGGCAGGCGCCCCCGGCGGTCCGGTCCGCGCGCAGCCCAAGGTCGGCCGCAACGACCCGTGCTGGTGCGGCAGTGGGCGGAAGTACAAGAGCTGCCACATGCGGGAGGATCTGACGGGGGTCGGGGTGCGGTAACCCGCCTGCACGCTTCTCTTCATCCATGCATTGCATCATCGCCAGGGAGGCCACCATGCGCACGGTATCGCGGTTACGACGCATCACCGTCCTGTTTCTTTTCGCCGTGCTCTTGCTGCTCGGCCCAGCCGTGCGCGAATCGCAGGCTGCCGTCGAAGGTTCGTTGCGGTCGGCGGCGGACGACGGGCGGGTCTACCTCCCGCTCGTCGGCCACTATGCCCGCAACGACCTCGTTCCTCCCGTGGAAGCCGGCGCGCCGACGGCCCGGACGCCGCGCCCGACCGCAACGCCTCCGCCACCGGTGCCCGGCGCTTGGGAGTGGTCCAACTTCACCTTGAGCCGACATGTCACGTCGCTGTACATGGATGCGGCCGGACAGCGCATGTGGGTCGGGACGACGTCGGGGCTGGTGACGTGGGACATGCGCTCCGCCACCCCGCAGAAGTTCACCGTGGCCGAGGGTCTGCTGACCAACGAGATCACGGCCGTCCACGTCGATCCGCTTGGCCGCGTCTGGGTGGGACACGACCTTGGTGTCAGCCTGTCCGAGGACGGGGGACGCCGCTGGCAGGCGCTGCGCGACGCGGAGATGCTGTACGGCCTCGAGGTGAGCGCGATCGTCGCCGATGGGGCAGGGGGGACGTGGTTCGGCACGCGGAGCGGGCTGGTTGAGCGGGCGGCCGACGGCACGTTCGACGTCGTGCACACGCCGGCGGTGCTCATCGATCAGCCGATCACCAGCGCGCTGCGCGACGCGGCCGGCAACCTATGGTTCGGTGCCGACGGTGCCGGGCTCGTCCGGCGCGCACCGGACGGCGGTTGGCGCGTGTTCAGCCTCGCCGACGGTCTGCCGGACGCCCATGTCCTCAGCTTGGCTGCCGACTCGGGCGGAATCTGGGTCGGGACGGAGAACGGACTCGGGCGTCGGGACGCGGCCGGTGGATGGAGCGTTGTCCGCCAGGCGCACAGCGAGGAAGGCCGCGGGCCGATCGGGCGGGTCGTCGCGGTCGCGGCGGCGCCGGGGGGCGATGTATGGATTGCTGCCGAAAACAACCTCCTGCGTTTGCCGCGCGGCCAGAGCGAGGCTGTATATCGCAGCGACGACGACGTGTTCGGCGCCACTGCGGTGGCCGCGACGGCGGACGGTGAGGTATGGGTCGGCGCCGAGACCACGCTCGCACATCGTGCAGCCGACGGCACGTGGAGCGAGCGGCTGACGCCTGATGTCGTACCCGACGCCCGAGTGAAGGCCATCGCACTCGGCGAAGACGGCGCCTGGTTCGGCACGGCCGGCGGCGTGGCGCATCGCGACGGCGACGGCGCGTGGCGCGGTCTCACGGCGACGGCGGATGACGCCCAGACGTTCTTCTACGACATGGACGTGGCGTCCGACGGCCGCGTCTGGCTGGCGACGGGCTTCGGGTTGATCGAGATCGCCCCATCCGGTGAGCAGAGGCTGCACCACATCGAAGCACGGCTGCCGTTCTCCTACGTCGCAAGCGTGGCTCTCGACCCCGACGACCGACCGTGGATTGCCTCGGGACCGGGGCCGGTAACGGACGCGAACATCGCCTGGCTGGGCGCCGACGGGGTGTGGCGGTCCCGCCTCGTCACCCATCCGCTCACCGGCACACCGATCTGGGATTTCATGGCCATCGAAGTCGATGCCGCCGGTACGGTCTGGCTCGGCTCCACCGGCGGCCTCTTTCGCCTCGACCGCAACGGCCGCACAACGGGCCATTACGGCGCGTTCGACGACCTGCCCTCCAACCTCGTGACGAGCATCGCCGCCGATGCCAAGGGCCGCGTATGGGTCGGGACGACCGGGCTGTTCAACGAGATGACCGGCCGGTACGACGGTGGCGGCGTCGCGATGCTCGATCACGACATCTGGACGCAGTACACCGCCGACGACGGTCTCCTGACGAACAAGTGGATCACGGGCATCGACTTCGACCGTGACGGGGGCACGTGGTTCGCCACCGAGGCCGGCCTCAGCCACATGGACGCCGCCGGCCGCTGGTCGAGCGCCGTCGCGGCCGACGGGTTGCCGGCCGGCCAAGCCATCGACGTGGCCGTCGCGGCGGACGGTGGGGTATGGGCGAGCATGGTTGCACCGAGCGACGGTGACCCGAACGAGCGGCCGCGGCTCGTCGCGCACCGGCCGCCGGGTGGGGCGTGGCGGACCGTATCCACGACGCTCGGTGCCGCGGCGACGCCGATCCAGGTCGGCGGGATCGCCCGCAACCCGGCGGGCGGGATCGTCCTCGGTTCGCCCCGGCACATCATCTGGCAGGCCGCGGACGGGGCGCGCCGGAGCGCGTTCGCCGGACTGCACCTGCTCGACGTCGGCGCTGCGGCGACCGACGCCCTCGGCAACGTCTGGTTCGGCAGCCCGATCGGTCTGGCGCGGCGCGCGCGAAACGGCGGGTGGCGCATGTGGACCGTGACGGAAGGGCTGCCGGACGGCGTCATCGACGCGCTGCACGTCGATGTTGAGGGCAGCGTCTGGCTTGGCCTCACGCAGACCGAGCCGGCCGATGGATCGGCGCCTTCCGGCGGCGGTGTGGCCCGGCTCGGATCGGACGGTGCCTGGGAGCACTGGACGCGCCGGGACGGCCTCGCGTCCAACCGCGTCCGCGACATCGCGCTCGGGCCGGGCGGGGCGCTGTGGGCGGCGACCGAGCCCGAAACCGACGAGTTCGGCGATACGCTCGGCGGCGGCGTCAGTCGGCGCGCCGGCGACGGCACCTGGACGACGTTCACGGCGGGCGACGGCCTGTTGGACGACTGGACATCGAGCATCGTGGCGGCGGCCGATGGCGAAGTCTTCGTCGGGGGTCAGGGTGGGATCAGCCGGCGCAGTCCCGGTGGCGAGTGGTCGACGCTCGGGGCCGAGGACGGGCTGCCGGACAGCGGAATCGAGACGCTCGAGATCGGACCCGGCGGGGATCTCTGGATCGGGACATCGGACGGCGCCGCGCGCCGCCGTTCCGACGGCGCGCTCGAAGTCTGGGGCCTGGCGGACGGCCTGGGCGACGTGAATATCGTCTCGATCGGCGTCGGCGACGACGCGGTGTGGTTCGGCCACCTGTTTCACGGGCTGAGCCGCATGTCCCGGCGCTGATCGTCCGCCCGGCCTGCGGCGCTCGGCCGATCACACCGAAACGACGAGTCGTCCCCCCGCCCACCGATACATCCGCCCGCTGATCGCCTCGTCCCCCGCCTGCTCGAACGTCGCCCGCACGTCGTCGGCCACGGTCGCCAGGTGCGTCGCATCGGCATCGCCGCACGCCAGGAGCACGTCGCGCGACGGCACACCGATGTGCAGCGTGCCCGGCACCCACCCGGACAGCGCGTCGAGGAGGTCGTCCAGGAGCACCGCCGCGGCATCGAGGCCGTCGCCGGTGTGCCATGCGAGGACGAGCTCGTCGCCTTCGCCGAAGCCGTCGGCCGGGATGCCCTGCGTGCGCTCCGCCAGGTGGCCGAGCGCGGCGGCCATGAGCGCCCCGCCGTCGCCGTGCCAGTCGCGCGCGACATCGCTCGGCGTGAGGGGGATGTGACCGTTCGGCAGCACGCGGACGAAGAAGACGGCCAGGTCGGGGTCGAACGGGCAAGGCACGTGGTACGCGCCGGCCGGGACCGTACCGAACCGCGCCAGGCGCGGGTACGGACCGGCGGCGTCGATCGCGGCGCCCGGCACGCCGAGGGCGGCCTTCAGCTCCTCGACCGCATCGCCGACATCGAGCTCGCCGTGCCGATAGCGTTTGAACACGGCATCGAGCTGGATGACGTACGGCTGGTCGTTGTAGCGCAAGCGGACGACGAACGGCTTGACGTCGGCGACCGTCAGTCCCTCGATGCCGCGCAGGCCGTCCAGGACGGCGCGCTGGAAGCCGGGCGCGTCGAAGCCGTCCGTGCGGAGCCGGTCGTCGCAATCGTCACCGGTCGCCGGACCCGTGCTCACCCCCCCGACTTCGTCGGTTCGGCCGTCACAGCGGGTGCGGCAGCGTCCCCGGCGTCGTTCCCGGCGCCGGAGCCGTCGTCGGCGGTGTCGTCCGAATCGCCGTCCGGCCCCGGATAGGGCGACTCCAGGGTCGGCGACTCGAAGCGCTTCGGCGGGTAGCCCTCATCGGCCGGTGCGGTGCCGTACAGCTCGTCCCAGACCTCGGGGCCGCCGCTGATCGGGTCGGTGCGGAAGCTGCCGCTCGATGACGGTGCGGCCGGCGTTCCGGCGGATCCGCCGCCGCTCTCGCCGCCCGGGGCGGCGTCCAGGGGGCGGTTGGGCGTCGGGCTCGAGCACGCGGCCAGGCCGAGGGCCAAGACGAGCAGGCCGGCGGCGCGCGTGCGGTGGGTGCAAGGGCTGCGCATCTCTCACGTCCTCCACTGACAGGCTGTTGAATCGGGCCTCAGACGCGTCGGGCGGACCGACGACGGGGTCGGGGCGCGCTCAGGGAGGACGAGTATACCGCCGGGCACAGCGCGACGAAAACGACAAGGCCAAGCTTGACCCCCCCACCGCGCGTCTGCCATACTTGCCGGCACCCACCTCCTGGACGCGCGCAGGTTTCGGTTTCTGGTCCCCTTCATCCGGATTCATCCGCAATCCTATAAGGAAGGGAGGTGGTGTCGAATGGATAGTAGTGCGCGTCAGAACGGCACCACCGAGGCGATCGCCTAGCGATCCTTCGGTGGATGCCACCGAACCGTGGGGGCTCCTTGTGGGCCCCCGCGGTGCTTTCCCGGGCCGATCACCAACGTTTGGCCTCGTGACAGCGTCGATGTTCCCATGCAGGGGCGCCCCTCCGATGCAAACCGCCTATCGCACCCACACCTGCGGCCAGCTGCGCCGCGAGCACGTCGGCCAGACGGTGACGTTGGCCGGCTGGGTCCATCGGCGGCGCGAGCACGGCGGGCTGATCTTCGTGGACGTGCGCGATCGCCACGGGCTGACCCAGGTGGTGTGCGATCAGGCGGCAGCGCCGGAGGCGTACGCCCGCGCGGCCGAGATCGGGAGCGAGTGGGTCGTCCAGGTCGAAGGTGCCGTCGCGGCGCGATTCGAGGGCAACCCGGACCTGGCGACGGGCGAGATCGAGGTGCGTGCGGCCGTCGTGCGCGTCGTGAACGCTTCCAAGGTGCCGCCGTTCGAGGTCGCCCGCGACCTGAACCTGGACGAGGCGCAGCGCCTGCGCTATCGCTACCTCGACCTGCGGCGCGAGCGCATGGCGCGGAACATGGACCTTCGTCACCGCGTCACGGCGTTCGTGCGCCAGGCGCTGAACGAGCATGGCTTCATCGAGATCGAAACCCCGATCCTGACCCGCAGCACGCCCGAGGGCGCGCGCGACTTCCTCGTGCCCAGCCGGCTGAACCCGGGCACGTTCTACGCGCTGCCGCAGAGCCCGCAGCAGATGAAGCAGCTCCTCATGGTGGCCGGCATGGATCGCTACTACCAGGTCGCCCGCTGCTTCCGCGACGAGGACCTGCGGGCCGACCGTCAGTTCGAGTTCACGCAGGTCGACATCGAGATGAGCTTCGTGGACGAAGACGACGTCATGGCGCTGAACGAGCAGATGTTCATCGACCTCTGCCGGGCGGTCGTGCCCGATCGCCCGATCCGCCAGGTGCCCTTCCCGCGCATGACGTACGCCGAGGCGATGCGCCGGTACGGCAACGACAAGCCGGACCTCCGTTTCGGGATGACGATGGAGGACTTGGGCGATCTGTTCGCCACGAGCGATTTCGCCGTCTTCCGTTCCACCGTCGATTCCGGCGGCGCGATCAAGGCGATTTGCGTTCCACGTCTCTTCAGCCGCAAGGAAGTCGGTGAGCTCGAGGAGATCGTCAAGGCGTTCGGCGCGGGCGGACTGGCGTGGGTGGCGTTCGAGAACGGCGAGACGCGCGGCTCGGTGGCCAAGTGGGTGGCCGACGTCGAGCCGGCGCTGCGCGAGCGACTCGGCGCCGCCGACGGCCACACCGTGTTCATCGTCGCCGCCGCGCGCAAGGTGGCCGAGGACAGCCTCGGGCGGCTGCGGCTCCACTTGGGCGAGGCGCTCGGCCTGATCGATCCCCACGAACTGGCTTTCCTCTGGCTCATCGCCCCGCCGCTGTTCGAGTGGAACGACGACGAGCAGCGATGGGATTCCGTCCACCATCCCTTCACCGCCCCCCATCCCGACGACGTCTCGCTCCTGGCCGGCGACCCTGGCGCGGTCCGCGCGATGGCCTATGACGCGGTGCTCAACGGTGTCGAAGTGGCCGGCGGATCGATTCGGATCCATGATTCGGCGGTGCAGCAACACGTGTTCGCACTCCTCGGCATCGACGAGGCGCAGGCAAGGACCGAGTTCGGTCACCTGCTGGACGCCTTTCAGTACGGCGCGCCGCCGCACGGCGGGATCGCCTGGGGTTTCGATCGGACGGTCATGATCCTGGCCGGCGAGTCGTCGATCCGCGAGGTCATTGCATTCCCGAAGACCGTGGCCGGCACGGACCCGCTGACGGGCGCGCCCGCACCGGTTCCCTCGGCCAACCTGGACCTTCTCGGCCTCAAGGTCGCACCGCGCACCTGAAGCCAGTCCGTCGCCGCTCACCCGGGGACCCCACCCCAGCCGCTGGCGTTCCGTCTCGCCGCCGACATCGTGTTGTCGGCGGCACCGTGTACGACGAGGAGCGTCTGATGCATCCGCTTGCGGCCCACATTGACCCGCGCACCCGCAGCGCCACCCGTGCCGCGCTCGTCGCGGCCCTCGCCCTTGCCGCCGTCGCCACGCCGGCGGCGGTCCACGCCCAGAAGGGACAGTCGGCCGCCACCGACACGTCGACGGCCGGCGCCGGCGGCGCGATCCAGGGCTACGTCTACTTCGATGCCGACGGCGACGGCGCGTTCAGCCCGAGCGAGTCGGCGGTGGCCGGCGTGCCGATCCGCCTCCTCGGTCCGGAAGGCGTCGACACGACAGCCACGGACAGCCGCGGCCTCTACCAGTTCACGGCGCTCGGCGCCGGCAGCTACGACGTGGCGATCGACACGTCGGCGCTGGCCGTCCTCCTCGGCACCGCCGATGGGCTCGACGTCCCGGGCTACGACGCGCTGCCGGTGGCGGGTGAGACACTCTCAGGTGTGAGCTTCGGTCTCGACGCGTCCGAGGTCGGCCTGCTGGCCGAGGCGCTGGCCAAGGCCGTCTCGGCCGTGCAGGCGGCCCTGCCGAACGCGTTGCCGAACGCAATGCCGAACGCACTGCCCGGTGCCGCCGACGCCGTGGTTGCCGCAACGGACGCCGTGACGGCACCGACATCGGCCGACGACACGGAGGCGCTCACCGCAACGGAGTCCACGACATCGACCGCAGCGGCGACGACGACGTTCGCCACGACGGAGGCCGTTCGCCCGTCGAGCAAGGGTGGTCGCCAGACCGGCGGCGCGACGACGGCGACGACGTCCACGACCGCGACCGGCGCCGAAACCGTCACGACGACGACGGCGGTCGATACGGCGACGACGACGTCTTCGGCGGGCGGCGATGCGTTGGGCGGCGTCGCGGGGGATGCGGCGGCGACGTCCGGCGGGCCGGCGACGATGCCCGACGGCGGCCTGGCCGACCTCTTCGGACCGGGCGCGTTGGCCGCACTCGCGAGCGTGCTCGGCCTGCTCGGCGGCATCGGTGCGACCCGACGCCGGTCACGCGATCCGCGATGACGTGAGAGCGGGGCTCCACCCCGCCTTCCCGACCCGGATACCCCCTCGACCGGTCGTTGCGAAACCACCGGCGGTCCGATTTCGCGCCGGGGGTTGACGTCGGACGGATCGCCCGTACAATGACGGGCGGTTACAATTCAGTTAAGACCGCGCTCGACCGACCGAGCTGCGGCGGAGAACCCCACCCTCTCCCCGCTCGGGCGATCCCTGCCAAGAAGCACCGGGAGATCGACCGATGACACGTTTGACCCGCTGGGCCCTCGACCGGCCGTCCATCACCATCCTGCTCATGCTGGCGCTCGTCGGCGGCGGCCTCTGGGCGGCGCGCGGACTTGGCCGCGAGCTGATCCCGGACATCGAGCCGCCGACGGCCACCATCGTCGTCATCTATCCCGGCGCGTCGGCCGACGAGGTGACGAACTCCGTCATCAAGCCGATCGAGACGGCGCTGGACGCGATCACGGACATCGAAGTCCTCGACGTGACCGCGACGGCGTCCGAGAGCTTCGCGGCGATCACGCTGCAGGCCGAGTACGGCACGAAGCAGGACGACATCCGGGCCGAGATCGAGGATCAGCTGGCCACCGTCGATCTGCCGGCCGATGCGAACGATCCCGAGATCATCCTCTTCAGCTTCGCCGACATCCCGGCGATCCAGGGCAGCATTTCCGGCGACATCGACGAAGCCGACCTGCAGCAGCTCGTCCAGAACGACCTCGTGCCCGAGATCGAAGGCATCGCGGGCGTCAGCCGGGTCGAGCTGGCCGGGGTGCGCGAGGACAAGGTCTACCTCAAGCTCGATCCCGACGCGATGTCGGAAAAGGGCGTTTCGATCGATGCCGTGAAGGGGGCACTGGCGGCGAACGACCTCTCGTTCCCGGCCGGCAGTCTGGAAACGGACGGGTTGCTCACGCCGCTCCAGGTCAGCCATCGCATCACGACGACCGCTGCGCTCGAGGACCTCGTGATCGGCGGGGGCGGCTCGGGCGGCAACGGCGGGCCGCCATCAGGGCCGCCGAGCGGCGGCGTGGGCACGGCGTCCGGCGATGCCGGGTCGTCGCGCGACGGTTCGGCCGCCGCCGGGGACAGCACCGATGACGGCGACCGGGCCGATGCGGCGTCCATCCTCCCGACGGGCCCGTTCCCGATCCCCGAAGCCGTCCAACAGCTCGCCGAGTCCCTGCCGTTCGACCTGACGCTCGAGACGACGGACGATCTGACGGCTGAGCTGATCGATCAGCTCGAGCTCCTGGCGCCGGACGTGCTCCGCGACGCGGCGAGCCAGATCTTCGAAAGCCTGCCGCCCGGCGGGGCCGCTGCGCTGCCGGCGGACGTCCTGGCCGCGCTGCCGGCCGACATCCGAGCCGAGGCGCTGCGACAAGGCGGGGTGAGCGAAGCTTCGGCCGCCGGCGCCGACGATGGCGCTGCTTCAGGCGGTGTGGTGCAAGTCGTCGTCGTCAAGCCCGGTGACACCGTGGAGCGCATCGCCGACCGGCTGGGCGTCGACGCCGCGGCCGTGCGGGGCGATGACGGCGAGCCGGCAACGAGCATCGAGCCGGGCGACCTGGTCTACGTCACGATGACCGCCGCGACGGCCGCCCCTGCGTCGGGCGGCGACGACGACGCGGCCGGGGACGGCGGGTCGGACGACGCAGTTCGGGACGGCGGGGCGAGCGACCAGGTGCGGCTCGGCGATATCGCCGAGGTCGTCCGGGAGCCCGAGGCCGCCAGCAGCATCAGCCGCTCGAACGGCCAGGGCAGCCTCGGGCTGCTCGTGTTCAAGGAGCGGGGCACGAATACCGTCAAGGTCGTCAACGACGTCAAGGCGCGGATCGACGAGCTGCAGGATGACAACGAGGATCTCGGCGATCTGGACGTCAACCTCGTGTTCGAGCAGGCATCGTTCATCACGGAGTCGCTGAACGGCGTTCGGAACGAGGGCATCCTGGGCGGCCTGTTCGCCGTCCTCGTGATCCTGTGGTTCCTGCGCAGCATCCGCTCGACGTTGATCATCGCGGTCAGCATCCCGCTGTCCGTGCTGGCGGCTCTCGTGCTCATGCGCGTGCAGGGCCTGTCGCTGAATCTGCTCACCCTGTCCGGGCTGACGATCGCCATCGGGCGCGTCGTCGACGACGCGATCGTCGTCATCGAGAACACGTACCGCAACCTACAGCACGGCGTCCCGCGCCGGCAGGCGATCCTGCAGGGCGCGGGTGAGGTGGCCACGGCGATCACGGCCGCCACGCTCGTCACCGTGGCGGTCTTCCTGCCGCTCGGCTTCGTGGGCGGTCTGACGCGCGAGTTCTTCCTGCCCTTCGGGCAGACCGTGACGTACGCCCTGCTCGCCAGCCTGATCACGGCGCTGACCGTCATCCCGCTCCTTGCCAGCTGGTGGCTCTCGGCCGACAAGCTGCCCGCCGAGCACGAGACGACGCTCCAGCGGGTGTACACGCCGATCCTGCGCTGGGCGCTCGGCCATCGCCTCGTGACCCTGCTGATCGCGACGGCGATCTTCGCCCTGAGCCTCGGCCTGATCCGCTACATCCCGCAGACCTTCCTCGGGGGCTTCGGCGAGCCGACGATCGGCGTGACGGTGTCGCTGCCGACCGGCGCGTCGCTCGAGACGACGGACTCGATCGTGCGGCTCGTCGAGGACATCCTGGAGGACGACGACGCGATCGACGACATCGAGACGACGATCGGGTCCGGCTCGTCCGGTTTCGGTCTGTTCAGCGGCGGCGACCCGGCCAAGGCGTCCATCCTGGCCACGCTGAGTGAGGACGGGACGGGCAACAGCGACGACGAGGATAAGGACGAGGACGAGGAGTCGTCGTCCATGTTGTCGTGGTTCGAGTCGAGCGACCGCGAGGATCCGGCGGACGTCGCGGACCGGCTGCGCACGGAACTGGACGACCTGAACGACATCGATGAGGTCAAGGCGCGCCTTGAGGCCGCGGACGAGGACACCGCCGACGCCGAGATGGCGCGGCTGCGGACCGTCCTGGCCGCGGCGAACATCGAGGACGGCAAGGCGAACCGGGTCTTCGACTACGCGGTCAGCGTCGGTTCCGGCGGCGGTCCGCCGGCCGGGGTGTACGACCTGCAGGTGCGCGGCGACGACGAGCGCAAGGTCCGTCGCGCGACGGCGCTGATCATGACCGCCCTGACGGACCCCGACGAGTGGGACGAGGAGGGCTACGACGTCGACACGGACGACGATGACGAGGACAGCACGAACGTCGACGGCCTGCCGATCATCAACCTCAAGAACAATCTGTCTGAGGCGCGTCAGACGCTGACCGTTGCGGTCGACCCGGCGAAGGCGCAAGCCGAGAGCCTCTCGACGGTTCAGGTGGCGCTGGCGCTGCGGAGCATCTTCGAGGGCCAGGACGTCGGTGCGATCGAGGTGGCGGACGGGGACGACGTGTCGAAGCTCGACGTGCTGGCCGTCTACCCGGACGACTTGATCACGGACAAGGCGGCCCTCGAGAACCACGTGCTCGATGCCCCCGGCGGCGGCAAGGTACGGCTCGGCGATATCGCCGAGGTCACGCTCCGAGCCGGCGCGGTCGAGATCACCCGCGTGAACGGTGAGCGCGCTGCGCTCATCTCCGGTGAGATCACGGACACGGACACGTTCGGCGTGCAGGCCAGCGCGATGGCGATCATCGACCGTGTGATCGATGATCACGACGACCTGTTCGGCGACCCCGACAACGAGGACGAGGAGCCGCCCGTCAGCGTGGGCAGCGGCGTCAGCTCGAGCGAACAGCAGGACAGCTTCAACGACCTCCTGTTGGCGCTGCCGATCTCGATCCTGATCGTCTATCTGATCATGGTTCTGGAGTTCGGCTCGCTGTCCGTGCCGTTCGCGATCCTGTTCAGCCTGCCGTTTGCGGCGACCGGCGCGTTCATTGCGCTCGCCGTAACCGGGCGCGCGCTGTCGCTCTCCAGCCTGATCGGGATGCTGATGCTCATCGGCATCGTCGTGACGAACGCGATCGTGCTGCTCGACTTCGTCCAGCAGTTGCGCAAGCGCGGCTACAACGTCCACGATGCGCTCATCGAGGGCGGGCGGACGCGCGTCCGGCCGATCATGATGACGGCCGTCGCCACCGTGATCGCGCTCATCCCGCAGGCGCTCGGCTTCACCGAGGGTGCGCTGTTGGCCAGCGAGCTTGCGACCACCGTGATCGGCGGCCTGACGACGAGCACGCTCCTCACGCTTGTCGTCGTGCCCGTACTCTACAGCCTGTTCGCCGGCGTCGCCGGCGATTCGGCGGCGATGATGCCGCCGCCGAACGGCTCGGGCGACGGCCCGTCCGGCGGCGCGCGGCCACAGGGCTCGCCGCCGATGCCGGCAGGGCCGGTGCCGGCGATCCCGTCGCCCGGCCCGCGGCCGGATGCCACGATCCCGCCGGCCTCGCCGTTCCCGTCCGCGCCCCAGACAGCGTCGGGCTTGCCGACGTCGCCCGCCGGCCCGCAGCCGACGGGCGGCGCGGTGCCCGATCCGACGCCGCCCACCAGCGTCCCGGCGTCTCCGGAAGGATTGACGCCGCCGACGCCGCCGTCCCGGCAGCCGTACGAGGGACCGGAAGTGACGTGGTCCAGCCGGGGCGGGGCGACGGATGCGGATGTGGGTGCGGGGTCGGAGCCGGGGGTGCCGCCCAGTTAGGGCGTGTATGCAAACCCAGTTCCGGCAGCTAAAGCTGGCCGGCTAAAGGCGCCCCTATCGGGTCGCCATGGTGCCCGCCTTCGCGGGCACCCCGAGGTTTGAAGCGCCCGCGAAGGCGGGCGCAATGGCCGAAGGCCATCAGCCGGCCGGCTTCAGCCGCCGGTCTTTTCCGT